>SVGS01000001.1 GCA_015056205.1 Clostridiales bacterium | reverse complement strand
CTCCGCATTTACTGTGACGATCTTTCCGCTTTGATTATGACGATTGTGACGATGCAACCTCTTAGGCTGCATTTTCTCCCGCATTTATTGTGACGATCTGATCCTCATGGAATTTGACGAACAACAACTATGCTTCTTTCCGTTTTCTACCCCGCGGTTTGATGATCGTCTCTTCTGCTTCTCCCAGATCGTAAATGATCACCTTTTCATCCGGATACACCACCCCTTTGATCGTTAGCATCAGATTGGTTCCGTTCTTTTCCAGCGTCGTCATACTCCCAACCTTTTTCAGGATTGCCGGTTCTTTCACCAGAATTGGCTTCTCCCGTCCTTCTGGGGGAAAAGTAAAATCCACACCGTTCTCATCGCCGATCTTAGCCGGTGTGAGAGCGATCTGCATTTTCTTTTCGTTTGTCAGGAACTTGACGAGTCCTGGCGTATCAAGAAGTCTGGCAGTTGCCCGGCTCAGTTTCAACGATTTTGATGTAATCGTCAGAATGGAGTCTTCCAGCTTTTCCTTCAGTGGGATTTCTTTAAATCCATCCAACAGCGACACGTTTGATTCCCCCTCATCGTTTTATGAGGAGTAAAACTTCTCCACCGTGCCAAACTTCCTTTTGATGCAAAGGATTGTCGCGATTTGCTTTCGGATCGTCCAATGAATCCTCTCTTTTCCACAGTCCTTCATGATCTTTGCCGCCAGATATTCTTCGAAATGGTCTGCCCATTCAGGAATCGTGAAGAAATCGAAAATAAAGCTCGTAGTCAGATGGCTTCCGGTGATTTCGAAGTAACTCCGCTTTACCCATTCGCTGTCGGAAAACTGAAATCCTTTGTCCAGAAGCCAGGCAATATCTTTGGCCAGACTAATATACCGATCCGAATACACATTTCCGGGTTCCGGATCTGGTTCAGGAATATGGTTCATCGCATAGTTCGCTGGAATCAGATTGTATTTGATATCCCGGAAACTTACTCCGCTTTCCCGTAGTTTCACTTCATGAATTGGACAGTAAACCGCACCGGGCATTTGCGGAAGCCGTCTCCAGCATGTTTCTCCATGCAGAAGGACGTCTTCCCTGACACATTCCGGGCAATACCAAAGACTTTTCTTGTGGCCCTGGCTGAAGCCGCACTCTCTGTTGATTTGCTTTGCCTGCCCAACTGTCATACTTGTTCCGATAACACTCTCCTTCACCTTCGCAGCAAAAGTCGGACGTAAAAACATGTTGTAAAACGGATAGCAACTGAATTTTTCGACATAGTGTACATGAATCTCATCTGTGCCATACCAGCGCCGGATATCCCGGAGTCTGAAAGGTTTGAATACATAACTGTCGAGCGGCGTTATGTTGCCGAGCAGTTCATGAATGATCTGGATGTTGCTCGTTTGTCCGTGGCGAACAGCAAATCTACACATGATGCTGTAGCAGTTTTCATCCGGATATGGTACCGGCAGAATACCGAACTGCTGTCCACTCACCAGTCTTTTCCATCCACCAGACCTTTATTCGCAAATGCCTCATAACCGGTTTCCTGTTTCTGCGATTTCTTCTCGGCCTGAACAGGTTCGTTGCTTTCTTCTTTTTTGACCAATTCAAATACTTTGGTCATGATGACTTTCGTATCGTCGGTTTTGTTTTCCCGATAAATCTGTTCAATGTAAGGCTCAATCTCTTCCGGCCTGTATTTCAAAGCCACAAAGAATGGCAGGATGTCATTACGGAGCTTCTCCAGTGTTCGGGTCTCTCCTGATTTTTGATTTTCAGTCTTCGCAAGATCTGACCAAAGCCGCCGGTCAACCTCTTCCAGCAGAATGTCTGTGATATCCTCGTACTTGTCAATGAGTTTCTGATCGTTTTTCCGCAGCGCGTCCAGCATGGGCTGAACCAGTGCCATTCGCTGACGCGCCACCCTGCCGACATCTTCCGCGCCGAAGGTTTCACGTTCGCTAATGATGGCGTCTTCCTGAATCAATACGTACAGAATCACCGCCAGAACGATGATCCCCTGCGTTTCTTCGTAGAACGCGTCCAGCATCTTTGCTGTCAGAGGCACCTTGTTGCGCAGCCATTGATATTCCCACATGGATTCCACAAAGGTAATCCAGGTCCGTTCCTTTTTCATCCGGTTCCAGATGAGATCTCCGTGACCGCTGGAACGACGCGCCTGGCGGAATTCGCCCTGCAGAATCGGCATTGCCTTGGATGTCCCGATGAGAACCACCGGTACGCCAATGGTATTGACAAGCGTCACAAAGAAATTCAGCATGGCGTCGGAACCGCCCTTGGCCAGTGAAAGGTGCTGAACCTCGTCAACCACCAACATTCCCAACGAATATTCCTGCGCAAGCCGCTGCATATTCGTCAGCATGGAATCAATGGTAATCCGGGATTTTTTGTACTGGTCAAAGATCTTCTCTTCCGGCTCAATGGCGTCGTCTACTGCTTTGAAGAACCGGTAACAGAGTTCACCCAAAGAACCGTTGTGCGGACAGTCCAGCTTCAGCCAGACGATCTGCTTCACTGGGAGCGGTTCGCCATGATACAGGGAGTGCTGAATAACCTGCGGGTAAAGGGACAGGATGCTTTCCACTGCAGTACTTTTCCCAACGCCAGATACTCCGATGATGGTAAAGCCTGAAGCATTGGGATGATAACCGGGGATGTAACGAATTTGCCGCTTTTCCCGCATAGCCTCATATGATTCGTTGGCCATGAGCGTGTATTGCTTCCCCAGGGGATTCCGATTCAGATATCCCTGCCGTAAGCACACCGATATTCTGGTCTCTATGTCAATATGCTGCGGCAACGGCTGGTAAAACTCATGCAGCAGACGGGACAAACAGTGAATCCGATATTTTGATTCCAGGTTCCGTTCATCCGCACTGTATCGCGGCCGCTTTGTCAGCAGCTTCATAGTATCGCTGGCTGAGAGAATATCTGGAAGAGCTTCGATGAGCGGATTGTCCTGATATTCCGGCAGCACCTGCTGAAGGTATTCAGCTTTCACTGTCCATGCCGCCATCCTGCTGCCTCCTCTTCACATCTTCGTAAATCATTCTCTCAACAGGCGAAAGCGTTTCCCATTCTTCCTCGGTCATTCTGAACGGGTCGGTCTCCGAGAGCGCTGTTTGCTCCGCTTCAGCCGTCTTTGTTGGTTTCGATGAAGTGAAGGCTTCTTCCTTCCGTATCGCTTCCTTTTCTTCCTTCCTGTTTCCCCGAATATCTGCCAACCGTTCCGATTTGGATTTTCCGGCAGTGGATGGCGCCATTTCCTCTGCTTTTTTGACGATGGTGTCAATGATTCGGTTCAGATTGATGAGGGATTCTTTTTCCTCCCTCTCGTTGTTTCTGATCTGCAGATCCCGCTTCTTCTGCTCGTACTCCACTTCCTCCAGGCTCTTCTCCGCAAACCGCTGTTCCCAATCCAGCAGAGTACACTCGTATGGATCGCCGCCGTTTTTATCCCACACATAGATCGTATTCATATCCCGCGGATCGTAGGAGATATCCACAGAATAGCGGCCGTTCTTCCGGGCGTTCTCAAACCACTGTGCTTCCCGCGCCTGCGGACAGGAGTAATACAGTTTTTTGAAATAGATTCCCTTTTCCGTAACGCTTCCGGAATCCTTGGGCATGAGCGCCAGGCGAATCGTCTCTTTAGGGAATGTTTTCAGTGCTCCGGAACAATTGCGGATTCCCCAGTCCCATAGCTTGACCGGAATCGCCTCTACGCCGGATTTCAGCATCTGTTCGCTTTTTTCATATCCGGTCAGGTAGTGCTTGTTGTTGTAATGAAGCACACAGTTAATGACAATCTGAGTGAATTCCCGGATATCCAGTTTTGCATCCAGCCTGTAGTCTTCTCCGCCGCGCCGACGGTTATCCGGCATGACCCATCCTGGAAGAAGTGGTTTCACCTGCGTGTTGATCGTTTTGAAATGGCTTTCAATGATGGGCTTCAGGTCCCCGCGATACGGCGGCGCGTTATCCACCCGGATTCCCAGCATGGTGACCAGATTATCTGCCTTATGACTTTCCAGTTCGCCGCGGTCTCCCAGCAATACTGCCGGAACATGATGACAAGGCCACTGTTCTTCCGTGATCTCGATCCCAAACTGATGGCAATAATCCACCTTATCTGTTGTGGCGTTGTACAGTGCCATGCTCATGCCAGTCCAGGAAGGGCCTTCCAGACCGATATACATCCCGGTTACAATGTGGCTGACCGCATCCATGACAAAATACATGACCGGTCGGCCAATGATATCTGATCTGTCAAACTGTGATACCAGGTAAACATCTGCCACGGTCGCATCCACCTGATATTGGGATCCGGGTCCCAACATTCCGAATTCATTTTTTCCAGTCACTGCCCGAGCTGTCAGCGCAAAGCCGGTTTCACCCTGGCGCTTGCTGACTTCCTCATGGATATCCTGCCGTTTGGAATACCAGTATCTAAACTGCCGAAGGGAAGGCAGTTCGCCCCTGGGCAACAGTTTCAGCTTCTCCGTTCCGTCTTCTGCTTTTTCCTGAACAGAATAACTGTCCTCCAGCATTTTATTGTAAACAGATGTCAGATCTGCCAGTTTGCGCGTCAGGTAATACTTCCGGATGGCTGCCTCAAAATTGACGAGATCCACAGGCGTCAGTGTCTTCCCGAAGTCGGAAGATGTTTCGCTCTTTGGGTTTGCCCTTCCAACGCGCACTTTTCCTCTGCCACCGCTGGCTTTATATCCCGGCAGGAAAGCGTCCGGTGTTTTTCCGCGCTCCCAATATCTGCTCAGATGACGATACAGATTGGAGACTCTTTCGCCACTTTCCTGTTCGATGCGCCGCAGATGATCCGCCCGGATATTTCGGTCGTAGATACCCGGTTCATCCTGCAGGGCATCCCGCATTTTATTCCAAATGACATCCCGGAACTGTTTGTCCTTTTCGCTGGCATTGCCATGAAGCACAAATGGATCCTGATCCTCAGCAATCCATCCCTGCTGTACTCCGAGTTCCAGTTCCTGCAAACCCAGCATTTTCGGCACAGATGGTTTCCCATCCAGCCAGTAGATATATGAGCCGGCCGTGGAAGGATCTACCCACAGCAGTCGGAATTGCCGGTCGCTCCGGATATCCCGATACACTTGATTTACGCAGTAGTTTCGATCCATGTGAACCTGCCTCCTTCCTTTGCTTCGAACCTAGTCGATGTAAGATCCATTGGCCGGCTCAGATCGATGGTTATTCGTTTATGAAGGAGCAGATACTGATATGTTGATATGCCAAACCCGGGCTGCAGATGAAATTGCTTTTCTGTCTCAGCAGCGATATCTTCTACATTCCAATGGCTGTTCTTGTACAGATTCAGGAAGTACGATGTGACACATTCCGCTGTAAGACCGCAAGGCAGCCTTTCCGGATAATCCCAGGAACGATATATCCATTCCAGATTCCTGGCTTTCTGAAAGTCGATCTCTTTTTCTGTTGCAAGCCGCCATTCAATCCCTTTTTCTTCCCAGTACCGGCGTTCCACCGCCAGTTTGTCCACCACCCGCTGCTTGTCCAGTTCCGAAGATGGTTTCACACTCCGTACAACAAGCCCTTCTGTCGTCGTGATAACAAAGTCGCTGGTAAACACATACGGATATCTGCTGACCGGGTCCCTCGGATGCCGGATCCCCAGTTCGTCAGCAATTCGCAATGTCGCTTCCATGGGCAACAGCGGAAACTGTTCCCGGATATCCAGTACTTTATCTGACGCATCCAGAATGTAGAAAAAAGCCGTCTCAAAACCGGAGAGAAGATGATGAAGCCGTCCAGTTGTAAAGCCCCGAATTCTTGAGGAAACTCCCAGCGACGCAAGGTCATGAATAGTCAGCCATGGCAGATACTCTGCCATTGTGCCCTGGCCGCGTCCTTCTTTGATCCGTCTGTGGCAGGTGTTCCAATTCCAGGCGCTTCTTGGCTTTCCCATGATCCTCCACCTTCCTGCAAAGATATTGTTTCATGAGAAATTATAAATCTTTTGTGTTAGGATTGCAATATATTCTAAATCTATTATGTCTTTTAATTGTATATCTTTATTGTTATTCTCTCTGTTTGTACGTTGTTTCTAAGCTAAATTGTAATTTCTAAGTTTATATTGTCATTCTTCTCAAACTATTTTGATCTTCTTCACCGAAATCACAGGAACGTGATACAAGCGGAACACCGCATGTTGACAAGTGACCTTACGTTCACTATAATAATTCGACATATGCTCACAGATATTTTCCTGAATACCGTGAAACTGAAAAGAACGGAGGAAAGACATGAGACCGCAGCATGACGTATACCTTTTCGGACAGGTGCTGGGAACTCATTCATTTCTGTTGAAAAACGGCTTTCTTCAGCCGGACGAGTACTCGGAGATCGCGGAACAGTATTTTCTTCCCGGCGGCGAAACCGGAACGGCCGCAACCGTTCTGGCCTCCCTCGGCGTATCGGTTCTGATGGACGGTACCTGGATCGGAAGGTCGGTTGCGCCTATGCTGAAGGACTTTTATGAAGACAAAACGGTGGATTTATCTTCCCTGTGCTTTACGGAGGATACCGGCGTAATGGACTACGTGGTGATCGCGGGTCTGGTGCGCTCTCCGATGGGAAGATTCCAGACGCTGTTTGCGAGCGGGAAAAGATGGTGGAGTATTCCCAGGGAGGAAGATATTGCCGGCTGCAAAGCGGCGGCAGTGGATCCTTATTTCGGCGCAGAATCTCTGCGGGCTGCGCAACTCTGCAGGAAGCATCAGGTTCCTTTTGTAACGATTGACAGCCCGCACGGTTCAGTGCTGCACCGGCAGGCTGCCGTCAATGTGGTATCAAAAGAATGTACAGCGGAGCATTATGCGGGTATGGAGCCTGAAGAAATCCTGGAGCTGATGCAGCGGGAAACGGACGGACTGACCATCCTGACTCAGGGCGGCAGAGATATGCTGTATGCCCGGAAAGGGGAGGCGATTCACCGGATGAAACCGTTCTCCGTTACGGTCAGAAGCACACTGGGGGCTGGCGATACCTTTAAGGCCGGCTGCGTATATGGCCTGCTTCACGGGATGCCGGATGAGGAGCTGGTGCGATTTGCCAGCGCGTGTTCCGCGATTTCCATCTCCCGATTCCCTCTGCCGCTGAATCCGCCGAAAATGGAAGAGGTTCAGAGCCTGATCGCAAACACGCCTCGCAGAGCGGAGGAAAAATAAACTCCACCCTTCTGGAAACCAGCCGGTTACTGAAGGAGAACGATCTATCTGTGCGAAGCATCCGTTTCAGTTTGACACAGTGTCAGCCTGGCGACAGAACCGGATCAGTCGTAAATTTTCCGGCCATGTTCATCCGGTATTCCGGACAAACGATAGAAGAAGGTGTTGATGACATCGCACCATTCCCGTGCGTTCGCAAGCTGCATATCCATTCTGCGGATAATCACCCGGCGGTCTTCTTCCGGAAAGGGGAGAGAAAGGAGCGTATCCCGCATCACCCGGCTTTCCGACAGCCCTTCAAAGTGATCGTCATAGATCCGCTGGATCAGAGTGCGGCCGTCCCTCATGCGCCAGGTATACGGAAGACGATGGAAAAACAGCAGATAAAGATCCGGGCACTGCTCCGGTGAAGCATATTTCTGCGCAAAATCCGCCGGATACTGGGAAAGATAATCTGTTCCGTTTTCCGTCCGGTCAATCCCGATGGCTTCATGATTGGCTTTATGATAGGTTCCCCAGAGATCATACTCGTATCCGGAGGGGTTGGGACCGTAATGGGTATGAGGTGTAACCATCCAGCCGATTCCCAGCGGAGCTGTGTACTTTTCATAAGTCCTGCGGGTGGACAGAAGCAGATCTGTCAGTGCCGTATGCTGTCTGGCAGTGAAATCCGGATAAGTCAGCGCGATCCAGCGCGAAACCGCCTGCCGGGGATCCAGATCAGGATTCCAGGCCAGAAGGCCGTAGGTGAACAGGTTGACTGCCGCCAGCGGGTGACCGGTGTAGTTCTCGTCGTCTCCCCAGTTGGAAACAGCGGCAATGGCGGTGATCCGATCCTCCGGCATATCCGCAAAGATTTCCTTCCACATCGGAACCATGGTAAAAAGATCGATCTGATGCCCCGTATACTCCTGAGCCAGCTGCAGCTCCAGTGCTTTTTTGGTTTTCGGCATTCCTAGCAGCAGGGGAGAAAGGGGTTCCCGTACCTGAAAATCAAAGGGCCCGTTTTTAATCTGCAGAATCACGTTCTCCGCAAAATGTCCGTCAAGAGGAGCATACAGATTCCAGGGAGCTTTCGGACGGTCTGTAGCAGTATCCCTCCAGTCCTGTTTACAGTTGTACACGAAGCATCGCCAGACGATTACACCCCCGTAAGGCCGGACAGCATTCGCCAGCATATTGGCGCCATCCGCATGATTCCGGCCGTAGGTGAAGGGGCCGGGCTGCCCTTCGCTGTCCGCCTTTACGAGGAATCCGGCCAGATCCGGGACAGCTGTCCAGACCCTGCGCGCTGTTTCGGCCCACCAGGACTGAACCTGCGCATCCAGGGGATCCGCGGTCGACACCCCGCTGCGTATTGGCTGAGAGAAATCGACAGAAACCATCAGACGGACACCGTAGGGACGGAACAGAGCGGCCAGACGGGCCAGATCCGGCAGATCCTCCTCCAGCAGTTTCTGAGCAGGGAAGCGGACGTTCACGTTATTGATACAGAGTGTATTCAGGCCGACAGAAGCCATGAGACGTGCGACAGTCTGAATACGGGATGGATCATAGGACAGTTTGCCGTTCCGGAAGAACAGAGACTGACCGGAATAACCGCGTTCGATGGAGCCATCCGGGTTATCCCAGCAGTTGATCATCCGAAGCGCATAACGCGGCGCGGATTCCATCGAACCGGAAAAAAGGTCATTCGCGGCGTGGGAAAAAATCAGATGCCATGCGCCGTAAAGAAGCCCGGATTCCCCTCCGGACAGATAATAACCGGACGGATCTCCGGAGATCGCAAAACGATCCCCCATCTCTTTCTGAAGACTCAGGGACACCTTCAGATCCGGACAGGCGCAGGTCAACTCCAGAGCGGCTGTTTCCGAGGGGGAGGAAGGTTCAGCTGGGCGGGACAGGGGAAAACGATTCAGCCATGCATTCATGCCATACGATCCTTTCCGCGTTACACAGGGAATATTCAATCATCAACAGGCAGAGTATAGCAGAACGGCATCCAAAAAACAACGACAATACAAAAACCTATGGACATAATAGGCAATTAAAGTTATAATACATTGACGGTGAGTAAACCATGAAACGAAGAGATTGGAGGATGTACGATATGGCCAGAATCTATAAAGGCACCCTGGGACTGATCGGAAATACGCCCCTGGTTGAGGTCATCAATATCGAAAAGGAGCTGAGCCTGCAGGCGACCGTGCTGGTGAAGCTTGAGTATCTGAATCCGGCCGGAAGCGTAAAGGACCGGATTGCCAAAGCCATGATTGAAGACGCTGAAGAGAAAGGCCTGCTGAAAGAAGGCTCTGTGATTATTGAACCCACCTCCGGCAATACCGGCATCGGCCTGGCTTCCATTTGCGCCGCCAAGGGATACCGGATTATTCTGACCATGCCTGAAACCATGAGTATTGAAAGAAGAAATATCCTGAAAGCCTATGGCGCGGAACTGGTTCTGACGGATGGCACAAAGGGAATGAAAGGGGCCATTGCCAAAGCAGAGGAACTGGCTGCAGAAATTCCGAACAGCTTTATCCCGGGCCAATTCACCAATCCGGCCAATCCTGCCATGCATAAGGCGACCACCGGTCCCGAAATCTGGAAGGATACGGACGGGAAGATCGATATTTTTATCGCGGGTGTCGGAACCGGCGGAACGGTCACAGGCATCGGCGAATATCTGAAAGAGAGGAATCCATCCATTCGGATAATAGCTCTTGAACCGGAAGATTCTCCCGTGCTCTCAGCCGGAAAAAGCGGTGCTCATAAGATTCAGGGAATCGGGGCCGGATTTGTTCCTGAAGTGCTGAATACCGGGATCTATGACGAAGTTTTCACAGCATCCAGTCAGGACGCCTTCGAAACCGCGAAACTGCTGGCCCGGAAGGAAGGGATATCTGTTGGTATTTCTTCCGGTGCCGCCCTCTTCTGCGCGATTACGCTGGCGAAAAGGGAGGAAAACAAGGGGAAGGTCATTGTTGCTCTGCTGCCGGACAGCGGAGACCGGTATTATTCCACCGCTCTTTTCACCGAGTAAGGCAAACGGCTTCACCGGAGCGCGTTCATCGAACCAATGAAGCTGTAAGGAAGGGAAAACAAAACGCTCAGAACGACATTCGGTCTGAGCGTTTTATTCATGATTCCGGAGTTTTATTCCTGGGAGTTCATCTGCTTTACCAGGTCTTCAAACTCGGCCAGCAGCTGTTTCGTTTCGCTGTTATTCCGATAATAGCGGATCGGCATCACACCGTTGTTATTGATCGGCACACGGTAGGTCACGTGATTGCAGATAAACAGCAGCGCGATTTTCTTTCCTTTCAGATCATTCTTCACAGAGACGGGCTCTCCGAAGTGGTAAGAACCGACCGGAGCATTCAGGAACTCTGAGGTGATCTCATCAAAATCCGTAAACCACATGAGGCAGTCCGACTGAGGATAAGCAAATCCGTAGGGAAGGGTATAGTCCGTTGTCACCGTTCCGTCCTTGACGGTTACGATACAGGAACCGAGGTAATACATATTGCTGACAGCGGTGGGAAAACGGTAGACGCCATCTTTGGTCAGATCCACCGGAACTACCTGGTACCACCGGTCCGTCAGCTTCGGGAAGAGATCCCGAAGGGAGAGACCGATCAAGCTCATGGTATTATTCCCATACCAGGTTCCGGCACTATGGAAGGAGTCGTAGTATTTTCTCATAAACTCCAGATCCGGCCCGTCTACTTCTTTTCCGTCTTCATCGTACCAGGCTTTGCCGTTAAAGTAGATTTGACGGTCATCGGTTTCATATTCCGCGCGGATGATTTTTTTCTCGCTGTCAAAGACGACTTCGTATTCAACGTCATCTTCCAGCTCGATTTCCACTTCCAGTTCGCGAAGCTGTCCACCCTCGTAAGTCGCCTCATAATCCGGGACAATTTCACCGGAAGCGCTTTTTTTCTTCCTGGCCGGACCGGCTTCCTCATCGAAAGGCTCACTTTCGACGATGATTCTGCCCCATCTTTTCAGACCGAAGGTGTTATCCCGGCGGGGCTGATATGCAGACAGTTCGCCATGATAATCCAGGGCGCTGTTTTTTACCCATTTTCCGTCTTTGTCATCGTCATCATCGTCGTCATCGTCATCATCGTCGTCTTCGTCGTCTTTGTCATCATGATTCTCATCATCATGACTGTCTTTTTCCGGATCGTCGTTTCTGTCCTCCGTACGGATTTCAGCGGAAACATTCTCATCTTTTTGATCAGAAGTATCGGCGTAAGCGCCGGCGACGGAGACGATCAGCAGGGACAGGATCATTAAAAGCATACATATTCTTTTCATTATCTTTACTCCCTTCCGCATACTTGTTAATATTCTTCCGCATTATACACATGCTGCCGGTAAATACGCAAGAAGAATTTCTCCGGCAGTCTATTTGTGGCTTTTTCACGCAGCTACACCCGCAAACCGTGTCGGTGCACATCGAACAGAGAAGAAACGAATCCTTTGCAATCGAATAACTTGACGCTTCGGAAGGCGGAATGCTATAATACAGAAACTGCATGCGGATGTGGTGGAATGGCAGACACCGGGGACTTAAAATCCCCTGCCTTAACCGGCGTGCGGGTTCGAGTCCCGCCATCCGCACAACCTGCAGAACTGATCTGAGAGGGTGCACCCGGTTTAAAGATTCAGGATTTTCAGGATGGCTGCTTCCACAGCGCCATCCTGATTCATTTTTCCGGATTTGACGGCATATTCCGTATCAAAACAGATATCCACCGCTGTTTTCAGCTGACCGCCCTTATAGGATGCCGCCTGTCTGGCATACTGTGAAAATGCGAAGGATGGAACGCCCAGAGCGGAGCGCATCTGCTCCTGCGTGCATTTTTCAAACTGCATGATTTTGATATGCCGGAGAAGGCGGAACTGCCGCAGAAGCATGGAGAGAATATACAGGCGGTCCGCACCGGAAGCGAGCTGATTCCGCAGCAGCGTAAAGGCCCGGGCGTTCTGCCGGGCAACCACTGCATCCACCATCTGGAATACGGTGCATTCAAGAGAAGGCGTAGCCAGCGTGGATACATCTTCCGTCGTAACTCGATCCGAGTCTGGATGCAGGGAGGAAATTTTTTCCATTTCCCGAAGAAGGAGATTGCAGTCTGAGCCGCTGGTAAAAATCAGATAATCCGCTGTGCGCTCGTCGCATTCCTTTCCGAGTTTTTTAAAACCGCCGGTTACAAATGAGGTCAGTTCGCGATCCGACAGGGTAGAAAAAGTAACGATTCCGTTCAGCTTTTTTACCGCGGAATAAAGCTTTTTTCTTGCATCCGGTTTTACGACCGTCCAGAAAAGGAGGACGGCGGTTTCCGGCGGATGCGTCAGATAATCCAGGAGCCGTTGCTCCGTCTCCGCCCGGCCGCTGAGGGAACGTTCATCCTGAATTAACACCAGGCGGCGATCCGCCATGAAAGGAAGCGTTTCCGCAGCGGCAATGATTTCATCGGCTGTCGGAGCGTTCAGGATGGACTCATTCAGTTCCTCCAGCCCCGCGGGCAGAAGGGCGGCACGAAGGCTGTTCAAGGCCTCATGCTTCATATATTCTTCTTCGCCTTCGAAAAGAAGAACGGGCGGGAGTTTCCCCTGGGAGAGACAGTCGGCAAATTCCTTATGATTCATGGGGTAATACCTCCGTCGGAGTCAATCGATCCCTGCTGCCCCCGATCTGGAAGGAAGGGGGTTGCTTCAAAACCGGAATCGGTAAAACGGATGAAAACAGCTCCGCTGCGCGCGGTGGCGAAGAGACGGGGAACAATTCCGGCGCCGCTCAGCGCCTGCTGATAATCGTCCGCCCGCTGTTCTCTCCGGCAGGTCAGCAGGACAACCTCCGGATCAACCTGACGCAGGAAATCCCCGGTCGAGGATGTGGGGGAGCCATGATGAGGCGCTTTCAGAATCCGGGCCGGTTCCGCCGCGTAGGTATCGTAGGCGCCCGGCAGATCCGCGCTTTCCAGGATGGTGGTTCCCTTCAGGTTCAGCAGGGAAACCAGGGAATAGTTATTGGCATCCTGGGCGGGACGAATCCGGCCGGCTTCCGGCCAGAGGACGGTCAACGTTCCCGAAGGGAAGGAAAGCATATCGCCGCGCTTCAGCGTCCGGATTTCAGTTCCCTGCCTGCGCAGCTTATCCAGCAGAGCCAGCATATTCTCATGAATCACCTGTTCTTCCGCCCCTTCCGGCAGATAAAGGATCGGTACCGGAATGCCGTCGTCCAGCAGAGACTGAAGACCGCCGGCGTGATCCGAGTGAAGATGGGAGAGAATCACCGCATCCGGCGTCAGCCGCCGTCGGCGGAGAAATCCGCTGACAATCCCGTCCGCTTCTCCGGCGTCATAGACATAGATCCGATCCTGATCCCAGAGAATCGCGGCATCCGCGTTTCCGGCGCTGAACTGGATATATTCCGTATCGCTATGCCAGGTGGGGAGAAGGGAGCCGATGACGAGAGCCAGCCCGGCCAGCAGAGAGAAGATCCGGAAGGAGGAACGGAAACGTGCCAGCGGGAAAAGAGCGGCAAAGACTCCCAGGACGCCGAGGACAGTCAGCCAGTTGGAAGCGGGAGTCCACAGGCTGATGCCGGGCAGGGCGGCCAGCTTCCGGACGATCTCAAGCAGGAAGCCGGAAACGGCGGAAAGTGGCGCCGCCAGCAAAGATACAAAAGCCGGGACAGGCAGCAGGCACAGCACCAGCCAGAAGGAGATAATCAGCGCGGAACCGATCAGGACCGACGGGGGATTGATCAGAAAGGTCAGGAGTGGGAACTGCTGATAAACGGAGAGCTGAGGCAGAAGAATGCCGGCCTGAACCCCCAGGCTGATGGAAAAGGCTTCCCAGATTCTGCGCAGCAGCTGGCTGGATGGGTGATACAGATCCGTCAGATACCGGGAAATCAGCACGATTCCCAGCATGGCTCCGAAGGTCAGCTGGAAGGAAACGCCGGTAATTTGAACCGGAGAGAGCAGCACCAACAGCAGATAGGCAGCGGACAGAAGATGCAGGGGTGAAACCGGGCGAAGCCGGATGCGGCCATACTGCGCCAGCAGGAGAAGCAGGGAAGCCCGGAGAACCGGCTGATTCATACCGCACAGGAGACAGTACAGGCCAAGAACAAATGCCGTGATACAGAAAATGCCTTTCCGGCCGACGGACAGGCGCCGCAAAACGAAAGACAGCAGCGAGAAAAGCACAACGACATGAAATCCGCTGACGCTTAACAGATGGGCGATCCCCAGGCGGGCGAAGGCAGCGCGGTCCTCGGAAGGAATAAGGGAACGGGCGCCGAAAAGCATTCCGGCGGCATAACGGCCTGTTTCATCCCCCAGAGAAGTGATCAGCCGGCAGGAAATCTCATAGCGCCATCGCGCGGCGGCGCCGGGCAGGGAGAAAAACGGCGCACTTTCCGACTGCAGATTCTTTGAACTGTGAACGGCAGCCTGCATCCCGCGGCGCAGCAGCTCCTCCCGGAAGTTATAGCCGTCCGGATTCGAGGCGCCCTCCGGATGATAGAGTTCAGCGGTGAAGGTGACATAATCCCCCGGAAGCGGATCCGACAGAGACTCATCCGGATACCAGGACCAGTAAAGCCCGCCCGGCATCGCTTTGCCATCCAGCGTAACATGGGACAGGCGGGTGGATTTTCTGTCGAAGTTTCCCGACCGGATTTCATCGGTAATCATTCCCCGGACAAGGTATTCTCCTTCCGGAGGAAGGGATGGATGAAAGGACAGATAGCCGGAAAGCACGCCGACGGAAAGGGACAGCACCCCAAAAGCGATCCAGCGCCTGCCGGAGCGCATCAGAAAGAGAGCCGGGAGACTGAGAAGACAGGCCCCTGCGCCCCACAGAACAGAATCGGCAGCCCGGCCGAGCAATACGCCGAGGGTCAGGCAGATGGCGGCCGGCGGAAGCAGCCAGCCTTTTTCCCGGAGGGTCACAGCGTCAGCGTACCACCCGCTTGAGCGAGGGTGACACGCGGATGAAGGGCCCGCGCTTCTTCCAGGAGCATACGGGAAGGTATACAGGGATTCAAATGCGTCAGCACCAGCTGCTCACAAGCCGCGTCCAAGGCCAGCTGAGCGGCGAGGGAGGCGGACAGATGCGGCTTCTGTTCACTCCAGGTTTCAGAGGAAAACAATCCGTCGCAGAGGAGCAGCCTGCAGCCCTGATAAAAGGAGACAAGATCAGGATGCGTATTGGTATCGCCGGTGTAGCCCCAGTCCGCTTCAGCACTGTGAATCCGGTAGCCGACCGTCGGGACCGGATGCCGGGCCGGACCTGCAGTCAGCGAGAGATTTCCGATCTGAAAAGAATACCCGGAGCGTACCGGAGTCAGAAGGAAGGAAGGCTCCGAGGACACAAGGCGGAAGACGGGAGAAGACTCATCCTCCGGCGCATAAATTCGAATCTGTTTTCCGAGGGCCTGGAGCCGGTACATAAGAACCGGCAGATCCGCGGTATGGTCATAATGCCAGTGCGTAAGACAAATCGCGGAAAGCGCTTCAGGCGCGGTTCTGGCAGTCAGCCGGGAGAGAACACCGGATCCGAGATCAAACTGAATCAGTTCGCGACCGGTATCCAGAAGGTAGCCGGAAGTGGCGCCTCCGCTTTCGGGGAAAGGACCGTTTACTCCAAGCAGATGAATTTTCATTCTGATCAGATCTCCTTTACCGTTCCGCCGTTGTCTTCAAAAACTCTGGCAATCAGCGCGATGCATCGGGCAACTTCATCCCGGCCGGAGGAGAGAATCCAGAGCGAAGCCGGATGCCTCCGCTCCGACAGACAATCGTTCAGCGCATCTGCGTTATTTCCGAAATAATCAGGAAAAGAAAGCATAACAGCAATTGCGTGATAAACCTCAGCCGCAGAATGATATCGATTACCGTCCAGCATAATGGTGTGCATAATACCCTCCTGTTATATTCCCCGTCCGGTACGAACGGAAAAGGTCAGCATATAGGCCGCAAAGGCGCTCTCCAGCGTGATAATGCGGGAATCGTTAACCGCCAGCAGACGAAGCAGCGGCAGGTCTACCCCCTGAGTGGCCAGGTACTGATACAGCAGCACCAGCAGAATCAGCACAGTGGGAACCCACAGAAGATAGGCGAAGGGTTCGCGGAACCGCGTCGCCCCGGCAAGCGGAAGCAGAAGCCCCAGCATCAGCCCGAGAAGCGCGCCGAGAGCCAGACTGCCCCAGAAACCGCCGAGGGAGGACAGAAGCGGCGTCAGCAGGCAGAGCAGGAGAACCATGCTCAGGGGAATCAGTATCACCGTCAGCTTTCGGAGGAACAAGAGACCATCTCCTTTAATACAGCCCGGTCGCGGTCGCTCAGTTTCGCCGTTTCCAGAAGATCCGGCCGAAAGCGTACGGTAGCCCGCAAACTCTCTGCCCTTCGCCAGGCTTTGATTTTCGCGTGATCTCCGGAGAGAAGCACATCGGGAACGGAGAGATCCCGGATCACCCGGGGACGGGTATACTGCGGATATTCCAGCAGCCCGTCGGAGAAGGACTCCTCTTCCGGGCTGGCTTCGCTTCCCAATACACCGGGAATGAAGCGGGAAACACAGTCCGTCAGCACCATCGCGGCGATTTCACCGCCGGTCAGAATATAATCGCCGATACTGATTTCCTCATCCACACAGGAATCCAGTGCCCGCTGATCCACTCCCTCATAGTGCCCGCACAGCAGTATCAGGCCGGATTCCCGGGCCAGAGAGCGTGCAAGCGAAGTGGATAACCGCCTTCCGCGGGGCCCCAGATAGATCCGTCTGGCGCCGGGCATGGAAGCGGAGACGCTGGCCATGGCATCCATGATCGGCTGCGCCATCATGACCATTCCGGCTCCGCCGCCGAAAGGATAATCATCGGTATTCTTATGCTTGGATTGGGAGAACGGACGAATATCCGTACAGGTTATTTCGAGAAGGCCGTTCTGAACCGCTCGTCCCAGAATGCTGCTCGAGAAGACACCGGAGAACATTTCCGGAAAAATAGTCAGGATATTAATCTTCACGGACTGCGACCTCCTGCAGTCTTTCGGAACAAACCTCAATCCTTCCGGCATCGACGTCTACTGACGGGAAAACAGAAAGCAAAGCCGGAGCCATCAGCAGACCGGACGGGGTATGGAAAACCCAGGTGTCCACCGGACCATGCTGGAGAACATCCGTCAGGACACCCACTTCCGTTCCGGATTCATCGAAAGCCCGGCAGCCGATGAGATCGGCTATGAGAGAAGCGTTCTGACCGGACTCAGCCGCGTCGCGGCGGTGAACATAGAGATCGCATCCTCTGAAAGATTCCGCACCTTCCATATCAGATGCATTTCCAAGAACAGCGTAGACAAAACCATCATGAATTCGTTTCAGAGAAAAGGGAAGGGGAGAAAAGGAACCGTCCGACAGACGGTAGAAATCCTTCCACTGCTGAAAAGAGTCCACATCGGCCGCATAGGATTTGATTTTACATTCTCCGTGAATTCCCTGTGGCTTCAGCACCGTTCCAATCAGTAAATACTCCTGCTTCATCGTTCTTCCTCTTTTTCCGGAAACCGAAAACCACGGTTCCGGTATCGGACAGGTGAAAAAACGCGGGATCCGCTGGATCCCGCAAAACAACACTACTGAATCTCTACAAAAACAGGCTTGCTGTTTTTGGCCGTAGCTGCCTTCACCACGGCACGGATGGCCTTGGCTATACGGCCCTGTTTTCCGATGACCTTTCCCATATCCTCTTCAGCCACATGCAACTCAAGGATGACAGCTTCCGGCCCTTCGGTTTCCGTGACAACTACCTGTTCGGGATGTTCCACGAGAGACTGCGCTACAAAGGTAAGAAGTTCTTGCATGGATGCATCCTTTCTCTGCTTACTTTTCCTCAATCGCTCCGGACTTCTTGAGCAGAATACGGACGGTATCGGTAGGCTGAGCGCCTACGCCGAGCCAATACTTGGCACGGTCGTTATCCACTTTAATTTCCGCCGGCTTGGTCATGGGATCGTAATAACCGATTTCCTCGATGAAGCGGCCGTCACGGGGACTGCGAATATCGGCGACCACAACGCGATAGAAGGGCTTTTTCTTCATTCCCATTCTCTTAAGACGAATTTTGACTGACATCTGGATATCCTCCTCAAATAAATAGAATAATGTATATGGAAATCATATAGCCAGGTATATGAGTCCAATCGTTACATGTCCGGGAACTTCATCCGAAGCAGTCCCCTGCCTTTGCCCTTTCCCTTGCTGTTCATCAGCTGTTTCATCATCTGCTGACTCTGTTCAAACTGACGGATCAGGGCGTTCACATCCTGCACGGTGGTACCGGAGCCTGCAGCGATTCTCTTGCGGCGGGAAGCATTCAGAATGGACGGGTTACGGCGTTCCTGCGGAGTCATGGAGCGGATGATGGCTTCCGGCTTTTTGAGCGCGTTATCATCGACTTCAATATCTTTCCCGCTCATGCCGGGAAGCATGTTCAGCATGCTCTTCAGACCGCCCATCTTTTTCATGCTCTGCATCTGATCCAGAAAATCTTCCAGGGTCAGCTTATTGCTCAGACCTTTTCTGGCAAATTTCTCGGCATCCTGTTCGTCGAAAGCTTCCGAGGCTTTATCAATCAGCGTCAGGACATCACCCATGCCGAGGATCCGGGAGGCCATCCGGTCAGGATAGAAAGGCTCGATATCAGTCAGTTTTTCGCCGATACCGCTGAATTTAATTGGCTTTCCGGTTACCGCCTTTACGGAGAGGGCCGCGCCGCCCCGGGTATCGCCGTCCAGCTTGGTCAGAATAACGCCGGTCACATCAAGCTTTTCATCAAAAGTTTTCGCGACATTCACAGCGTCCTGACCGGTCATTGCGTCTACGGTCAGCAGGATTTCCTGCGGATGAACGGCCTGCTTGATCCGAAGCAGCTCGTCCATCAGGGCTTCGTCAATATGCAGACGGCCGGCCGTGTCGATGATCAGAACATCACGCTGATAATAACGAGCATATTCGATGGCTTCCTTTGCCGTTTTCACAGGATCCTGCGTCCCTTTTTCGAAAACCGGAACATGAACCTGTTCTCCGACAACCTGCAGCTGACGGATGGCAGCCGGCCGGTAAATATCACAGGCGGCCAGCATGGGCTTTTTGCCCTGCTTTGCCAGGTAACCGGCCAGTTTGGCGCACATGGTGGTTTTACCGGCGCCCTGCAGACCGCAGAGCATAATGATAGAAGGAAGAGAAGAAGACCAGGTCAGACGGGCGTTGGTACTACCCATCAGCGCAGTCATCTCTTCATTGACGATTTTGATGACCTGCTGAGAAGGAGACAGCGAAGAAAGAACATCCGCTCCGATACAACGCTCGGTAACCTTTTTTATGAAATCCTTGGCGACCGCGTAGTTGACGTCCGCTTCCAGCAGAGCCATCCGAACTTCCCGCATGCCGTCCTTTACGGCCTGTTCGTTCAGTTTTCCGCGGCCTGTCATCTTTTTCAGTGCGCTCTGCAGTTTTTGACTTAAGCCGTCAAAGGCCATTCTGATCCTCCTGATCCCAGGCGAGCAAAGAATCGATCATCTTTTCCGCCTGATCATAATCGTGATGCTGAATCATCAGCCGAAGTTGCTCCAGACCGTTTTCCATCTGGCGATACCTGGCAGCCAGCCCGAGGGATGATTCCATCTCCGCCATTCGGGAGGAAGCCCTGGAAATCGCTTCGTGAACAGCCTGACGGGAGATCCCCATCTCTCCTGCGATCTCCGCGAGAGAAAGATCCTCTTCGCAGTAGAGAGAAAGGGCGCGGCGCTGCTTTTCCGTCAGCAGATTGCCGTAAAAAGCGGAAAGAAAGGATAAATGAACCTTCTTTCCCAACTCCTCAAGCGCCACAACCATCATCCTTCTGTCAGGGAAATTCCCCTGACAGCGGACTATTATACACAAATATCAAAAGCTGTCAAGGCTTTTTCCCTGACAGCTCTGAAGACGGTTCAGTTTCCGGCGAAAGACCGGATTTGGGATCCGGGGACAAGGAAGGGAATCAAGATATCAAATCAGATATCAATATCCTCACCGGACAGGCTTTTCCAGAAGGAACGGATCGCTTTCTGGTTGGTTACGCCGTAATTAGGATCCAGTTCTTCTGTTTCCGCCATATTGCGGAGGAAATGAACGCAGAGGTGACCGTCAAACCCGTTGTCCTTAATCGTATTGGCGTCATGCGGGTGGTCGTGGGTCGTGCCGATGGTCCAGGTGCCGTTAGGCAGCCTGACATAAACTTTTTTGACATCCCAGGTATAAACTCCGCCAAAGGCTTTGACCATGGTATCGGTATCTTCCCGGGTCAGCGGTTCAGCGTCACAGTGTCTTCCGCGGCTGAGAATTTTCAGTGTCCAGGAGCTTTTGGTGGACGGATCATAAATCTGAAGATGCTGGCCGTTGCTAATCGATGGCTTGACGTCATTATACCAGTGCAGCAGCCTGACCGAGGAAGAATCCGGGCCGGACACGGTCGAAGAGGAGGATCCGGAGGAGGATGAGGAAGAAGACGCAGAACCCGACGAAGCGGAAGCCTTGATTTTCTTTCCGGAGGAAACAGCCTTTTCCAGCGCCTGCAGTGTTTTCTTGCCGGCCAGACCGTCCGAGGTCAGTTTTTCCGATTTCTGAAACAGTTTAACTGCTTCCTGTGTTCCGGATCCGAATTTACCGTCGATGGATCCCGAATAAGCTCCTACGGCAGACAAAGCCTTCTGGAGGGAAGTAACCCGGGCTCCTTTGGCTCCGATTCGGATCGTTGCGTAATTTCCGCCGAACAGAGAGCCATTTACGCCCGAGGAGGCGGAAGAAGCGGACGAGGAAGCGGAAGAAGAGGAAGACGCGGACTTAGCCGACGATGAGGATGAGGATGAAGATGCCTTGGCGAACAAAATCTCCTGAGTCTTTTTTCCGGCAAGCCCATCAGAATTCAAATGATTTTTGGACTGAAATTTGCGAACCGCGTTTTCCGTATTGCGGCCGAAAACGCCGTCAGCATATCCGCCGAGATAACCAAGATCAATCAGCGCCTGCTGCAGCTTTTTGACCTCTTCGCCCTTGCAGCCGTTATAGAGCGTCGATTTATCCAGAGCAGAAGCAGCGCTCATGCTTACAAGCATTACCAGAACTATCCCTAACACAAAAAAACTGTGCTTCCTCATGGGCGGAACCTCCTCGCCATTCATTTTGGAAACACAGTATAACACGATATTGAGTAAATGTAAAGAAATATTACAAAAATGCTACAAAATGCAGATTACTCAGACATTTTCCGGTACCGCCGGAACCTTATGACCGGCGAATCCGGATTTGCAGATTATTCTCTTAATAGGCTTTGCGAATCAGGGCAAGCAGCTCGTCATAGGTATCACAGGCCGGAAGCTCCGGGTGATCGCGGCGGATTTGCTCGGTGCTCCGGAAAAGAATGCCGGCTTTGCTCGCCTGAATCATACCGAGGTCGTTATAGCTGTCACCGGCCGCGATGGTATCAAAGCCGATGCTCTGCAGCGCTTTTACGGTTGTCAGCTTGCTCTGCTGAACCCGGATATGATAATCCGAAATCATGCCGTTCGGCGCAACCTGCAGCTCGTTGCAGAAGATGGCCGGCCAGCCGAGTTTCTCCATCAGGGGGGAGGCAAACTGGGTAAAGGTATCGGAAAGAATCAGTACCTGCGTTTCGCTGCGCAGCGTATCCAGAAACGCTCTGGCGCCGGGCATCGGATCGATGGTTCTGATTGTGTCCTGGATTTCCTTCAGCCCCAGATGGTGCTCTTCCAGCACCGATAAACGGAAGCGCATCAGTTTATCATAATCCGGTTCATCACGGGTTGTGCGGCGAAGCACAGGAATGCCGGTCGCTTCGGAAAACGCGATCCAGATCTCCGGAACCAGTACCCCTTCCAGATCCAGACAAACAATATTCATGAACAATTCATCCTTCTTTCCGATACAATCTGTTGATTTACAGTAACACAGAAGCGGATGCAAGTCAATGAACACATGAACGGAACAGGGGAAATTTGACGTTCCACTCTTTTCTAAATGCAAAAGGTATGCTATACTGAAAGGCGGAATGCATAAGACCATCCGGCTGAACAGGCCGGAAAAGGAGCGAAATCACCATGATGAGAAAAATCGGTGTTCTGACCAGTGGCGGAGACAGTCCGGGCATGAACGCAGCCGTAAATTCAGTAGCCCGCAGCGCGGCGATTTACGGTATTCCGCTGATCGGCATCAAGAGAGGATACAACGGCCTTCTGCGAAAAAGCACGAATATTAAGGATGATCTGCAGGAGCTTCACCTGGAGACTGTGTTGGACATTGCGGATGAAGCCGGGACTTATCTCAGGACCGCCAGATGTCTGGAGTTTAAAGAGCAGTCCTACCGGGAAGTGGCTGTGAGAACACTGCGGGCCATGGAGATTGACGGCCTGGTGGTCATCGGCGGAGACGGAAGCTTTAACGGAGCCAGATGCCTGTGTGAGATGGGCGTGCCCTGTATCGGTATTCCCGGGACGATTGATAACGACCTGGGTTATTCGGAAATGTCGCTTGGATTCGATACTGCCGTAAATGTATGTGTGGACTGTGTGCGTAAAATCAGAGCCACCTCCAGAAGTCATGATCGTCCGCACGTCGTTGAAGTAATGGGCCGTCATTGCGGCGATATCGCTCTGACCACCGCTGTTTCAACCGGCAGTGAAATCGTCGTTGTACCGGAGGTGCACTGGTCGGTTGAGGAGATTGCCGACAAGCTGAACAGACAGCTGGCTAAAGGCAATACCCGGGCCACCATTGTTCTGGCGGAAGGCTGCTTTGAATCCATGGAACCTTTTGATCTTTACGGATTCCTGACTTCACACGGCAAGCCCTGCTATGAAAACGAGCCGATGAGCGCGATCCGGCTGGCTTCCGTGCTGAAGCGGATGTGCGGCATGGTGGAAGTCCGGTCGACCGTCATCGGATACATTCAGCGCGGCGCGGAGCCGACTGCCCGCGACAGCGCCTTTGCTTTTGAAGCGGGAAACCTGGCGGTACGGCTGCTGCGGGATGGCATCAGCAACCAGGTGATCGGTATGCAGAAGGGCCGCGTCATGTATATGCCAATCGAAAAAGCACTGAGCTGCGAAAAGAATTTCAACCGGGATCTGTTCAACCTGGTAAACTCCCTGTAACCCTTCGGCCAGCGGAGCGAAAGCGAATCCGATTCCAGACCCATTTTCTTCGCCGGGAAGGCGGACTGAAAATGGGTTTTCTTTATTTGACAAAAGAAAATACCTGCCTGTATAATAATATGAATTTTGGACAGGAGGCCGGGATATGACGAAAGCATTGATTTCTGTATCGGGACTGGATGCAACCGGAATTATCGCTCGGGTTGCTACCAGACTGAGCGAACTGAATATTAATATTCTCGATATTTCACAGACAATCCTCGGCGGTTATTTTACCATGATGATGGTTGTGGATCTGGACGGAGCCAACAGAAGTTTCGAAGAAATCGATCAGGCGCTGCAGCCGGTGAGAGACGAACTGAAGATGGCGATTCATATACAGAGAATGGATATTTTTGACGCCATGCATCGCATTTGACGGAGGGCCGGTATGATTGAAACTGGTGAAATTCTGCAGACTCTTCGAATGATTCAGGAAGAGAACTTTGATATACGCACCATTACCCTGGGACTGAATCTTCTGGACTGTTCCGATGAGAATCCGGAGAGGTGCGCGGAGCGTGTCTACACGAAAATCTGCCGGAAAGCGAAGCATCTGGTTCCGGTGGGCGAAAGCATTGAAAAGGAATTCGGAATTCCGATTGTAAACAAACGAATCAGTGTGACCCCCGTCAGCCTGATCTGCCAGGGAGATCCCAGACCCATAGCGAAAGCGCTTGACCGGGCTGCTCAGGAAACGGGCGTGGATTTTCTGGGCGGGTATTCCGCACTGATGCATAAAGGCGCTACGCTGGCAGACGAACGGCTGCTCGAATCCATTCCGGAAGTACTGTCCGAGACGAAGCTTGTCTGCTCCAGCGTTAACGTCGCCTCCACCCGTGCCGGCATGAACATGAATGCTATCCGGGAAATGGGAGAGATCATTAAGCAGACGGCCGAGAAAACGGCGGATTCGGACGGGCTGGGCTGCGCCAAGCTGGTGGTTTTTGCAAATGCGGTAGAGGATAATCCCTTTATGGCCGGTGCTTTTTGCGGAATCGGAGAACCCGAGAGTGCTATCAATGTCGGAGTATCCGGCCCGGGCGTGGTGAAAGTAGCTATGGAACAGATTCGCGGGGAGCCTTTCGATGTGGTTGCGGAAACCATCAAAAGGACGGCATTCAAGATTACCCGGGTCGGCCAGCTGGTAGCCAGGGAGGCCAGCCAGCGCTTAAAGATTCCCTTTGGTATTGTGGATCTGAGCCTGGCACCGACTCCTGCAAGGGGAGATTCCGTAGCGCATATCCTGACGGAGATGGGCCTTGAGATGGCCGGAGCTCCCGGGACGACCGCAGCTCTGGCGCTGCTGAACGATGCCGTTAAAAAGGGCGGCGTTATGGCCAGCAATCATGTGGGAGGGCTCAGCGGAGCCTTTATCCCGGTCAGCGAGGATATCGGTATGATTGAAGCGGCTGCCTGCGGAGCTCTGACGATCGAAAAACTTGAAGCCATGACCTGCGTATGCTCTGTCGGCCTCGACATGATCGCCGTACCGGGAGATACCACCGCGGCGGCTATCAGCGGAATCATCGCAGATGAAGCGGCAATCGGTATGATCAATCAGAAGACCACCGCGGTCAGGGTCATTCCGGCTGTCGGGAAAAAAGCGGGAGACCGGGTGGAATTCGGCGGATTGCTTGGATACGCACCGGTGATGTCGGTTAATCCCTACCGGAATGATGAATTTATTGCCAGAGGCGGAAGAATTCCCGCACCGCTGCATGCGATGAGAAACTGACAGGGAGAGCATATGGGTAATTTTGTGGATCAGGTGGTAATTACCGCCAAGGCTGGAAACGGTGGAAACGGATCCGCTTCTTTCCATCGTGAGAAGTATGTGATCAATGGGGGACCGGACGGAGGAGACGGCGGGCATGGCGGAGATGTGCTGTTTTATGCGGATGTCAACATGCATACCCTGCTGGATTTCCGCTTTCGAAGCAAGTATGCGGCGGAAAACGGCGGAGACGGTTCCGGAAACCGCCGATCCGGCAAAAAAGGCGAGGATCTGATCATCAAAGTTCCGGTCGGCACAGTTGTGCGCGAAAAGGAAACCGGACGGATTCTGGCGGATATGGATCAGCCGGGGGAAACCAGACGCATCCTGAAAGGGGGCCGGGGAGGCTGGGGGAATACTCACTTCGCGACGGCTGTCCGGCAGGCACCGAATTTCGCGAAGCCCGGGGTCAGGACGGAGATTTACACCCTGGTGCTGGAGTTGAAAACCATTGCGGATGTCGGTCTGATCGGGTACCCTAATGTCGGAAAAAGTTCTATTCTGTCCGTGGTCACGAGCGCCAGACCCAAGATCGGAAACTATCATTTTACGACGCTGACGCCCAACCTCGGGATTGTCCGGCGATATGGCGAGGATATTGTACTGGCTGATATCCCCGGACTGATCGAAGGCGCCGCGGAAGGTGCCGGGCTGGGGCATGACTTTCTCCGCCATGTGGAAAGGACCAGACTGCTGCTTCATGTGATCGATCTGTCCGGCAGCGAAGGTCGGGATCCGCTGGAGGATTTTGAACGGATCAATCAGGAACTGAGCCGCTATGGATCGCTTGGAGAGCTTCCACAGATTATCGTGTGCAACAAAATGGATCTGCCTGTTCCGGAAAGCAATATTGCGCGTATCAGAGAACTGGGTGAGAAAAAGGGAATACCGGTATTCTTTGTCAGCGCGGCGACCGGAGAAGGATTTGATGCCCTGCTTGATGAAACCGCCGCCCGGCTGAAGGAACTCCCGCCGATCGTACATTTTGCGGAAGAAGAGCCGGAGGAAATCCGTCATTCACTGGACGAATTCAGCGTAACGGAAGACGGGGGCGTTTTTGTTGTCGAAGGTCCCGGAATCGAAATGATCCTGGACAGCGTGAACTTTGATGATCTGGACAGCCTGAACTGGTTCCACAGGACCCTGAAACGCATCGGTGTGATCGACGCGCTGAGAGAAGCCGGAGCAGGAGAGGGGTCCATTGTCCGGATTGACGATATGGATTTTGATTTTATTGATTAGGAGATCAACATGACCGGAAAGCAGAGAGCAAAGCTCAGAGGAATGGCCAATACCCTGGAGACGATTCTGTATATCGGAAAAGAAGGTGTCACGGAGGCATCGGTTCGGGAGGCCTATGACGCTCTGGAAGCCAGAGAACTGATCAAAGGATGCGTTCAGCAGGGAGCGCCTGTTGACGCGCGGACCGCACTGACGATTCTCTGCGAACGAACCGGGGCGGAGCCCATACAGCACATCGGAAGAAGATTTGTTTTATATCGGCCCAGCCGGGAGAATCCCAGAATTATACTGGACTGAGAAAGAAGGATAAAATGACGGGAATACCTCGGATTCGCGATTATCAGGGAAAAAGGATTCACCTGATCGGCATCGGCGGAAGCAGTATGAGCGGACTGGCTGAAATGCTGCAGGAAAAGGGATACAGGGTTACAGGCAGTGACCGGGATCACGGATACCTGCTGGATTCTCTTGAGGAGAAGAAGATTCCGGTCACTGTGGGGCATAAAGCTGAAAACGTTCACGGGGCTGATCTGGTCGTATACTCCGCGGCGATTCACCCGGATAATCCGGAGCGTGCGGAAGCGGAAAGGCTGGGAATCCCCAGCATGGAACGCGCCTGGCTGCTGGGGCAGCTGATGGAAGAGTATCCGCTGGCGGTCGGCATCTGCGGTGCCCATGGAAAAACCACTACCACAGCCATGCTGAGCCAGATTCTGATGGATAACGGCAAGGATCCGGGCATTCATATCGGTGGCCGTTTAGATGCCATCGGCGGCAGCACGCGGGTCGGTCACGGGGATATTTTTGTAGCGGAAGCCTGCGAGTATAATCGCAGTTTCCTGCACATGCCGCCGAAGATTGCTGTGGTTCTGAACATTGACGCCGATCACCTGGATTGTTACCGGGATCTGGATGAGATTGAGGATACATTCGGAAAATATCTGAGACTGCTGCCGGAAGACGGGGCGGCGATCGGAAACGGAGACGATCCGAGAGTTCGCCGCCAGGCGGAAAAACTGGCCTGCAGAAAAGTGTTCTTTGGGATACAGCCGGAGAATGACTGGTATCCGCTTCAACTTCGGGAGGACGAAAACGGTACGGCATCCTTTGACCTTGTGCACAAAGGGAAAATTACGGCTTCTGTAAGCATGAATGTGCCGGGGATCTTTAACGCGCTGAACGCCATAGCCGCCATAGCCGCGGCGTACGAGCTGGGCGTTCAGCCGGCGGATGCCGCCCGGAGTCTGGCGTCTTTCCGGGGCGTTCACCGCAGATTTGAAAAAACCGATGAGATTGACGGAGTGGAAATCTTTCACGATTATGGACACAATCCGGCGGAAATGAGAAACGCTCTGTCCATAGCGCGAAAACGCTGCAGAAAAGGACGGCTGATTGCGGTTATGCAGCCTCATACGTTCAGCAGGGTCAGAACGCTTTTTAGCGAATATCTAAGCTGCACGGAAGAAGCGGATATCACCCTGGTGACCGATATTTGCGCGGCCCGTGAAAAAGATCCGGGCGATCTGAACAGCGGAATGCTGACGGAAGGCATGCGGAAAAACGGGATCAATGCATTCTGGACACCCTCTTTTCAGGATACCGAGAACTGGCTCCGGACACACTGGCAACCCGGCGATCTGGTGCTGACAATGGGATGCGGCGATATCAACAGGCTGAATGATCAGATCCATGAGCACGAGGCGGAGAAGAGGAAACAGCCATGAGTCATCCTGTTCCGAGAAACATTCGCATCATGGATTCCGAGGCAATTACCCGCAACATGCAATCGATCCGGACTATCGTTCCGGATACAGCTAAAGTTATGGCAGTGGTCAAAGCGGACGGATACGGGCACGGAGCGCTGCTGGCCGCGCGGGCGGCCCTCGCCGGCGGGGCAGATATGCTGGCCGTAGCAACAGCAGATGAGGGCAGCCTGCTTCGGGCAGCAGGCATTTCCGCTCCGATTCTGGTGCTGGGAGCGGTGGCGGGCGCTGATGCGGAAGAGGGTGTGGAGAATGATCTGATTCAGACGGTCTGCAACCCTGAAATGATTCGGATTTGCGAAAAAGCGAGCGCAAAGCTTGGAAAACAGACTGAAGTCCATATTAAAATCGATACGGGAATGGGACGGATCGGCGTACGGACTGAGGATGCGCTTTGTGAGCTGCTCTCAGCCCTGAATAAAGCCGAGCATCTGCGCCTGACCGGGGCGTTTACCCACTTTTCCGACGCGGATGACGGGGAGGAAGGAGAAGCCTATACGGAAGCACAGTTTAAACGGTTTCTGGATATGACCGCACTGCTTCCGGACGGACTGATCAGGCATTGTGCGAATTCCGCGGCAATTCAAAGACATCCGGAGATGAGCCTGGAGATGGTCCGGGCCGGTATTTCCCTGTACGGATATCCGCCTGTACCGTCGGAGCTGCAGCTGAAACCCTGTATGAGATGGATGTGCAGGGTCAGCTATATTCACGAAGTCCCCGCAGGAGCATATATCAGTTACGGCAGAACTTACCGTACAGATCACCCGGCCCGAATCGCCGCCATCACCTGCGGATACGGCGACGGTTACCATCGCTGCGCCTCCGGAAAGGCGGAAGTTCTGATTCGGGGCAGAAGATGGAAGGTCATCGGACGGATCTGCATGGATCAGATGATGGTGGATATCACCGGCGATCAGGAAATACAGGAAGGGGATCCGGTGGTTCTGATGGGCCGAAGCGGTCAGGAGGAGATTACGGCTGAGGATATTGCGGGATGGTGTCAGACGATCAGCTATGAAATCCTGCTGAGTTCAGGAAGCAGGGTAACACGGATCCGGGCAGATGAACCGGTATAAGAAACAGGAGGGATCATACTGATGAAAACATCGAACTCACAGAAAAAGACCGGCGGGATCAAAAAGCCTTTTACTCAGGGAACTCCTGTAGATACTGAAACCTGGAAAAAAGCGCTGTTCTTTTTCGGCACGCTGCTGATGGTTTACTTCGTTTCGCTGATCGTATGTTCCATGACCGGATTTTCTCAGGCGTTTCTGCGAATCGGTGTCAATCTGGTGATTATCGTCGGCATTCTTCTCATTTTTTATAATAACGGCGCAAATTACGGTGAAAACGCTGTTGCCCGCGGCGAGATTGTCTGGCAGAGAAAAGAAAAGCAGGAAAACGTTTCGGACAGCGAAGTGCGTCTGAGCTATCATCCGCTGAAGGGATTGATCATGGCCGCAGCAGGGACGCTTCCTTTTTTCATTCTCGCGCTTGTACTGGCGCTGACCACATCCCTGCAAACCTCATCGCAGGGAACGATTCCCGGATGGCTGCAATCCTATCTCGGCCGGGATGAGATCGGAGGAGCGCTGACCGCCTATACCAATCCGAGGGGACTGACAGCGGTTGAACTGATTCGTGTGATCGTTCGGATTATGATTCTTCCCTATATTAATCTGGCCGGAACAGCCGCAAATAAGATGATGACGCTGTGGATGGAAAGACTGAGCCCTGTGATTGTACTGCTGCCTGCCATTGCCTACGGAATCGGCTTTATTCAGGGGCCGGGTCTCCGTTCACGCGTTCACACGGAAATCGCGGAGAACACGAAAAAACGAATTCGCCGGGAAAAGAGGGAAAGAAGGCTCCGGCGGCAATCATCCGGCCGCTCGGGTCCGCAGCAGCTGAACTGATCCATAACGGGGGAATCATACAATATGCGGATTATTGCCGGAACCGCAAGGGGGCGGAGCATTCAGGCTCCGGCCGGCCGGAATACACGACCGACACTGGATCGCGTACGGGAGAACCTGTTCAATATGCTTCAAACCCAGATTTACGGAGCAGCCGTTCTTGATCTTTTTGCCGGGAGCGGAGCATTGAGCCTGGAAGCGCTCAGCCGCGGAGCCGATCATGCCGTGCTTGTGGACAGAGACCTGAAGGCTCACGCATGCGAGGTGCAGAATCTGAAAAATCTCGGATTCACCGCTCGCGCCAGCGTTTTCCTGTGCGAGTGGGAAACGGCGGTTCGAAAGCTGCGGGAGATGAACGAAAAATTCGATCTGGTATTTCTGGATCCGCCTTATCAGATGAATGATCTGAGCGGTGTATTCAACGCCTTACAGCCGCTGATACAGGAGGATGGGTTCATTGTATGCGAGCACCAGGCGGGGCATCCGCCGGTTGTTCCGTCCGCTTTTTCCTCTTTTCGGGAGCGCAGCTGGGGTTACTGCGGTGTGACTTTTTACAGGCAGGTAAAGGAGGTAATTGATGAGCAGCTGTGTGATTCCGGGATCCTTTGATCCGGTAACAACCGGCCACATGAATCTGATTTCGCGTGCCGCCCGAATTTTTGAGCGGGTGACAGTGACGGTGATGATCAATGTCCACAAAGCAGGAAGCCTGACTCCGGATCAGCGAAAGGAATTTCTGGAGCGAAGCCTCCGTCATTTGCCCAATGTGAAGGTAGACCTCTGGAAAGGACTTCTCGCGGAGTATATGATTGCCCACGGGGAAAACTGCATCATCCGGGGATCCCGGAATGCCACTGAATTTGACGCGGAGAAACAGTCTGCCGAGATTAACCGAATGCTGGCTCCTTCGGTGACTACCCTGATTATTCCGGCAGAGGATTCCGTATCTTGTGTATCGTCCAGTGCAATCCGGGAATTAATCAGATTCGGAGGAGATCCGAAACCTTTCCTGCCGCCGGAAACCGCGGAGGATATTGTTGCCGCCCTGTCGAATCATTATGAATAAACGCACAATCATTGAAAGGGGAATGAAACCATGGCCGCGGATCTTAACAGTTCGCAGGAATGCCTGAAAGCTATCCGGGTTTTGAAACAGGAGCTTTCCAGTGCCCGAAAATCTTTACTGAACAGTGAAACCTGCACCGTTAACCGGGCGGTAATGCAGGCTCAGCTTGAATACCTGGAAGAGCATCTGCCTGATACGGTAGCCAAAGCCGCGGAGATCGTGGAACAGGAAGAAACGATTCGCCGGGAGACGGAGAACAAACAGAATGAAATTCTGGAGAACGCTTCCGCTCAGGCTCAGAATATGGTCAACGAGGCTTCGCAGAAGGCTCAGCAGATGATGGAACAGGCAAATTATGAAGCCCGTTCCCTGGTGGAAAGAGCCAATCAGGAAGCCAATGCCTGCGTGGAAGCGGCAAAAGCAGAAGCCCAGCGTATCGGAGAGGAAGCGGAGAAAAAAGCCAGGCAGCTTGTGGATGAGGAGAGCATTGTGCGCCGGGCCCGGGTAGAGAGCGAGGAACTGCGCGAAAGTGCGCGGCAGGAATCCGCCATGCTGCACAAAAATACTCTGGACTATATTGACTCCCTGCTGGCGGATACCGACCGGAGAATGAGTGAGCTGATCAACAGCATTCGTCTGGAACGAAATGAGATCCGGAATCACCGGTAAGATGGATTGGCCTGTTTGCACAAAAAGTGAAGGAATAGATTGTATAATCAGTCTATTTCTTTTTTTGTTTCTTTTTACTATAATATTCGCATAAACAGGGGAATCCCTGAAAAATGAGGAGGAAAGCGTCTATGGCAAGTGTATCTCTCCAGCATATCTACAAGATCTACTCCGGAAACGTAACCGCTGTCAGCGATTTCACGCTGGATATCGAAGACAAAGAGTTTATTGTTCTGGTCGGCCCCTCCGGCTGCGGTAAGTCCACCACCCTGCGCATGGTCGCCGGTCTGGAAGAAATTTCCGATGGCGAGCTTTATATCGGTGACAAACTGGTCAATGACGTAGCGCCCAAGGATCGCGATATCGCCATGGTGTTCCAGAACTACGCTCTGTATCCCCATATGACCGTGTATGACAACATGGCCTTCGGTCTGAAGCTGCGCAAAACCCCGAAGGATGAAATCAAGCGCCGCGTGGAAGAAGCCGCCAAGATTCTGGACATCGCTCATCTGCTGAACCGGAAGCCGAAGGCTCTGTCCGGCGGTCAGCGTCAGCGTGTTGCTCTGGGCCGTGCTATCGTTCGTGAACCCAAGGTCTTCCTGTTCGACGAGCCTCTGTCTAACCTGGACGCCAAGCTCCGTGTAGCAATGCGTACCGAAATCACCAAGCTGCATCAGAGACTGCAGACTACCTTCATCTATGTTACCCATGACCAGACTGAAGCTATGACCATGGCCAGCCGGATCGTGGTCATGAAGGACGGCGTTGTGCAGCAGGTGGATACTCCTCAGAATCTGTACGACTATCCGGCCAATGAATTCGTTGCCGGATTCATCGGAAGCCCCCAGATGAACTTCTTCAATGTGCGGCTGGAGCGGGAAGGCCAGGATGTCGTTGCGAAGTTCGGCGAAAACAAGATCGTTGTGCCGGAAAAGAAGGTTTCCAAGTTTGTTGATGAAAGCTATGTCGGCAAGGAAGTCGTAATGGGCATTCGTCCTGAAAACATCCATGACGACGAGCAGAAGCTGGCTGAGTTTGCGACCGCCACGATTGATGTGGATGTGGAAGTTACCGAATTGATGGGTTCTGAAACCTATCTGTATCTGAGCACCACCGGCAAAGACGGCAATATCATCGCCCGCGTGGATCCCCGGACATCCAGCAAAGCCGGCAGCAAGATTAAGATTGCCATGGATACCAATCACCTGCACTTCTTCGACAAGGAAACGGAAAAGACTATCCTGAACAAGTAATTCATCTGGATACTATATTTCACAAAAAAGGATTCGGTTTTCCGAATCCTTTTTTGTGTTCAATGTGACAATGGCTCGGATGACTTCGGACAGCTCTCAGACTAATTTGTATTCTGCTTACTCCTGCTGATTTTCAGATAAGGCAGGTGCGCGAGCTCTTCTATAGATCGAACATCCTGATAAAAACCGTCGCTGAAACCGGCGTCCACAGAGATCTGATTGTAAGAGCTTCCGGAGGCTTGCAGAAAAGTCACTTCTTCTCCCCGTACGGCATATACGACGGCACTGTGCCGATAGGATACATCTTTCCAGATGTATTCCACTCGCAGGATATCGCCTACTTTCAGCCCTCCGGCATCCTGAATGGAATAATAGAACCGCCACTTGTGCTGGGGATTGCGTTCCCCGGAGAGCAGATATCCAATGAACTGAGCGAAGCCATAACATTCGCCATAGCCATATTTGGAAGGCGCTTCGGGATTGATGCGGTGAACACCCCACCGGCAGCCATACCATCCGGGAAGAAAACGAAGATGATGCACCTTTTCAGAGGATTCGGTCCAGCCGGGGCATTCCAGACGGCCGTGAAAATCCTGTTCCGTATTGCCCTGAGATGTCCAGTACCAATCCTGAAACAAATTATAGGCATCGATGATACGATCAAGATTTTCCGTGGTATAGACTCCCTGAAAACGGTTGTCTTCAAAGGGAAATTCATCTGCCGCGAAACCGGAAAGCGGAAATAAAACCATAATAAGAGAAAAAATAAATAAGATTTTGCGCAAGGGAACCATATTGCCTCCTGCAGAATCAGGCAAACATCCAGTTAATTATCTTAACAATGTATTCGCTCCAGAAGACCCCATCGTGACCGCCGGGGCTTTCAAAATACTGATGAGGAATCTTATTCTCAACCAGAAAACGATGGAAGTAGCGATTGGGCTCAATCAGAAAATCTTCCGTTCCGCAGCACATGAACAGTTCCGGAAAAGCGGAAGCGGTTTCTTTCAGACGGAGAGCCAGTATTTCCGGATTGACATCTCTTTCCTCCACTGTTTCCAGATCCCCGAAGCAGGAACGGTAATAGGCATAGTTCCCGATTCCATTATCAAAACCCGGCTTGGCATGAGCGATTTCATGAACAATCAGCGCGGAAGACATACAGCCGATTTTCCCAAACCGGTCCGGGTGGGCCAGACCGGTATGGAGAGCACCGAAACCACCCATCGACAAGCCGGCTATATAGGTATCTTCCGGTGAACTGGCCAAAGAGAAGGTTTTTCGCACATAATCCACCAGTTCGACGGCCACCATCGTTTCATAAGCGCGGCCGGTGGCTTCGCCGTCCAGATAGAAGGAATTTTCCGCAGTCGGCATAACCACGGCGATCTGAAATTTTTCACAGAGTTCTTCCGGAACCCAGTTTTCCGACCGTCCGGTATATCCATGAAGCCAGAACAGTGTTTTGATTCCGCGGTCAGCATCATCCTTTTTTTCCCAGGGAATATCCTGACGAATATCATTCGGAATCAGCATATCAAAGGTGGTTCTGCGGTGCAGCGCATTGGAATAATATTCAATATGGAATTTCGCCATCATAAGCCTCCTCGAAAAAGCAATTGATCCGGAACATCATATCATAAATCAGAACGAGAAACAATTCGGTTTTCATTCCGGCCAGGATGTGATATAATTATCAAATCAGCGATCAGCGGAACGGGAAGTGAGCAAAGAGCGTGGAAGAGTCTTCATTTCGCATGATTCCAATCGGAGCATTATCCGGGGAAATCCGGGATCTGTTTGATGCGGAGAATGCGGATCTGGTTTGTTTTCAAAAGAATTTGTACTGTCTGAAAGGCGGGTATTGTATCATCACCGAAGACAGACCGGAGAACCGAAGAGCCATGGATACGCTCCGGGAAAACGTCGTTTCCTCTTCCCTGAACAGAAATGACGACCTGTTTCGAAGGCTGCTGGAACGAAAAACCGGTCAGGGAGCGGAGATCAAAATCGCAGATCTTCAGATTCCGTTTCTGCAGCATCGAAACGTCCTGGTATTTACAGCCCAGGGGCGCGGTGAACAGCCGTTTACCGACCTGCTCAGGACGGCAGCCCCCATGAACCGGGGGGATCTTCTGATTCCCATGAAGTATAATACAGCTGCCTTCATTCGAAGCAACCATTCCCCGGAAAGCGATGAAGCGGAGGAATATGCCCGGGCAGTACTGGAAACACTGGAAGTGGAAGAAGGCTTTTCCGCCGTATGCGGGATCGGCGAGTGCAAGGATTCATGGCAGACGCTTCCGGACAGTTATGAAGAAGGCCTGATGGCGCTGGAAACCGCTTCACAGTATCATCTGGCAGGAAATGTTTTCCGTTATAAGAGCCTGTTTCTGGAAAGAATGCTCGGCGCCATTCCGGCGGACAGAAGGAAATCGCTCCGGGAAGAATTTTTCAGGAAAGATCCGGATCTGATTCGGAATGAGGAAATGCTGGAAACCATCCGTTCCTTCTTCGAAAACGATCTGAACCTTTCCACGACAGCGAGACGGATGTTTGTTCACCGGAATACACTGACCTACCGGCTTGAAAAAATACGGAAAAGTACCGGAATGGATTTGAAACGCTTTACGGATGCCTGCGTTTTTTATATCCTGCTTCATCTTCCGGAAGATACAGCGAGAGATGAGATCTGACTGAGAAAGGAAACAGAAATGAAAAAGAAAATGATGATGATCTTCTGTGTTCTGACGATGCTCTGCCTTCTGACAGGATGCACCCAGGGAACGATGAGTCAGCTTGAATCTCTTTTTTCCAATTCAGAAAAAAAAGAAACGGTGATTCAGACAGGATCCTCTGATGAACAAGGCGATACGGTAACCATACCCCGCGCGGAATATGAACAGTACAGGCGTTTTTCGGACGTGCTCGATATTTACAATGCCGCCAGCCAGTATTTTTATATTGAGCCGGATTACGATAAAATGGTCGAATATGCCGCGAGGGGCCTGATGGCGGGACTGGATGATCCGTATTCCTTTTATTACAGTCCGGAAGAATTCCAGAAAATGCTGGAAGACGATACGGGTAATTATGTCGGAATCGGTGTAATGATCAGCGCAAACTACAATACGCAGCAGTGTACCATCATCCGGGTCTTTGACGGAAGCCCTGCGGAGGAAAGCGGAGTACATCGCGGAGACATTTTGTATCGTGTTGGCGATGATCTCTATGTCACACCCGATACACTGGATGAAGCCGTCAGCGTTATGAGAGGGCAGGAAGGGACGACGGTTGAGGTCACTTTCATCCGCAACGGAGAGGAAATTACAAAAACGATTGAACGCCGCGGCGTCAGCGTCAATCAGGTGAACAGTAAGATGCTGGACGGTCAGATCGGATATATCGCTTATTATGAGTTTGCCGGGCAATCCGACAAGGAATTTGAAAATGCGCTGAACGAGCTGGAAAAGCAGCAGCTCAAAGCCCTGATCATTGATCTGCGGGATAACCGGGGCGGCTGGGTGGAGCACGCCAGATATATAGCCGACCTTTTCCTCGATGCCGGTGAACTTTGTTATCTGGTATACAGAGACGGGGAAGAAGTCCATACGGAATATCAGACGAAAGACGGCAAAGTCGAGATTCCGATTGTTATTCTGATGAATGAATACAGTGCCAGCGCTTCGGAAATTCTCGCCGGCGCGCTTCGGGACCGGGCTAATGCAAAGATTGTCGGAGTGACCAGCTTTGGTAAGGGAATCATTCAGGTTGTCCTGAATGTCGGCGATAAAGGGGCAGGATACCAGATGACAGTCGCACAGTATTTCACGCCCAACGGATATGCGGTTCATAAGAACGGAATTGTTCCCGATCTCGAGGTGCCGCTCGAAGAAGGGGATAACGGAATGTATGAGTTCGCGGACATTCAGAACGATCCGCAGCTGAAAAAAGCATACGAAACGGCGCTGGAACTGATAAAGTAAAAGCCAGCGCATCCGGAAAGCGCACAAAATCGCGCAGGCCGGCTATCATGAAAAGGGATCACCATTCGGCGATCCCTTTTTCAATCAGGTCACAGGCTGTCCGGATACCGTCTTCCCGGATGAGACTGCGGCTAAGCCGCAGAGCGTTTTCCCGGTAGCGGGACTGGGTTACAAGATCCAGCAGAGCCGAAATGGCCTTGCGCAGAGATAAATCCCGGGCGGCAATGGGCTTCGGACCGCAGCCGGCCTTGTACACGTGATCCCCCCAAAATGGCTGATCTCCGGCAAACGGTATAATCAAAGAGGGAAGTCCGTATTTTAATCCGGCGGCCGTTGTACCGGCACCTCCGTGATGAATCACAGCACGTACTCTGGGAAAAAGCCAGTCGTGCGGGATGTAATCCGTAAAATACACCCGGGAACCGGAATGATAGGAACTGCCTGTCCACCCGATCGCTATGACGGCGCGGATTCGGGTTTCATGAAGCGCCCGAAGCAGTACGGATAACAGCTTATTCGCCTGAACGCCGCTCATGGAACCAAATCCGATATAGATGGGAGGAAGAGAATCTTCAGATAAAAAGCGAAGCAGATCTGAAGGGGCTTCCCATGCGGGCGGATTCTGATCATACCAGTATCCGCTCAGGTGAATATGATCGTCCCACTCTGCAGGACGTGGCAGAATACTGGGACTGACGGCATAGATACAGGGGATCACATGGTTTCCGATCCGGTAATCCGGAGCTGTTCCGGGTTTTCTGACACGCAGCCGGTTCCTTTTCCGCCAGTCGGTTAACAGAAAATGTTCCAGAGATCCGATCATCAGATATCCGAGCTTATAAGAGACCCAGTTGATCCGGCTGCCCCAGTTCTGATGCCTGAATGAGGAGATCGGCATCTCATGCGTCGGATCCATTGGGAAATAATAAATCTGGATACAGGGAATATTCAGCTTTTCCGCTACAGAATAATTTACGGAACCAAAAAAATTGCAGATGATCGCATCCGCATCTTCACTTCCGGAAAGGATATCCTGAATAATCTGAGGGACCAGCGCGCCGATTTCCTTCTTTAATCTCGGAAGATAGGTCACTGCGCTGGTATCCGGCTGCATAATGGCATCCATGAAGCTTTCAGCGTCTCCGCAGAGAGGCTGAAAGGAGAATCCTTCCGAAAGAGCCTGAGAGGAAAAACGGGAAAAGGCAACGACGGTGATCTGATGACCGCGGGCGGAAAGTTCCCGCCCCAAAAGAATGAACGGGCGTACATCTCCGGTGGAACCGATGGCGATTAAAGTCAATTTCATACGCCGCTCTCCTTCAGTGACGGAATGGCAGTTCTCATCCTGTATTATATCATACCTTCCTGAAAAGTCTATGAGGACTCCCGGACGGAAATCCTTAACTCTTCACCATTTCAAACGTTTGCCTGTTTCGAAAATCATGAAAAGACCAGAAAAGAAATTGCAATCAGGGAGGAAGTAGGATATAATAATACAGGTTTTCCGGATCGCTTGGTAATGGAGGATCGGTGATGTACAAACTCTTGCTTGTTTCAGATTCTGAGGAGGTTTTATCAGCTTTTAATCAGATCGGGAACTGGGAGCTGCAGGGCTTCAAGCCACCGCATATCCGCCATGATTATGACGGGATGCTGGACAGTCTGTCAAAGCATCACGCGGACGGGATTGCCATCAGTGTTTCGCCGGATGTGGAAGAGGCCATTCTTCAGTATCTGCAGAAAGAATACCCTGTCACTTCCATCTTTAAGGCCGGAAAAACGCCGGAAGAGGTACTGGTATATCTGAATGAGCTGAAAGTTCTTCTGAACAGGCTTTATGCTGATTTTTCAAATGACCGGTCTCCGGTGCTGCAGGAGCGGCTGGCGAAATGCAGACATGAGTTTTTCCGGAATCTGATGAACGGGAAGGTCTCGACCCCCGATGAACTGTTCCGTAATATGCGCCTTCTCCGCAGCAGAATGGATGCCGACCGTCCCTGTCTGATGATTGAGCTGCGCACAGAATGGGCTGAAGGAAACAAGCTGGAGGATCTTTGGGATTACGGGGAAGATCAGCTGGAAAAAGCGCTGATCAATTCCTTTGGCGGAGACTATAACGGGATGCATATTTTGCCCACCATTCATCCGGACGGGCGGATTCTGGTGCTGGCCTGTCCGGTTCATGGGATTGAGATTCCGCTTTCAGCTGATGATATGACTGCCTCCATGACGGGCTATATCGCCAAGGCGATTCAGCATCTGGAACTGTATCAGGGATTAACACTGCATATTGCCGGCATCAGGGTTCTTCCAGCGCTGACCGCTTTGTGCAGTGAGATCGTTTAAAACAACGGGACTTCGAAAGGGAGGAATTTCTGTTATGGGTATTCTGAATATGATCAGAGGACAGCTGATTGACGTAATTGAGTGGACCGACAACTCCAGCAAAACCATGGTCCACAAGTACGATATGAACGGCAAGGAAATCATGATGGGCGCTCAGCTTACCGTACGGGAAAGCCAGGTGGCGATCTTTGTGAACGAAGGCGAGCTTGCTGATATTTTTGAGCCTGGCCGCTATGAGCTCTCTACGAGCAACATGCCTGTCATGACAGCCCTGAAAAGCTGGAAATACGGCTTTAACAGTCCTTTCAAGTCGGATGTTTATTTTATTAACACCAAGCAGTTCCTGGATATGAAATGGGGGACCAGCAATCCGGTAATGATGCGGGATGCCGAATTCGGCATGATCCGGCTGCGTGCTTTCGGAATCTACAGCTTTAAGGTTTCCGATCCCGAAACTTTCCTGAAACAGGTCTTCGGAACCGCAGCTCTGTTTACCGTGGATGGAGTGGAAGGGCAGATCAAGCGGACGCTTGTCAGCGGTCTGAGCGATGCGATTGCCGAGAGCAAAATTCCTGCGCTGGATCTGGCTGCCAACTATGAAGAACTTGGACAATATGCATTAAAGACAATTAATCCCAAGCTGGCATCCCTTGGTTTGACACTCTGCAGCTTTGTGATCGAAAATATTTCCCTGCCGGAAGAAGTCGAAAAGAGCATGGATAAGCGGACTTCTATGGGAGTGCTGGGGAATCTTGATCAGTATGCTAAGTATCAGGCTGCAGAAGCAATGCGGGAAGCGGCTAATAACAATGCAAACGGGATGGCCGGAATGGGCGTCGGAATGGGTGCCGGAGCGGCTATGGGACAGATGTTCGCTCAGAGCTTCGGGGGAGCCCAGCAGCCTGCCGCGGCCCAGACAGCGGCACCGCAGGCTTCCGCCGTTTGCAGCGCCTGCGGCGCGGCCATCAACGCCGGAGCAAAGTTCTGCCCCGAATGCGGCGCCAAACAGAACGCCTCCGCATTCTGCACCAGCTGCGGAAAACAGATTCCTGTCGGAACGAAGTTTTGCCCTGAGTGCGGCGCCAAACAATAAATCGGTCCTGTAAAAGAGCTGCCTTCCTCCAAATGGGAAGGCAGCTCTTTTATATAATCGCTAAGACTGCATTACTTTATATTTCGGAATAAGGGAAATCGAAGTCCTTTGCATAGTTTTCTCCATAAGAATCGGGATATACAAAAAGCATCAGATGGCGGCACTCTGAAAACGCGTCAGCGGCGATCTCCGTGACGGAAGCCGGGAGCTGAAGAGAAAGCAGATTCTCACAGCTGTCAAAAGCTTCCGATTCAATTTCTTCAAGATCGGACGGAAGATCGACACAGCTCAGATTCAGGCATCTGGAAAAGGTTCTGGCCGGAATGACCTTCATTCCGGGAGAAAAACGTACCGTTTCCAATTGTGTGCAGGAACCGAAAACATGATTTCCAAGCGATTCCAGAGAGGCCGGGAACTGTATTTCCTCCAGGGAGCGACATCCTTCAAACGCCGATTCCCCGATTTCCAGCAAATCATCCGGGAATGAAATTTGATTTAATGAGGAACAGCCGCTGAAGGCACAGGGGGAAATGATTTTCAGATGATCGGGCAGAATAACCTTCTGCAGCGACTGACAGGCATAAAACATGGAATATTCCAGAACGGGAAGGCCGGAGGGAAGACGGATGGACTCCATCGCTGAACAACCGTGGAAGGCATTGGAATCAATCCGGGTGACAGAATCGGGGAGCGTAATCGAAAGAAGAGAACGGCAGCCGTAAAATGCTTTGTGCTCGATGACCCGTACTGATTCCGGAAGCGTGATATGTCGAAGGGAAGTACGATTGGAAAAAGCTTCTTCGCAGATTGTCTGAATACCATCAGGAACCGTATAATCACCGGGCTCCTGCTGAAAGGGATAGAACAGCAGCTGCTTTTTCTGATGATCGATCAGGACGCCGTCGGAAACAGCAAATGAAGGATGACGGTCTGAAACGATGAATCGGGACAGGGAAACACAGCCTGAAAAAACATTGCTTCCCAAATCTGTCAGGCGCTCCGGAAGATTGATCTCTTCCAGCTTCTCGCAGGTGGAGAAGGCGGATTCTCCCAGGGAGGTTAAATTCTTCGGAAGCTGTATCGTCTGCAGGCTGATACACTCGGAGAAAGCTTCCGGACCGATCAGTTTGACAGAATCCGGTATTTCAATCTGCGTCAGAGAGGTGCATGATTGAAAGGTTGAATAGTTAATTTTCCGAAGTCCCGAAGGGAGAGTGATTTTACGAAGAGAAGAACAGCCGATAAACGCCCATTCCCCGATGGTTCGAACAGAGGACGGAATATCGATCTCCGTCAATGATTCACACCAGGAAAAAGCCGCTTCGCCAATCGTTGTCACCGTATCAGGAATATGAACGCTGCGCAGCCGGGACTCCCAGGAAAAGGCATTGTCCGCGATTGAAGTGACCGGATGACCGTCATAGGTCCGGGGAATATCCAGACGATCCGCGTTTCCTTCATATCCTTCCAGCACAGCTGTCCCGTCTCTTTTCATGCTGAAAACAAAATCTGACATATCCGTTCCGATTCCTTCCTGTATGAACTGTGATCTGAAAAATCCGGCAGCTTCAGCTGAGCATGGCGGCGCCGATGATGCCGGCTTTCGGTCCAAGAACGGCCAGCCTGACCTCCGGGATCGGCTGATCCCGGAAAACAACGTATTGCGGATATTTTTCATTGATGGCGTCCAGCAGGAAGGCTCCTGCTCTGCTGACGCCTCCGCCGATGACAATCACTTCCGGATCCAGGAAGTTTACCACATTGGCAATCGCCTGGCTGACATTGTCCGTCCATTCATTAAAGACAGCGGAAGCGACAGGGTCGCCGTTTCGTGCAAGATCGATCACAATCCGGGCATTCATAGCGGACAGATCACCGTTAACTGCCCGGAGGAGAGCGCTGTCCGCTGACAGAGAACCGGCTTTTTCGCAGGCCATACGAATCAGCGCTGTAGCTGAACAATAGCGTTCAAGACATCCATGATTTCCGCAGGTGCAGGGAACGCCGCCTAGTTTCATAATGGTGTGGCCAAGTTCCGCTCCGATTCCATGAGCTCCGCTCCAGATTTTCCCGTTAAGAATAATACCGCTGCCGATTCCGGTTCCGATCGTGATAAAGACGCTGGAAGAGGTTCCGGCGCTGACTCCGGAAACGCTTTCCGCCAGAGCCGCGACATTCGCGTCATTGTCAATAAACAGGGGTTTGTTCAGCAGACGAATCCATTCTTCACGGAAGGGGACGTGGTTCCATCCCATGTTGGGACATTTAATGATTTCTCCGGTTTCTTTTGAGGCAATTCCAGGAACTCCGACGCCGACGGAGAGGATCTGGTCTTCCGTAAAGCCGGCGGAAGCGATCACATGTCGGACACTTTCCGTCATCAGACGAATCTGTTCCGAAAAAGGAAGAACAATGCGGGTCACAATTGATTCCTCTGCCAGTATGGCGCCCTGTTCATTTACAACGCCTGTCTGAATACCTGTACCACCTACATCAATGCCAATACGAATCATAGGAATCCCCCTCCTTGCAATTACACTTCATGATCGCTTAACTGCGATACCAGTTCTTTTGCCGCATGATATCCGATCCGTTTCAGGCTCAGATTCCGTGCGGCGACTTCAACGATGATCGCCAGATTCCGTCCGGGCTTGACAGGCATCGTCATGTAAGGAACCGGAACCTCCATAATTTTCATTGTATGTTCTTCATAACCGATCCGGTCATACATTTTACCCTCTTCCCACGGCTCCAGTTCCATAATAAGATCGATGGTTTTGCTCGGACAAACAGCGCCGATGCCATATACGGCACGAATATCAATCACGCCGATCCCACGGATTTCCATCATATTGCGGATGGATTCCGGGCAGGTGCCGATCAGGCGATCGTCGGCTATGCGGCAGATGTCAACAAGATCATCCGCGACCAGCATATGCCCGCGTTTAATCAATTCCAGAGCAGCCTCACTTTTCCCGACGCCGCTTTTCCCTCTGAGGAGAACACCGACCCCGTATACATCCAGCAGGACACCATGAACTGATTCATGCGGAGCCAGACAGCGATTCAGATAGACAATTGCCGAAAAACAGAAACGGGTTGTCCGCTGACCGGTTCTGAAGAGCCAGACTTTGGCGTTTCGGGCAGCTTCCAGCAATTCGGGAGGAGGATCCATTCCGCGGCAGATAATCACACACGGAATCCGGTAAGCATAGAAACGCTCAAGGACAGCCTGTTTTTCCGCCGATGAGAGCTTTTCCAGGTAAGCCATTTCGACTTTTCCGATCACCTGAGGCCGCTCATAGGCAAAGTATTCATAGATGCCGCAAAACTGCATGCCAGGCCGGTTCAGATCCGGAGAACGGAGCTCCCATCCGATGACGGGTGACTCAACCAGACATTCCAGATTCATCGCATTCTGAAAATCCCGCGCTTCGATCAAAGACTCATCTCCTGAAGAACATGTTTCTGCAGGTAACGTGCGACGCCGTCTTCCTGATTGGAGGGACAGGTATCATCGCAGCGCTCCAGTAATTCCGGACGGGCATTGGCTACACATATACCCAGACCGCAGGCGGAAAGCATGCTCCAGTCGTTCAGACTGTCACCGAAAGCAATCACTTCCGAAAGGGAAAGGCCTTTGCCGGACAGCAGAACCTCAAGAGCCTTCGCTTTCGTCGCGTTCGGCGGGTTAAACTCCAGGTAATGCGGCTTGGAACAGGTCACAGAAGCTTTTCCGTTAAAAACTTGCCTTGCTTCCTCAAGCATCGCGGATATCTTTTCCGGCTCATCCATCATCAGGAACTTGCAGCAGGGATCATGAACAAAGGAATCCAGATCACCTACAAATTCGCCCTTCAGTGAGGATGCTCGGGCATAGGCATCCGCGTAAGTACAGTATTGATTGAAGTAAAACTTTCCTTCATCATAGGTTTGCGCATAGCAATGATGTCTGCGGCCGAATTCAATAATCTGATGTGCCGTGGAAAGAGGGAAGGTTTCACGGCGGAGCAGAGAATGGTCTTTGCCGGACCAGATTTCCGCTCCGTTGCAGGCAATATACTGATCCACACAGTTCAAACGTTCCACAAAAGAACTCATACTGACCCGCGTTCTGCCGCTGGCCGGAATAATCAGTACGCCTTTGCCGTGAAGCTTTGAGAGGATCTGAACCGTGAAGTCCGATATGGAAAGATCATCCCGGAGCAGCGTATCATCCAGATCAAACGCGATTGCTTTAGGGGAGAAATTTTTTTTCCCTTCCATCATACCATTTCGCGGACTGCGGCTGTTTCAGCAGGAATACACTGTACAAAGCGCTTCATATATGCGTCAAAACCTTTTTCATCCTCCGGATCCGGATTGAGTGTAGACTGAACCATGCCGTTGAATACCTGCTGATCCAGATAATCTTCAAGGGACTGATTCTGCTCCCGATGAACCAGAAAGTCAGCCAGAAGCGCAATTCCCCAGGCGCCGCCTTCTCCGGCCGTTTCCATCACCGTAACCGGGGCGTGGATGGCCGCAGCCAGCGCTCGCTGCGCAACTTCCGGCGTCTTAAACAGACCGCCATGGCCGTAAACCCGGTCGATGGCAACTTTTTCCTCTTTCATAATCTCCATGCCGTACTTCAGTGTTTCCATACTGGCGTAAAGCTGGACTTTCATAAAGTTGGCCAGATTCATTCTGGCATCCGGAAGCCGGACCAGCAGAGGACGACCGCCTTCCGAGAGGCCGGTTACCGGCTCTCCGGCAAAATAATTGAAACTTACAAGTCCGCCGCCGTCCTTTTCGCCTTCCAGCGACTTCTGAAAAAGCTTTGTGAAAGCTTCTCCGGCGGAAACATCACAGCCCATTAATGACGCAAATTCACGGAAAAGAGACACCCATGCATTCACATCACTGGTGCAGCTGTTGCAATGAACCATACCGACCTGCTGACCGGAGGGAGTCGTTACGATATCGATTTCCGGATGAACCTTACTCAGCGGCTTCTCCAGCACGATCATGCTGAAAATAGAGGTTCCGGCACTGACGTTTCCTGTACGGACGCGTACGCTGTTCGTGGCCACCATGCCGGTTCCGGCGTCTCCTTCAGGCGGACAGACAGGGCATCCGGGCTGCAATTCTCCGGAAGGATCCAGCAGGAACGCGCCTTCCTTCGTCAGCGTGCCGGCATCCTGACCGGCACAAAGCACTTCAGGCAGAATATCGCGCAGTTTCCACGAAAAATTCCGGTCCGCAATCAGACGGTCAAACGCCTGAATCATGCCGCTGTCATAATCCAGAGTCCGGCTGTCAACCGGCATAATCCCACTGGCATCGCCGATTCCGAGAACCTTCCGGCCGGTCAGACGGAAATGCATCCAGCCGGCCAGCGTCGTAATGAAACGGATTGAGGAAACATGAGGTTCTCCGTTCAGAATAGCCTGATAAAGATGACTCAGACTCCAGCGCTGCGGCATATTGAACCGGAAAAGATCCGTCAGTTCTTTTGAGGCAGGGCCGGTCATCGTGTTCCGCCAGGTGCGGAAGGGGACCAGCAGACGCATCTCCTGATCAAAGGGAAGATATCCATGCATCATGGCGCTCAAGCCAAGGCCGCCCAGCACGTTCAGATGAAGACCGTACTGCGCTTCAACCGCTTGCTTCAGATCGGCATAGCTGGCCTGCAAACCCTCCACAATAGATTTTTCACTGTAAGTCCAGACTCCGTCCAGCAGTTCATTTTCCCATTCGTGGGAACCGGAGGCAAGAATCGTATGATCCGGCCCGATGAGCACACTCTTAATCCGGGTGGAACCGAACTCAATTCCAAGAATAGCTTGACCGTTTCCGATGATTTCCTTCGCTATCATAAAAACCCTCCGATCCATGAATTTATAAGATATCCTCTCAACAGATTATGGTATCACAAAGCTTTCTGTCATGCAAACACAAATATTGAAAAAACAATTATTTCACATAGCGCTGCCGGGGCCGGGGAACACGCAGATTACGCTTCCGGTGCCGCTTTCGCGTCCGAATCAGCAGGAACAGGAGCAGCAGGAGCGTTAAAAAAGGAAGGAAAAGAATCATGGCAAATTCGAAGTTCAGCGGAGGAAAAGGATTCGGATCCGCGTAGGTCTCGCGAACGATTTGCTCCAGCGTCTTCGGTACATTTTCCCGCTGCGCGATGCTGCGGGAAGCGGACAAGGTATATGAGACAGGATCTCCCTTCTCCGGGAAATAGGTCATTGTGCCAATTGTCTCCCCGACGGTGATCGGAGCGGCAAAATCACGGCTGTACTGGATCAGCACCGTGTCTGTAAGATTATCCGCCATTCTTCTGATTTCAGATTTTGTCGCAACGATTCGTATATCTGAAGCGGCAGCGTCGGAAGGCTGGCAGATCAGCTGAAGTTTTCCGCGGTTCGAATCAGAAGTGGAATAATTGCTGGTCTCGATCGTAATGGGATTCATCTGATAAAGCTCGACCGGAGTTACACTGATATACTGACTGAATCCGTAATTCATGAGCTTGATCGTATCTGCCCACCTGGCACGGTTTCCGGTAAACAGCACAACAGAAATCAGTTCCACCTGGTTTTTTTCCGCGGATCCTACAAAACAGTAACCGGAATGAGAATGAGAACCCGTTTTTACACCGGTCGCATATTCATAATAGTATTTATTCGGCTTTTCCTCGGAACCGGTGAGCATGTATTCAGAACGGGTAGTAATGGTTCTGGCCCGCTGTTTATTTGTGCGGGGAATGGAGTAGGTTACCGCCCGAGCGATTTCCCGAAAGGTCTCATTCTGCATGGCCTGTCGGGTAATGATGGCCATATCCCGGGCTGTTGTATAGTGATTATCATCATGGTAACCGTGCGCGTTAACAAAATGGGTGCTTGTACATCCGTAGGCTTTGGCAGTCTCATTCATCAGATCCACAAAGCGGTCAACGGAGCCGGAAACGGTTTCGGCAATAACGTTGGCGCCGTCGTTTCCGGAGAGCATCATCGTACCGTACAGAACGTCGATCAGCCTGATTTCCTCATCCGCTTTCAGTTTCATGGTGGAGGAATCTTCCGGAACCATCAGCGCCGTTTCAGAAACCGTGACAATCTGTTCGAGATCATCCACCATGAGAATTCCCAGCAGAACGGTCAGGATTTTCGTGGTGGAAGCCGGATAACGGATTTCATCTGCGTCCTTTTCGAAAATGACTTCACCCTTATCCTCTGTAATCAGAATCGCGGAAAGCGCATAAAGCTGATCAGGCGTCAGATCCTCTGGATGATCCGCGTTATAGGCAGGGGCATCCGGCTGCAGCGTGGGTTCCGGAATCCTTTCAGCGGCGTTGTCTTCAGTCAGACCGACACCGGAGAAGGCGAGAAGCAGAAAACAAAGGGATAAAAAAAGACAGATCCCTTTTTTCAAACCTTTCACCTCCTTCTGAAAACGCAATCATCATACCATAGTTTTTCAGTTTTTGAAAGCTTGACGATTCAGAAGCGGGCCGATATAATTCTTTTCGGTACAGAACCGTTATGGTTCTGCTGAACGGGAAGGAGCAGGTGGCATGAAACTGGGTGTTGTCGGATTGCCGAACGTCGGAAAAAGTACGCTTTTTAACGCCATCACGAAAGCGGGAGCACAGGCGGAAAATTATCCTTTCTGCACGATCGAACCCAATACCGGGGTTGTGATGGTGCCCGATTCCCGTCTGGATGTTCTGGGAGAAATGTACCATCCGAAAAAAATAACGCCGACAACGATTGAATTCGTTGATATCGCGGGACTCGTAAAGGGAGCAAGCCGAGGCGAGGGTCTCGGAAACAAGTTTCTGAGTCATATCCGGGAAGTAGACGCAATTGTTCACGTGGTCAGATGCTTTGAAGATGAAAACATTATTCATGTGGACGGATCGGTTGATCCTGTCCGCGATATCGAAACGATCAATCTGGAACTGATCTTCTCCGATATGGAAACGGTTTCCAGACGCAGAGACAAAGCGCTTCGAAACTTCCGGGGAGGGGATCGGAAGAGTGCGGCGGAAGCGGAGCTGGCGGAAAAGATCTATCAGCACCTGGAATCCGGAAAGCCCGCCCGGACGTATGAGATGAATGACGATGAGCGCGCCCTGGTTAATGACTGGTTTCTGCTGACCACAAAGCCGGTCATTTACGCCGCCAATATCTCTGAAGACGACCTGGGAAAAAACGAGGAAGAAATCCCCTTCGTTCAGCGGGTCAGGGAAACGGCCGCAGCGGAAAATGCCGAGATGATTGTGATCTCCGCCGCTATAGAGGAAGAGATTGCTCAGATGTCTCCCCAGGATAAGGCGGAATTTATCGAAGATCTTGGAATCGGAGAAAGCGGACTGGATCGACTGATTACCGCCTGCTACAGACTGCTGGGGCTGATCTCCTTTCTGACGGTCGGGGAAGATGAATGCAGAGCATGGACCATTCCCCAGGGCACCAAAGCGCCTCAGGCAGCCGGAAAGATCCATACGGACTTTGAGAGAGGGTTTATCCGCGCTGAGGTGGTGCCTTATGAAACTCTGGTTGAAAATGGAAGCATGGCTGCGTGCCGTGAAAAAGGGCTGGTACGGAGCGAAGGAAAAGACTACGTGATGAAAGACGGAGATATTACGCTTTTCCGGTTCAACGTTTAATCCAAGGAAAGGGGATGCGCTTTCTCATGTCTACACGTATGCAGTATTTTCTGAAACGGGCCGCGAAGATTGACAGAAAGGCCATGTGGAAAACCACAAAGCTGCTGAAAAAACGCAGCGGCAAAAGCAGGGCCTGGCTGATGAAGGACATGCTTCAGTGCGCCGTTAAATACAATGCCGGATATATTGATTACAAAATTGCGGAAATGTACCGGCTGAACGATGAGCAGCGCAGGACGGTAATTACCCGGGGCATTTCCAATGAAATTGTCCGGAGAATGAATCCAAAGGAATTCTGGCATTTTTTCGATGATAAAGCAGAATTCAATGCCCTTTTCAGTGAGTATATTCCCCGTAAGTGGCTGAAAATCAATGCTGAAACAAATACAGATGACCTTTTTTCTCTCTGCCGCGGCCGTGAATCGCTGATCGGGAAACCGCTTGAAGGATCCAGCGGACAGGGAATCAAAAAGTATACGGCGGCAGACTGGCAGCAGGGGCCGGAGGCTTTTCGCCGGAAACTGATCGATGACGGGATCGGTATTCTGGAGGAGATTGTCGTTCAGCATCCGAAAATGGCTTCCCTGTGTCCGACATCCGTCAATACCTGCCGTATTGCCACTCTGTTCGGAGAAAAGCAGAAGGGCATAGTATACGCATTCCTGCGTATCGGAAACGGAAAAGTCATGGACAACGTAGATTGCGGCGGAATGGCAGCACGGATAGATCTGAGCTCCGGAAAGCTTCTGACCGTCGGGGCTGATAAACAGGGAAATACGTTTTTAAAACATCCTATGACCAATACCAGCATTATCGGGTTGACCATTCCTTTCTGGAATGAAGCCAAGGCGATGTGCATGAAAGCGGCGGAAAAAATCCCTGAAATGCGTTATATCGCCTGGGATGTCGCAATTACCGCCAACGGCCCCACCTTCATTGAAGGCAACAGCTTTCCGTCTCACGCGATTCCTCAGTTTGCCGCTCACTATCCCGACGGAATCGGAATCCTGCCGGAATTCCGCAAGTTCATCGATATATAAAATAAAGCTTGCTTTTTGTTCGGAAAAATGATATCATCTACAATGTTATGCGGACGGTCCTCTGTTCGGGTCAGGCTATTGTTCGAATCGGCCTCCGAAGCACGAACGTCTGAGAGGGAAGGAGGAACAAGGCGATGAATGAAATTATTCGTTCCATCGAAGCCAAACAGATTCGGACAGATCTTCCTGCTATCAGTGTCGGTGATACCGTGCGGGTATGGGTGAAGGTTGTTGAAGGAAACAGAGAACGTCTGCAGGCTTTCGAAGGCACTGTGATTGCCAAGCGCAATGGCGGGGTACGGGAAACCTTTACGGTCAGGCGTGTTTCCTATGGGATTGGCGTTGAACGTACATTCCCGATTCATTCCCCGCGGGTCGACCATGTGGAAGTGATTCGTCACGGCAAAGTCCGCCGCGCGAAGCTGTACTATCTGCGTGACCTTCAGGGTAAAGCCGCGAAAATTAAAGAGGTCAGGCGCGTGTAATTCAAGCCAGACAGCTGCCGGAAACGGCAGCTTTCTTTGCTTTTTTCCCCGAATAACCAGGTCGCAGAAAGGAGATCCCCCTTCATGAACAGAGACACTGCTACCGCCAAAGCCAAAGAGCTTGTTTCCAGGATGACGCTGGAAGAAAAAGCTTCCCAGCTGAAATATGATGCACCGGCTGTTCCGCGGCTTGGTATCCCTGCTTACAACTGGTGGAATGAAGCGCTGCACGGTGTGGCCAGAGCGGGGACGGCTACCGTTTTTCCCCAGGCGATCGGTTTAGCCGCCATGTTTGACGAAGACCTTCAGGAGGAGATCGCTTCGGTAATTTCCACGGAAGCCCGGGCAAAGTATAACGGGCAGAGCCGGCACGGAGATCGTGATATTTATAAGGGATTAACGGTATGGAGCCCCAATATCAATATTTTCCGGGATCCCCGCTGGGGAAGAGGGCATGAGACCTACGGAGAGGATCCCTATCTGACAAGCCGGCTTGGAATCCGGTTTATCAAAGGTCTGCAGGGAAACGGAAAATACCTGAAAACAGCCGCGTGCAGCAAGCATTTTGCCGTTCATTCCGGGCCGGAGGCTCTGCGCCATCAGTTTGACGCGCGTGCCAGCAAAAAAGATCTTGAGGAAACCTATCTGCCGGCTTTTGAAGCGACAGTCAGGGAAGCCGGTGTAGAATCCGTAATGGGTGCTTATAACCGTGTAAACGGAGAACCTGCCTGTGGTTCCAAATTTCTGCTCACGGATACGCTTCGGGGGAAATGGGGCTTTCAGGGCCATGTCGTCAGTGATTGCTGGGCGATCCGTGATTTCCATGAAAATCATAAGGTTACAGCCACCGCTCCCGAGAGCGCAGCTCTGGCCATAAAAAACGGATGCGATCTGAACTGCGGCAACACATATCTGCATATTCTGGAAGCGCTGCAGGAGGGCCTGATTTCCGAAGAGGATATCACCAGGGCCTGCGTACGGCTGTTTACCACCCGTTATATGCTGGGACTCTTCGCGGATGACTGTGAATATGACGATATTCCTGTAACGGAGAATGATACAGATGAGCATGACGCTCTGGCACTGAAAGCGGCTGAAAAAGGCATGGTCCTTCTGGAAAACGATGGCATCCTTCCGCTGAACGCCGAACAGGTGAAGACCATTGCCGTCATCGGACCGAATGCTGACAGCGTGATGGCACTGGAAGGAAACTATAACGGAACCAGCAGCCGGTATGTGACTTTTCTGAACGGGATTCGCACCTATGCCGCAAAGCACGGAATCCGTGTGCTTTACAGCCTCGGCAGTCATCTGTTCAAGGACAGAACTTCCGGCCTGGCGCAGGCGGATGACAGGCTGGCTGAAGCTGCCATGTATGCTGAAATAGCCGATGTAACCATAGCCTGCGTCGGACTGGATGCCGGCCTGGAAGGGGAAGAGGGAGATACGGGAAACGAATATTTCAGCGGAGATAAAAATGATCTGCTGATTCCCGAATCCCAGAGGAAGCTTCTGAAAACCCTGCGGGAGAGCACCGATCACCTGGTTACGGTTATTGCGGCCGGGTCATCCCTGAATGTTCAGGAGGGAAACGCAAAGGTCTTTGCCTGGTACCCCGGACAGGCGGGCGGGACGGCCCTGGCGAAGCTGCTCTTCGGAGAGGTTTCATTCAGCGGACATCTGCCGCTGACTTTCTACCGTGACATTGCGGATCTGCCGGCATTTGAAGATTACAGCATGGCAAACCGCACCTACCGATACTTTACCGGAACAGCTTTATATCCGTTCGGCTACGGTCTCAGCTATACGCATTTTTCACTCTCGGCACCGGCGGTCAGCGCGCAGAACGTGAAGGTTACCGTTTCCAATGACGGATCCATGGACGGGGATGCGGTACTTCAGGTTTATGCGGCTGCCGAACATTCTCAGGCGACACCCCGGCCCAGGCTTTGCGGGTTTACCCGGGTCAGCCTGCGGAAAGGGGAAAGCAGGGAAGTTGAAATCCGGCTGGATCCGCTGACCCGTACAGTGGTAAACGAAGAAGGAGAACGGGAAACAGTCGGGCACGTGGTATTCTATATCGGTACGTGCCAGCCGGATCAGCTGAGCCGGAAGCTGACGGGAGAATCTCCGCTGGAAATCAGAGAATAAGCAGAATGGATGACGGTCATGTTTACAGGATTTACGGACGATACCATCCAGTTTTTTCTGGATCTGAAATTTCATAATTACACCGAATGGTTTCATCAGAATCATGACCGTTATGCAGAATCGGTACAGAAGCCTTTCTATGCCTTCATTGAGGACCTTTCTCCGCTGATGAAGGAAGCGGATCCCCTTATGGAAATCAGGCCTTACAAATGTCTTTCGCACATTCACCGGGATACCCGTTTTTCCAGAGACAAAAGCCCGTACAGGGATCATCTGTGGCTTTTGTTCCGGAGAGCCGCGGAACCCAGAGATAAGTCCCTGTTTTTCTTCATGGAATTCGGCCCGGGGAGGCTGGACTGGGGAATGGGCTTCTGGGGTGAAAACCGGGAAGCAATGGACATTTTCCGGAAGCAGCTTGAGGCACGGCCGGCGGAAATTGCCGGAGTGATCGATCCGTTTATGGCCAACCGGCGCCATCTGGTGCTCGGAGGCAGCACGTTTAAACGGATGGCTGTACCGGTTTCTGTTCCGGAACGGCTCAAGCGATGGTACACGATGAAGGAATTTTATATCGGAAAGAATCCCGTGCCTCAGGAACTTGCGTTCAGCGAACAGCTGACTCATGAAGTAAGAAAAGATTTTAAGATTCTGATTCCGATTTATCGCATGTTCAGAAATATGGCAGATGAAGCAGGGAATGCCTGAAAGGAGTCGGTGAAAAGATGGAAACGAATTGGATGGCATTAAAAAGCGGATCCGATGTCCGCGGAACAGCCGCGGGAGAAGGAATTGTGCTGACGGAAGAAGTAGCCAGGCGGCTTGGAAAAGCTTTTGCCGAACAACTGGCCGTATGGAAGGGAAAACCGGTGACACAGATCTCCATATCGCTTGGCCGTGACAGCAGAATTACCGGAAGCGCGCTGATGGCCGCAGCGGCGGAAGGTATCTCTTCTGCCGGAGCAACCGCCTGCAGGTATGACATGTGTACGACTCCGGCTATGTACATGAGCACAATCACGCCCGGATTTGAGCCGGACGGAGCAATCATGATTACGGCCAGCCATCATCCGTGGAATAAGAACGGCCTGAAATTCTTTACCAGGCATGGCGGTCTGGAAGGAAAACAGGTTGCGGAACTGCTTTCCATGGCCGAGAAGGATGAACCATCCTGTAACGATGTTCCGGGAAACGTGGTGGATCAGGCTTTTCTGCCCGTCTATATGCAGCAGCTGGCAGACCGGATTCGTTCCGGGCTGCAAACGAAGGAAGACAAGCCGCTGACCGGTCTTCACGTGGTTGTGGATGCCGGGAACGGTGCGGGAGGGTTTTACGCGAAACTGATGGAGAGTCTGGGTGCGGATACCACCGGAAGTCAGTTTCTGGATCCGGACGGTATGTTCCCCAACCATATACCGAATCCGGAGAACCGGGAAGCCATGAATTCCCTCGGATCTGCCGTAACCAAAACCGGAGCGGATCTTGGCGTCATCTTCGACGCGGACTGCGACCGGGCAGCCGTAGTTGATTCAGACGGACGGGAAATCAACCGAAACCGGCTGATTGCCCTGATCAGCGCTATTCTTCTGAGCCAGAAAAAGGGGATTACCGTTGTTACGGATTCCGTCACTTCTTCCGGATTAAAACAGTTCATCGAAGAGAGGGGCGGCATTCATTACCGGTTCCGGAGAGGATACCGTAATGTTATCGATGAAGCCATCCGACTGAATCAGGAAGGAATGTCCTGTCCGCTGGCAATCGAGACCAGCGGTCATGCCGCGCTGCAGGAAAATCATTTTCTGGACGACGGAATGTATCTGGTTACCGTTCTGATTGTGAAAGCCATGCAGATGAAGGCAGAAGGAAAGAGCCTCGGATCCCTGATCGCGGATTTACGGGAACCTGTCGAATCGGCCGAAATCCGCATGAATATCACGGAAAGCGATTTCAGAAGCTGCGGACAAAAAGCCATCGATCAGGTTACAGCATGGGCCGAGAGTCATACGGAGTGGCATATTGCTCCGGATAACCGGGAAGGAATCCGGATCAGTTTTGACCTGAACGGGAAAAAAGATGCCGGGTGGTTCCTGCTTCGAATGAGCGTCCATGATCCGGTGCTTCCTCTGAACCTGGAGAGCGATACGGAAGGCGGCGTTCGCCGGATGGCCGGCAAATTATACGAAGTACTGAAAGACCTGAAGGGAATCAATATGGACGAACTCAGGAAGGCGGCAACAGCCTGAAAATGGACAATCAAAAAATCAACTGGTATCCGGGTCATATGGCGAAAGCCAGAAGACAGATAGCGGAGCAGATCAAAAAAGCAGATCTGATCCTGGAAATCTGTGATGCCAGGATGCCCTTTTCCAGCCGAAATCCGGATCTGAACAGAATGATCGGTTTCAGAAAACGGCTGCTGATTCTGAACAAGAGCGACCTTGCGAACGACACAGTCAACCGCCGTTGGCTCAACTGGTTTCAGAACCAGGGTACGGACGCTGTTTTGCTGAGCACTTTACGGATGAACCGGAAAGAGCTGCTGGACAGGATAGAAAAAAGCACCCGGGAGATCACGGAAAAAGCGTTGCTCAGGGGAATGAAAAAAACGATACGAGCCATGGTCATCGGCGTTCCGAATGTTGGAAAAAGCACAATGATTAACCGTTTGCGCGGAGACAGTATTGCGCAGACCGGGGATCGGCCCGGGGTAACCCGTGCCAGCCAGGTCATACGGGTTACGCCCTACCTGGAGCTCCTGGATACCCCGGGGCTTCTCTGGCCGAGACTGGATGATCAGGATGCGGCGAGAAGGCTTTGCTACATCGGAACCATCAAGGATGAAACGGTCGATCTTTACGGACTGACTGCAGCCCTTTTGGAAGAACTGAAGATCCTGGCGCCGCAGGCGCTGATTGAGCGGTATCATCTGAAAGACCTGTCCGGGGATGGTCCACAGGTGATGGAGAGTATTTGTCGCGGCCGGGGGTGGCTTCTGAAGGGTGGGGAAGCGGATCTGGAACGATGCTGCAATGTGGTACTGGACGAATTTCGGGGAGGAAAAATCGGGCGAATCTCTCTCGAAGAGCCGAAGAATAACTCCCGAAATGAATTGAATCAAACCGATCATGAAAAGGCGGGAGACAGGAATGACAGACCGGATGGCGAGAGTCCGACAGCTGATTGATTTTGAAATGCCCTACCGAAAGCAGGGGCTGGCCGTCGCCGGAATGGATGAAGTCGGCCGCGGTCCCCTGGCCGGAGATGTGGTTACAGCCTGTGTAATTCTTCCCTCTGAACCGCTCATTTTATGGGTCGATGACAGTAAAAAGCTGAGTGAGTCAAGACGGGAAAAGGTCTATGATGAAATTATGACCCGGGCTCTGTATGTCGGCATCGGACGCCGCAGTCCCGAAATCATTGACCGGATTAATATTCTGGAAGCAACGAAGGAAGCGATGCGGGAGGCGGCTGCAGCTGTGCCTGCGGATCTGTTTCTGGTAGATGCGGTATCCAGTCTCGGCCTGCACGGCCGGGAAATTTCCGTAATCAAAGGGGATGCTTCCTCTTACAGTATTGCAGCGGCCAGTATTGTCGCAAAGGTAACCCGGGACCGGGAAATGCGCGAGTTGGATCGGTTGTATCCCGGATATGGATTCGCCCGGAATAAGGGCTATGGAACGAGGGAACATATCGACGCACTGAAACGACTCGGACCGACCCCGATTCACCGCAGAAGCTTTATCGGTAATTTTATATGAAGCATACGTATGAAACCGGTTTATCCGGAGAACTGGCCGCGGAAAAATATCTGACAACCGAAAAAGGGATGCGTTGTCTGGAAAGACGGTACAGAAATAAATGCGGTGAAATTGATCTGATTATGCAGGACGGAGATGCTGTTGTTTTCGTTGAGGTGAAAACGCGCCGCACCGGGGATCCGGGACTGGGGCTGCTGGCCGTGGATCAGAGAAAACAGAAAAGAATCATTCGGGCTTCAACCCTGTATCTGATGTTTCATCAGAAAATGAATGCTGTAATCCGCTTCGATGTGGTGGAAGTCGGCCTTCAATCTATCCTGCATATTCCGAACGCCTTTCAGCCTGCAGGAAGCATGTTTTATCGTTAAAGGAGGGGAAAATCCATGCGCCGGATGAAAAGCCTGCCGCTGCTTTTCCGAATGACTGTCCTGTTTCTGACAGCCATTGCGATCCTCCTGCCTATGAAAGTCCTCGGAGAAAATCTTCTGGCAAACGGAGACTTTTCTCAGCTTGAGAGCGACGGATTCCCATCGGACTGGTATACGGAAGCTTATATTCAGGATGCCGGTTACACACTGTTTTCTGTTCAGACGGATGAAGAGGGAAAAACTGCCGCAGAGATCCGAAATCTGGGATATAATGATGCCAGATTTGCTCAGACGGTGGATGTTGAACCGGAAACACTTTATCGCTTCAGCGCAGAGGTTCTTGTAGAAAACGCGGTTGAAGGACATGGCGCCAATCTAAGCGTGGAAGGGTTGTATTCCTTTAGCACAGAACTTTTTGATACGGACGGTACGTGGAAAACAATCGAATGGTACGGTGAAACAGGCACGGATCAACGCAGCGTTACGCTGTTTGCCAGACTGGGCGGATACAGCGGACTGACAAAAGGCCGCGCCTGTTTTCGGAACCTGAGGCTTGAAGAAGTTCACGCAGTTCCGGGAGATGAGATCGCTTCCAAATGGTTTCGGGAAGAGCCTTCTTATGATTACGGTGAGGAAGACTGGTCGGATGATCTGCCGACAGAGGAGACCGCCTCGCCGTTCTGGCCCTGGCTGATCGTGATCGGACTGGCCTATACTGCCGCCGGCGCCTTTCTGATCCACTTTACCCGTGACGGTTTATCCCTAAAACACAACGGTATTCGGGGCGAAAGATGGATTCTGGCTCTGGTTACTCTTTTTTCTCTGACTCTGAGGCTCTTGCTCAGTGCCCGGATCGAAGGATATCAGGTGGATGTCAACTGCTTTCTGAGCTGGGGACAGACCATGGCTGCCGTAGGACCATCCCGTTTCTATCAAACCACCAGCTTCTGTGATTATCCTCCCTTATACCTGTATATCCTGGGATTGAATTCTACGGTGTCTGCCGGCAGTTCGGCAGAGATGACCCGCATTATTTTCCGGCTGCTGCCGAATCTGTGCGATCTTGCGGCCTGCTGGATGATCTATGAAGGAGCCAAAGCACGTAAAACCATTCCTTCCGGCTGGGCCCTGATCATTTCCGGAATGCTGAGCCTGAATCCGGCGTTCATTCTGAACAGCGCTGCCTGGGGACAGATGGACAGTGTTTTCTGCCTTCTTCTGATGATAACCGCTGTCCTGGCAGCGGAGGAAAAATGGCTTGCTGCTCTGCCGCTTTATATTCTCTGTGTACTTCTGAAACCCCAGGCCCTGATGGTCGGACCGATCGGACTGGTCTGTTTCATCCAGACCCTTGTCCATACGCCGTCCGGACACAGGCGCTGCCTGCCGGCGCTTGTTCTTTCCGCGGTCACCGCCGTGATCTGCGTACTGCCTTTCTCTGTCCATCAACCGGCGGGCTGGCTTCTGACGCTGTATCAGAAAACGCTGTCCTCATATTCCTATGCGACACTGAATACCGCCAACTTTAATTATCTGCTGGGTGGAAACTGGGCTGCCCTCGGAAAATCACCGGGCATTATTCCCGGTCTGCTGCTGGCATTGGCTGCGGTATCCTATTCCATCTGGTGGTACCGCTTCTTTAAAGAACAGAAATACTATCAGGCCGAGACCGTTCTTGGCGTTCTGTTTGCCGTCTTCTGGGCAGGCTGCACCGTTTTCAACGCTCCCTGGAACTGGATCGGAATCGGGGCTATGGTTTTTGCCTTTGTGATTGTGCTGTCTATGCTGATTCGGGACGGAGGCAGCCGACAGATTGCCTATTGGGGCGCTTTGCTTCTGATCCTGCTGTATGTCTTTGGCCTGAAAATGCATGAACGCTATATTCTTCCGGCACTTTTCCTTCTGGGGGCTTCCTGGGTCAGGACAAGAGACCGGCGCATTCTGTATCTGATCCTGGGATTCAGCTGCACACTGTTTATTAATGAAGGCATCATTCTGGACAACAGCATTCGTCTTGGTTCTTCCGGCGGACATCTGAACGCGGATACCGTCTGGCTGGCAGATATCCTGTCCGTCCTGAACTGCATCGGAGCACTGTATGCTGTTCATCTCGGCGGAGCGCTGCTTCGGAGAACGGCTCCCGCGGAAATGGCGGCCCGGGAGACAGAGAAAGATTTATCAAAAAACGAAGAACCCGTTGTCTGGCATCAGCCTGATCCGCATCTGCACTGGAACAAAAAAGATTCTCTGATTCTTCTGGCTGTTACATCTGCTTTTGCTCTTCTTTCCTTTACCACCCTTGGGAGTACCAAAGCTCCGCAGCATGGCTGGGTATCCAGCGATTATGACGAACAGATTATCTTTGATCTGGGTGAAGCGGCCGGAGACACGACCATGCTTTATTTTGGCCAGGTCAGCCGGAATGATTTCTCGGTTGCCGAAAGCGAAGATCTGGTGCACTGGTCTGACGAAATCTGGGCTGAGATGGAGCAAAGCCAGTGCTGGAAGTGGAAATATCTTACGATCTATTCCAATAACTACGACGGAACCCGATCCTATTATAACTCGACTGATAGCAATCTGATTCATCTCAAGGGCCGGTATATCCGTTTGTCTGCACAGCAGATCGGCCTGAAGCTCAATGAAATCCTGTTCCGTAATGCGCAGCATGAAATTATCCCAGCCGTTGTGTTGTCCCATGACGGAGGAGAAACGGAATCATCCCTGTATTCCGATCCGGCCGCGCTGCTGGATGAGCAGGACACGCTGGAGAATCTGCCCGGACTTTTCTCTCCTTCGGCCTCAGAATATCCGGAGCCAAGCTGGTGGAACAGCACCTATTTTGATGAGATCTATCATGCCCGTACCGCTTATGAATTTATCCAGGGAACGGTTCCCTATGAAACCAGCCATCCTCCGCTGGGAAAAGTTCTGATGAGCCTCTCTGTGCTGATTTTCGGAATGACCCCCTTTGGATGGCGCTTTGCCGGTGCTCTTGCCGGGGTGCTGATGCTTCCCGGAATGTATCTGCTTACGAAGCAGCTGACAAAAAAAACCTGGGCTGCCGCACTGGCCTGTGCACTGTTCGCGCTGGACTGTCAGCATCTTACTCAGACACAGATCGCAACCATTGACAGCTTTCCGGTTCTGTTTATCCTGTTCGCCTATTTCTTTATGCTCCGCTTTCTGCAAACCGATTATCAGGAAAAGGACATCCGGAAACAGTTGATTCCACTGGCATTCAGCGGGCTTTTTATGGGACTGGCAATCGCCAGCAAATGGATTGGCATCTATGCGGGACTTGGTCTGGCCGTTCTCTACTTTGGTTACGGCATCCGTATGACAGCCCGCGGAATGGATCATAAACGGTTTATTCATCTGAGCTTATGGTGTCTGCTGTTCTTTGTGGCTGTTCCGGCCGTTATCTATCTGCTGAGTTATATTCCCTATATGGCATATAACAAACGAATTACAAACCTTTGGGAATATATCGGGGCAGTCTGGCAGGCACAGACCGGTATGCTGAATTATCATGGCAGTCCCGGACTGGGGATGGATCATCCGTTCTACTCACCCTGGTGGGAATGGCCGATTATCGGAAAGCCCATGTATTTTGCGTCAAAACAGTATATTCCGGCGGAAAGCAGTATTTCTTACAGCATATTCTGCTTCGGAAATCCGGTGATCTGGTACGGCGCACTCCCGGCTTTGGTCATATGCCTCGGCCGCTGGATTTATGTCCGAACCGGTCATCCAAGCATTACTGATCCGGAATCCCGGCTGATCACACAGCGAGGGAATCCGGTATATGGATTCCTGTTCATCGGACTTCTGGCACAGTATCTGCCCTGGGTACTTGTACCCAGAGGTACCTATATCTATCATTATTTTGCAAGCGTTCCGTTTATCATTCTCGGAATCGTTCTTTGCCTGCATGACTGGCCCGGCATCAGGCAGAAGCAGTGCGCCGTCATCTCCTGGATGATTGCGGGAATGGCGGCGATCAGCTTTGTGATTTTCCTGCCATATGCGTGCGGAATGGCAGCCCCGATTCAGTGGCTTGATCTTGGAAAGGCCATTCTCAAAATATGGTACTGACAAGGCGGGAGGACAATCAGGATGAATGAAATCATGGCTCGTACGCTGAGTTTCGGCGTAAGCGGGGTAGAGGGTTTTCCGGTGCGAGTGGAAGTGTTCGGCCTGAATGGATTACCGGGCATGGAAATTATCGGATTACCGGACACTTCCGTACGGGAAAGCAAAGATCGGGTAAACGCCGCCATCATTAATTGCGGAAGGCAGATGCACCCTCGCAGAATTACCATCAATCTGGCTCCTGCTGATCAGAAGAAGGAAGGTCCGGCGTTTGCTCTTCCGATAGCCATCGGTGTCATGATCGCTTCCGGCGAGCTGATTCCAACGGAAGAACACCCGACGGATGAAATCGCTATGTTCGGCGAACTGAGTCTTGACGGCCATCTGCAGCCGGTCAGCGGTGTGCTTCCCATGGTGATCAGCGCCAAGGAATATGGTGTACATAAGGTGATCGTACCTGCCGGGAATGCCCGGGAAGTGGCGTGCATTGAGGATATGACCATTTATCCGGCAGAGCATCTGTGCGAAGTGATTGATCATCTGGAAGGCAGAAAAACCCTGATTCCGCAGAAACAGATTTCCTATGACAACCTGATCAGCGTAAACCGATGCTCTGTAAATATGTCCCAGATTAAGGGCCAGAAAGCGGCAAGAAGAGCACTTGAGGTTGCGGCTGCAGGCGGACATAACCTGCTGATGGTCGGCGTTCCGGGAAGTGGAAAAACCATGCTGGCCAGGGCCCTTCCGGGTATTCTTCCGCCGCTGAGTTTTGCGGAATCGCTTGAAACGACCCGCATTCATTCCATCTGCGGAAAACTTCCGGCAGACAGCGGGCTGATGGTCGAACGGCCTTTCAGCGCACCGCATCACAGCACTTCTGTTGCCAGTCTGATCGGCGGGGGATCAAACGCAAGACCCGGTGAGGTTTCTCTGGCGCACAACGGGGTTTTGTTTCTGGACGAGCTTCCGGAATTCAGTCGTTCCGCTCTGGAGGCGCTTCGGCAGCCGCTTGAAGACGGAATTGTTTCCGTTTCCAGAATTAAAAAGCAGGCTCAATACCAGTCTTCATTCATGCTGGTTGCTGCGATGAATCCCTGTCCGTGCGGATATTATGGCAGCAGCAGACGTTCCTGCCGGTGTACCACTCAGGAAATCAAACGATATCTGGACCGTGTTTCAGGTCCGCTGCTGGATCGGATTGATATCCAGATTGAGGTGGACGCTGTCCCCGTCAGCGAAATCAACGAACAGCAGGCAGCAGAGTCTTCGGAAGAAGTTTGTGCCAGAGTAACGGAAGCCCGCCGGATCCAGCTGGAACGATATTCCGGGAAACCCTATCACTGTAACGCCCAGCTTGACAGCGCCGGGATCCGTTCCTTCTGCAGAATGAGCGGGGAGGCGGAAACCCTGCTTCGCGCCGCTATGGATTCTCTGCATATGAGTATGAGAGCCTATAACCGAATTTTGAAAGTGGCCCGTACTATTGCCGATCTGGATAATCAGCCGTTGATTGAAATGACGCATATGGCGGAAGCTATCCAGTACCGGGAACTCGATCAGAAATACTGGAGTAACAAATGAGTGTCACACTTACTTCGAAACAGCGAGAACTGTGGATCGCCGTTTCGCGTTTATCCGCCCAGAACATAGCTCCGCTCATGCTGCAATCCGGTGATCCTGAATGGCTGGAAGAAGCTTTTTTCCGAAAGGATCCGGAATTGACCGGGCTGCTGACAGAATCTGAATGGAATCAGATGGTTCGGACGCATGATCCGGCGGGACTCAATGCGATCCTTTGCCGGATGAACAGGGAAGGAATCGATACCCTGACCGTCTGCGATCCGGATTACCCGGACAGACTGCGCCAGATTTCCGATCCGCCTCTGATTCTTTTTTACCAGGGAAATCTTTCCGCTCCGAACAGAAAAACCATGGCCATGATTGGGAGCCGGAGAGCATCCTCCTTCGGCCTGCGCATTGCGGAAACAATGGCGGAAGGGTTATCCAAAGCCGGAGTAGCCATTGCCAGCGGGCTGGCTTACGGAATTGATTCCAGCTCCCATCTGGGCTGCCTCAAAGGATCCGCCCCGACAATTGCCGTTCTGGGCTGCGGTCTGGATATCATCTATCCAAGCGGGAACGAAAGACTCAAATCCCGCATACTGGATCAGGGAGGATTATTCCTCAGTGAATATCCTCCAGGCGAAAAACCGCTGTCTCATCATTTTCCGGTCCGGAACCGAATCATCAGCGGGCTCTCTCAGGGTGTTATTCTGATCGAAGCCAGAATTCACAGCGGAAGCATGCGTACAATCGATCACGCGCTGAATCAGGGAAGAGAGATTTTCGTTTATCCCGGGAATCCGGAATCCGAATGCTTTACGCTCAATCATACCCTGCTGCGGGACGGAGCCCGGATTTTTTTCGGATTCAGGGATATTCTGGATGATATGGGGTGGCTTGACAACAGCGAAATTGTAGGGCAAAATATCGAAGGTTCAGATTTGTTGGAAAAGCTTTCCGATGCTGAACGGATGATCTTCCAGGCTTTACGTTCCGGCCCTGCCGGCTTTGATCAGCTTGCAGCGGAAACCGGATTTGAGGCTTCTGATTTACTCGGTAAACTGACAATGATGCAGATACGCGGCTTGATTGAGCCGCTGCCCGGTAAATGCTATGGAATAAAGAAAGGATAGTACATCGCCGGAGGAATTATATATGGCTGCGGTAAAACAGAAACTGATTATTGTGGAATCTCCAGCAAAAGCGAAAACGATCAGCCGATACCTTGGCAGAGGCTATAAGGTAGAAGCTTCCCAGGGACACGTCTGTGATTTGCCCAAAAGTCAGCTTGGGGTGGATCCGGATCAGGACTTCCAGATGAAATATATCACTATTCGTGGACGGGGAGAAATTCTGAGCCGTATCCGGAAAGAAGCGAAGAATGCCTCACAAATCTATTTCGCGACAGACCCGGACAGAGAAGGGGAAGCAATCAGCTGGCATCTTTTCCATGTGCTGGGAGTACCGGATGATCAACCTTGCCGGATTGAATTCAATGAAGTGACCAAGAAAGCCGTTCAGGCAGCCATCAAGCATCCCCGCAGGCTGGATCTTCACCGGATCGACGCACAGCAGGCCAGGCGGGCGCTGGACCGTCTGGTTGGGTATAAAATCAGTCCGCTTCTCTGGGCAAAGGTAAAGAAAGGGCTGTCCGCCGGTCGGGTTCAGAGCGTTGCAACCCGTCTGGTGGTAGACAGAGAAAAAGAAATTGAATCTTTCATTCCGGAGGAATACTGGGAGATTACAGCCCGCTGTCAGGCCGGCGGCAAAGCGGATCGTACGGTCTTTTCTGCCCGGCTGAGTACAATCGACGGAGAAAAGGCCGGGATCACCAACAAAGAAGAAGCGGAAAAGATACAGAAGCTGATGGAAAGCGAGTCTTTTTCCATCGCAGAAGTCCGGGAGAAAGAAAAACGCAGGATGCCGTCTCCTCCGTTTACCACCTCCAGTCTTCAGCAGGAAGCCGGAAGAAAACTGAGCTTTACAACATCGCGGACGATGCAGGTAGTTCAGCAGCTGTATGAAGGCATTGATCTGCAGGGAGAAGGGACCCAGGGACTTGTAACCTATATTCGTACGGATTCCGTGCGGGTAAGCGAGGAAGCAATGGCCGCTTTGCGGGCATTTATTCCTGAAAAATACGGCAAAGAGTTTCTGCCCGATCAGGTCAATGAATTCAAAGGGCGGAAAAACGCGCAGGATGCGCATGAAGCAATCCGACCGACGGATGTCACCCGCACACCGGAATCCATTAAAGGATCGCTGAGCCGGGATCAGTATATGCTCTACCGTCTGATCTACAACCGTTTTGTGGCCAGTCAGATGGCTCCAGCGGTTTATCGGACCATGACCGCGCTGATTAACGGGAAGCGGATCGGTCTGCGGTTTTACGGTGAACAGAAAACCTTTTCCGGATTTACCGCTCTGTATGAGGAAAGCCAGGATGAGGATGTCGAGTCCAATGAAATGAAACTGCCCGCGCTGAAGGAGAATACACCGGTCAGTATTCAGGATATCAGCGCAGATCAGCATTTTACCCAGCCGCCGAGCCGGTATACGGAGGCCAGTCTGGTTCGTGCTTTGGAAGAAAACGGAATCGGGCGTCCGTCCACCTATGCTCCGACCATCAGCACCATTATATCCAGAGGATATGTCGCAAGGGAGAAAAAACGGCTTTATCCGACAGAACTCGGCGTCATGGTCACCAGCATGATGGAAAAATACTTTAAGGAAATTGTGGATACGGAGTTTACCGCAACGATGGAATCCCGTCTGGATCAGGTAGAGGAAGGGACGACAGACTGGAAACAGGTGCTGCGGGATTTTTACCCGGAATTTGAAAAGGAACTGAATATCGCTGAAAATGAAATCGAGAAGGTACAGATTGCGGATGAAGTCAGCGATGTTCCGTGCGATCAGTGCGGCGCAATGATGGTTTACAAAATGGGACGGTTCGGAAAGTTCCTGGCCTGTCCCCGTTTTCCGGAATGCCGGAACACCAAGCCGATCCTGTCCTATATCGACACTCCCTGCCCGGTTTGCGGCAAAAAGCTGCTTGAGAAAACCAGCAAGCGCGGAAGAAGATTCTATGGCTGCGAAGGATACCCGGAATGTGATTTTATCAGCTGGGATAAACCTGTGAACGAGAAATGCCCGAAATGCGGTTCCTATATGGTTGAAAAACGAAACAGCAAGGGGGAAACCATTCATCTGTGCTCGAATGAAAACTGCCGTTTCCGGACAGAACTCATTCGTAAAGCAGAGGATGAAGAAAGTACATGAGTGAACCTTCCGCTACCGTGATCGGCGCCGGTTTAGCCGGCTGCGAGGCCGCCTGGCAGCTTGCACAGCGAGGTGTGCAGGTTGTATTAACGGAAATGAAACCGGGAAAGAAGTCGCCGGCGCATCATTCAGATAAGATGGCGGAGCTGGTCTGTTCCAACAGTTTCAGAGGCGACCGGCTGACCAATGCCGTCGGTTTGCTGAAGGCGGAAATGCGTGAGATGGATTCTCTGATCCTTTCCTGCGCCGATCAGACGGCTGTTCCGGCCGGCGGAGCGCTTGCCGTGGATCGGGAAGGCTTTTCGGACCTTGTGACCGAACGCGTTCGCAGCCATTCCAGAATCACCGTCGTGGAGAAGGAGGCAGACCAAATCCCGGAGGGAGCGGTTATCATAGCCACAGGCCCTCTTACCTCCGAAAAGATGTCCATGGCGATTGCGGGACTTCCCGGATTGGAAACGCTGCAGTTTTATGATGCTGCCGCGCCGATTGTCTATCGGGAGTCCCTGAATCCGGAACGTGTGTTCCGGTTAAGCAGATATGAACGGGGAAATGACTACCTGAATTGTCCGCTGACAGAGACGGAGTATAACGCCTTTATTGATGCGCTGCTGCAGGCGGAAACAGCTGAGGTGCACGGCTTCGAGGAAAAACGCATTTTCGAAGGGTGCATGCCTATAGAAAGCATGGCACGCCGCGGCCGGATGGTTCCTGCCTTCGGGCCGATGAAGCCTGTCGGCCTGGTGGATCCCCGAACCGGAAAAAGCCCCTTTGCCGTTGTGCAGCTGCGGCAGGATGACGCGGCAGACACAATGTACAACCTGGTCGGTTTTCAGACACGGCTGAAGTTTCCGGAACAGAAACGGGTTTTCGGTATGATTCCGGGGCTGGAACATGCGGAATATGCCCGATACGGCAGAATGCATAGGAATACCTTCCTTCACAGTCCCGGTTTTCTCAATGAACGGTTTGAGATGATTCAGCGGCCCCGCTGTTATTTCGCCGGGCAAATGACCGGCGTGGAAGGGTATGTTGAAAGCGCTGCCAGCGGGCTTGTCGCCGGTATTTCACTGGCAAACGATCTGCTTGGGCTGGATCCTGTCCGGCTGCCTTCCTATACCGCTTTAGGGGCCATGGGAAAATATATCTCCACGCCGAACGCTCATTTTCAGCCCATGAACTGCGCCTTCGGACTGATTGATCCGTTGCCGGCCGGCCCGGGCCATCGGAAGATCAGGAACAAGCAGGCCAGATATGAGGCAATATCCGAAAGGTCTTTAGCATATATCCGCGGATTATCAAAAGAACAACAAGGAGGATGACATTTATGGGAAGTCCGTTCAAAGGAACAACCATCTGCGCGGTAAAGAAGGACGGAGAAATAGCCATTGCCGGTGACGGTCAGGTTACCATGGGGGAGAATACCATATTTAAAACGTCCGCCAGAAAAGTGCGCCGTTTATATGACGGAAAAGTCGTTGTCGGGTTTGCCGGCAGTGTAGCGGACGCTTTTACGCTGTGCGACAAATTTGAGGATAAGCTGCAGCAATGCGGAGGAAATCTGGAAAAGGCGGCGGTTGCTCTGGCACAAACCTGGCGGGGAGATCAGGTGATGCGGCAGCTGGAGTCCATGATGATTGTCGCTGACCAGCGTTCCCTGCTGATTCTCAGCGGAACCGGGGAAGTCATTGAGCCGGATGAAGGAATCGCCGCCATCGGCTCCGGCGGAAATTATGCCCTGGCAGCCGCCAGGGCGCTTGTACGGAACACAGGGCTGAGCGCACATGAGATTGCTGAAAAATCTCTTCAGATTGCTGCCAGTATCTGCGTTTACACCAATGATCATATCATCGTTGAGATTGTCTGAAAGGGGAGAAGGAATAATGAGTGAACAATTAACTCCCAGGCAGATTGTCCATGAGCTGGACCGGTATATTATCGGTCAGGATGAGGCGAAAAAATCCGTCGCGATTGCCCTCAGAAACCGGTATCGCAGAAGCAGGGTGGCCGATGATATCCGGGATGAGATTATGCCCAAGAACATTCTGATGATTGGTCCAACCGGCGTTGGCAAAACGGAAATCGCCAGACGGCTTGCCAGACTGGTCAGCGCCCCTTTTGTGAAAGTGGAAGCCACCAAATTCACTGAAGTAGGATATGTTGGCCGGGATGTGGAAAGCATCATACGGGACCTGACAGAGAACGCGATCCGGATGGTGCGGCGGGAACACGAGGAAAAGGTCATGCCGCGGGCCAGAGTCCTGGCGGAAGACCGTCTGGCTGAAATGCTTGCTCATCCGCAGAAAAAAGCCGGAAATCCTCTGGACTTTCTGCTGGGAAAACAGAAGGAAACACAGCTTTCCACAGATGAAACAAATGCACTGGCCCGAAAAAAAGAAGATATTCGCCAGCAGCTCTTAAAAGGCGAGATCGAAGATACGGAACTGGAGATCGAGGTTGAGGAGGAAACTCCTACGCTGGAAGTCGGCGGAAACAGCATCAGTCTTGGCGACATGATGGGGAACATGATACCCAAGCGAACCCGGATGCGCCGTGTAAAAGTCAGTGATGCCCGGAAAATTCTGACAGATCAGGAGGCCGGCAGACTGATCGATTCCGACGCCGTGCAGGAAGAAGCGATCCGCCGCGCGGAGCAGGATGGTATTGTCTTTATCGATGAAATTGACAAAATAGCGGGAAGCGCTCAGTCCCATGGGCCGGATGTCAGCAGGGAAGGGGTTCAGCGCGATATTCTGCCGATCGTGGAAGGCTGTACGGTCAGCACAAAATACGGCGCGGTCAATACGGATCATATGCTGTTTATCGCAGCGGGCGCTTTTCATGTCAGCAAGGTGTCGGATCTGATTCCCGAGCTTCAGGGCCGGTTTCCGGTTCATGTGCAGCTGAACAGTCTGTCCGCAGACGACTTCAAAAAAATCATGACGGTCCCCGAAAACGCTCTGACCAGGCAGTACAAAGCGCTGCTGGAAGTGGATCGCGTCATTCTGACCTTTGATGACAGTGCGGTCGATGCGATTGCTCAGGCAGCCTGCAACGCCAATGATAATGCCGAGGACATCGGCGCCAGGCGTCTGCATGCCATCTTCGAGCAGGTTCTTGAAGATATCAGCTTTAACGCAGGCGATGAAAATATGCCCCCCTTTGAGCTGAAAATCGACGGTGCTTATGTGAACGATCATCTGAAGGGTGAAAATAAACCGATTGACCTGAATAAGTATATCCTGTAAACTGAACTCGAATCTATCAAACAGAAACAGGAGGAGACCGGCATGATCAGCATCATCGGTGTAATCGGCACAGGGAATATGGGTTCAGCAGTTCTGCGGGGAATCATTGACGCGGAATATGTCAAGCAATCTCAGATTATCGCGTATGATGCCAGTGCCAGACGGTTGAGAGAACTTGGATCGGATCTGCCCGGTATCAAGCTGGCCGTCGATTGCCTGGAAGTCGCGGAAAAAGCGGATTTGATTATTCTGGCGGTGAAACCGAATTACATTCAGGAAGTTATTGATGAGATTCGCCCTGTACTGGATGGAAAAGCAGTCCTGAGTATTGCCGCCGGGTGGACGACCGGGATGCTTTCCAGAGCGCTCCAGGGGACCACAGCCACTTATATGCGGGTTATGCCGAATACACCGGCTCTCGTCGGCGAAGGGATGACCGCCCTGTGTGATGAAACGACTTTTACAGAGGAGAATTTCGCTTTTGCGAAAGGAATTTTTGAATCTGTTGGAAAAACGAAAGTCCTTCCCGAAAGACTCTTTGACGGTGTGACAGCGATCAGCGGAAGCTCTCCCGCCTATGTATATATGATGATCGAAGCGATGGCGGATGCCGGTGTCAGAGAAGGGCTGCCCAGAACCTATGCCTATGAGATGGCGGCACAAAGCGTTCTGGGTTCAGCACTGATGGTTCTTTCATCCGGAACACATCCCGCAGCCCTGAAGGATGCGGTATGTTCGCCGGGAGGAACGACCATAGAGGCCGTAAGGATACTGGAAAAGAACGGTTTTCGTTCATCTATCATCGAAGCCATGGATGCCTGCGCACGGAAAAGCCGCGAGATGGCGCTGGCTAAAGGGGAAAAATCATGACGGAAAACCGAAAGAAAGTCAGAATCTATACGGATGGCGCCTGCAGCGGCAATCCCGGTCCGGGGGGTTGGGCGGCGATTCTGGAATTCGGTCCGCACCGAAAAGAAATCAGCGGCTATATGGCAGGCACCACCAATAATCGGATGGAGCTTTTTGCCGCGATCAGCGGATTGGGCGCTTTGAAGGAACCCTGTGACGTTACGCTGTATTCTGACAGCAATTATCTGGTACAGGCATTCAATGATCACTGGATTGACAGCTGGAAGAAAAAAGGATGGAAAACGACCGCCGGAACCCCTGTTGAAAACCAGGATTTATGGTTTATCCTGTCCGCTCAAACTAAAAAGCACAATGTATCATTTGTGAAAGTTAAAGGACATTCTGACCATCCCGAAAATAACCGATGTGATGAGCTGGCTCGGGCGGCCATCGATGAGTATCGAAAATTGTATACAGAAAATGAAGGATCCGGTCAGACAGAGCACTCCGGGTCCAATGAACAGAAAACAGGAGGAGAGCAAAAATGACTAAAACGATCAACGTCACCGGACTGATGTGTCATCACTGCGAGGCGCGGGTTCAGAAAGCGCTGGAGGCCATTCCGGGCGTGGAAAAGGCCGTTGCGGATCATACGGCCGGAACGGTTGTCGTTACCATGACCGGTGAAATTGCAAACGAAACATTGAAAAAAGCGGTTGAAGAACAGGATTATAAAGTAACCGGAATCATCTGACGGCGATGACCTGAGGAGGGGGATTCCCCGGGGTATTGCTGCAACTATTCGCTAAACCATAGTTTTACGAATAGTTGCACCGCTTTTTGACTACTTACGATCCTATGGGAGGTCTGGTCAGGATATGAATAATTTTACAGATACGTTCCGACTGGGATTTGGACTGATGCGATTGCCGAAGCTTCAAAACGGAGAAATTGATATCGCGCAGGTTTGTGAGATGGCTGATCATTTTATCAAAGCCGGCGGAACCTATTTTGATACAGCCTATGTGTATGACGGCGGTAAAAGCGAAGATGCATTCCGACAGGCTGTCAGTATGCGATATCCCCGGGACGCTTATACCATTGCGACCAAACTTCTGGTCAATGCTTCCGGTATACTTTGTGAAGAAGATGCCAGACAGGAATTTTATACCAGTCTGAACCGTCTTGACACGAAGTATATTGATTATTATCTTCTGCATGCGATCCAACGCTCGAATGTTCAGTTGTATGAGCAATACGGATTATGGGATTTTGTCCGTGAACTGAAAGCTAAAGGCCTGATCCGGCATTGGGGTTTTTCTTTTCATGCAGATTCTGAACTTCTTGAGGAGCTTCTTCAGAAAAATCCGGATGCAGAATTTGTTCAGCTTCAGATTAATTATGCGGACTGGGAGAATCCGGGAGTTGCTTCGCGCAGAAACTGGGAAATCTGTAAAGCCCACGGAAAACCGGTCGTAATTATGGAACCTGTAAAAGGCGGGATCCTGGCTGATCCGATTCCTGAAGTAAAAACCATCCTGAAACAGCAGAACCCGGAAGCTTCCTGTGCCAGCTGGGCTCTTCGCTATGCGGCCAGTCTGGATAATCTTCTGACGGTTCTGAGCGGCATGAGCAGTCTGGAACAGATGGACGATAATTTAATTTCCATTCAGAAGTTACCGCTGACAGAATCTGAAATGAAAACGATACAAAAAGCTCAGATTGCATTAAACAGTGATCAGTCCATAGCCTGTACAGGGTGCCGGTACTGTACGAAAGGTTGCCCGCAGGAAATTCCGATTCCGGATATTTTTCATGTGATCAATCATCGCAAAGGCAGTCCTGAATTCAGAACGCTTCGCGAATACAATATCGTTACACAGGATCGCGGAAAAGCCAGCGACTGTATCGCATGCGGCCAGTGTGAAGCCATCTGTCCTCAGCATCTGCCGATTATAGATCTGCTGATTCAGTGCCGTTCTTCACTGGAAAAACAGGCTTAATCATCCGAAAGGAAGAATGGAAACGGAGCAGCGAAAGCAATGGCCTCAGAAGTAAAAAGCCGGTACCGTGAAGAAGTGGACGCGAAACGAATCCTGCAGATTCGTTCTATTTGCCGGGAACTGCCGGAAGCCTGTTCGGATTTTTTAAGAGGAATCGCGCTGACTACCGGCACCTTTACCCGATTAGCCTATGCCATTGATCTGCGAACATTTTTTCAGTTTTTACATCGCGAACGGCTGTCTTTTTCCGAAAAAGAACCCCGGCTGCTACGGGACCAGGATCTGGAAAAGCTGACGCGTTCTGATCTGACAGCCTATTCAGAATATTTGACATATTATGTAAAAAATGAAGAAAACGAACTGAATGCCCGGGTTGTCGTAAACCATGAGCTTTCCATCAAACGAAAACTGTGCGCAATTCGGTCTTTCTATGATTATTTGTTTAAGAATCAGCGAATCGTTTCCAATGTGACGGAACTGGTGCCGCTTCCCAAGGTTCATGAAAAGCCGATCATTCGTCTTTCCAGAGAAGAAATGACCGCAATGCTTGAAGTATCCCGAACAGGTGAACGCATGAGTAAAAATCAGCAAAAGTATCAGAAGCTGACATCCAAAAGAGATTTTGCGCTTCTCAGCCTGTTTCTGGGTACCGGAATTCGGGTCAGCGAATGTGTCGGAATGAATTTGCAGGATGTAGATCTTGAAAACAACGCTTTTCTGGTAACAAGAAAAGGCGGAAATCAGGTGATTCTGTATTTCCCGCCGGAGGTTGCGGAAGCTCTGGCGGACTATATGGCGGAAAGAAACGGGATTGAAACGCTTCCCGGACATGAGGAAGCCTTGTTTTTAAGCCTTCAGCGCAGAAGAATTACACAGCGGGCGGTTCAGAATCTTGTGAAAAAATATGCTGCATCGGCAGCTCCTTTGAAAAGCAAGATCAGTCCCCATAAGCTTCGCAGCACCTTTGCAACCAATCTGTACAATGAAACCGGAGATATTTATCTGGTAGCGGATGTGCTGGGGCATTCTTCCGTCGATACCACCCGAAAGCATTATGCGGACATGACGGATGCACGTCGCCGAATGGCTGCCGAACATGTTCATTTGCCGGGAGATCCGGAATTTGGAAAAGAAGAGCGGTGACTTCCCTGCTGTTCAATCCATCAGCTTTTTTATCGCGTTGATCATTGCTTCCAGAGAATGATTGGAGCAGCCCTTCATCTGATGAATACGGCTTTCCAGCTGATCTGCAACAGACAGCAGTTCTCTATACAATCTCGCCTGTCGCACACTTCCCTCTTCTTTTCGGATTTTTTCTTTATTTTCCGTATCCTTGAGAACCGGTTCGGTAATCCGTACCCACTCCCCCGCTGCGAGATCATAGCAGGATCCGGAATACGGCGCTTTCGCTGGAATGGAAAAGCGGGCTGTAATGGTGCCGGCGAATTCAGAGCAAACCCCATCTTCTCCGTGATTGACAAAAATATAACCGGGTTTTGTTTCAAACCGATCAATCCAGTTCAGCAGGCCTTTCCGGTCAGCATGGCCGGAAATCCCTTCCAGCAGGGTGATATCTGCTTCGACATCGATGGGTTCTCCCAGCACTTTGACGCTTTTTGCACCGTCAAAGATGATTCTTCCCAGTGTACCGGCAGCCTGATATCCGGCAAAAAGAACTGTATTGTTTTTATTCCAAAGCCCATGCTTCAGATGATGGCGAATTCTTCCGCCTTCGCACATCCCGCCGGATGCTATGATGACCTTGTAATCCGGGTTTTCGTTCAGCCGCTTGGATTCCTCCGCGGATGTAAGGGTATGCAGACCTTCAAACCAGATGGGGTTTTCCCCTTCGTGAAGCACCCGCCTGGCATCCTCATCCAGGCATTCCAGCCCGCATTGCAGAAAAACAGCCGTTGCTTCATTGGCAAGCGGACTGTCCACATAAACCGGAAATCCGCTAAATTCGGGCAGACAGTTTCTCTGTTTGATTTCCCGGAAGAAATATAATAACTCTTGCGTTCTGCCGACCGCAAACGAGGGGATGATGACCGTACCGCCGCGCGAAAAAGTTTTCCGGAGAATTTCAGTCAGCATCGGAATCGGATCAGCTTTTGCGTCATGTTCCCGATCACCGTAGGTGGATTCGATGATCAGATAATCGGCTTCGCTGACGGCAGAGGGATCACAAATAATAGGCTGATTAAGATTTCCGACGTCGCCGGAAAAAACAACCTTGCGCCGGCATCCCTGGTCTTCCAGAAATAATTCTACGAACGAAGAGCCAAGCAGATGACCTGCATCCGTAAAACGGACAGAGAGTCCTTCATCCACCATATAAATTTTTCCGTAACTGCACGGAGAAAAGAGGTTGGATACGTTTTCCGCATCCGTCTGTGTGTATAACGGAAGTACTTCGGGAGCACCGGTACGTAAATTCTTCTTTGTCTGATAGGCAGCGTCGGTTTCCTGGATCTGAGCGCTGTCAGCCAGCATAATCCGGCTGAGGTTTGATGTTTCAGCCGTTGCATAGACAGTCCCCCGAAATCCGTTCCGATAGAGCAACGGAAGCAGACCGGAATGGTCAATATGCGCGTGCGTCAGAAAAACATATTCAATCCTGGAAGCAGGAATCGGCAGATCCTGCTGCTTATAGGGATTAATCCCCTGCTCCATTCCATAGTCGATCAGGGCATAACGATCCGGCAGCCATTCAAGAAGCGTGCAGCTGCCTGTTACCTGATGTGTTGCACCTATAAAAGTGATTTTCATATAGCGGTTCTCCTCGATATATTTGTTTTGGAAGGAATATTTGATTTTCTTCGAAACGAACATTATAATGAATAAGGCCGGGAGGAATCATGGATTGCCCGCAGGCGACGGCTTCTCCCCTTCCAGAACGATTCCGTCAATGAGAACAGAACGGTAATCAGATCCGGTTTGTAAGCATTTCATGCAGTTATCGCAGATTTTATCCGGATCCAGATCGCAACGGTCGCATTCCCCACAGCCAATACAATCCCGGTCATAAAGGATACAAGGCTGAACTGTAGCCACAGGAAAGACGCTCCTTTCCGATAGAAGATGATCTTTATTATATCCCTTTCCTTTCATATGGTCAATCGATCCGAAAGGAATGACGGGACAAAGGAGGAACATATGGCACCTTCGGTCAGACTCATTCCCGGAAAAGAAAAAAGGGTGAAAAGCAGGCATCCCTGGATCTATCGAAGTGATATCGCGGAAGCAGACGCATCCTGCCGCCCGGGAGATGTAGTCAGCATATACAGCCATCGCGGACGTTTTCTGGCAAAAGCCCTGTATAACCCGGACAGCCAGATTTCTCTGCGGATCATGAGCTATCGGGATGAACCGATTGACCACGATTTGATTTTCAGAAGAGTCCATGATGCGATAGAGTATCGGCGGACGTTTGCGGATCTGAAAAGCTGCAGACTGATCTTCGCGGAAAGCGACCGGCTTCCTGCCTTGATTGTCGATTCTTTTCAGGATGTATTGGTACTTCAATGCCTCTCTTTGGGAATGGAACAGTTCAAGAAGGATGTGGTTGATGCTCTGGTGGAAGAAATGCATCCGAAGGGAATCTGGGAAAGAAATGATGTGCCGGTACGCAGGCTGGAAGGCCTGGAGATGACGACCGGCCTTCTGTACGGCTCCGTACCGGATCAGGTAAAAATAACTGAAAACGGTGTTCAGTTCTGGGTTGATGTGAAGGAAGGACAAAAAACCGGGTTCTTTCTGGATCAGAAAGAAAACCGGGCAGCGATCGCACCGTTTGTCAAAGATCAGAAAGTGCTCGACTGTTTTACCCATACGGGTTCTTTTGCCCTGCACGCAGCTCACTATGGTGCAAAGTCAGTTACGGGAATAGATATCAGCGACAGTGCCTGCACTTTTGCCGAAAAAAACGCGATCCTGAACGGTTTCCAGGATCTCGTTCATTTTGTTACAGCGAATGCATTTGATTATCTGGGAGAAGCAAGCCGGACCGGCGAACAGTTTGATGTCATCATTCTGGATCCGCCTGCTTTTACCAAAACGAGGGCGGCTGTGGAAAGCGCAAGCCGGGGTTATAAAGAAATCAATCTTCGCGCGATGAAAATGATCCGGCCCGGAGGATATCTGATTACCTGCAGCTGCAGTCAGCATATTCTCCCCGAATTATTCCGGAAAATCGTTCTCGATGCGGCGGAGGACGCTCACGTATTCCTGCGTCAGGTGGAATTCAGAACGCAGGGAAAGGATCACCCTATTCTGCCGTCTTCTCCGGAAACACAGTATCTGAAATGCGGGATTTATCAGGTGTTTCCGATCTGAATCACTGATCAGGACCTGACAGGATCATAGCCCAGATTTCGAAGATCCTGCAGATTATTTCTCCAGTCATTGCGGATTTTCACCCAAAGATTCAGATTTACATGGGTATCCAGCAATCGTTCAATATCCTGTCGGGCCTCAGTCCCGATAGTCTTCAGCATGGCGCCCTGTTTACCGATAATAATTCTTTTATGAGCATCACGTTCGCAATAGATTGTTGCGTGAATTTCTGTAAGGGAATCGCTTTTCTTCTCGATGCTCATCATCTCAACACCGATTCCGTGAGGCACTTCGTCATGCAGATGGCGAAGTGCTTTTTCCCGGATAATTTCGGCACAGAGAACCCGTTCCGGCTGATCAGTGATCATATCCTCCGGGAAATACTGCGGCCCTTCGGGAAGAAGCCGAAACAATACAGACTCCAGTTCGTTAAGTCCCTCTTTTTTCTTTGCGCTGACCGGGAGAATTTCAGAGAAACCATAATCGGAGAATCTGGCGATTCCTTCCAGTATGGCGTCAGGTTTTACAAGATCTGTCTTATTTAATACAAGAATACGGGGAATATGCGTATAGGCTTTCAGATCGGAAGCGATTTCGAAATCCTTATTCAGAACAGCACTGACATCCGCCAGCATCATTACGCAATCCATCCCTTCCATAGCGCCCCGGACAGACTGCATCATATATTCTCCCAAACGGTTTCTCGGATTGTGAATACCCGGCGTGTCCAGAAATACAGCCTGATGATTCTCTTTGGTTAGGACACCCATCACGCGGCTTCTTGTTGTCTGAGGACGGTTTGAGACGATCGCGATTTTTTCCCCGATCATCGCGTTCATCAGGGAAGATTTTCCGACATTCGGTCGGCCGACGATGGTGATAAATCCGGAATAAAAAGAATCACTCATTTCTTCTGTTCCTCCGTGTTCAGATCATTCGGTCCAAAAGCATGCGGGAGAAGATCGGAGAGAAAGCAGGTTTCGGCTTCATATCCCGGAGCTACGATGATAATCTTAAGGTCTCCGGGAGAAAACTCATGCAGGACCTGGCGGCAGGCACCGCATGGCCAGGATGGTTTTCTGCCCGCAATCGCGATAGCTTTAAAATGGCAGGCTCCCTCACTGACCGCCTTGAAGGCTGCGGTCCGCTCAGCACAGTTGGTCAGTCCGAAAGAAGCGTTTTCAATATTGCATCCGGTAAAAACACGCTCATCATTTGTCCGTATGGCGGCCCCGACAGGATAGTGGGAATAGGGAGAATAGCTGTTTTCCATCGCGAGAAAAGCCGCTTCAATCAGTTCGGTTTCCTCGGGAGAAAAATCTGTACCGGAAACTCTTCTGAGTGAAACAGCTTCCAGAATCTTTTCTTCCATCCGGCGCATGTTCCTTTTCTCATCCGGGGCGATGTGATCATATCCCATCAGATGACAGATGCCGTGAACCAGCAGATAAGCAGCTTCCCTGGCCTGCGAATGATTGTATTCATGGGCTTGTGCAATCATATGGGGAACCGAAATGATAATATCCCCGAGATAGCACGCCCCAGTTTCGTCATCATATTCGCTCCGCAGCCGATTAACACATTTCCCTGCGGTCAATCCTTGGGGATAGGATACGGTCGGAAAAGACAGCACATCTGTTGACCGATCCATTCCCCGGTATTCCGCGTTAATCTTCTGAATCTGATCATCGTCGCAAATGCGCACGGTAATGGAGCATTTCAGCGGTATTTCTTCCTGAACCAAACATTGATCAGCCGCTTCCTGCATGGCTGAAAGCAGAAAATCGTTGAGAGGATAATCCTTAATCCATTGAATAATCATTCGTGCTCCTTCTGATTTGTATCTTCTTGACTGATGCCGGATGCGGTGGTCTCTGTTTCGGCAGGGCCGTCCGACGGTTTAGTTTCAGAGGGATCCGCGGCGGGATTGTCGGTATGCTCCGTCGCAGCGGGGGCCGCGGAGATACTCTGACTGACAGTGTGATGAACTTCCGGATATTCAATCCGCTCGTGATATACGCCCTTCAGAATTCCGGAGAAAGCATTGCATATTTCATCGATGTCATGGAGTGAAAGAGGGCAATCGCTGAGCTGACCGTCTTCCAGCTTTCCCCGAACCAGACGTTCGATAAACTGGTCGATTGCCTTGGGCGTAGGATCCTTCATGGTGCGGACTGCTGCTTCGATTGTGTCCGCGAGCATTACAATTGCGGCTTCTTTCGTCTGAGGTTTAGGACCGTTATATCTGAATTCATTAATATCCACAGGCTTTCCGTCAGACATCTGCAGGGCTTTGTGATAGAAGAACATGACAGGCGTTACCCCGTGATGCTGCTGAATAATATCCTGCACTTCCTGGGGAAAACGCTCCTTTTGCGCGATCAGAAGGCCGTCCCTGGTATGACTGGTCAGAATAGCGGCAGAAACATAGGGATCTGTTTTTTCGTGCGGATTATCCCCCATCTGATTCTCCTTGAAGTATAAAGGGCGCTGAAGTTTTCCGATATCATGATAATAAGCTCCCGCCCGCGCCAGATAGGGGTTTGCGTGAATTCTCTGTGCCGCGGCTTCCGCCAGGTTTGCGACAATAATCGAATGATGGTAGGTCCCCGGAGCTTCGATCATCAGCCTGCGCATCAGCGGCTGGTTTGGATTCGTCATTTCAAGCAGTTTGCTTGGGGTCGCAAGCCGGAAGATCGATTCGAATGCAGGCTGAAGCGCGATGGCAAGCACGCCGCTGAGCAGCCCGCCCAAACCGATCCAAAGCAGCTGCTCCAGCAGGTCACCCTTTTGATCGCTGATCATCAGCCTGAAGGTCAGCAGGACCAGCATGCCGCAGAAAGCAGATATCAGGCCGGCCAGAAGAACCCGTATTCTTTGCGGATGTCCGTTCAGGAACTGGATGGTTACAATGCTGCTGATGGCTGAAATAGAGAAAATCATCACCGCGTCCCAGGAAGAAGTAACTGTACTGCCGGAAATCAGGCCGAAGTAGAACAGACTGATGGGCATAGTCAGACTGACACCGGCAATATGACCGATCAATACCGCCGCAAGGATGGGACCAAGCGTCACGGGAATAATATAGATATTGGGGATCAGGCTGGTTAAAGCGGCCAGACCGACGCAAATGATCAGTATCAGCATCAGGACGAATACTTTCTTCGGTTCCTGCAGCAGTTCCTTTTTCAGAAGCAGAAGAATCAGGGCAAAGCAGAGCATGGTAAGAGCAACAAGCAGGAAAGAGCCGGCGTATACGGAATAATCGTAGGTGGTTTCCTGAAGGAGACCCAGGGTGCGAAGCATTTCAAGCTGATTTTTTGTAATCCGGTCTCCTTCCCGGATGATATTCTGACCCTGCAGATAGACAACCGGTTCGATCGCATCCATGGCTTTCTGACGGGCTTCTTCAGTCGCGTCCGCGTCAATGATCATATTGGGACGAATGCAGGAACGCAGAAGTGTCGGAAGAATATTCTGCGTAAGACTGACATCCACCTTGTATCCGACAATCTGAAGGATGGTCTGAATGGACTGAGAAACCTGGCCTTCACGAATCGTTGTATTCAGAGAATTGCTGACAGCGGTTGTAACGGTGGAAACCATATCCTCAAATGCGTCGGTTTTGGTTCTGAGCAGCGTGCTGATCTGGTATTTATTCAGGTTTAAATCGTTGGACAGCTTTAATGCATAATCGATCTCATCCTCTGAAAACCCGGAATCAGTCCGGTTCTTATGATCCATCAGGGTCACGCCGTATTGCTGGATGGTTCTCAGCTGGCTGAAATAATTAGCGATAGATGAAAGAACCTCTTCCTTTACCCCTTCCTGAAAACGATAAGTTGCCTCAACAGCTTCTGCCGCGGCTGTTTTTCGTTCCGCAGTAGCCACTTCGTCCACAACATCTCTGGGGGCATTGATGGTTTCATGCGCGATGGAACCAACCTGAAAATCATATTTCTGTGGCGTGCAGATCGCAAAAAAGATCAGACACAGAATCAGGCCGGCTGCGATAAACATGGTGAGACATTTGAAGGAAGCCGAATGAATATAAGATTTAAACGAGCGTTTTTTCGGTTTAGGCATGCGATTCTACGCCCCTTTCCGGCGCGGATCGTGAAGAAGCTTCATACGCTTCAACGATACGCTGCACAAGTTCATGACGCACGATATCCCGACCGGTCAGCTCGATGATTCCGATATCCGGGATATCACGCAGCAAACGAATGGCTTCCGATAGTCCTGACTTCTTTCCAAACGGCAAATCTGTCTGGGTTACATCACCGGTAACAACCACCCGGGAATGGAATCCGATACGGGTTAAAAACATTTTCATTTGCTCGGAAGTTGTGTTTTGAGCTTCATCCATGATAATAAACGCATCAGACAACGTACGGCCTCTCATATAGGCAAGCGGGGCAACCTCGATAATTCCCCGTTCTGTCAGACGGGTATAGGAATCCGGTCCCATAAAGTCATACATGGCATCATACAGCGGGCGAAGATAGGGATCCACTTTCTGAGCAAGATCACCCGGAAGAAAGCCCAGTTTCTCCCCCGCTTCCACTGCGGGACGGGTGAGAATGATCCGTTCCGCTTCCTTGTTTTTCAGCGCCATAACTGCCATTGCCATTGCCAGATATGTTTTACCGGTTCCGGCCGGGCCGATCGCAAAAGTCAGCGTATGGTTCCGAATTGCGTCTACATACTGCTGCTGCCCGATAGTTTTACAGGTTATCTGCTTTCCGCGGTGGGTTACTGCGATGACTTTTTCCAGAAAATCGAAAACCTGTTCGGTGTTCCCTTCGCGAATCATGGAAAGAATATACCGGATTCGGGTCCGGTCAATGGGATCATGCCGGGCAATCAGTTTCTGCAGAATATAGATGGCTTCATGGGCGCAGGCAATCTGATCTTCCTCTCCGCTGATGATCAGCTTATTGTCGTGAAGAGAAATATGAACATTACATTCCTGTTCAATTAACGCGATATTCTGGTCGTTTAATCCGAACAGGGAAACAAAAGCCTCCATGGAATCTGCGTTCAATTCAAATTCTTGGCTTTGCTGCAATCGTAAACTCCCCATTTCCATCATTCTGTACTCTAATATGATATCTTTTTTTCTTTATTTGTCAAACAAAACAAAGGCTCTGAATCCAAAAGGTTTTTTGGCAAGATGATAAAAAAAGCTTGACAACATCGACTGACAAGTGTAGAATGAATTTGTTCGTTTGAGAGAGCGGCGACTGGGTGTGGCGCAGTTTGGTAGCGTGCTTGAATGGGGTTCAAGAGGCCGGAAGTTCGAATCTTCTCACCCAGACGGCTGGAAGCCAATAAAATCAAGGCTTCCAGTATTTTTTATACCCTCGAAAATATGCCCAAAATTGCCTAAAATGGCGAAAAATTGCGATGTACTACCAACTTTACTACCAACAAAATTACAAGGTCCTTAGCCGGTCAAAATCGTCCCCTTCCCTGCCCCTCCGCCGGTCGGGACGATAATCTGTCTCACCGTACAGGCGGCCGGAATCGGCTCTCAGGCGCGAATAAGGATATTGAAGCGATACGCACCGCAAACAACATCCTTCCGGAAGGTGATCGGACTGTATCCGCCCGTCACTGGCAACATACAAAAAAGGACGCCGCAAAACGCGACGCCCAGTCACATACCCTTCCGCGACAGGATCAGTATTCGCCGCGCAGGCTCCACAGCAGGGACCCGTACCGGATTGCCTGCTGAAGCCGGCCGCCCTTCCGCAGTGCTTTCTTAAACAAAATGAGTTGACGCGCGATCTTCAATTCCTGCGGGGTCATCATCTTTGCAATTCGAGCGATTTCCGCGACATCAGGGGACGTGTTCTGCTGCATAATGGTATCGATATTTTCCATTGTGGCACCTCCTTTTTTTCTCGTATCTTACATCAGAAACCCAATAAAATCAATACCATCTTGGTAATAGTTTGCTATATCGCTTTGCAATAATTTCAGTTGATATTTTTTACAATTCGTTATATAATAAGCGTGCTGCATAACACGTTGGTTCGCACTCCTTTACACCGCCGGGACAAAATCCCGGCTCTTTTTTGCAAAAAAAAGAAGGGGCATCCGATACGGACACCCCCGGAAGATCATTCCGTGTATCGAGAAACAATTTGCTCCGCAACTGCCTGCTTCCGGGCCCGGTCGGCTCCCAGCCTGTGGCCTGTCACTGAGCGGTCGGTAATTACTTCGGAGCCATACGTGGCGTCCGCGGTTCCTACTTTACTGTCTCCGTCTCCGGCTTCGGTTTCGGTCGCTTTACCGTCTCCGCCTCCGGCTTCGGTTTCGGTCACTTCATCGATTGCTGGATACGTGGCTGCCGTTGCCCAGCGTTCCGGCATAGCCTTCGCCGCATCCTTCAGCGTGGATTCAAAAACGGTCCGCGCAACATGGAGCGAGATTCCGTCATACTTCCGCCCGTCCATGAACGTCTGACCGTCAGGACGCCGGAAGACCTGCTGCTCGGTCTGGAAAATCTCCAGCCCATCATGTGAAACGGCCAGCGGAATATATATCATCCCGCGAAGGGCTTCAAGCTGCAGAAGGTCTTTTTCGAAATCTTCCGTCGCGGTGTACTTCAACCGGAAAGCAGTTTTATTTTCCTTCAACACGGCATTGAGCGCGGTCAGGGAAAACGCATTCCCCCCGGTCAGCTCGACAAGGTGCTCAACCTCAGCCCGGGAAGGCTTCAGGTGGAAGTCACGGACCATCGCCAACTCGCGCGTAAAGTCCGGATTAACTTTCGCGCCGCCCAGATGCAAAGACAACTCCCGTTTCAGCCCGGAAATAGCGTCCTGTAACGATGAATCAAAGGCATGTCCGGCCTTGCGGATTCTCTCTCGCGCCGTCTCCGCGATCAGGCTTTGACGGGCGGAATATTCGCCCTGTTCATCTTTGAATTTCGATGCGATCCGCCGAGCCTCATCCCGTTCTTTGACATAATCTTCCAGAGCTTGCAGCGTAGCATCACGCCGGATACTCGCCGCGGTTTGGATCATTTGAAATAGATTTCGTGCTTTCGAGTTCATTTGGTTTCCTTCCTTTCATCATTCATCATCGTCATATTGTGATATTGTGATATCGTCATAAGTGCATAACATAATTTACCAGTCCGGCCTTCACAGCCAACCTCGCGGCCAGCCGGTCGAAGATCCGCGCGGCCTCCCGTCCGGTCAGCGTCCCGTCCATCACGGCTCGCTCGGTCGTGTCCGCCTCGTCGTAGAGCCGCCTGCAAGCCTCAGAAAGCTTCTTGTCAGCCGGAAGCAGGTCGGATGGACTGTCACGGAATCGCCGGAATCCGCGCAGATACGAGGCACATATGCGGTACCAACTGGGCCTGCTCGTGCTGTCTTCCATCATCAAAGCGTCCCGGACGATCAGCTTTTCCGAGCCGGTCATGGGTCATCCTCATCCGGAATAGCATCAAGCAGCCGTTTCCGGGCCTGCTCCGCGTCGAGATCATGAAGAGGATTCGCCGGAGCTGCCGGGGTGATTTCGATCTTGTCCGCAAATCCCAGCCCTGCGTTTTTCAGGCAAAAAATCATGCTGGCGTCAGACAGGGACCCGGCCTCGTTCGCCGCGATTTTTGCAGCCGCGCAAAGCGTTTGAAGCCATTCGAGCATATCGCCGGACCGTGTGTCTCTGTGACGTTCAAGAAACTCATAGACCCATCTCCGCGATAGCCGGGCGAACACAGAAAACCCCTCGATAGAAGGCAACTGTCCAAGCGTTTCGCACTCGCTAAGGTACTCCTCAATCGTTCGATCCAGCGTCTCCGGATCATTCAAATCTATCTTATCGGGATGCCTCCGCCCCAAAGCGCGAAAGCTCCTGATGACCGTCTGCCGGTTTTCCCGCTTCACAGAATCCGTGACGCGCGGACTGTAACCTGCCTGCTTCTGAATCGCAATTTTTTCTTCCATGTTAATCCTCCTCGCGCTCGGTATCAGGCGCGGCCTGGGTCGCTTTTCGCTCCCAATAGGCGCGATTCCATGATGCCCGTTTTTCCCTGTTTTTCTGGTAATAATCTCTTTGATATCGTCTCCGCGCCCTCAGTGCCGCATCAGACAGACTCGGCCTCGCCGGATCAGCCGGAAGTCGCTGATTAGTTCCCTTCATCGTCATTCTTTTCGTCCCCCTTTCGCTCATTATCTATCGCTTCCTTCAGCAACGTCCGGGCCAGCCAGTCACCGCGCGGACTGTGCTTTTTCCGGTAGTGCCGGACATACGCCATGGCAATCATGTACATCGGCGATTCAGGCGGCTCCGCCATGGCCTCCCGGATCATCCGGCAAAGCGTCAGATCGTGCTGGATTTGTCTTAGAGCATCATGATGCTGCTGACCTGCAATGTCCGACAATCGCCGCGCGACGGAATCCAGATCAGCACCGTCCGCAAGTGCCTTTTCAAACGGTTCCAACATAACAAGTACCTCCTTCCTCAGTGCTAAAAAAGGCGCATGAATACGATCACTCGCAGTCATGCGCCTCAAACGTCATGAATCATAGGATTCATGTTCCGCTCATAGTATAATGTATAAATATGAATTTGTCAATGAATATTTATGCCATTACGAATATGAAATCATTGCTGTGTATGGGATTGCGGAGGTTGGAGGAATGTATATTATCCGCATAACCTCTCACTACAAAAAGAAAATGCCCGTATTTGGCCTATTTTGCCACCTTCCTGCCCGTCCAGCCCACAGCATGAGGAAATCCCCGTCCCGATCTGGGCGCGGAAAATAGGGCTTCTGGGCGCGAATGCGGATGAGCGTTTTACTCACCCCTCTGACGCCCACTCTCATCTGAAATGAGGTTTGTCCGGTGTTATTCGATAACGTTTTGTTCCTGAGTTCGATACAATATCATGAGATGAAAAAAGGATGATTTTTTTTATCACCCCTTTTTAAGTCATTTCGACTTGTTCCGCTGTCGCTTCCCAAGCTGGGACTGTACCTTTCCGAAAGTGATCCGGTTTATTATTGCTTCGTGATTCCCAGCGTATTCCGTGCCATCATGGGTCAGGATCCCCGTATAAAAGGAATTATGTATGATCGCAGCGATTCCCCCGCTTGTCCATGCTCCGCGCCGGGTTTTCAATCCGTCAGCGTTCAGCCCGTCCGCGATCTTTGCAAGGCTCTTTCCCTTCAGGGCTTCGGAAAAAATTCTTTTGATAGTCTGGCCTTCATCGTCAACAACGATGATACTTTTTTTGTCCGAAGAGTATGCGTATCCGTACGGGGTAACTCCGGCTGGCTTTGATCCCGTTCGGGCCTTCTGCTTCCGGCCTTTGGCAAGCCGAATTGCAATCTGGGCGCGTTCCAGTTCGTCAACGGCTTCCATCAGAGTTGCAAAAAATCGGTCATTCGGATTCTCTGAATACAGGTCGAAACGCGGCTGCTCGATTGATACGACTTTGATAGCCCGTTTTTTAATCATCCGTCGAATAAGAGCCTTTGCCATGTCGGACCGCCAGAGCCGGGACGTATTCTTTATGATGATTGTTCCGCCGTCCTCAATGCTGGCGAACAGTTCAATCAGAGCCGCCCGCTTACTCAGTGCATCGTCATCGTCTGTATCTGCGATGCGTCCGGAAATGCCCTCGTCTGTAAAGATGCGGTCAAGTTTAATACCGTTCTGCTGGCAATAGTCCCGAATCGCGTTCTGTTGCTCAGCTAATCCATAACCTTTTTCCTGCTGGGTTTCTGTGGAAACTCGGACATAACCAGTAATCATACACATAGGGCACACCGTCCTTTCGGAAAAGAGTATATCAGGCTTCCGAATCATTGTCAATTATCATGAATGATATTTGATAAAATAATAATTGTAACCATTATTTATCAATGTGTTTAACGTTTTCATCTTCTTTATGCGGTTTCATTATATGAGGAAGGATAAGGATAAGAATAATAATATATTCCGTCGCATTTTGCGACGATAGGCCGTGCATAGAGCGCACACCCTTCGTCTGGTCAGATGACCCTCAGTTGAATTTAGGGTCATTCCTCCGCCCCGGGCTGCTGTCTCCTGTCCTTCCCCGGTCCAGCCGTTGCCCCTCCGCCGTGCTGCTGATCCGGACCGGGAAGGCAGCCGTACCCCGGGGGGATACAGGGAACACCCGGCCCCGGTCACGGTAACCTCGCTATGGTGATTTCAGCCTATAAAGCGTTCACCGTAACCAAATATAAAAGGTGGTTACGGTATGGTTACGCTTTTGGTTACGGTAAAAACCCTTATAAATCAATGCTTACAAGTACAACGTAACCACGTAACCATAAAAAACATATTTCTTTTATATATTTAAAAAATTACATAACTCATATTTTTTGATTCTATATATATTTTATCATTTTCGTTGATTACGTGGTTACGTTTGCCCTCAACCCCTTAAATTTCAACGGTTTGAGGCGTAACCATACCGTAACCAAAAAGCGTAACAGGACCGAAATCCGGTTACGCTTTGGGAAAAATTGTTACGGTGAAACTCAGAAGGGCAGATCCGGAGGGTTTTCCACCTCAATCGGTTGCTCGTAGACTGCGTCCTTTTTGTCCAGAGCGTCGGTGTGGAAATCCAGAAGCCGTTCCGTTTTTCCATCGTGACGTGCTTGCCTTCCTCGTGGACTATCCATCGCGCCGTGATCAACGCACCATTCCAGAAAGCTATGGAAGTTATATCCGTTCCGATCAAGCTCCTCCATTAACGGTTTTCTCAAGAGGCGGAAGTGTTTTTCGTCGACGCGCTTTCCGTAGTACTGTAGCGGATGATATACATTTTTGCCTTTCTTGTCGTAATCGTCGACAAAATTCGCGCCGTATTGTTCGATCCAATCGCATACATGCTCAAATATTCGCCGATTCATATCTGTATCGGCTCGCATCCTGAGGAAGGGTTTCACGTCGGACGGGGAAAGTGCGAACTCATCGTAAAAAATGTATTTTGCCGCCAGCCGGTCCGCGATGACCAGGATGGCTCCAGCGTCCGCCTGCTTCTGCTGGATCCCCTCCGCCTGCAACTGGATGCTAAGTTTCTGTACATCTGCGTCAAGTGCTTGCAGATCCTCCGCCAGTATCCCCTGAATATACTCGCGGCCGGCGTGGCCGTAGTTCGCCTTGACGCAGTTTGCTACGTCGTGAGGATTATCAAAAATTGTTTGACGGACCTGCACCTCGATGACCCGCGCGAGCGCGCCTTCATGGTCTGAATCGTTGGTAACGGTTCGCTCGCCGGATGAGAGAACCGTCGATTTCCATGTGAGATCCGGCCGCTCTTTCACGTTTCGGTCCAGCCGCTTCTTGCCTGTTCCCTCGCAGATGTTGTAGGCGAAATCGGAGAAGTGAACCTCCCTCTGCACAGTCTGAAGTTCATCGATAAATAACGGGATATTATTCAGCGCGTTGGCCGTCGTTTCCATTGAATTGATTGTGTCGCGGGCCGTGCGGAGAAGCCGCCCAACCTCCGGATTGCCCCATACAGAGGCGGCCAGCATCAGCGCGACGGTTTTTCCGGAAGATGAAATTGATGAGTTTAGATTCGCCCAGAATGGTGCGTAACCCTGACCGAGTTTTGACAGCAACGGGCTTGCGAAGCTCGCGGCCAGTGCGAGGCGGGCAGGCAAATGCTGCCGTTCATTATCCCGTATTGCCCTTGCTGTTTCCAACCACAAAGAGTACTCTCCGCATTCCTTGATGTTACTCGTAATCTGCGAGCTGCCGGACAGGAATTGGATTTTATCGTCATACGGAACGAACCGATTTCCATGCCAGCCAAGCTTTCCCGTGGTCCTAATCACAGGAAGCAATTTCGAGTTGGCCGCCTCCGTCCAGCAAAGATACTGGACCAACTCTTTTGCGCTCTCCGATGTGACCGAGACATCACGATCCGCGAGCTGGACAATCTTAGAGGCCGTGAATGCGTCGGATTTCCGGAGTGTGATTTCTTTCCACTTCCCGTCTCGACTGAAAGCGATGCGGAGGAAGGATTCCCCTGTATCGTCATCGACCACCCGCGCAACTGGCATGATCGGATGCGGACAGACCGTGATGATTCCGAACCGCCCTGGATATGAGACTCCGCCCTCATCGCAACAGTATGACCCGCAACTCAACTGAACGGGCTGATCCGGGAACGCCGTCAACTGACTTCCTGCTGATGGAAACTCGATAGCGAATTGTCGGGCCAATGCCTCATCAAAAAAACGGCTTGCAAATCCAAGTTCTTTCGCCTTAGATCTGAGTGCCTGAACCAGAAACACATACTGCGGATCTTTCCCGAGTTTCCGGCTCTGTTGACATAGAAATCTGTATGGCGTTGGCGTGCTGAAGTCCTCCAGAGTAAGCGTCGAAACGTCCAGCGTCAGGGCGCACTCCTCGCCCTTAAGTTCCTTGCTAAAATCGGTGACTGGCTGCATCATCGTGGCTCTCCTTAGAAAATACCGGTCTTCCTGCTCAGGTCGTTTCCGTCTTCGGGTCGGTCAGGTAAAGCGCGTCGCACAGTGCGCGCTGCGCTCTGTGAATGGTTCTCCAAATCATGAATTCTGGGACTTCGTACCGCTCCGTGCACTGTTGCACAGCGTCGAGGTCATGGCCCCATTCGGATGAAAAATAGATCTTGAGAATTTCTTGATCGCGCTCGCTAAACTTGTTCAATACGTTAGTGATTGCTTCATGACGTCGGAGCTTTCCGGGCGTGCTGGGAAGTAGTCCTTGCTTTTCGTGGAAATAATAAGTTCTAAACAAATGCGTTCCCGCTGACTGATACCAGCGCATGACTCGTCCCTCCTCTTTTACAGTTCGTCCGGGTCATACCCTGTCAGTTCCTCGAAATTTTTCCGGAGCTGGCAGGCTCGCTCCTGCGCGTCGGCGTATGAGGCCAGCGCATCGATCCGGGCCAGCAGATCGCCCTGCTGGACATAATCAGCGCTGGCATACTGCTTCAGCGCGTTGCGGAGCAGGGCGGCCTCAGTGGCGTCCTTTAGCTGTAAAACAAAACGAAAGTCATTCATTCTTCGTCCCCTCCGAAAGTCTCATGATCGCGCTGAGGTAGCGTTCCCGCTCCGCAGGCGTCATCCGTTTGTTCAAGTGGCGGTACAGCGTCGGCTCGCTGATGTTCAGAAGCTCCGCCACCAACCGCAACGGGACGCCGCGCCGTCGTGCGGTTAGTCTGATTTGTGAGTTCATCATCATTCATACCTCCCTTCAAAAATGCAAAGAGACCCCCGTCATGGAAATCTCCCTGACAAGGGCCTCAAGCCTCACAGTTCAGCGGCTGAATGAATTCTATCGCTAATACCCGGGAAAAATCAACCGAAAGAAACCGAAGAACGTCTTATTTTGTTAATAGTTTATTACAAAAAATTAAATTCTTTATAAATCTTGTCATATTTGTTAATTTGTGATAGATTTATATCACAGTGTGTTGGTAGTACGTTGGTAGTATCAAGCGGAGGTGGTTTCATGATCTGTAAAAAGTGTTCTTCGGAGATACCAATAGAAACGGCTGCTTTCTGTCCGTTCTGCGGATGCCCTCAGAAGCAGGAAGAAATAGAAAAGAAAGCGAGGACCCGAAAAACCCGTGGTAACGGTCAAGGCTCTGCGTTCAAAAGAGGATCAACCTGGACGGCTTCTGTTACGGTTGGCTGGAAGCTCCCGGAAGATCCTTCGAAACCCCGATTCCCTGTAAAGAAAACCAAAGGCGGATTTCGGACAAAACGGGAAGCGCTGGAGTATTGTCAGAAACTCCGTCTTCAAGGTGATGTGCGTGTTGCCATATCATTGGAGGAGCTTTACAAAAAATGGGAATCGTTCTATGCCCCTCGTGTTGGCCCCTCGACTATGGAAGGATATAAATATGCGTTTGCCCACTTTAAAAAACTGCATGGAATCAAGATTGATAAAATCACGTCGGAAGATTTACAAGGCTGTATGGATGCCTGTCCATCAGGAAAAAGGACGCTGCAAAACATGAAAACCGTTGCCGGCCTTTTGTGGAAATTCGCATGTGATAAGAACCTCGCGGATCGAAACATCGCGGAGAACCTGTTTACCGGTCACGGGAAATCCATTCAGCGCGAGCCGCTCACGCCTCAGGAAGAAAAAAGGATCCGGGATGCAATCGGACATGAGCGATATGCCGAGTACATATACTGTCTATGCTATTTGGGCTATCGTCCCGGGGAATTGCTCGAGCTTCGGAAAGATCAGGTGTATTTCGAATTGCTCCCCGCTGACGATGAACATGATGAAATTCCTGTGTGGTTCTGTGTCAACGGGAAAAAGACTGACGCGGGAAAGGATCGACTTGTAGTCATTCCGGAGGAGATTCTTCCCTATATTATTGATCGTCTTTACGTTCCCGGAACCGATCTGGTATTCCCTCAGTATACTTTTAATCGAAAATCAATTCCTCAATTTACAGGATTTAAACCTATGGCTCACGAATATTTTAACAAACATGTGTTTCAGCCGATGATGAAGCGGCTCGGAATTGCTGAAGGGAAAACCCCGTACTGTGCCCGTCATACTTACGCGGATAAGCTGAAGGGCGCCGACGGCACTGACAAGTCCAAGGCTGCTCTGATCGGTCATTCCGATTATATGTTTACCAAGTCCCATTATCAGAGCGTCGATTTAAGGGAATTGCTGGAGGTGGTGAATTCCATGAAATAACGAGGCTTCTACTACCGAAATACTACCAACAAAACGCTTGGAAACATTGAATTTAAAAGCTCCTGCTTTCGAATGGGGTTCAAGAGGCCGGAAGTTCGAATCTTCTCACCCAGACGAGCCGGAGCCTGAGGAAAGACTCCGGTTTTTCTTTATTCTCCGGTTTTTTCCATATTATCCATCGATCAACAATGACCGAAGATCCTGAACGGAGGAATTGTGAAATGAACGAGAACATGATGAAGCGAAACCGCCTGCTGGCAGAGAAGACAATCAAAGGGCTGTCCAGCCGTAACATGACCGGATACTGGGCTGAAACAAGAGAAGACGCGCTGAAGCTTGCGCTCAGTCTGATCCCGGAGAACAGCAGTATTGCGATGGGCGGAGCCATGAGTGTTCATGAAATCGGCTTGTTCAAGTGTCTGAAGGAGGGGCCCTATTATTTCATTGACCGGAATGATTATGCCGATAAGCGCGTGGCCATGCTGGCGGCATATGATGCGGATGTGTTCCTTTCGAGTGTGAATGCCATGACCGATGACGGGATCCTGGTCAATATTGACGGGAATGCCAACCGTGTGTCCGCCATAGCACAGGGACCGAAGAAGGTTGTATTTATTGTTGGGATGAATAAAGTATGTGATGACCTCGACGGGGCAATGAAAAGAGCAAGAAGTGTGGCAGCTCCCGCCAATGCTCAGCGTTTTGGCCTGAACACGCCGTGTTCCAAAACCGGCAAATGCATGGACTGCAAAAGTCCGGACACAATCTGCTGCCAGTTTCTGATTACCCGTTTTTCCCGTCATGCCGGCCGGATTCACGTCATTCTGGTCAACGACAGTCTCGGATTCTGATGCCTGAAGAGCATCCATCGGGAAAACAGTTGTTAATTCCCGGGAGAAAATGATTTCATTTCCTCCTGCAGCGCGTTGATTTCGGCCTTCAGGCCGGCTGCTTTCTCCGTTGCTTCATCCAGGGAGAGTTCAGCCTCACGAATCTGATTACGAACCTCTGTCAGCTCTTTTAGCAAAGCCTCTTTATCGGCTGCAGTCTGTTCCCAGACCGCTCTGCTTTTGAAAAGCAGAGCTTTTTTTTCATTTACATTCTTTCTCAGTTCCCCCGCACGGGTCAGAAATACGGCGGTCATAGCGGCCGCAAGCAGAAGAATCAAAACAGGAATCAGGGTTTTTGCAATGCGGGAAGAATGTTTCATCTGTCCTGACCTCCCGATCCGGATACCGGAGAAGCATCCGTCGGGTTTGCTATCCGGTTCCTTAATTCCTTACGCCGGGCTTTCAGTTCAGCCACTTCCCTTTCTGCCTGGCTTACCTTCGGAAGGAGTTCTTCCAGTTTTTTTCGTTCGGCCGGAAGAGCTGCCTGAACTTCATCGTATTCCTTTTGTTGTTTTCTCTCCCGGCCATAACTGGTTTCCAGACTGATCTGAGTATCCTCCAGCTGAAAACGAAGATCGGAAACGGTGATCCTGTACCAAAACAAAAACAAACTGAAAAGAAGCAAAAGAAGCGCGAACGTGAGAGACATGGCTTTTTGTTTCACGAAAAATCACCCGGTTCTTTCTTGTCGTTCTCCTGACTGAAAAAATCAAGAACGGATTGCCACCAGGGGAAGAACACGTCATCCGCAGAGCGATAGATTTCATGCCTGGCACCCTGCACCAGCACCTGTTTACCCTTGGGAACCCGGCGAATAAAAGCTTCCTGCGGGCCGGGAAGCACCGTAGTATCCAGGGCTGCGGTATACAGCAAAATCGGACACCGAATGCGTTCGGGTTTACCGGGGGTCAGAATGGTTTCGGTTACCCTGACGGCTTCCATGATCCACTGATAGCTTGGAACGGTATTCTGGAACTCGTTTCGCGCCGCTTTAATGGAATCATACCAGGCAAAACGGTTCTCGTCCGTGGCATTGGAGGATTGAAAATCTTCCGGACCGGAATAGGGTTTCATGAAAAACGGATGCCTTTTTTCATGATGGATGCACCTGGCTATCCTGCAGATCCGACAGGCAGCCTTTGGTGAAAGTCCGGAGAGATTGGGGGCAATCATGGGCGCGCAAAGAACAACGCGGTTAAAAACAGGCGTCATGTTCTCCAGATACAGAACCGCGACAGCACCGCCCATTGAATGAGCGAAAAGGAACCATGGTTTGGGCATATCTTTCAGAATGGTTCTGACCACAAGATCCAGATCCTGCACGTAATCATCGATCCGGTCCACATGCGTTACGGAGGATGGATGAACCTCAGGATCCCGCCAGGATCGTCCGTGGCCGCGTTGATCATAAGCGGCCACAGAATAACCAGAATAAAGCAGGGAATAGATTAATTCACTGTATTTCAGAGTGTTTTCAGTAAAGCCATGCAGCAGTAAAACGGTACCTCGGGGATTCTCAGCCGGATAGGTTGCGCAATACAGTTTTCTTCCATCCGTTGTGAGCAGGAGCGGAAGTTCGGCCAAACTGTCCAGTAAAGGCAAAACCTGACGGTTCATGATCTGTGCATATGATTTCTGCCCCGGAATCAATCCGTTGGATGAACTGCCTTCAATCCGTTTCATGAACAAAACTCCTTTCCGGGGAACTTAACGGGTTCCTGTTTTAAACTGTTTTCGGATGCGATATGGATTATACATCGTCTGAGGCGTATTGACAGGAATTGAAATGGAACGATTGCGTGTAACATTCATCACCAGGCCGATACCGGCCATATTCGTAACCATGTTGGATCCGCCATAGGAAAGGAATGGCAGCGGGATTCCTGTAATAGGCATGAGTCCCAGGGTCATGGCTACGTTTTCCAGAACATGGAAGAGAAGCATGCCCATTACGCCGATGATGATCATTCTGCCGTATTTATCCCGGGTAAACCAGGCAAGGTACAGCATCCGAACCAAAATCAGCACATAAACAGAAAGGACACTGACACAGCCGACAAATCCCCAGGTCTCCCCAATCGTTGCGAAAATAAAATCTGTCCAGTCCGCCGGAACATAATTCAGCTGCGCCATAGATCCGTTCACAAACATCCCGATGCCGGTTAATCCCCCGGAACCGATCACCATTTTGGACTGGGTCTGCTGATAGGCGTCAGATGTGGAATACAGATCCGGGTTCAGCCATCCAGCAATTCGGGCCAGCCGATAGTCTGTTGAACCGGTGGCAATCATTACTCCGTACAGAGCGAGAACCCCCAGAATGGCAATGGCAGCCAGTGCGCCTAAAGTTTTCAGGGAAACGTTTCCAAAGTACATCATAACGGCAAACAGGAAAATAATAACCAGCAGGGATCCGGTTTCACCCTGCAGCAGGATAACCATGCCGGGAATTATGACGATCAGAAAGATCCGCAGAAAGGATCGTGTGTTGGACATCGGCCTGTCGGTTTTGGAAAACTCTCTGGCCAGCATCAGAATCATGGACAACTTTGCAAATTCAGAAGGCTGAATTGTATATCCCCAGATGATATCCAGCCAGGCTTTCACGCCCTGAGCCCGGTTAAATATGGTAACAACGGTCAATAACAGAAAGGAAGCCCAATAGATATGTCCGGTATAGCGCCGAAGCATATCGAGCGGAACAGCCATGATGACGCCGACGACCAAAGGGGCTACCATCAGGAACAGAGCCTGACGTACAGCGTGGGAGGATTCAAAAATATGGTTCAGGAAAGAAGTGTCCGAGGTAGAATCCGGTGAATAGGTCGCCACACACACCGCGACTACCCCGAAGATAGACAGCGCAAAGACCAGAGCGAGCAAAACGATATCGACATGTGCCCTGGAATGACGGTTTTCAGTGACTGTCAAGGGGCGTTACCTCCTTCAGCTCGCTGCGGAATAGCTTTTTCCACAGGGAAAGTTTTCTGCTTCCGTACCGCGGCAGGGGAACGGATGCTCCGGTCAGTCTGGAGGCAATCCGGAGAATCGCATTACGGGCTTCGCTTTCATATTGGATCAGAGGAATGTGCCGAAGAATGGAGCGGTACACAACCGGATCCTCCGGGATTTCCCCAAGCAACGGTAAATCCAGTAATTCAGCTACAGATTCGGCATTCATCATTTCACCGGACTGGATCAGATCATTATCCAGCCGATTGACTACCAGGCAGGGTCTCTCCAGCTTTTTGGCATCCATAATCTGAAAAGCCCGTTCTCCGTCCCGGACGCACAGATCATCCGGAGTCACCAAAAGAATAAACCGATCGCTCCCGGAAGCAAGAATATTCCGAAAACCTTTCTCCAGACCGGCAGGGCCGTCAATCAGGATGAACTCGTGCGTTTCCTTAAGCCGGCTGATCAGAAAACGGAGTTTTTTCGGATCCAGCGCGCGTGCCCTCGTGAACTGTGCCGCGGCAAGGAGTTGAAGTCCCGGATATGCCGGTACTTCAATCAGAGCGGTTTCCAGCCCGCATGTGCCGTTCATGACATCCAGTAAGTCATAAACCACCTTGTTCTCGAGACCCAGAAGCGCATCCTGAGCCCGCAGACCGAGATCCGTATCCAGAATGGCCACTGAATGGCCGGATGCGGCTAAAGCCGCTCCGATATTGGCGACAAAGGTCGACTTCCCTACTCCGCCTTTTCCTGAGACTACAGAAATCGTATATGCCATAGTTTTCCCTCTTTTCAGCGTTCCGGATAAATAGATTAAGGTGCAAGACTGTTGCCAGCCGGCAGCGAGACATCCACATTGCGGAGAGTTTTCTGTCCCATATACCATTCAATGAAATCCCGGGGAGCTTTGGAAGCCTCTGATCCGGAATAACCGTTCGGAATAAAACAGACAACGGCGATCTCGGGATTTTCATACGGTGCGAAACAGACGAACCAGGCGTTGTTTTCGAGATCAATGGAGGTAACCTGTGCTGTACCGGTCTTCGCTGCGATCTGATCCTGATAGACCCAGTTCCGGAAATACTTTTTAGCAGTACCGGACTCGTCAACCACGCCCTTCATCCCCTCCTGAATCAGCGGAAGATAATCGTCCGCCCTGTCCAGACGATGAATCAGTGTCGGTTCTCTCTGCGAAAGAATTTCACCATCGGGCGAAGTAATGGAATCGATCAGAGAAACATTATACAGGTAACCGCCATTGGCGACCGTGCAGACATAACGGGCTACCGCGATGGGGGTCAGAACGGTAACAGACTGCCCGATTCCAGTCAGAATTGTCTGGCCGCCTCCCCACTTGATATCGTTCATGTAGTTATATGTATCTCCGATCACAGACTGAAGATAAACCATCTCCTTAGTCATATTCAGCTCTTCCATCAGGATGGTTCGCATGTTTTCAAGCCAGTCCGATTCGTTGTAATTAACAGCCATATCCATCAGACGCTTGGCACAGATAGACAGACGCTCATCATCATAATTGATGTTCCGTGAGGCACCGCAGTTTTTCAGATGCTTTTTAATCTGATTGAACACGATGATCGGAAGAGATGTATCCTGATTGGCTTCGTTCATTGCTTTGGAAGGGTCATACAGCGTATTCTGAGAACCGACCACAGAGCGAACTTCACCCGGCAGATCGATTCCGGTTTTGGAAGTCAGACCAAAGAGAGAGGAATACCGGTACAGCCGTTCTTCTCCCAGCCGGTCTGAAAGTTCGTAGAAAAAGTAATTACATGAATGCGTCAGCCCATCCACGATGGTTTGATTGGCGTGTTCATAAATATAATTTTTATTGATCCAGCACTTTGGGGCAGTGGTAATATCGGCGTTGTATTTCGTAAAATATCCCTGATCGGAAATACGTTCAGTCGGAGAAAGAACCCCGCTGGCCAGAGCGCCGAATCCGGTGACCATCTTAAAGATGGAGCCGGGAGTTCCGCGGGCATGAATCGCATAATTCAGCAGAAGATTTCTGGAATCGCCCAGGATCGCCATGGCCTGTTCTCCGCCGGAAACCAGTGCGTTCAGATCATAGGTTGGATAATTGGCGCAGGCCAGCATACGGCATTGCATATCCAGGACAATCAGGCAGCCGTGTTCCGCAAGAGCCAAAGGATACTTGGCCCAGTCCCTGTTATGGATATCGCTTTTATTGGATTCCTGCCAGGAGGCAGAGGCCAGGTTCTTTTCCTGCAGATCCCGGGTGGAATTAACGTTTTCCTTAATGCAGCGTTCGGCAACCTGCTGATAGGCAGCATTCAGCGTAAGCTTTACGTTATTGCCATCCTGTGGAGCGGTATACGACAATTCGCGCACAATTCTGGACATCTGGTCCCGTTCGACAATCCGCTCGCCTTTACGCAGTGATGAATTCTGTGTCAGCCAGTCTTCCATGGAGGATTCAATACCGTCCCGGCCGATTGTATCATTGTAGGAATATCCTTTGGCTTCCAGCGTCAGCCACGTTGCCCTGGAAGGGATGGCGCCGGTATAGCCGATGATCTGGGAGGCCAGATTGGAACGGGGATAAACCCGTTTTGTTCCAATTTCGATGCTCATTCCGGGAAGCATCATGGAGCGTGTTTCTATCTCGATGACCGTCTCATAACGGACGTCTTTAGCAATCACAATCGGTTGGGAATTGAAGATGTTCATCTGCATTTCGGAATAGATGGACATGATTTTCAGCATCAGCTCTTCCGAAACATTGTCGGGAATCTGATACCGGTCTTTTAATCTTTCAATGCATTGTTCCGCGGTACCGTATCGGCTCAGATTGGTCAGATAATTGTTGGAACGCCACTGACGCTCCCGCGTTTCCAGTACGCTGTCGGAAACCCCGGATCCGAAATGAAATTCCCAGTTTCCGGTTTCCTCATTCCGGCGGATGACGAAAGAAAGAGAAAGTGTACCGCCGTTTTTTTCAATAATATTGATCGTATCAATAATGGAAGCTGTATAAGACCGATACAATGCTTTGGTATTGGCTGAGGCATCCTTCTGAAACGTTACATTATAGATCAGCTCATCTTCTGCCAGTACGACGGAATCAGCGGAGGTAATATTTCCGCGTTTGCCGCGTAAGGCAATGGATTTGGTCCGGGTTCCTTCCGCCTTTTCAGCCATCTCTTCGGACTGGTTCAGCTGCAGATTGATCAGTCCGGAAACCAGCCAGATAAAAATGCCGAAAATGGCCAGTAAAAAAGCAAAATATCGCCAAAATTCAGGACTCTTTTTTTTCTTCTCCGTTCGCTCCAACGAACATCATCCTCCTTTCCGGCCAGACGGATATGAACCCGTCATGATTTGGAAAAAGTAACAGGTTTGCTTTGAAGAACCTGCGTTCGGGATCGCGGACCCAATATGGCCCGACGGACAGGAAACATCAGAATGAGAGCAAGGAGGCCGGTCAGCACCAGATCCGTCAGCCCTCGGATGAAATGAGCCGGCAGCAGGGCGTAACCGTTCAGATAAATATAGGTGATATGAATCACTTCATAAACCAGGGTGTTCAGCAGGGTACATAATAAGGTGCGGAGCCATGGTGAAAGCTCTTTGCGCTGATTGTTCGTTGCCCTTTCATATTCGATGGTTTTCAGGGGCTTATCCGCAAATGCGAAGGAACAGAACAAAGGAGACAATACATAGATTGCAAGATTCAGGAGGGGGACGGAAGGGCACATGATTTCCATCAGCAGGCCATAAATGATTGCCAGCCAGAAAGTGCGAAGTTTGCCATATGCAACCGTAACGATTCCGACCATAACAAACAGAAGATTGGGTGTCACATCAAAGAGAACAATGTAAGGCATAATACATACCTGACCGAAATATCCGAACAGACATATCAGGACAAAAACCAGATATTTACGGAAAAAGGAAATGCCTTGACCGGGATCACGTTCCATCAGCCGTTATCCTCCTCAAAAGTCATGCCTTCCGGATCCGGGGTCCAGTAGGGAGTGGGTGTAGGCTCCGGCGTGGCTGAGGGAGTGGGAGTCGGCTCACCGGAAAAGTTTACAACCTGATATTCCAGAGAAGTAACAGCAGGCGTTGCCGCCGGTGTCTGGGTGGGAGCCGGCGTCGGGGGCGGGGTCGGAGTCTCAGTCGGTATAGGGGTCGGCGCAGGCGTTTCTTCTTCTGAAACGGAAGGCGGAACAGAAGTTGCTTCATCCATCAGACTGGCGGCAATCTCAGGAATAACAGGGGAAGGCCGTGCACTTTCGATCGGAACGAATTCAATGCTGGTCCGGCCGTTTTCCCGCCCCTCAACAGCAATAGGATCCGGTTTGTACCGCAAAACAATCACATATTCCAGATGCTGAAAATCAACCTGCGGTTCAAGTACAATATACTGTTTGTTGGCGTCCATTCCTCGGGTGCTTTCACGGACCACACCGATCGGTATTCCCTTCGGAAAAGACATGCCGACTCCGGAAGTAACTACCTGATCACCGGGGCGAGGAAGATTGTCGTCCGGCAGGTAGTACATCCGGCATAAGGCTGTTCCGTCAATGCCGAGCGTTCCGCGAACCGTTCCCTGATCTCTTGAGGACTGAATGAGAGCGGCAATGGATGCATCCGAATCGATAATGGTACGAACAGTCGCCTTGGTCGCCTGTGTGTTTTCGGTGTAGCCGACGAGAGCGCCGGATACGGTTACGGCCATGTAGTCCTCCACGCCGTCGTTTAAACCTTTGTTGATGGTCAGCGTGGAATAGTAATTGGTGTCCGATTTACCGATTACCGTACAGACAATCGGCTTCATGGAAGCGTTGGCGGCGATTTCATCCGATAGATCCTCGTATTGGGACAGCGTATGCTGAAGTTCCTCCGCGAGCATCGCTTTATAAACCAGTTGTTCATTTTCCGCCCGCAGCGCATTGTATTCCGCTTCAATATTGGCCCGAAGCTTCAGCCCGCGGAAGTACCCGAATACAGTTTCTGTCAACCCGGAGAAGAAAGACTGCACCGGTGTCACAACGGAACTGATCGTATCTTCTGCAGCGGAAAAAACGGAAACATCCGGAAGAATCCGGTGCAGAAGGAAAAAACCAAGAAATACGAACAGAATAAAGGTGATGACCACAATCAGGAAAAGGCGGAGCTTGCGTCCAAGCTTTCTGTGGCGGCGAACAGGCTTTTTCCTTTCCTGCTCGACCGGCTGCAAATCATTATCCAGAACGACGCCGGAGGAATATACTTTTCCCTGAGACGCCGGTTTTTCGTCCGCCTGACGCTCTTCCTCCTCCGAATCGGAAACGGAGTGACTGCTTTGGGTTCTGAGCCTGCGAACGGCTTCATCCGGGGTTTCTGAGGACGGCTGAACGGCAGCCGGATCCTCCGGAATATTGTAAATAAAATCATCCGTTACTTCAGGGCGCGGATCTTCCGCTTTTTTCCTGGTAATTCTGAATCTGGCCATACCGTTCATCACCTCCTCTTTCCGGATTTCACGTCTTATTTCCAGTTCGTATTGGGTTTGCGATCCTGAACGGATACAAGCTGCATGTTCTCAGTCAGATAACCAATTCCAAGAATACAGCAGTCGCCAGGGTCCCTGGCCATCAGGACAGGAATACCGAGGTTCTCAGAAATATAGCGATCCAAAGCAAAAAGTCTGCAGCCGTTTCCTGTCAGATGGATGCCTCCGCGCATAATATCCGCGGATAATTCCGGAGGTGTTCTTTCCAGCACCCACCGAATGGCCTTGACAATTGCCGAGCAGGGATTCCGGATCGCCTGATAAGCCTGCGTGGAAGAAAACTGTACCGTTCCGGCGGAGGTATTCAGCTGATTGATCCCGCGAACCAGAATAGATCTGGATTCTTCCAGCGGAAGGGCGGTTGCCAGATCCTTTTTGATGCTTTCCGCCGTCTGTTTTCCGATGAGAATGCTGCATTCCTTTCGAAGATAATCTGTAATTGATTCATCGAACTTATTTCCGCCGACCTGGATACTCTGCGAAATGACTATCCCTCCAAGGGAAATAACAGCAACATCCGTCGTCCCCGCGCCGATATCGACCACAAGATTCCCGATAGGATCATAAACCGGCAGGCCGGTGCCGATCGCCGAAGCAAACGGTTTTTCAATCAGGAAAACATGCTTTGCTCCCGCAAAGCGCGCGGCTTCCGTCAACGCTTTCCGGTTAACATCGTCCAGATTGCACGGGATGGAGATAATCATGCGCGGCTTCCCTACATAGGAAACACCAATCGCTTTCCGTATAAAGTATCGCAGCATCAGTTCCGTCATATCAAAATCAGCAACCTGGCCGCTGCGAATGGGAGAAACGGTAATTAAGCGTTCGGGAGATCTCCCGTAGAGAAAACTGGCTTCATCCCCGACTGCGCGGATATTTCTCCGGTTTTCACGGTCCAGCACAACCAGCGTCGGTTCGGAAATAACAATTCCTCTTCCACGGACATATACGGAAGTGTTCTCGGTTCCAAGATCAATCCCGATATCAGGAGCTCCAAATGGCATGATGTCACTCCTTCACTACTGACGTTGAATAATCAAATTGATAGCCGGCCTCCAGCAGCAAATCTCTGACCAGATACAACGGCAGCCCGATGACGGAGGATTCGCTTCCGGAAAGATGAGTAATCCACATTCCCGCACGCCCCTGCATGGCATAAGCACCCGCTTTATCCATCGGTTCGCCGGAAAAAGCGTAAGCATGTATTTCATGCGGAGGGATATCACAGAATGAAACGAATGAATAATCTGCTCCGGAATAAACCGAACCGGAAGGAGATATGACGGTTACGCCCGTACAAACCTCATGCGTATGGCCGGAAAGCGCTGACAGCATGCGTTCAGCGTCGGTTTCAGAGGAAGGCTTTCCCAATACCTGCTGTTCAAGAACAACGAGCGTATCAGCGGCCAGAATAAATCGGCCGGGATAAACGGCAGCCGCTGCGAGCGCCTTTCGGCGGCTCAGTTCAACAACGGCCTGTTCAGCGGGAAGCGCGCAGTGCTCATCAGCGTCAGACACAAAGACGTCAAAAGGGATTCCGACGCGGTTCAGCAATTCGCGCCGTCTGGGAGAACCGGAAGCAAGCATGATTTTTTCCAAGTTCAGCCTTTCCCCCTTTCCTGAAAATCGCACACCAAGTAATATTATACCACAAAAGAATGAGTTGCGAAAGTGCTGCTTGACAGATGAAAAAGAGTATGCTAAACTCCATCTAATTTCATATTGCAAAGCAATGATGGAATGAATTCCTTTTACGAACGATTCAGAGATCCGCCGGTTGCTGCGAGGCGGAACGGGACGAAAGGAGTGCTGCTTCCGGAGCTTGTTCTGTAAAAGCCTTTGGGTCAGTAATGGAACACGGGCGCCCCGTTATCGGCTGTGAACTTGTTTGAGTTCGAGAGTGATTCCCCATGGGAATAATATGGGTGGTACCACGGAAGAGATTTCGTCCCTGCTGGCTTTAGCCGCGGGGTTTTTTATTTAAAGGAGGATGGAACGTATGGAGCTGACCAGGCAACTCGTAAGAATCAGCGACAGAACTCTGGTTGGAACAGAAGATGAAGTATTGCTCAGCTTTCGGGAAAAAATAGAGTATTGCAAGCTGGTTGACCGCCTGAATGTTTCTGTCATTCAACTGAATCCGATTCAGCAGAAAAAGATTGACAGTCTGCTGATTAAGAGCGTCTGTACCGCTGTCAGAACCGCGACTGTGGCCGTTCCGGTAACGCTGAGTCCCGTGAACGCGAAAGAGACATGGGAGGCTTTGAAAGGAGCGTCTCACGCAAGGCTTCAGGTTTCGGCTCCGGTCAGCAGCGTCCAGATGGAATACCTGCTTCATAAAAAACCGGCGGCTGTTACGGACCTGATCAGTTCCGCGATCCGGGAATGCCGGCAAATGACCGAAGAAGTTGAATTTATCGCTGAGGATGCCACCCGGAGCGAAATCTCCTTCCTTTGTGCTGTCTTAAGGGAAGCCGTTCATCAGGGCGCGGGTATTATCACGATTTGCGATAACGCCGGATCCATGGCTCCGGATGAAACAGCCACGTTTATCAAGAACCTGAAGGAAAAGATCCCGGAGATGAATCAGGTTACGGTTGGCTTCAGCTGTGCGAACACTCTGTACCTGGCGGATGCCTGCGCAATCGCCGCAGTCCGCAACGGAGCGAGAGAGCTTAAAGCCGTCATCAGCCGAAAAGATTATATCTCTTTGCCTAATGTTTGCAAAATTTTGAAAACAAAAGGAAGCGAATACGGTGTCTATGTCGACACCGGAACAGAACAGATGAATCGTTCCGTTCTTCAGATGGGAGCGCTGTTTTCCGGATACGGAAACCGGGGGTACAACGCCGCTCCGGAAGACAGCGCCGGATCCGAGATTCTTCATGCGGAAGACTCCCGGCAGACTGTCCTGGCGGCTGCCGTTAAACTGGGTTATGATCTGAATGATGAAGATCAGGAAAAAATATGGAACAGTTTTCTGAAACTGACGGCGAAAAAGCCGGAAATTTCATTCAGAGAACTGGACGCTATCATAGCGGCGGAAGCCATGCAGGTTCCGTCCGCTTATCACGATATCCGTTTTGCCATACAAACAGACCATTCTCTCGGAGCCATGGCTCATGTGAAAATGAAGTATCATGAGGAGGATGTGGAAGGCGTATCTGCCGGCGACGGAGTAGTGGATGCCGCATTTATGGCGATAGAAAAAGCGATTGGCAGACATCTTGAACTGGACGGCTTTCAGATTCAAGCCATCACGGAAGGTCAGGCAGCCATGGGCGAAACAATTGTAAAGCTTCGCAATGAAGGAAAACTATATTCCGGCCGCGGATTAAGCACTGATATTACCGGAGCCAGTGTCATGGCCTATGTAAACGCCCTCAATAAAATTGTTTTTGAGGAGGAAGAAGAATGAAGCTTTCTTTTTCAACACGCGGATGGGAAAAATGCGGCTGGGATCAGCAGATGAACGATGCGTCAGATTTGGGGTTTCAGGGAATTGAAGTGTATAATCTGCATCGTATGAACTCCTGGCTTGAAAACGGGGGAGCTTTTCATCCGTTCCAGCAGAATGAAACCATTCGGGCACTTCGGGACCGGCATTTACAGATACCCTGTTTGGATACGAGCGTGGATCCCGGACTACCCTTCTCACTCTCTGACAGGGCGAAAATACAGACATCCCTGGATACCGCGTCCGCTTTCCGTGTTCCCTGTTTTGCTCTGAGTGTTCTTACGGATAACGAAAACCAGATTAAAGAAAACCTGAACTGGATTCTGTCCGTTGCCCGTGAAAAGAAAATCTGTGTCCTGATCAAGACTGTCGGAATCTATGCGGATACCCAGCGGCTCAGGTCCATTCTTGAATGGTATGCATGCGATGATCTGGCCTGCCTCTGGGATATTCATCATCCTTACCGGGATTTCAATGAAAAGCCCGATACAACGATCCGAAATCTTGGCGGATACGTGCGTCATGTGCATTTGCGTGATTCAAATGACGACAAAAGCTATAACCTGATCGGTGAGGGGACACTTCCCGTCCGGGAATTTATGAATGCTTTGTATTCTATTGACTATGACGGTTTCATATCTCTTGAATGGAAGCCCGAATGGATGGATGAGCTGCAGGATCGGGAGATCATTTTCAGCCATTTCCTGAATTACATGAACAGCTTTGAGAATCCGAGAGGAAAAAAGAAAAATCTCTACTTCAATCATGACGGAAGCGGGAAATATATCTGGAAAAAGGATGAACTGATCGATCTGACCTTCGGAGGCGTTCTGGACCGGCTCGTGGAGGAATTTCCGGATCAGTATGCTTTCAAATATACCACATTGGACTATACGCGCACTTATGCTGAATTTCTGGAGGATGTCAACCGCCTTTCCAGAAGCCTGATTGCCATGGGTGTTAAGGCGGGAACAAAAGTTGCCATCTGGGCTACCAATATCCCGGCATGGTATCTGACATTCTGGGCGACGGTCAGAATCGGCGCTGTGCTTGTAACCATGAATACGGCCTATAAAATTCACGAAGCCGAGTACCTTTTACGTCAGAGCGACACCCATACGCTTGTGATGATTGAAAATGCCCTGGACAGCGATTACCGAAGCATCATCAATGAGCTCTGTCCGGAAATCAGAGAAACTGAAGCAGGTCAGCCGCTGCACTGCAAAAGACTGCCGTTCCTGAGAAATGTCATCACGGTCGGATACCGTCAGACAGGCTGCCTGACGTTTGAAGAAGCCATGCACCGATCCGATGCCGTATCGGACGAGACGCTGAAAGGATATCTTGCAAAGGTTCGGCCTGATGATGTCTGCAATATGCAGTATACCAGCGGGACGACCGGTTTCCCCAAAGGCGTGATGCTGACTCATTATAATGTGGTAAACGATGGGAAATGCATCGGAGACCGGATGGGATTATCCACTGCAGACAGAATGATGATTCAGGTTCCGATGTTCCATTGCTTTGGAATGGTACTGGCCATGACCGCCGCCATGACCCATGGATCCACGCTGTGTCCGATGCCTTATTTTTCAGCAAAGAATTCTCTGGCCTGCATCAATCAGGAAAAAATCACCTGTTTTCACGGTGTTCCGACCATGTTTATTGCCATGTTCAACCATGAGGATTACAGGAAAACTGATTTTTCCTATATGCGCACAGGCATTATGGCAGGTTCGGGATGTCCGCCTGAACTGATGAAAAGAGCGGCACAGCCGGATGAAATGAATATGCGTGGGATCGTAAGCGTATATGGCCAGACTGAATCTTCTCCGGGAAGCACGATGAGCGCCTGGACCGATCCGCTGGAGCTTCGCACGGAGACTGTGGGATATGCTTTCCCGCATGTGCAGTGCAAAATTATTGATCCGGAAACCGGAGAAGAACTGCCCGATGGACAGGACGGAGAGTTTTGTTCCAGGGGATATCATATTATGAAGGGCTATTATAAAATGCCCGAAGCAACCAGCGCTGCGATTGATGAGAACGGATGGCTGCACAGCGGTGATCTGGCCAGGCGGAATCCGGACGGCACCTTTTTAATTACCGGACGGATTAAAGACATGATCATCCGGGGCGGTGAAAACATCTATCCCCGGGAAATTGAAGAATTCATTTATACGCATCCTGCGGTTCAGGATGTCCAGGTAATCGGTGTGCCGGACGCGAGATACGGAGAAGCGGTGATGGCCTGTATCATTCTGAAGGATGGGCAAAGCATTACGAAAGAGGAAATGACAGAATTTATCCGGGGCCACATGGCCAGGCATAAAGTACCGCAGTATATTGAATTTGTCCGGTCGTTCCCCATGAATGCCGCCGGAAAGATTCTGAAATACAAGATGCGGGAAGAGGCTGCGGAGCGTCTGGGGCTTAAGGGAGCCGGAGGTATCGATACGGCCGGAGACAGCCGGAATCTCAGCGGGAATCCATAATCCGGTCTTTTACAGGCTGCTGACCAGGCTGCGCATCTGAGCCGGTTCGTTCAGCACGCGGGCGCATCCAAGTGCAATGCAGTCACGGGCATCCTCCGCTACACGGCATGGAATCCTGAGGACGCTTTCGACAGCTTCTGAAATACCATACAGGCAGGCTCCGCCTCCGGTCAGCGTCACTCCCCCTTCAAAGATGTCAGACGCAAACTGAGGCGGAGTTCTTTCTATGATCAGCTGCATTCCTTCAATCAGATCGTTAACGTTCTCAATCAGCGCTTCATAAATCTCATCAGAGTGAATATCCATCGTTTTGGGAAGGCCTGAAAGAAGATTGCGTCCGGTGACATCCATATGAATCACCGGATCCCGCTGAACCGCGCCCCCCAGGGAGATTTTAACCTGCTCGGCTGTACGTTCGCCGATCAGAAGATTATATTTTTTCCTGAGATACCGGATAATGGCCTCATCCAGATGATCACCTCCGATGCGAACAGAGCTGACGACAGAGACCGATCCGTTGTACAGAACTGCCATATCCGTGCTTCCGGCCCCGATATCCACATTCATACATCCGTACGGTCCCAGAAAATTCAGCTGAGCGCCGAGTGCGGCAGCCACGTTCTTATCCAGAAGCTGTGTACGGCGAATTCCCGCATCGAACATCGCACTGATCAACGCCTTTTTTTCCATGTCTTTAATCCCGGCGGGAACAGCCATCACAGCTCTTGGCCTGGAGAGAAAATGCCGGCCGATCACGCTGGCGATGTCATAACGGAGCATGGCATTGGTCAGTTCAAAATCAGCCATCGTACCCTGAGCCAGAGGACGAATGATTTCAATATTGGCCGGGACCCGTCCTGTCATTCTGTGAGCTTCTGAACCGAAAGCGATAATATTTTGTGTGTTGCGATCCAGAGCAACAGCGGCGGGTTCTCGAAAAACGATCCCCTTCCCCTTCATATAGATCACTACATTGGACGTACCCAAATCAATGGCGATATCGTTTGCCTGTGCCATGTTTCCTCCTGAACCTCTGAATTCCTGAGTCATACAGACTCTGTGCATGATACCATTATGGCGGAAAAAGTGCAAGGCGGTTCCCGGGCTTTTCCTTGACAATACAGCCGGAAAACATCATAATAAAACAGACTTTAGCAAGGAGCGTGCAGGCGGGTGTCCATCAGCATTTTAGAGGTTGTTTCAGGTTCTCCGGCTGATCGTGCTGGAATTCAGGCCGGCTGGCGGGTCGAACAGATGAACGGGGAACCGGTGCTGGACGAGATTGATTATCAGGCGCTTTCCGCTGTTTCACGCGTCCGAATGGAACTGACCCTTCCGGACGGAAAACGGAAAAGCGTCCTTCTCCGGAAGGAAGAATGGGAACCTCTCGGCCTTGTGCTGGACGAAACTGCCCTGATGAAGCCACGTCCCTGCAGGAATCATTGCACTTTTTGCTTTATTGACCAGATGCCCTGCCGTATGCGCGATTCGCTCTATGTCAAGGATGACGACTGGCGGCTAAGTCTGATGATGGGCAATTATATCACCCTGACCAATATTGACGATCAGGAATTTTCCAGAATTATCCGCAGAAAAGCTTCCCCGCTTTATATTTCTGTCCATGCAACCGATCCGGCCGTTCGCCTGAAACTGATGAGAAATCCGAATGCGGATCAGCTGATGGACCGGTTGATTCAGCTGAAGGCGCATGGCCTGCAGTTTCACACACAGGTAGTTCTCTGTCCGGGAGAAAACGACGGAGAAGTCCTCCGGAAAACCATCCAGGATCTGAGAAATCTTGTTCCCGCCGCATTATCCCTTGCGATTGTTCCTGTTGGGCTGACCATGCACAGAAAGGGGCTGACCCCGCTTCGGCCTTTTAATGCGAAAACCGCGGGAGATTTGCTGGATTTTCTGGATCCGTTTCAGGAACGGTATTTGCGGGAGATCGGCACGCGCTTTGTCTTTGCATCCGATGAGTTCTATTGCCTGAGCGGAAGAAAAATACCGGAGGACTCATTCTATGAAGGATATCCGCAAATTGAAAACGGAGTGGGAATGCTTCGGCTGCTGTCAGAAGAATGCGCTGCCGCGTTTGAGGAATTGACTCCGCCCTCCGGTTACGGGCGCAGAAAACTGCTGATTCCCACAGGAGTCTCCGCTTTCCCGGTAATCCGGGAACTGGCTGAAAAATATGCTCCGGAGGGAACAACGGTAGAGGTTCGTCCGATCATCAACCGTTTTTTCGGGGAATCCGTGACAGTTACCGGCCTGCTGGTTGGCCGTGATTTGATCGACAGTTTACAGGGGGCGGAATGCGACGAAATTCTGATATCCTCCAACATGCTGCGGGAAAATCAGGACTGTTTTCTGGATGATCTGACGATTCAGGATGTTCAGGATGCGCTTGGAAAGCCGATTCGCGTCGTTTCCAATACGGGTGAGGCTTTTTTGAGTGCCTTGTATGGTCTGGACGGATGAACAGCCGGTAAGGACCAGGATTCGAAATTGGAGGATAAGCCATGAAGAAAAAACCTCTTGTGGCCATCGTGGGTCGTCCCAATGTGGGGAAATCCACTTTCTTTAACAAAATGGCTGGTCACCGCGTCAGCATCGTGGAGGATATTCCCGGTGTTACCCGGGACAGGATTACGGCGGATGTGGAATGGTTAAATTACACGTTCACGCTCGTGGATACCGGCGGAATTGATCCGTCCAGCGAGGACGTCCTCCTTTCTCAGATGCGGGAACAGGCACAGATTGCCATGGATACCGCTGATGTAATCTGCTTTTTTACCGATGGCAGAGACGGCCTGACGGATGATGACCGGGAGATCGGCAATATGCTTCGCCGTACCGGTAAACATGTTTTACTGGTTGTTAACAAAATCGACTGCATTTCTCTGGATGAACAGATGTATGAATTCTATGAGCTGGGACTCGGTGATCCGATTGGAATCAGCAGTTCCAATATGCTTGGCTTCGGGGACCTGCTGGATCGGATTGTCAGCTTTTTTCCGAAGTCAGAAGAATCTGACAAGGAAGAAGATCCGCAGATATCCCCCATCCATCTGGCAATTGTCGGACGTCCGAATGTTGGGAAAAGCAGTCTGACCAACCGTCTGCTTGGAATCAAGCGCACGATGGTATCCGATCTTCCGGGAACGACCAGAGATGCGATTGATTCAGAACTGGTTCTGGACGACGGAACCCGCTTTAATATTATCGATACGGCAGGGATCCGTCGGAAAAGGGCAATCGAGGATCATTCTCTCGAGCGATACAGCGTTCTTCGTTCCATCGCCGCAATCCGGCGCTGCGATGTTGCCTTGCTCGTTCTCGACGCTGAGGACGGGGTAACGGAACAGGATACCAAAATTGCCGGTATTATTCATGAGGAAGGAAAAGCGGTCGTTATCGTACTGAATAAATGGGATCTTCCTGAAAAAGAAACCGGTACGCTGGAAAAAACACGGAAGGAAATTCTTTCTGGACTGAAATTTCTGGATTATGCGCCTGTCCTGTTTGTGTCCGCGGTTACGGGACAGCGCATTCAGACGATCCTTCCTCAGGTTTTATCGGTTTATGCTTCTGCAACCGGGAGAATCACCACAGGCTTGTTAAATGATGTTGTGAACGATGCAACGGATCATCTCCAGCCCCCCATGCAGGGCGGACGGCGTCTGAAGATTTACTATGCTACACAGGGTTCTGTCCAGCCGCCGACATTTATTCTGTTTGTCAATGATCCTGAACTGATTAATTTTTCCTATGAACGTTATCTGGAAAACTATTTCCGGAAAACCTTTGATTTTTCCGGCACTCCGATACATTTCATATTACGTGAAAGAAAGAGGGATAAACAATGAACCATCCGTTTCTTCTGGTGCTATGCTGTATTGCGGCCTATCTACTGGGATCGGTTTCAGTAGGTCTTTTGACTGCCCGATGGTTCCACGGTCCGGATCTGAGAACGGTAGGCAGTAAGAATACCGGCGCGAGCAATGTTCAGCGAACAATGGGCTGGAAATATGGAATAATCACTTTCCTGGGAGATCTGCTGAAAGGCGTGATCTCCTGCCTTCTGGCCGAAGCTGTTACCGGAGATCATTCAGCGGCACTTCTGGCCGGGCTCTTTGCTGTCGTCGGACATAACTGGCCTGTGTTTTATCAGTTTAAAGGCGGAAAAGGTGTTTCAACCACAACCGGCGTTATGCTGTGGTGTTTTCCGGTTCCTGCATTGATCTGTATGGCGGTTACGCTGGCAGTTATCGCGCTTACGAAATGGATTTCCCTTGGCAGCATGGTTCTGGTAACCCTGTATGCTGTGATTGTATCAGTGTTTTACAGTCAGGGTAATCTGTGGATTATCGCATGGAGTATCTTTATGGCTGCAATGTGCATATACCGTCACCGATCCAATATTCAGCGTCTTCTGAACGGCACGGAAAACAAGCTGGGAAAGGGCCCGGCGGCTAAACCGGAGGAATAAACGGTATGAAGGATCCCATTGAACGAATCCGAAACTTCTGTATTGTAGCCCATATCGATCATGGCAAGAGCACTCTGGCAGATCGGATTCTTGAAAAGACCGGTGTCTTTGAAAAGCGGGAAATGATGGATCAGATCCTGGACAGTATGGAACTTGAACGGGAGCGCGGGATTACCATCAAGAGTAAAGCGGTACATATGACTTATCGCGCCCGGGACGGACAGGAATATGTGCTGAATCTGATCGATACCCCCGGTCATGTGGATTTTACTTATGAAGTCAGCCGTGCTCTGGCCGCCTGCGAAGGCGCCTTGCTTGTGGTGGATGCGACGCAGGGAATAGAAGCCCAGACACTGGCTAACGTTTACATGGCTCTGGAACATAACCTGGAAACGATTCCGGTAATCAACAAAATTGACCTGCCATCCGCAAGGCCTGAAGAGGTACGGCAGGAAATCGAAGACGTAATCGGGTTGGATGCTTCCGACGCTCCGTGCATATCGGCAAAAACCGGACTGAATGTGGATGACGTTCTGGAGATTATCACGCAGAAGATTCCGGCCCCGAAGGGAGATCCGGATGCGCCGTTACAGGCTTTGGTTTTCGATGCTTTCTATGACAATTACCGTGGAGCAATCTGCTTCATCCGCGTCAAGGAAGGGACCATCCGTCCCGGAATGAGAATGCGGATGATGGCTACGGGCAGCGAATTTGATGTTGTGGAAGTAGGCACATTTGCACCCGGTTACCGTCCGTGTGATTCCCTTTCGGCCGGAGAGGTCGGATATGTTTCCGCGTCAATTAAAGATGTTCGGGATACCCGTGTTGGTGATACCATCACAAACGCAGAAAACCCTGCGCCGGCTCCCCTGCCCGGCTATCGACATGTTACTCCGATGGTTTATTGCGGAATCTATCCTGCGGACGGAGCGGATTACCCGGTGTTAAAGGACGCTCTGGACAAGCTTCGTATGAACGATGCATCCCTGTCGTATGAGCCGGAGACATCGGTGGCTTTGGGATATGGATTTCGATGCGGTTTCCTGGGGCTTCTCCATATGGATATCATATCCGCCCGTCTGGAACGGGAATTTGATCTTAATCTTGTCACAACCGCTCCGAGTGTAATTTACAAGGTGATTAAAACGGACGGAACGGAGCTGTTGATTGACAACCCTGCCAATCTGCCGCCAGTTGCCGAAATCGCCTCCATGAGCGAACCGTTTGTTCATGCGACAATTTATACTCCACAGGATTCTGTGGGAACGCTGATGGAACTGTGTCAGGACAAACGCGGGATATTTATCGACATGCAATATGAGGGAAACCGGGTAAAATTAAACTATGATCTCCCTCTGAATGAAATTATTTTTGATTTTTTTGATCAGATCAAGAGCCGCAGCAAAGGATATGCTTCTTTTGACTATGAACTGAAGGATTATCGGGAAAGCGATCTGGTAAAGCTGGATATTCTTCTGAACGGTGATTTATGTGATGCGTTCAGTATTATTGTTCACCGTGATAAAGCATATGCCCGCGGCCGCGGAATTGCGGAAAAGCTGAAGGATGTTATACCGAGACAGATGTTTGAAATCCCCATCCAGGCTGCAATCGGCAGTAAGGTGATCGCCCGTGAAACCGTTAAGGCAATGCGCAAGGATGTTCTGGCAAAATGCTACGGCGGCGATATCACAAGGAAAAAGAAGCTGCTGGAGAAGCAGAAGGAAGGCAAAAAAAGAATGCGCCAGTTCGGAACAGTTCAGGTCCCCAGTGAAGCATTTCTGGCTGTTCTGAAAATGGATTAAGGCCATGTGTGATTTATTGCGCAATACGGCCGCTCCGGATCGTTCGGATGATTTTCTCCTCCATCCTGAGCTTTCCCTGTGTTTTACCGGACATCGGCGGATTCCTCCGGCGACGGTGGCTTCTTTGCGAAAGGGGATAGATGAATCCATTTGCCGTACGGCTGAAGCAGGCATCCGCTATTACCTGTGCGGAGCTGCCCTGGGTTTTGATACCATTGCTGCTGAAGAGGTGCTTCGACTTCGCGCAGTCCTTCCGGATATTCGGCTGATCCTTGTATTTCCCTGTCAGGATCAGTCATCACGCTGGACTTCTGCCGATCGGAAACGTTATGAGGAAATCCGGAAACAGGCTGACCAGACGATCTGTTTAAGCGAGCGGTATTATCAGGGATGTATGCTGACCCGAAACCGATATCTGGTGGATCATTCATCTTTGTGCCTTTGCTATCTTTATTCTTTTAAAGGCGGAACCTGGTATACTGTTCGGTATGCCTGCGAAAAGCAGTTGCAGATTATCAATCTGGCCATTCCGGAGGAAAGCTGCCGCTTTCAGCTAAAGGAAGATAATACATGGAACTCTACATTCATATTCCGTTCTGCAAAAAGAAATGCTCCTATTGCGATTTTGCCTCCTTTCCCGATCAGGAGGAAAAGATGGAGGCTTATGCTGAGGCGCTGATTTCAGAAGCGGAACAACAGGCGCCTTTTTGCACGGAAGATATTCAAACCGTATATATTGGAGGCGGAACGCCTTCCCTGCTGCCGCCGAAGCTTCTGGATCATTTGATTCAACGGCTTCGCTGCGTTTTGCCTCTTCAGTCTTCCGGTGAATTTACGATAGAAGCAAACCCGGGAACATTGACTGAACACTGGCTTCAGACAGCGCTTCGTCAGGGAATGAACCGCCTGAGCCTGGGAATGCAGGCAGCGCAGTCCGGACTGTTAACCGTATTAGGACGAATTCATGATTATGCAGCAGTGGTGGATTCCGTTTCTCTGGCCCGCCGCTGCGGAGTTGCAAATTTAAATCTGGATCTGATCTTTGGTATTCCGACGCAGACGATAGCCGACTGGGATGATACGCTTCGCAATGTCATTTCTCTTTCACCGGAACATATAAGCGCTTACGGACTGATCCCGGAACCGGGTACGCCGCTGACAGAACAGCTGAATCACGGACTGATTCAGCTTCCTGATCCGGAAGATGAAAGAACCATGTATGACCGGGCTATTACCATTCTGGGCGGAGCCGGTTATCAGCAATATGAGATTTCCAATTTTTCAAAAAAAGGATACGAATGCAGACATAACATAGGTTATTGGACCAGAATCCCTTACCTGGGACTCGGTGTGTCCGCTGCGTCTCTTCTCCGCCGGCCGGATCATGCCATGCTGTCTGAAATGTTTTCAGCGCATCCGGATTCATCGGAGTTCCGGGCAGTCAATCCTGCCTCGATCAATGAATACCTCGAAATGATACAATCCCGAAACTGGACGCTCAGAGCCTGTTCAGTGATTCCCCCGGAGGAAGCGCGCTTTGAAACCATGATGCTTGGGCTTCGCATGACAGAAGGAGTGCAGGAAGAAACCTTTATAAAGCAGCATCATCTAAGCATTGAGCAAGCATTCGGAGAACATTTATCCCCTTCTGTTCAGAAAGGGCTTCTGGTTAGAGAAAACAGTACCTGGCGGTTAACCCGCCTTGGAATGGACTTTCAGAATCAGGTGCTGGTTGAATTGCTGCCGGATGAATGAATAAACGACTCCTGGGCGTTAAAGCTGTCTTCATCGATCGGCACACGTCGCCGGTAATGTCCGTCATTCGTCATCTCCCAGGCCTGACTTGAATCTTTCCAGTAAGCGCTGAATATATCTTCCAGCTGATTAACCTGAGCCGGATCGGAAACAGGAGCGGCTACTTCCACGCGGCGAACCATATTACGGGTCATCCAGTCTGCGCTGGATATATAAGCCCTGGTTCGGATATCCTTCCCGAACAGATAAATTCTGCTGTGTTCAAGGAAACGGCCGACAATGCTCCGAATCTCGATATTCTCTGTTTCTCCCGGAACCCCGGCTTTCAGGCAGCATATTCCACGAATAACCATCTGGATCGTTACACCGGCCCGGCTTGCTTCGATCAGTTTGTCAATCAGCGGCTTATCCGTTAAACTGTTCATTTTCAGCCGGATGAATCCGTTTTCGCCCTGAGCGATTTCTTCTTCAATCAGCCTGATCATGGAAGGATGCATCAGCCGCGGTGAAACCAGCAGTTTTCGGGAAGCGTTGATTACGCCTCCTTCCTTTAATGCGAAAAATGTTTCAAGGCCATCCTGTCCGATGGCAGGATCTGCTGTAATCAGACTGAGATCCGTGTAGATCCGACTGGTTTTTTCGTTATAATTTCCGGTCCCGACCTGAGAGAGAATTCGTTCCGTTCCATTTTCGTCCTTCCAGCTGATCAGGCACAGTTTGCTGTGGACCTTAATATGCTCAATGCCATAGATGACATGACATCCGCTTTGTTCCAGTCTTCTGCTCCATTCAATATTGTTCTCTTCATCAAAACGGGCCTTCAGCTCTACAAAAACCTCAACGGTTTTCCCGTTTTCAGAAGCTTCGGCCAAAGCTTCCGCAACCTTGCTGTCTCTGGCGACCCGATACAGCGTCATACGAATGGAGGTCACTTTAGGATCTGCCGCAGCTTCATGCAAAAGGCGGAGAAAGGTTTTAAAGCTGTCATATGGATAATGAAGCAGAATATCATGGCGAAGCGCCTCATCAAAGACCCTTCCGGATGCAGTTTTGAGTTTTGCCGGCTGGAATGGTTTATAAAACAGGTTTTCCTGACTTCGCAGCATATCGCTGAACTGATACAGAAAACTCAGATCCAGCGGCGTATCATATTCAAAAACATAGGATGGCTCCAGATTCAGCATCTCCAGCAGGGTGTCAATCACCGAGCGTTCAAGCTGCCGGGACAACTCGAGTCTTACCGGGGATAATCTTTTTCGCTGTTTGATGACCGACGCCATATGATCCCGATAATCCAGATCCTCATCGAAAACGGCATCGGCATCAATATCCGCATTTCGAGTGATTCTGGCAAGCGCTTTTCCGCGAATCGTTTTTCCGGGAAGCATCAGAGGCAGAAAATGAAGGATAAACTCTTCAACAAGGATATATTTGCCCTCATTACCGGGAACGGCAATCAATCTTGGAAGGACGCTGCTGTTTCCGGGAATAACGGCAATCTGCGGTTTTCCGTTAATATAATCGGGTTCAAGAACTGCAATGCTGTAGATTTCCTTATTGTTCAGGAATGGAAAATCCTGTTTCCGGCTGATAAAGTAGCAGGACAGATAGGGTAAAATTTCTTTTTTAAAGATTCTTTGAAGCTTCTGCTCCGCACTTTGGGATATTTCGTTAAACCGGACCAGACTGATTCCCTGACCGCTGAGTCCGGAGAGCAGCTCCGGATAAACCCTGTCCCGGTGCACGCACAGACGACGGATTGTTTCCAGAGATTCCGTAATCTGCTGAGACGGCGTCAGTCCGGTCTTATTCTCACGGGATTCATTGTCCAGCAGCATCTGATCATGAAGGCTTCCGATCCGGACCATAAAGAACTCATCCAGATTGGATTGAAAAATGGAGAAGAAATTCAGTCTTTCGCAAAGCGGAACATCCGGAGAAGCAGCGTTTTCCAATACGCGCTGATTAAAGGCCAGCCAGCTCAGTTCCCTGTTGATAAAACAATCCATGATGTTCTTCCCTTTCTGTTTTCGTGTATTCCTGCAGGCAAAAAAGATTCAGTTTAACGCAACTGTATTTTCCGTATCTGTAAAATGCTGCTCCGCATGTTCATCCAGCTTATCCATTATATCAGATTGATCCGGATCCTGCCTTAGTTTTTTTAAATAATCGGAAATTTCTCCAAGAAGCCGCATATCTCCCTGAATACCGGGAAAAGCAGGCGCTCCCGACTGCCGGGTTCCCATAAAATCTCCGGGGCCCCGAATCTCAAGATCTTTTCGTGAAATCAAAAAACCATCGGTTGTATCGCACAGAATTCTCAGCTTTTCTTCATTTTCAGTCATCAGAAAGCACCAGCTTTCTTCACGGCCCCGGCCGACACGTCCTCTCAGCTGATGCAGCTGGCTGAGGCCGAATCTTTCCGCATTTTCAATAATCATAATGGTTGCATTCGGATTATTGATTCCAACTTCAATCACGGTTGTTGAAATCAGCACCTGGATTTTACCCTGTATAAAGTTGTCCAGCACATTTTGCTTTTCGTCGGCTTTCTGGCTGCCCCAGGTGATTCCCAGTTTTAATCCGGATAACGCGCCGTGTTTCAAATCCTGATAAAGCCCCTGAACGCTTTTTTGCGGATGGGATTCTTCTTTTTCCGATTCTGCTTCTGTTTCCTCCACCCGCGGACAAACAATATAAGCCTGTCTTCCCTGACTGACTGCAGCGGCTACAAAGCGGTACATATCGTTTCTTTTTTCTTCCGGAACAATGCGAGTCTTTACAGGAATCCTGCCGGATGGCAGTTCGTCAATCACGGTTATATCCAAATCGCCGTACAGAATCAGAGCCAGGGAGCGCGGGATGGGTGTTGCGGACATGACCAGCACATGCGGATAGGTTATTCTGTCAACCGCTCCCTTCTTTTCCAAAGCACTTCTCTGAAGGACACCGAAGCGGTGCTGCTCATCGGTTATGGTCAGCTGCAGATCCTGAAAGTGAACTGCCCTGCTGATCAGAGCGTGGGTGCCGAACAGAATATGAATCTGCCCTTTTTCCAGTCCTGCCAGGATTTCCTCGCGCTCTTTTCCCCTGATCTCAGACGTCAGCAGCGCGCAGCGAATTCCCAATGGCTCAAGGGTGTGCAGAGCATTGAGATAATGCTGACGGGCCAGGATTTCGGTGGGGGCCATCATACTGGCCTGGTGACCGCTTTTCCAGGCAAGATAAATTGCGCCGAAAGCTACTGCCGTCTTTCCGCAGCCGACATCTCCCTGAAGGAGCCGCTTCATTGAACTCATGCTTTTCAGATCTTCGGCAATATCATGCAGTGCACGACGCTGCCCGGCTGTCGGCTGAAACGGCAGATTCTTCCAGTAGTCATTCTCCTCGTCCGCAGTAATTTGAAAGGGAATGCCAAAATCATGCCGCTGTTTATGTCGGAAAATATAGGACAGATAAGTGATCATTCCGTCACAGTTCAGACGGCGCCGCGCAGCGGTTAATTGAGCCTCGTTCTCAGGAAAATGAATCTGAAAAACAGCTTCATCCAGATGAATCAGATGAAAATCCTGTATGACTTTATCCGGCATCCACTCCGGAAAAAGTTCAGATCTTCTTTTTAATGCGATTTCAATCCAGTCCCGAAGCAGTTTGCCCGGAATTCCCTGGATTTTTCGGTAGACGGGAATGATATCCTGATCTGTAATCAGCCTTGGATTGACCATCCGGATAAAACCATTCTGCCTTGAGATTCTGCCGTAGAGCCGGATTCCGGTTTTCAGAGGCAGAGATCTGGCCATCCAGGGTTGATTGAACCAGCATAATCTGATCTGATGACTTTTTGTACTCAGAATGGCGGTTACCCGGCTTGTTCCGTGAAAATAAAAACTTTCGGGACTTCGGGATATCAGACCTTCCATAACCCCTGTTTCTTCCTCCCGACTGTCAGGGGTCAGGAGATGACGATGATCCTCGTAGGATTGCGGAAAAAAACAGAGTAAATCGCGCAATGAGCAAATGCCCATTGCGCGTAATGCTTCTGCCCGGGACGGTCCGATTCCTCGGATCCCTTCAAAACCCCTGAGTTCATGCTGAAGCATATAAAACGACTACTCCACAGAGATAAGGTAATAATACAAAGGTTGCCCGCCGTTATGACATTCAACGTCACACCAGTCATACGTGTTCTCCAGTTTGGCAGTCAGCGCTTTTGCGTCGGCTTCCTGAACATCAGCTCCGTAATAGACAGTGATCAGTTCATCCTCTTCTGTCATGATGCTTTCCATCATTTCCGTAACGACGGTTTCTATATTGTTTCCGGAGAAGGAAATCTGACCGTTATGAAGCCCGATGATGTCCCCTTCTTTGATTTCAATCCCATTGTAGACGCTGTCCCGGATTGCATAGGTTACTGTTGCGGTCTTAACATGCTGGGCCGCTTCATTCATGACCTGTTCATTTTCTTCCGGTTCAAGCTCCTGCTGGAAGGCAATGGCGGCGGCAATCCCCATTGCCACATTTTTTGTCGGAATAACGACTACATGCGTTTTGCACAGTTCAGCGGCCTGCCTTGCGGCGAAAATAACATTTCCGTTGTTCGGCAATACAAAGATATGCTCTGCATGAATCTGGTTCAGCGCATGAAGCAGATCCTCAACGGACGGATTCATCGTCTGTCCGCCTTCAACAATCTGATCTACATTCAGATCCTTAAAGAACTGAGAAAAACCTTTGCCGAGAGAAACAGCAACGAATCCGTATTTCTGAATCTCCCCGGAAGGACTGTCTGCATCCGAATTGTCCGCCGAAACCGCAGAGGATTCTTCAGATTGAGCTTCTGCCTGAAGCGCACGCTGCGCCGCGGCCAGATTTTCAATCTGAATATCATTGATCTCGGCCATTTCAAGCCCGTATTCCAATGTTAATCCCGGATTGTCCGTGTGCACATGAATCGTTGCTTCCGTCAGATCTCCGGTGACGCGGACATTGTCTCCAATCCGGTTTAAACGCCGGCGGAAGGAATCAAGATCATGCTCATCACAATCTTCTTTGAACTCCTTTAGCGTAAAGCGTACACAATAGGTATGGGTGAGCGGCTTTGACAGGTCATGACAGTCTGTTTCTTCCTCAGCGCCGGCAGAATCCGTCTCCGGATTAATCAGGCTGATATCCTCCCCGCGAAGTACGCTGGCATATCCCTGATAGATCAGCATCAGACCCCGGCCGCCTGAGTCTACAACTCCGGCCTGTTTCAGAACCGGCAGCATATCAGGCGTCTTTTTCAGAATCGCCTCGCCGCTTTTGAGCATGACATTGATGAGCCCGTCATAATCGTCCGGGTTCTTCCGGACCTGTGCCATGGCATCTTCGGCAATGACACGGGCCACTGTCAGGATTGTACCTTCTTTAGGCTTCATCACGGCTTTATAAGCCATTTCAGAACCCTTCTGAAGCGCTTCGGCAAACTGAACCGGAGTGATCTTTTCTACGCCGTTCAACGCTTTCGCGAAGCCACGTAAAAGCTGGCTTGTAATGACACCGCTGTTGCCGCGGGCTCCTTTCAGCGCACCTTTTGCCAAAGCGCTGGCAGCTTCATCCGCCCGCAGAAATTCCTTGCTGTTCACTTCGCGGGTGGCTGACTGCATGGTCAAGGTCATGTTCGTTCCGGTATCACCGTCCGGAACCGGGAAAACGTTCAGCGCATCTACGGCTTCACGGTTTCTCTCCAGTAAGGCCGTTCCTGCCATAACCATATCCCGCAGAAGCAGGCCGTCAATGGTTTTAAACTGTATCAAAAGCTGTTCCTCCGCTTCTTTGTCTCTTATTCAGGATCGGTATCTCTGAAAAAGGGTTAATTAAATCAGATCCGAATTCCCTCAACGGAGATATTGATTTTGCGAACTTTTATACCGGTCATGTTTTCCAGCTTATACCGCACAGTCTCTACAATTGTCTTGCACACTTCAGAAATGGAAATGCCGTATTCCACAATAATGAAAAGATCAACATCAAGCATATCCCCGGCGTTTCGAATCTGAACACCCTTTGACAGGTTTTCTCTTCCAAGCCAATCAGATATCCCGTCCGTAGCCCGTTTCCCCGACATCGCTACAATTCCATAGCATTCGAGCGCAGCGTATCCGACAACCTTCATCATTACATCTTCGGCGATGTAAATGGTTCCGTAATCGTTTTTGATTTTACACTCCATGTACTATTGCTCCTTCCGGGTCATCGTCCCTGATCCTACGGATACAGGACATCTTATTATACAGGAAACCTATTTTTTTATCAAGGCCTCGTGAAAGGATTGACAACACAGAAAAGATCAGGGATAATATTTATGTTGACCGGCAGCCGTTTGAGGCTGGCAGCCCTTTGATCAGCAAAGGGATTCTTTTTTTAGGAGGAAACAGCGTGGAATCTTCTTCTTTGCATTTTGCTCATCGTTTTGACCAGGTCTCCGGAAGCGCAATCCGTGAAATCTTTAAAGTGATCGCGAAGCCCGGAATGATTTCCTTTGCCGGCGGGAATCCTTCCGTAACGGCGTTGCCGGATGAGAAAGTTTCTGAACTGGCCGTTAAGGTTCTGAAAGAGAACGGGAAAGCTTTATTGCAGTACGGAGCCACGGAAGGATATCCTCCCTTTGTTGAAGCGCTTCATCAGTACATTACTGAAACGGTGGGCTTTCAGCCGGAAGCCGTCCTGCCGGTTACCGGCTCTACCCAGGCAATGGATTTGCTCTGCAAGGCGCTGATCGATCCCGGTGATACAATTCTGGTTGAGAATCCCAGCTTTCTTGGAAATCTGCAGTGCATGAGGCTGTATCAGGCCAACCTGATCCCCGTTGCCAGCGATGAGCAGGGACTCCTTCCGGAAGATCTCGAAGAGAAGATCCGCCGGTATCAGCCCAAGATGCTTTATACGATTCCTACTTTTCAGAATCCCACCGGACGCACGCTTTCTTTCGAACGGCGTAAAGCGATCGCTGAACTGGCTTCCCGATACCATATGATTGTTGCGGAGGACGATCCGTACCGTGACCTTCGTTATAGCGGTGAAAAACTTCCCGCAATTAAATGCTTTGATACGGATGATTGGGTGGTTTTTCTTGGAAGCTTCAGCAAGACGATTTCGCCCGGCCTGCGGGTTGGTTATCTGTCCGGCCGTCCCGACCTTATCCGAAAATGTACGGTGGGAAAGCAGTCGTCCGATGTGCATACGGCCAATCTGAATCAGGCGATTGTGGATCAGTATCTCAGGCAGCGGCTTCTGCCGGATCATATCCGGGCCATTTCCTCGGATTATGCCCGGCAGCTGGACCGGATGCTTGGCCATCTTCAGGAAATATCCGGTCTTGTCCGTTTTACGAAGCCGGAAGGCGGTTTGTTTGTCTGGGCAGAGCTTCCTGAAAACATGGATGCAAAAGCACTGCTGAACAAAGCGATAGAACAGAAAGTTGCTTTCGTTCCCGGAACCCACTTTTTCGTGGACGGCGGACATGAAAACACACTTCGTCTGAATTTTTCCAACAGCACGCTGGAGCAGATCGATCAGGGAATGAACATTCTGAAGGATCTGATCCTTCAGGAATCCAGAAGATAAAAAACGGAGGAATGAGTAATGGAACATGTTCTGGACATTTTAAAAGAACGCGGTTTTCTTGCCCAGATGACTTTTGCGGATGAACTGTATGAACAGCTGAAACAGCCCACCACATTCTACGTGGGATTTGATCCAACGGCGGACAGTCTTCATATCGGGCATTATATTCCGATTATGGCCATGGCGCATATGCAGAAAGCCGGTCATCGGCCGATCGCTCTGATGGGCGGAGGAACGGCTATGATCGGTGATCCTTCCGGGAAAACCGATATGCGAAAAATGATGACTACTGAGACCATCGATCATAATGTGGAATGTATTAAAAAACAGATGTCCCGATTCCTTGATTTTTCAGATGGAAAAGCGATCATCGTAAACAACGGGGACTGGCTTCGGAATCTGAATTTTATTGAATTTATGCGGGATATCGGTTCCATGTTTTCTGTGAACAAGATGCTGACGGCTGAATGCTATAAAGCACGGATGGCAACGGATAACGGCCTCAGTTTCCTTGAATTTACCTATATGCTCATGCAGAGCTATGATTTCCTTGAATTGTTTCATCGTTATGGCTGCCGCCTGGAAATGGGCGGAAATGATCAGTGGAGCAACATGCTTGGCGGTGCCGACCTTGTTCGAAGAAAGGAAAATGAAAGAGCGTATGCCTGTACTTTCCAGCTTTTACTGACTCATGACGGACGGAAGATGGGTAAGACCGAAGCCGGTGCGCTCTGGCTGGATCCTGCCAAGACGACCCCTTATCAGTTCTATCAGTACTGGCGGAATGTGGATGACAAGGATGTTGAGAAATGTCTTGCGCTTCTGACCTTCCTGCCAATGGATGAAGTGCGCCGTCTCGGTTCACTTGAAGGAGCCCAGATTAACGAGGCCAAGAGTATCCTGGCTTATGAAGTAACCAAACTGGTTCACGGAGAAGAAGAGGCCAAAAAAGCGGAGTCTGCAGCGAAATCTCTGTTCGGCCAGGGAAATGGAATTGCTGATGTTCCCACGCTGAATGTTGCCAAAGAGGAATTGAAGGCTGACGCGCGTATTTCCACCCTGCTTGTTCGCTCCGGATTGTGCAAAAGCCAGAGTGATGCACGCAAACAGATTGAACAGAATGCCGTATCGGTTAATGATCAGAAGATTCAGGATGTTGCTGCCGTTCTGAATCCGGAAGATTTTGATCCTGACGGAATTCTGCTCAAGAAGGGGAAAAAAGGATTTTGCCGGATTGTTCTTCAGTGACAGAGCATTATCGTACGGTAAAGCAGCAAGCCTCTGATGAATTGATTATTCAGAAAAGCAGATTTATCGGGCACGCGGCTCCGGTCGAAACGGAAGACCAGGCGCTTGATTTTCTGCGCAGTATTCGTGAGAAGCATCATAATGCTTCTCACAATTGTTATGCATATATTCTCGGATATAATCAGGGGATCATTCGGTACAGCGATGACGGTGAACCGTCCGGTACCGCAGGTCTCCCGATGATCGATGTAATCCGAAATCAGGGAATGATCAACTGTATAGTGGTTGCTACCCGGTATTTCGGCGGTATATTGCTCGGTACCGGCGGATTGGTTCGGGCATACACACAAACGTGCAAAATCGCCCTGCAGGCAGCTGAGCCGGTCATTATGTGCCGGACCTGCCGGTATGTCTGCCGCCTGCCCTATTCTTTCTGGGATCGGCTGAACCACTATCTTGAAAATACAAACGCCTATCTGGATGATGTTCTGTATACGGATCAGATTTCATTTGTTCTGGTTGTTAAAGAAGAAGAAGCTTCCCGAGTACTGGCGGCTGCGGCAAATGTGACTGCCAGAACTTTGGCTTTTGAAGATCCTGTAATTGCTTATGAGCCGTGGAATATTACAGACTCATGATTTCCAATGGGTTCTGATCTGGGCGGACAGCAGCATCAGATCCTGCATACTGACAAGATCCATGGAACCATAAGGGGCAGACAGGATTCTCTCGGTAATAATTCTGTACTGATGAATGATCCTTGCCAGATCCGGCATATCTTCTCCTGCAGCGGTTGCCCGGATGATAGTATCGCAAAGGTCGCACCAAAGGTGATTCATCGTATTGATACAGATGTCGGCTGTGATTTCCGGATCATAAACGTTTACGGAATCATCCGCCAGGCATTCCGTCAGAGTCCTGGTAACCGGTTCGTGAAAAGAGGACAGCAATGCTTCACAATAACGGGTGCGAAGCGAGTGCCCCTGGCGTGTTGAAAAGACAGGAAGAATCATCATCAGAAAACTGAGCCGCTCATCTTTAAGCGGAAAAACGCCACTCAGCAGGCTGTTTAGCCTGGCAATGGGCTTGCCGAAAGCCCGCTCTTCTTCCTCGGCCTGGTGAGCGATCAGCATGGCCCTCCGATCGCACATGGCTTCCAGAAGATACTCCTTGCTTTCAAAATGATGATAAAAGCTGCCTTTACTGGTGTGAAGAATATCGAGAATATCCTGAACGCTGGTCTCCTCATATCCTTTTTTGCAAAAGAGATCCTCCGCGGTTTGCAGAATTTCCTGCTTTTTCAGATCTCCTTTTCTCATCGTTCATCCCTCCGTGATCAGTTCTCGGTTATTAAGCCCGGCTAAAATACCGCTGCTGAGTGCAAACATCAGATTAAATCCCCCGCAGTCTCCGTCTACGTTCAGAACTTCACCGGCAGCATGAAGTCCGGGAATCAGTCTGGACTCAAGAGTATCCGGATCAAAGGATTCCTGACAGGCGCCTCCGGAAGTTACCTGTGCAAAATCAAAACCCTTTGTTGCCTGGATGTCAATTCGGTAATGCATCGAGGTATATGCGATCCGATCCGTCTGCTCTTCGGTCAATTCAGAAATCAATTCCCCGCGCAGGGGTATTCCGGCCTGTTTGCAGACGGCATAGGATATTTTTTCCGTTGTCATGCCGTTCAAAAGCCAGGTCGGATCAAGATTTTCAAATCTCTTTTTTCGATAAGAGAATTCTTTTTTTACTTCCTCCAAAGAAGAATAAATACGCTGCAGGAAATTCACTTCAGCATAGAAGCCGGGGCCTTCAATAAATCTGGCCATCTGCATGGAACAGATGCCGCTGATCCCATCATCGGCGAACAGTAGTTCTCCTGCTTCCCGATGAATCAAACGGCCGTTGTTCAGAAGAGACAAACCACATTTAACACGGATTCCCCTGAGACCGGATATGCTTTTTTTGTCTGTGATCAGAGGAGCAAGCGCGGGACGCAGCGTTGAAACCGAATGGCCGAATTTTTCCAGAAATCTGTATCCGTCCGATGACCCGCTCAGCTTCATCTGTGAAAGTCCTCCGCAGGCTATGATAATTCTTGGCGCGGAATAAGTATTATGATGAACGGAATGAACGCGAAACAATCCCTGTTCCTTCCGGATTTCCCCGACTCGCTCTGAGCAGACCATAGAAATATGCAAATGGGAAACAGCGTTTTTGAAGGAACTCATTACACTTTTGGCCTGAAAGGTACTGGGATACAGACGATCCTCTTCGTGAGAAAGCAAAACTCCGTACCGGTGAAGAAACGACCGAAGATGATCACGATTGATCCGTTGCAATACGTGAAATGCCAGAGATGTATCTCCGTAATATCGCAAAGGACCGGAATTCATAATATTGCATCGTCCGTTTCCGGAAGCCAGAATCTTTTTCCCGGGTTGTTCCTGCGCTTCAAGCAGGATCACCTGATCCTGGTGTTCAGCGGCGGCTATAGCTGCCGCTAATCCGGATGCTCCGGCGCCAACAATGATCAGATCGGCAAATTTACCGGACAACGAACCAGCCTCCTCTTTTCAAAACAAAAATCGGTCTGTTTTATTTCTGCTCGTTTATATGATAAATAGACTTCAGTTCATTTGTCAAGTCCCCGTCTTCATTCCGAATAATCAGCGGCGGCATCGGATGCAGGGCTGGCTTTGCGTCTTTGACAGCTTCAACCAATACAAGATTGGCCGGCTTTGTTGCGGTTGGGTAAATCAGTCTGAACCGTTTGGGTTCCAGATGATGCTGTTTCAGGCTGAGCATCAGGGACAGCATACTGGATGCGGGATAGATCAAGCTGATTTTACCTCTGCCTTTCAGGAGCTGAAAAGCATTTTGTAAAAAGCCATCCAGAGTCCCCTCCTTCTGCGTCTTTGCGAGGGCTCTGGTCTGATCGGGACTTTGTATTGATGCATTGGGTTCCCCGTAAGGCGGATTGCATACAATGTAATCGATACTCCGATCCGGTAACAGATGAAAATCAGTCGAAAGATCTCTGCACAGAATTTGACCCCTGATATGATTCAGAGAATAATTTCTTTCTGTAATCGCACATAAATCTTTCTGAATTTCAATAGCATGGTAAAAAGAACCTTTTCCGCGACCGGCCAGCAAAACAGGAAGAATTCCTGTGCCGGTTCCCAGATCCGCTACGACATCGTTTGGCCGGACAGCTGCAAAATCAGCCAGTAGGACCGCATCCATGCCAAATCTGAATCCATGACTTTTCTGGATCAGTTTGAAGCCGTTAAGCTGAAGGTTTTCAATGGTTTCCTGTCTGTTCCCGCACTGATTGCTCATCTGTTCATCCTCCGAAAAAAGGGACGTGCTTTAAACGCACATCCCTCTCAAATGTGTCTGCTGACAATTCAGGATCAGATATTCACCACAACGGGATTAGGCTCTTCCGGGGTTTTGGCTCTGACTGCTTTTTCCCTGAACAAGCCCTGATAAATCACCATATACTTTTCAGCGGATTGATCCCAACTGTAATCTCCGCTCATTCCTCTCATCTGCAGCTTATGCCAGATTTCAGGCTGATGAAGATAAAAATCAATCGCCCGTTCGATAGTGTGAAGCATATCATGTGCATTATAATTGAAGAAACTGAAGCCGTTTCCTTCGCCGGTAACTTCATTATAGCTCAGGACGGTATCTCTCAGTCCGCCTGTCTCTCTGACCAGCGGAATCGTTCCGTAACGCATGGCAATCATCTGACTCAGCCCGCAGGGCTCAAACTGACTGGGCATAAGGAAGAGATCCGCACCGGCATAGATTTGTCTCGCCAGCGCATGATCCATGGTAAACCGGGCTGCAACTCGCCCCTGGTATTCCCCTTCGGCCCAGCTGAAGAGATTGAAGTATCTTCCTTCACCCATACCGAGAACAACCAGCTGGACATCCATCCTCATGATATCCGCTATCACGTAGTCAACAAGATCAAGGCCTTTTTGATTGCTTAATCTGCCAACCATACCGATGATCGGAACATCAGGCCGAACCTGTAATCCAAGGTTTTCCTGCAAAGCTTTCTTGCATACTGCCTTCCCGCTCAGGTTCTCTCTGGAATAGTGCGCCGCAATCTGCGGATCGCTTTCCGGATTGTAATCTTCCATATCAATTCCGTTGAGTACCCCGTAAAGATCATCCTTTCGGGATTTCAGCAAGCCGTCAAGTCGTTCGCCATAGTAAGCCGTCTGAATTTCTTCGGCATACGAAGGACTGACAGTGGTAATGGCGTCACTGTATACAAGTGCTGCTTTCAGGAAATTGGCACAGCCGAAGCATTCCAGTTTGTCATCCGTCCACAGGCTGTCTCCAAGTCCGAGAATATCCTGTATTTCGCGGATTCCGAAAATCCCCTGATACTGCAGGTTATGAATGGTAAAAACGGTTTTGATTCCGGCATAGAACGGCAGATGCGCATACTGAATCTTCAGTAAAGCGGGAATCATACCGCTTTGCCAGTCATGAGCATGAATAACGTCCGGCTGAAAGTCAATCAGCGGAAGCATATTGAGAACACCACGGCAGAAAAAACCGAAGCGCTCATACTCATCGCCGCCCATACCGTAAATATATGGCCGGCCGAAGTAGTACTTGTTATCCATAAAGTACCAGATGACACCGTCTTTTTCGATTTTTTCGATTCCGCAATACTGTCTTCTCCAGCCAAGCTGAACTTCAAAATCGCATACGTGAACCATCTCATTCTGATAATTCTGCGGAATCAGACGATAATCCGGAATAATGACCCTGACATCATGTCCTGCTTTCGCAAGAACGGGAGCAAGGGCGCCGACCACATCCGCCAGCCCTCCCGTTTTAATAAATGGTACGGATTCACCGGCGGTAAACAGAATTTTCATAGGATTCCTCCTCGATTTGGGATGGAGCTGTTTAAACAACGACGTCTTTTGCGATGACGATCGGATAAGCCTGAGGCCCGATCAGCCTGGAATTACGTTTAATCACGGCCTGCTTGTCCAGAATACAATTCTCGATATATGCGCCTTCATGAACCTGACCGTCCTGCATGATAATGCAGTTTTTCACATGTGCATTGGGAGCAATCTTCACACCGCGGAACAAAACGCTGTTTTCGACAATTCCTTCAATCTGACAGCCGTCCGCAACCAGAGAATTCACCATGGTGCAGTTCCCGCCGTAATAGGCAGGCATCTCATCCCGGACTTTTGTAAACACCGGCATATCATCCCGGAAAATCCCTTTGCGTTTTTCCGTATCCAGAATATCCATATTGAACTTGAAAAAGCTTTGTACGGAGTCAATACGCCAGCAAAGGCCTTTGTATTCATAGGCTTTGACAGTCGCATGGCCTTCCCTGACCAGCGTCTGAAGCACATCCCGGTCCATGCTGTGCAGACCGTGCGCTACGGCTTTGTCAACCAGTTCCCTCATCAGTTCTTTTCGGATAACCAATACCTGCATATATGTATTTTCGCAGGAGGGCTGAGTCGGATCCACTTCAATGTCCGTAACGGTCTGACGCTCATCTACCGAAATGTAGGTTCCCGATTCTTCGCGTTTCATGCTGGGATCTTTGGTATACAGGAGCGTTACGTCAGCACCGGATTCCTGATGGAATTTGATCAGTTCATCCATTTTAGCGTTATAAATGATGGTGCTGTTGCTGAGGACAACCGTTTCCTGTTTGCTTCGGATCAGGTAATTGGTATTGGAGCGCAGCGCATCCAGAATTCCGGGATATAATCCGACGTTTTCTCTGGTCAGAAAAGGAGGAAGAATATGCAGCCCGTTAATTTTCCCATGAAGATCCCATTCTTTTCCGGAGCCCAGATGATCCATCAGGGAATGATAGTTTTTCTGCATGATCACGCCGATATTTTTAATCCCGCCGTTAACCATGCTGGATACCAGGAAGTCAATTACCCGGTATCTGCTGGCTACGGGCAGTGCGGCGATAGCCCGGGTAATTGTCAGCTCGCGAAGCAAAGCGTCTCCTTCACCTGTATAGATGATTCCCATTACATCTTTCATCGTATCTGATTCCTTTCCATCGATCTTGATCGTTTGGATTAAAAGACAGTTGTTTCGTCAACCTGCTGTCCTGCTGAGACGGAAACCCCGGCCGGAAGAGAGATTCCCTGCCCAACCACGGCAATGTTTCCTTCTTTTTCTCCGACGATTGCTCCGGCACCGATCACTGCGTTTTCAGCAACAATGGAGCGGCAGACAACGGCTCCGCGCCGTATAATACTGCCGGGCATAATCACGCTGGATTCGACTTTTGCCCCTTCTTCAATAATAACACCCGCAAAAAGGACGGAATGATTTACATGTCCGTAAACTTCACAACCCTCTGTGATCAGTGTATCGCTGACCGTGGCACCCTTTGCGATATAGTGAGGAGCCATTCCCGGATTCCGGGCAAAAATCCGCCATTTTTTGTCATGCATATCAATAGGCATTGGATTCTGCAGGAGATCCATGTTGGCTTCCCAGAGGCTTTCGATGGTTCCGACATCCTTCCAGTATCCGCTGAAGCTGTATGCAACCAGCACTTGCTTATCGGCAAGCATATTGGGGATGATATTTTTTCCGAAGTCATTGGAACTCTTCTTGTCGCCCTCGTCTTCGATCAGATACTGACGCAGCTTCTCCCATGTGAAGATATAAACACCCATGGAAGCCTTATTGCTTTTCGGATTTTTGGGTTTTTCCTCGAATTCAACAATCCGGTCTTCACTGTCGGTATTCATAATACCGAATCTGGAAGCCTCCTCCCACGGAACTTCACGAACGGCAATCGTGGCGTCAGCTCCATGCCTGATATGGAAATTCAGCATGGCGTTATAATCCATCTTGTAAATGTGATCGCCTGAAAGGATCAGCACATAATCGGGATTATACTGCTCAATGAAAGCCATGTTCTGATAGATGGCATTGGCTGTACCCCGGTACCATTCACCGCTCTTCGCTTTCTGATACGGAGGCAGAACAAACACGCCGCCGTTCGAGATATCAAGATCCCAGGGTGCGCCGGAGCCGATATAAGCATTCAGCTCCAAAGGCTGATACTGGGTCAGAACGCCCACTGTATCAATTCCGCTGTTAGTGCAGTTGCTCAGTGGAAAGTCGATGATCCGATACTTGCCGCCAAAAGGTACGGCGGGTTTGGCAACGTTTTTTGTCAAAATGCCCAGACGGCTCCCCTGCCCGCCGGCCAAAAGCATTGCAATACATGTTTTCTTTCTTAGCACAGACGACACACTCCTTTTGAAGTTATGATGTTCCTTTGTTTGTTCTATTGTACATTTAGATGACTGTTTTCGTCAAGACATATTTTTTTTTACATAAAAGCGTGAATGCAGTTTTGTCATGACAGTATACAATCGAAAGTTGTACATTTTTCATTGAATTGATATAATACTGTGCAGTTGAAGTCAGAAGGTGAGAGTTATGATCGAGATTTCCGACACTACATTACGGGACGGCGGCCAGGCCGAAGGAATCACTTTTTCGGTATCCGATAAAATCCAGATTATTCAGGCGCTGGACGAACTGGGCATCCGCTGGATCGAAGTTGGTACACCGGGAGCTAATCCTCTGGATCAGCAGGTGTTTCAGCTTCTGAAATCCGCTCCGCCGCTGCGCCAGGCTTCTCTTCAGGCATTTGGGCCGACCTGCCGTCCGGGGCAGATCGCATCTGAGGATGACGGGCTGAAAATACTGGCCGAGTGCGGTGCGGATACGGTTACCTTATTCGGGAAAAGCAATATTACCGTTGTGGAGCATGTTCTGCGCTGTTCTCCGGAAGAAAATCTCCGGATCATACAGGACAGCATCTCTTTTTTAACCCGCCACGGTATCTGCGTCTGGTTTGACGCGGAGCATTTTTTTGACGGATACAGGATCAACGCTCAATATGCGCTTCGTACGCTTCAAACCGCAGCCGCGGGCGGAGCGAAGAGGATCATTCTTTGCGATACCCGGGGCGGAGCGCTGCCGCATGAGATTTCCGAAGCTGTACGGGCGGTGAAAGCAATCATTGATCTTCCTCTGGGGATTCATGCCCATAATGACTGCGGACTTGCGGCAGCCAATACGCTGTCCGCGGTTTCGTCCGGCTGTGATCTGGTTCAGGGAACTATCGGCGGGATCGGAGAACGATGCGGGAATGCGGATCTCTGCACTGTGATTCCTGTTTTATCGCTGAAAATGCATGAGTCCTGTTTGCCGGACGGACATCTGCCCCGCCTGACTCATCTCAGCCGCCGGATGATGGAAATCATGAACATCGTTCCGAATGAACGCTCTCCTTTTATCGGCAATTCCGCTTTTGCCCATAAAGCCGGAGTACATATTGACGGAATTATAAAAGATCCGGATTCTTATGAACAGGTGAATCCGGAATCAGTCGGAAATCAGAGGCGTTTTTTGCTCTCAGATCAGGTAGGAAGAGCCGGCGTATATGCCAGGCTCGGAAGAATGCTGCCGGATCTGAACCGAAACAGTGAAGAGATCCTTCTGGTGATGCAAAAGGTCAAGGAAATGGAAGCTGCCGGATATACCTATGAAAACGCTGACAGTTCATTTGAACTGCTCGCCCTCGATACACTCGGCCGCCGACCCCATTACTTTGAAGTGGCCGATTATCATGTGTTATGCCAGGGCTCCCATGGAAAAGAAGAGAACTGGCCGACAGCGCAGGCTTATCTGAAAATCAGGGTCAACGATCAGGAAGGAATTAACGCGGCTGAAGGAGAAGGCCCCGTAAACGCTCTCGACAACGCTCTGCGAAAAACCTTGTCTCAGTTTTATCCAAGTGTAAAACGGATGAGCCTGCAGGATTTTAAAGTGCGTGTATTAAACGCCAAAGGAACCGCATCCCTGGTACGGGTTTCCATTGAGAGCAGCGACGGGGATCATATCTGGAATACAGTGGGAGTTTCCGAAAACATTATTGAAGCCTGTTTGAAGGCGCTGACGGACTCTGTGGACTACATGCTGACCCGGTTTGTTTCCCGGGAAGAAATATCCCGTGTTTTACATATTCCGGGAAGAAAGGAGCCTTCCCTGTCGTTATAAATCATGGAGGGCGGAACGGAGGATCAATCGGATGCAGGAATTGACGGAAGCCAGTCAGACTGAACAGCCTGCTCTCTCCAAACTGGATTTTTCGGTATTGTATGATTTGTATGCAACAGATGTTCTGAGGGTGTGTTATTACTATCTGGGCAACAGGCAGCAGGCAGAGGATGTAACCCAGGATGTATTTGTGAAATACCTGACAGCACGGCCGGCCCTGCTGTCAGGAAAAGAAAAAGCCTGGCTTCTGAAGGTCGCACTCAACAAATGCCGGGATTTATGGCGTGGTTCCTGGCATAAACGCATTATTCTGGGGCATCCGGCCTTTGAACTGTTTCCCGCTCCGGAAGAGACCGATCATATTGTTGAGGAGCAAAGTCTTTCAGAAGCCGTTCATCGTTTGCCCGGAGAATTCAAGGAAGTCGTACTGTTATTTTATTACCAGGGATATGGAGTAACGGAAATCGCGGAAATCCTTCATATCGCTGAGGGTACAGTCTCATCACGCCTGAGCCGTGCCAGATCCAGACTGAAAGCCGACCTGAAAGGAAACGAATAATTGCAAAAGGATGATGATAAACGATGAAGGATATCAGTGAACTGAAAACAGTAACCGAGCATGGATTACATGAATTGGTTGCAGATCATCGCCTGAAGCAGAGAATTATTGAGCAGGCTTGTGCAGAAGGGAAAAGCAACGTTTTCGGCTCCCGGACATTCGGCAGAATGCTTGCTGCGGCCGCCGTTTTAACACTGGTTCTCCTGTTGAGCGGAAACCTGAAGACAGAAAAAACAGATCAGGCACCGCAGATTACCCAGATTGCAGCCGGAGCAAAAAGCAGAACGGTTGTCCGGGTCGGAGAAAAAAAGTACGAAAGCATTCAGTCTTCCCAAGTCTCAGCCGCCGAACCGTCGGAAGATAGCCTGATCGGAGAAATCGGAAAGGGAAATATTTACAGCGATGATCTGCCGTCCGGTACCAGGCTGTACCGTTTGAAAGACGGATCTCTCCTCGCGGTTACTCCTGATCATCAGATCCTCCTTCTTCAGGAGGAATAAAACCGTCTTGCATAGTTCGGTTCAGACCATTTTATCTTTTCCCTTCTTCTTCAAGATACTTTTCCAGTTTGCGTTTTACTCTTTGAAGCGCGTTATCAATGGATTTAACATGTCTCTCTAAATCCACCGCAATTTCCTGATAGCTTCTTCCGTCCAGATAAGCGTTGAGAACCTGCTGTTCCAGCGGTGACAGAAGTTCATTCATTTTCGCATGGATATCACCGAGATCCTCCCGATTGATAATCAGCTCTTCCGGATTGGAAGCGCGTCCTTCCATAATGACATCCAGAAGCGTACGGTCGCTTTCCTCCTCATACAGCGGACGGTTCAGGGAAATATAGGAATTGAGAGGGATATGTTTCTGCCGTGTGGCTGTTTTAATCGCCGTGATAATCTGCCGTGTCACACAAAGCTCAGCAAACGCCCTGAAGGAGCTGAGACGTTCCGGGCGAAAATCCCGAATGGCCTTATAGAGGCCGATCATCCCCTCCTGAACGATATCTTCATGATCCGCTCCGATCAGAAAATAGCCTCTTGCTCTGGATCTGACAAAGTTCTTATACCTCGTCAGCAGATATTCTTCCGCTGCGGTATCTCCTTCATGGCAAAGGGTAACGATCTCTTCATCGGAAAGAGAGGCATAGGCCGCCAGAAGATCCTGATCGATCCATGATTCCGCCATACCGGAATCTGAGCGGTTCTGAAGGGTTTTTCCGGTTTCGGAAGGAGTCCCGGATTCAGTCATTGCAGCATTCACCTGCCCGATTAGATTCTTTGTTATCATCTTTTCTGATATGATGATGTTATCTGCCGCGGCCTGAAAGAACCGCATACATCATAATTCCCGCGGCGACAGAAGCATTCAGACTCTCAATATGCCCGCGCAGAGGAAGAGAAAGAAGCATATCACATTTTTTCAGCGTCAGAGAACTGACACCTTCTCCTTCCGCTCCGATCACCAGTGCAAGCGGGCCGGAAAAATCTGCCTGCCGGTAATCTGTTCCGGACATCGTTAATCCATAAACCCAGATATTCTTTTTTTTCAGTTCTTCTATGCACTGATTCATATTGGGAACCCGTGCGACCGGAAGGTATTCCACAGCCCCGGCGGATGATTTTACAGCGGAAGGAGTTAATCCGACGCTTCTGTGGCGGGGAACAATCACACCGTGAGCGCCGGCACATTCCGCGGAACGGATAATAGCCCCCAGATTGTGCGGATCTGTAATCCCGTCCAGCAGAATCAGAAAGGGCGGCTCGTTTCTGCTTTCAGCCAGATGCAGAATATCCTCGACCGTAGAATACTGAAAAGCGGAAGCATAGGCTATCAGCCCCTGATGTCTGGGCGCGATCTCATCCAGACGGGAGCGGTCAACAAGCTGAATCATGATTTTCCGGGCTTTTGCTTCCGCAACGATTTCTCTTGCGGATCCGGAAAGTTCTCCTTTCTGCACAAGCAGTTTTTCCAGATCCCTGCCGCTTTTCAGTGCTTCACGGATCGGATTCCTTCCCGTAAGAATGAAAGAGTCTGCGACCGGATTGTTTGCCAGTTTTGTTTCCATCATAAACCTCCTCAAAACAATGAACGAAAAACGGTTTTATCGGGTATCCTCTGCAGGATGGACATGGGATTTCTGTTCAGCTGTCAGTAATCTGCCATGATGATTCCTCATCCAGAATCAAACCGGTCAGCAGCGACAGTCTTTCCGTCTGGCCGGACAGATACAGGAAACCGATCAGCGCTTCAAAAGCAGTAGAAGCAGCGTAGTCTTCCGGCTGCTGATGCCGCGGGGACGGATGACGCGCATGCGCGTTTCGGCCCCGCTGAATCATTTCGTGCTCCGGATCCGTCAGTTTAGGCGCCAGCCGGCTCAGAAATACCGCCTGCGACGCCGCGTTTACAAAATGAACGCACAGCGTGTGCATGTGACGTACGTTGAATCGTTTTTGAATCAGGCGATGGCGGATAATCAGCTCCCAGACTGTATCTCCGATATATGCAAGCTGAAGCGGATTCAGCCGGAGTGCATCCTCCGCCGAAAACGTTCCGCCGGACAGAAACGGATATTTCCCTGTGGAATCTTTGTTTTGCGTACTCTGATCCACCCTTTGATTCAAATCGAAATCCATGAAGTTCAGCTTCCTCCTTTACGGATGATTTTGCCTTAACGGACTGACTTTAGGCAGGCCGCTGCGACGGGGATAAGCAGAAGGAGTTGAACGCAGTTTATGAATCGGAAGAAGCCGATGATCCCAGTCCCGGCCAGCAACAGGGCACGGAAGCGCGTCTTTCACCTGAGCACCCAGCTTCTCCGCGGCATAAACGCCGTCCTCATATTCCTGAGAAAGAGCAGGCCCTTTCCATGCTATCATAAAGCCGCCGGGTTTTACAAACGGCAGAACAAGCTCGCACAGAACATTCAACGGCGCCACAGCTCGGGCAACAGCCAGATCGAAGGTATCTCTCAGCTCCGGGGAGCGTCCGCCGTCTTCCGCACGAAGATGAAGCAGCGTAACATTCCGTGTGTTCGTTGCATCGCATACGGTTTTCAGGAAAGCAAGCCGTTTCTGCTGAGCATCCAGAAGCGTAAACTGTTTCTCCGGGCAGGCCATCGCCAGAACCAGCCCCGGAAAACCGGCGCCTGTTCCGATATCGGCAATTCTGATTGCATGATCCGTCAAACCGGTGGATAATACTGAAAGCGAGTCGATAAAATGCCGGTCGACAGCTTCCTCAGGATCAAGAACAGCGGTCAGATCAAGCCTGCTGTTCCAGGTATCCAGAAGGGAAAGATAAATGGCAAGGCGGGATGACAGGCCGGGATCTGCAGGCAGCTGATTCAGCAGCAACCGGTTATGAATCAGCTGTGCAAGCTCCTTCTGGTCTGATTCCGGAACACTTTGGATTTCCATGCCGCATATGGAGGAATGATGATTCATGTCGTTAACCTCACGGATCCAGGGGCAGAGAAAAATACTTCATTCCCCAGTATTTGAACCAGGCAAGGGTCTCTCTCAGATGATTCTTCAGCCAGTATTCCGGCTTGCAGGGGCTCCCGAGGGCCCGAACGTTCCATCCGGCATCCCTGGCCATAGCTGCAGCACGGGGAGCATGATAATCACTGGTAACCAGTAGAATCACAGAGCCGGGCTGCAAATCTGAAAGGAGTTTTCCGGCATTGTTCAGATTCTGGCGTGTATTAAAGGATTCAGTATCCATTCGAATCTGATCTTCCGGAATGCCGGAAGCCGTCAGATAAGCTTTCATCACGGCGGCCTCGGTATCCGGTTCATTTTTTCCCTGTGCACCGCATAGAACAACCGGTACCGGGTGCAGGTTCCAGGCCTGCCTGGCAGCGTCCAGCCGGGATTGGAGCTGGAGACTGGGAATGCCTTCCGGAGTGACCTGAGCTCCTAAAACAACAATTGCATCATACATCATGCCGGCCGGATCCTTTGGAATCCCTGATTCACGGATGCAGAGAACCCCAAGAGCAATCAGATAAATCAGAATCCCGGCCAGCAGGATCCAGCCCGCAACGCGGAAGAGGCGTTGAAGAATCATAAGGTTCTTCCTTTCATGCGATAGTCAATATCCCCATGCTCGATCATACTGTACGTCCTGTCAGCGGCTACAATAATATGATCCAGTACGATGATACCCACACCGTTCAGCAACCGCTGAAGCTGTATCGTTGAGGAAATATCCTCCGTGGATGGGGCGCATGTCCCGCCGGGATGATTATGGCAAAGGAGGACGCTGTGAGCATTATAATTCAGAGCGGTTTCGAGAACAAGCCTGGGATAGGCGCTGACCTCGCTGAGACTTCCCTCCGAGATCTTTCTGCGTCCGAGAACATGGCATTGGGCATTCAGTGCCACAACATAAAACCTTTCCGTTCTTTCCCCTGCGAGAATGGACAGACAAAATGACTCCGCTTCACGGCTGTTTCCGATTCGGGTTGGCTTTTCCATGGCGCAGCGATGCCAGACCCGTGTCAGCGGAACAACCATTCCAATCAGCGTAGCTGCCTGTGAACCAATCCCTTTTACGGTCATCAGTTGTTCCGGCCTGGCTTCAAGAACACCTTTTAAGGAACCAAAGGTATTCAGAAGTTCATGGGCCAGCGGATTGGTATCAGAACGCGGATTGGCGTAAAACAGGAGAAGCTCCAGGATCTGATGATCGGCAAAGTTTTCAAATCCTTTTTCGTTCATGAAGCGCAGGCGAAGCTTTTCACGATGTCCGGTATGAAGCTGATCATTTTCTGACGCGGTCATTGTTTTCCCTCCCCGTAATAATTCCACAGATCAAGGCACAGCCGACGGCGCGGTTCGGCCGGCGGAGTAAACGCTTTGCGATAAACACTCATTAGTTCCTCCTGCGTCAAAGACATCGGATGATTATTCAGGCGCTGGATATTCACGGAGGAAGCCAGATCTGAGATCTCCTGCTGATCGGGCCGCGGAACGGAAGGAAGGGAAAGAGAAAGGAAAAGGCCCTGAATCAGCATTGGGGCAAGCCTTGGATCTCCCAGGCGCATAAGGGAGGACAGGGTCTTCAGTGTTTCAGGAATAACCTCGCGTTCAAGCATCAGTTCCCATAGGCAGGGCAGGGTCATCATACATGCATGTCCATGGGCTATGCCGTATTTTTTTGTCAGCGCATAAGACAGAGCATGGGCTGCGGTTGTTCGGGTCATCTGGATCGCCTTCCCGCTTTGATATGAGGCATGAAGAAGTTCATCCGCCGCATGGGAATCGTGCTGAAGATAAGCTTTCAGATTATCCAGTACTCCAAGAATTGCAAGGTAAGCATGCACCCTGCTTTCTTCCGTGGCTTTTCGGCACCAATAGCTTTCGATTCCCTGACTCAAAGCGTCCAGGGCGCAGGATTTCCGATGATAGTCCGGAAGCGTAGCCAGAAGACCGGAATCAAGAATAACACCTTCCGGCCGAAGGGAGGGATGATCAAGGCTGATTTTTCGTCCCTGCCAATATACAACAGCAAACTGTGTGGCTTCTGATCCGGAACCGGCCGTCCCAGGAATCGCAATTTGCGGAACCGGAAGTTCTTCAGGCAAATCGGACGCAGCGATTCGCTCAATGTTTTCTGAGGCCAGCAGAACCCGAATCGCTTTCGCCGTGTCTATGGAAGACCCGCCGCCGACTGAAATGAGAGAATCACAGGAAAACTGCCGGAATGCATCGGCACCATCCTGCGCATCTGTCAGATCGGGATTCGAATGAAATGAACTGAATACAGGTGCCGAAGACAGCGGATCGGAAAGCCCGCACAGTCTGGAAGCCTGCGAACGGCCAACGATCAGCGGCCGACGGACGGACAGCCGGTCCATCAGCTCGGGCAGTTTCTGAATAGTCCCCCTGCCCTCCAGGATTATCTGGGCTTTTTCCATATCATTCTCCTTATCTGTCATGTTTCCGTTCTGCTTATTTTCCGACACAAAACGAGGAAAATACCCGGTCCAGCAGTTTCTCGCCTGCTGTCTCACCGGTAATCTCACACAGCGTTGACTGTGCGGATTGAAGATCAATTGAAATAAGATCCGGAGGACAGTGTGCTTCCAGTGAAAGAAGCGCATCATGAAGATGCTTTGAGGCCGAGCGAAGAGCGGACAGATGACGCGGGCTGGTAACGGAAAGGCCGGAACGAATCGCTCCGCTTTGACGAAGGAATTCCTTCAGAGGGAAAAGGGAGGCTTCATCCAGTGCTGATACGGACAGGATTTTCGGAGCGGCATTGCTTACCCGTTTCAGAAAGATGCCTTTGATCTCCTCCGGATCGATACACTGCGGAAGATCACTTTTATTGATGACGACAGCATCCTTTTCCTCAAGGGATAAAAGATGCTTTTCATCTTCCTGAGAGAGCGTTTCAGATCCATCCAGAATCAGAATTCTGATATCTGCCTGTTCAATCGCTTTTTTTGAGCGGGCAACACCGATCCGTTCGATTGGATCCTCTGTTGAGCGCAGTCCGGCGGTATCTGTCAAATGAATCTGAATTCCGTCCAGCAGGATGGATCCTTCCAAAACGTCTCTGGTGGTACCCGGAATCGATGTAACGATCGCCCTGTCCTCACCGGTCAGCAGGTTTAAAAGGCTGCTTTTCCCTCCGTTGGGCCGCCCGAAAAGGGTTACATGAAGGCCGTCGTAGAGCAGATGCGAACTTCGTTCGTCAATGGATGAATCCAGCTCTTTCAGGAGGGATTCCAGGCCCGGGCGAAGTGACGCGCATCCCTCTTCATCTGATACTTCTTCCGGATAATCGATGCAGGCCGTCAGTCCTGCCTGCAAATCCAGAAGTTTTTCAGACAAACCGCGGACAAAAGAGGAAGCTCCGCCTTCAAGCTGCCTGATAGCAGCCCGCTGCTGTTCGCGGGTTTCCGATTGAATCAGAGACATTACGGCTTCCGCCTGAGAAAGATCAATCCGCCCGTTCCGGAATGCGCGTCTGGTAAATTCTCCGGGATCGGCCATCCGGGCGCCCCGGGAGACACAAAGCTGCAGCGCTTCAGAAAGCAGAAAGGAATTTCCATGCAGCTGTAGTTCAGCCACATCCTCGCGTGTATAACTGTTTGGGGACCGCATCAGCACAGCCATTGCTTCGTCAAGCATTTCCTTCCCATCCATCAGGCGGCCGTAAACCATTTTGTGTGATTCCCATTGAAAGCCGGATTCATCTCGCCGCGAGTCCCGGGAAGAGATTCCGGAAAAATGCGATAAAGGCCGGAAAACATCGTTCAGAATTCTTTCCGCATCCGGTCCGCTGATCCGAATAATGCCGATTCCGCCTTTTCCCGGCGGTGTCGCGATGGCGGCAATGGTATCATAGGTCATTGTGAAATCTCCTTCAATGCATGAAGCCGTGATACAAGTGCCGGAAGATCATCGCTGTGGAAGAGCGCAGTGCCCATAACCGCTACCGTCAGTCCCCTGTTTATCAGGGAAGCAAGATTGTCTTCCCGAATTCCTCCGTCTGCCTGAATCTCTCCATGATATCCGGTATGATGCAGCATCTGGATTTTATCCAGAACCCGAGTGTCCAGTTTCTGTCCTCCAAAGCCCGGTTCAACCGTCATGCAAAGGATCAGATCTGTTTCATGGAGAAAGGGAACCACAGCATCCATAGGAGTCGCAGGCTTCAGGGCAAGGCCGGCCCGTACACCGCGCTCACGAATCCGGCGCAGAAGCGGGCTGACGGGGTGATCAATTTCGGCATGAATGGTAACGCCGTCCGCTCCGGCATCCAGGAAGGTTTCCAGAAGGCGCTCCGGGTGATCCATCATCAGATGAACATCCAAAGGCAGACGGGTCACACGCTTCAGGCTTCGGACAACATCCGGACCATAGGCCAGATTGGGAACAAAATGAGCATCCATAACGTCGATATGCAGCCAGTCGCAGCCTGACTGTTCTACGCGAAGGACTTCCCGTTCCAGGTTCAGAGGATCCGCCGCAAGGATGCTCGGAGCCAGTTTGATCATGGAATTCACCTTCTTTTCAGCAGTAATATTCAGGGATTGTTCCGGACCGCTGTCGGATTTGCGGTCATTCCGCCCGGTAAAGCATTGCCGGTAAATGGGCTAGTCATAGCGATGATTCCAGTTCTCAATCAGTTCACGCAAAAGAATATGATATCGTTCAAAGCGTCCGGAAGAAACCAGACCGTTTTGAACGGCTTCACGGACTGCGCAGCCCGGTTCCCGATCATGAAGGCAGCCGCGAAAACGGCACTTTCCTTCAAAGGAGAGGAACTCCGGATACCGGTTTTTCAACTGATCCGGAGGAAGTTCTTTTTCCGTTTCCAGCAGACTGAACCCGGCAGAATCCATGATGCGAAGATTGTCTTTCACAAACAGTTCGGCAGACCGGGTCGTGTTTTTTCCTCTGGCGATTCGTGCGGACAGATCACCGGTGGCCACCTGAAATCCGGTCAGTGCGTTTAAAAGTGTGCTTTTGCCGACACCGCTCTGGCCGGCAAAGCAGGTAATTTCTCCTTCCATCTGTCCGATCAGCGCATCCAGATTGGATTTGCTGGCAGCACTGACAGGAATCACCGGAATACCGGCCGGAGCATAATCCTGATACAGCAGCTTTTCCAACGGCAGCGGATCAGGATTCATTGTATCTGTCTCCGGGCAGGAAGATATCAGATCAGCCTTGTTTAATACCAGAACAGCGTGAATGTTCTGTCCGAAAGCCCTTGACAGAAGCCGGTCAATCAGCAGCAGGTCAGGAAGGGGTTCCGGTGCCGCAACGATCATCAGCAGAGTAACGTTTGCGGCCGGCGGACGCAGGCACAGACTGCGGCGAGGTAAAATATCTTCTATCCAGCCATTGGATTCGCCGTCTCCGGGCGTGAAGAGAATCTCATCGCCCGTAAGAGGCGATATACCCAGATGCCGGAATTTTTTGCGGCAGCGAAGCGTGTACTCTTCCCCGTTATCGGTTAAAGCCGTATAGAATCCGCCTATCCCTCGCAGAAGAATACCGTGAATCCAGGATGGATGCGTGTTCTCCGTAGCCACTCTCTCCTTTCTGTTCTGATTACCGCACCGGTGATCATCAGCGATTCATTCGAGGGGAAGCGGAGCGCGATCGGTCTGAATTCCGTCTACATAGACAATATAGGTATAATTTCTGTTGTCAGGACGTTTTACACTGATTTTCCGGGTACGCTCCGCTTCAGCTGTCCAGGTTATATTGGCATCTTCATACTCTGTCGAAGTTCCTTCAGGCTGAATCATGATTTTTACCGTCTGATCCTTATCGCTTTCAGGGACGGTGATCGTGATTTCAGAGTATGGGTTCATAAAGGAACAACGATAGATCAGAAGCGTGATGGCAGTATTCTGCATGACCCGCGAATCCTCTTCCGGACTTTGAGCTGAAACATGTCCATGCTCCGTTTCACTCTCTGTGTCCACATACTGCAGCAACGGAGCAATTGTCAGATTCATTTCTTTTGCTTTTTGTTCCGCTTCCTCCAGCGTCAGCCCTTCCAGACCGGGTACGATAATTTCACCGCCGCTGACATAGAGGGTTACCTCCATTTCGCGGGATAAGGGAGATTCAGCTTCAGGAGAATGAGCAGCAATAATATCCGGCGCATATTCCGTGCTTGTTACCCGTTCAACCGTTATTCTGGTAATATTCAGTGCCTGTAGACGGGTCACCGCGTCCGTATAGGTATAGCCCCGCAGATCAGGCATTGGAACAGAAACCGGGCCGCTGGAAACCGTCAGAAGAATAGTGTCTCCTTTCCGGGTAATCGTATCCGGAAGCGGATTCTGTAAAAACACAATACCGGCTTCGTATTCATCGCTGCTGACATATACAGGGTTCACGTATAGCTCTTCCCGCTGGAGATACTTTTCAGCTTCCTCCAGCGTCATGCCTACGACCTCGGGTACTTTGACGCTGGTCATCACCTGACGGTAAATCGCAATACCGCCAAAGGTTACCCCCGTCAGGATCACAGCGGATAAAAGAATGATCAGAATAATATTGCGGCCTTTCCGCAGGGTATTCGGCAGATCCGTTCTGGAAGATGCGGATCGTTTTTCTTTTCTCTCTTCAATCTGAGGCTTTGGCTGTTTGATATTGAAGGATGGATCCGGACGCTCATTTCGTTCTTCCAGCGCCATTCGGAGATCGGAGGCCATGTCACGGGCGCTCTGATAACGTGCGGAAGGATTCTTTTCCATGGCCTTCATACAGACCCTGGATACAGCCTGCGGGACATCCGGAGCAATGGACTGGATCGGAGGAGGCGTTGCATGAAGATGCTGCATCGCTACAGCTACCGGATTGTCACCGTCAAAGGGAACCCGTCCGGTCAGCATCTCATAAAGAACGACCCCGGTGGAATAAATATCGCTCGTTGCCTGAGCGCTTTCGCCTCTGGCTTGTTCGGGAGAAAAATAATGTACCGAACCCATGACGTTGTCTCCGCGCGTCAGCGTAGAGCTGTCGGCAATGCGGGCGATCCCGAAGTCCGCCACCTTAATATGCCCGTCTGCGTGAACAAGAATATTCTGCGGCTTAATATCCCGATGAACGATCCCGTTTCTGTGAGCGTGCTCCAGGGCGCTGAGAATACGAATGGTAATCTGGCAGGCCAGGGGCGCAGTCAGCTTGCCTCTTTCCTGAATCACTTCCTTCAGGGTTTTCCCCTGAACATATTCCATCACCAGGTAACGGTTTTCGTTATCCATGCCTACATCCAGCAGGTTAACAATATTGTGATGGGTCATTTTGCTGGCAGCTTCCGCTTCGCGCTGAAAGCGGCTGATAAACTCTATATCTTCATTAAACTCAGGCCGGAGTACCTTTACCGCCACATTGTGCCCGGTTCTCAGATCAACAGCGCGATAAACAATCGCCATCCCGCCCATACCGATCTGTTCCGTCAGGCGATAACGTCCCGCCAGGATTCGTTCAGTCATCACGATTCTCCTCCTGCTTATGATTTACAGGATTCGGTTTCGGAAAAGGATCCGGATCGGAATGAGCAGAAGAATCTGAATAAGGTATTTCTGTTTCTGAGGACGCATCATGGCCGGATATCGTTCCGGAGACCGGAAAATCATCTGCCGCAGAATCGTCTGTTGTTGTACAGGGACCGGTCAGATCGTCCAGCAGGATAAAGGAAAGATTATCTTTTCCGCCATTCTCCAGCGCTTCCTGCTGCAGTCGGTCTGCAGCTTCCTCAATGGAAGGAATGGCGGAAATGGTGGAAAGGGTCAGCCTGCTCATCTGACCATATAAACCATCGGAACAAATCAGCCAGCGATCCCCTTTATGTCGTGGGATTTGATAAGTATCCACCTGTACATATTCATCTGTCGCAATGGCTCTTGTAATATAATTGCGCATCGGATGGCAGGAAGCCTGTTCTTCCGTCAGAATGCCTTTGCGAACCATGTCAGCCACCATGCTGTGATCCTCTGTGATCTGCTTCATTTCACAGTCCCGGATCAGATAGGCCCGGCTGTCTCCTACCTGACACAGATAAGCGGTATCACGGCTCATCCAAAGAGCTGTTAAAGTCGTTCCCATCCCATTGATAGCCGGATCGTTTTCCTGCATGGCAAACAGTTCACTGTTGACCTTCTGAACAGCATTCTGCAGTGCCTGCTCTGAAGGTTCTTTTCCCTCAAGCTCTCGGATCAATCCATCCCGCAGGCCCTGAGAAGCTGTTTCTCCGCCATTGTGTCCGCCCATCCCGTCCGCAATGCCATACAGCGGATCTTTATGAATTACTGCGTCCTGATTCGTTTTGCGCACTTTTCCGATATCAGATCGCCAGGCTGTCATCAAACTCGGATAAATAGATCCGGTGCTTGCGGATGAAGGGACGGACATATAATCAGATGAAGCACTGACGATGCCGGAATGCTCGTTTGTTCCGGTTTCCAGTTCCTTCATTTTTTGGAGAACAGTCCCTTTCAGATTAAATTTACGCATCGGTCAAACTCTCCTTGTTTGTTTTCATTGATTGAATCAGATATAAACTATACGCTCCCGAAACTGGTTCCGGATGAAGCGGATGATTCTGCGAGGGTTTTACGGCGCAGCTGACCGCAGGCTCCTTCGATATCGTCGCCCATTTCCCTACGGCGTGTTGCGGAAATATGACAGCGTTTCAGCACCTGAAGAAAACGTCTGACAGTTTCTTCGCTTACGCCGGCCATTCCCCTTTCCGGCACGGAATTCAGCGGTATCAGATTGACATGGCACTGCATTCCGCGCAAACGTCGCGCCAGTTCCTCCGCATGGGACTCACCGGCATTCAGACCTTCGGTAAGCGCATATTCAAAGATAATTCTTCGACCGGTTTTTCGGATATAGATTCGGCAGGCGTTCAGCAGTTCCTGAATACTGTAGGTTTCAGCAATCGGCATCATTTTTTTTCGTATGCTGTCATTGGGAGCGTGCAAGGAAACGCAAAGGGTTACCGGCAGAGATTCATCCGCAAAACGGATCATTTTCGGAACCAGTCCGCAGGTGGAAAGGCTGACATTCCGAAGGCTGATATGAACGCCGGCTTCTTCCCGAAGCAGGTGCAGGAAGCGAAGTACCTGTTCATAATTATCCAGCGGTTCTCCGCTTCCCATCAGCACGACCCGGCTGATGTGCTCCGGAACAGGCCCGGACTGTTCTTCCGCCTCAGAGAGGGATGATTTCCGGCTGATCCATCGATTGACAGCCAGGATTTCGCCCAGCATTTCCCCGGCAGTCAGATTGCGCACCAGTCCCTCCAGTGTGCTGGCGCAGAAACGACATCCCATCCGGCATCCAACCTGTGTACTGATGCAAAGCGTCAGCCCGAAGACATATCGCATCAGCACGCCTTCGACACATTGGCCGTCGCTGAGTGAAAACAGAAATTTTACGGTTCCGTCCAGCTTGCTTTCACGCCATGAACGTACCGTCGTCGGTTGATCCACCGCCAGCTGACAAAGCTTTTCCCTGAGTGAAAGAGGAAGATTTGTCATCTCACCGAAGCAAAGCCCCTGATGGATGGATTTGAAAATCTGGGATCCTCTGAAAGAAGGCAAACCTTGTTCCTGACACCAGGCGGATATTTCAGCTGATGTCATTCCAGCCAGATCAATGCGATCGTTCATTCCTTATCCTTTCCCGCGCTGCCCTGATTGGATCCTGTTTCTCCGCTTTCAGCTGTCGGATTTCCGATTCAGCCGGCATAAATAGAATCCTTCGGTATGCGTCGTCCAGGGCAAAAGCTGCAGCCCGAGATCTTCTCCATCCTGCATTGCCGCTTTCCGGTAAAACTCCGGAATGGATTCCGGTAAAGGCGCCGGTTCAAATTCAGGATGGCGTTTCAGAAAAGACGCAACCTGTCTGCTGTTTTCCTCTTTCAGCACAGAGCAGGTAGAATAAACCAGTCGGCCTCCGGGGCGGACATAGCCGGATACGGTTTCCAGAAGTTCCTGCTGAAGCGTACACAGATCGCTCAGCCCGTTTTCGGTGAGTCGTCCTTTCAGATCAGGTTTCTCCATGATCATACCGGTTCCGGTACAGGGAGCATCGATCAGTACACCATCCATTCCGGCAGTGAGGTCCGGCCTCGGTTTTGTGGCGTCTCTCGTCATCGGACGTACGTTTTCCAGCCCAAGCCGGCGCACCTGAGCCGCGATCAGACTGGTCCTGTGCTCATAAAGATCCCAGGCCTGCACTCGGCCGGTACCTCCCATCATCTCAGCCATCAGACAGCTTTTCCCGCCGGGAGCCGCACAGCAGTCCAGAATCGTTTCACCTCGCCGCGGACCCATCGTCAGGCACGTCATGATGCTTCCCACTGTCTGAATGGAAAAATGGCCGGAAAGGAAATCGGCATCCTGACCGATATTCATTGCTCCCGTAATATGATAGGTATGAGGCAGCTTTCCCTTTTCCCAATGCCAGACTTTATGCTTCAGCCGTTCCTCGAGATCGGAATCTGTCATGTTTAACAGATTGGGACGGATCATCCACCCCTCTTCCTGCCGATGTCCTGAAGCCAGGGAAAGGATGGCTTCTTTCCCGTACTCTTTCTTCAGCCGATCATAAAGCCAGGATGGCAGTCCGCTTAAAAGAAGCAGATTTGAATCAGAGTGATCGTTTCTGTCCAATAACAGCAGTTCTTTTCTGCGAATCAGATTTCTCAGAATTCCGTTACATACGCCTTTCAGTCCTTCTATCCCGGCTTCAGAGCAGAGCTGAACGCTGGTATTGGTTGCGGCGCTCTCCGGAATCCGATCCTCCAGCAGAATCTGGCAGGCACCCAGTCTCAGAATATTCCGAAGACGAATGTCGGTATCCGGTTTAGCCATTACCTGAGCCAGAGCCCAGTCCAGATACGTCATCCGGTCCAGTGTATCGTAAACCAGTCTGGAAACAAGACGGCGGTCCACCGCGCTCAGCCCGCTGTCCGCTAGAGCAGCATCCAGACTCAGCGATGCCCATGCTCCTTCCTCCGTAACCTGGCGGAGGATTCGGAGCGCAATCCGCCGGGCCGGCAATCCGGGTAAATCATCGGACTTCTGAACCATACCCTTTCTGTTGCCCACCGGACCGTGGAAGCGTTTGCCATTCTGACTGCTCCCGGACGGCTTATGCGGGGCGGAGCCGGCAGAGGATTTCGAAAATTTGGAAGAATTCGTCATAATAACTCCTTTTCCAGATTATGTCCGCGAAGATAATCCTCCGCGCGGAGGATTTTGCCTCCGGGAGCCTGAAGCTCAATAATCCGGACCGCTCCGTTTCCGCAGGCAATTTTCAGCCCCTGACGATGATCCGCTGTGAGAATGGATCCCGGCGTACCGGTTCCCTCCGTCACAGCTGCCCGCATGAGCTTCAGCCTTCCGCCATGAATGGGAACAGATGCGCATGGCCAGGGATTCAGCCCGTTAATCAGACCGCAGATCCGGGCAGCGGAAAGATGAAAATCGATTTCACTCAAATTCTTTGTCAGCATGGGATCATAAGTCATCCGGGATTCATCCTGCTGAATCTCTTTCAGCGTTCCTTCTTCCAGCTTTTTCAGGGTTGTAATCAGCAGCTCCGCTCCTATATTGCTCAACCGTTCAGTGAGTTCCTCACAGGTTTCGGAGTCCCTGATTTCCGTTTCGGACTGAAGAAGAATGGGGCCCGTATCAATCCCGGCATCCATTTTCATCGTAGTCACGCCGGTTTTCCGGTCTCCGGCCATAATCGCGTGAGCTACGGGAGACGCTCCCCGATGTTCGGGTAAAAGAGAAGCATGCACGTTGATACAGCCATGGATCGGAATATCCAGCATCTCCTGACTGATGATCTGACCAAAGGCGGCGGTTACACAAAGATCCGGTTGAAGAGCCCGAAATTGTTCAATTCCATCCACCCGGATTCTTTCCGGCTGGTAGACCGGAATTCCGGCTTCTTCCGCTCTTTCCTTTACGGGAGAAGCTTGAGGTTTTTTTCCCCTGCCCTTCGGGCGGTCAGGCTGTGTGAATACACCGACGACTGTATGATCCGTTTGCAGAAGAGCATTCAGGCATGGAACCGCGAATGAAGGGGTGCCCATAAAAACGATTTTCATTCCAGATCATCCTCCGGAATATGGCTTTGAATTTCCTCGGCTGTTAATTCTCTTTCCATCACATCCAGATACAGCCGTCCGTCCAGATGGTCAATTTCATGACAAATCGCACGGGCTTCAAAACCTTCCGCTTCTCTCTGAATTGTCTCCCCGTTTCGGTTCTGAAACTGAACGGTCACATGTCTTGGACGGGTCACCACTGCCTGACGGCCCGGAACGCTCAGGCAGCCTTCACGGCCTGTTTGCTCACCGTCTTTCTCAATGATTTCCGGATTGATCATTTCAATCAGACCAGCATGATCCTCTGAAACATCCACGACGGCAATCCGCCGCAGAATGCCCACCTGAGGGGCAGCCAGGCCTACGCCTTCCGCCTTATACATGGTATCCGCCATATCGCGCAGCAGAACAGCCAGGCGGCGGTCAAATTTTTCCTGCGGCCGGCAGATCTTGCGCAGTCCGTCATCGCCGATGGTGATAATCTTTCTGATTGCCATATTTTCTCTTCCTCTCACTCTGTTTATATCATATTAACCGGATTGACTTCCAGACGCACTTCTGCCCTGGTTTCAGTCTGCTCCAGCAGATCCGTCACGGCTCCGATGAATTCATCGGATTCAGTCCCTTGCAGCAATTTCATGAGAATCTGACGCCTGTTTTTCCCACGCAGTAATGCTACGGATGGAACCGACCGATTGATTAACAGCAGCTTTTTCTGCCACTCCGCATGCTGCAGCAGAAGGCCGCGGATCTCACTCTCCAGGTACTCAGCGGCTTGTTCCGCTATCTCGTCCTTTTCGCTTTCGATCAGCACGCGGGATAAAACAGTGAACGGAGGATACAGCCCATGTCGCCGCCGCAGGAATTCCGCTTCAAAGAAGCCGCGAAAATCCTGTCTGGCCGCATACGTAAGCGTTTCATCTTCCGGCCGATAGGTCTGAACAATCACCCGGCCGCTTTTCTGCCCTCTTCCGGCTCTTCCGGCTACCTGAGTCAGAAGCTGGAAGGTTCTCTCCCGGCTTCTGTAATCCGGAAGATTCAGGGTCATATCTGCCGCGATCACACCTACCAGTGTAACCCCGGGGAAATCAAGCCCCTTTGCGATCATTTGCGTGCCAATCATCACCTGTGCCAATCCGTCCCGGAAAGGCTGCAGAGCCTTTTGATGGCCGTCTTTTCCGCTGGTCGTATCATAATCCATCCGGACTGTGCGAACACCGGGAAACAGTTTGTGAACCTCGTCTTCCACCTGCTGCGTTCCTGCGCCGAAAAATTTGATATACCGGCTGCCGCAGGAAGGGCAGTTTTCGGGAGGAAGCGATTCGTATCCGCAGTAATGGCATTTCAGCCTGCCACCCATGGGAAGGGCATGATAAGTCAGGCTCAGATCACAATGAGGGCATCGGATCACTGTTCCGCAGCTTCTGCAGGAAACAAACTGATGATACCCCCGCCTGTTCATCAGAAGCATCATCTGCTCTCCGTGATGAATGCAGGCACGCATTGCGGATTTTAATTCCCTGCTGAATATGGAACGGTTTCCTTCTTCCAGTTCCCTTCGCATGTCAATTAAGGATACAGCCGGAAGATGACTGTGATTCGCCCGTTCAGGCATTTCCAGAAGGGTGAAGTCCCCCCGCCTGGCTCTGGCAAAGCTCAGAATGCTGGGAGTTGCGCTGGCCAGAATCAGAGTCGCGCCTTCTCTGTGGCATCGCTTTTCAGCGACATCCCTTGCGTCATATCGGGGACGGTGATCACTGATATAGGTACTTTCATGCTCTTCGTCCACCACGATCAGGCCGAGGTGAGAAACCGGTGAAAAAACAGCGCTTCTCGCTCCGATGACCAGACGTGCTTCTCCCCTTCTGATTCTTCTCCATTCGTCATAGCGTTCTCCCGCGCTAAGTCTTGAATGGATCACTGCCGCAGAAGCGCCGAATTTAGCGCGAAACCACGACACCATCTGCGGAGTAAGCGCAATTTCCGGAACAAGAATGATCGCTCCCTTCCCCAGAGACAATGTCTCCCGCACAGCCGCCATAAAAACCTCTGTTTTACCGCTGCCCGTAACTCCGTGAAGAAGAAAAGCTCCCTGATTGCCGTGTAAAGCCGGCAGAATTTCCTCCAGAGCTTCTTTCTGCCCCGACGTCAGGGTGAAGTGATGATCTGAGGTGTCCGTTTCTGACCCGGGGGAACGAAGCACTTCCGCCATTCGTTCCGAAACAATTCCTTCCGAAATCAGTTTTCGAAGGGCGTCCTCGGGATTCGGAACAGTTTCGCGTATTTCCCGCAGACTCCTTTCTTTTCCGTCCAGCATCATCCGGATGATCAGGGAACGCTTTCCCTTTCGGCGATCCTGATCGATGAAAGCCAGGGCTTTCTCCTCGGAAACCGCCAGCCGGAACTGCCGTTCCGTTCGTGCCCTGATCCTGCCTTTCCGCATTTCAGCCGGAATCATCAGACGGAGCATCTCCGCAAGCGGACAATGTGTCTCCCTGGCCATATCCACAGCCAGCTCCATCAGTTCGGCGGGTACGGCAGGATAATCATCAAGCGGTCCGATCACCTCCCGGATTTTCTCCGGCATAAGGCCATCAGGGGCTTCAGACAGAAGGGACAGAACAATCCCTTCCAGCTTGCGGCTGCCGAACGGAACCTCGACACGCTGGCCTGCGTCCAGATGCATTCCATCAGGAATGCAATAAGTGTACGGCTTTGCCACACGATCATGAATTAAATCCACAATGACCTGACAAAACACCAACCCGCCTCCGATCCTGACATAAAAAACCAACCTATATTATATCTGTTTCACAAGCAGATAGCAAGAAAAAAACAGCCTGCCGCCAGGCTGCTGGCAGCAGGATTCAGCTCCGCTGTTACTCAGCTTCCTCTCATACAGCGGAGCTGCTGTACAATTTCCGGAAGAACATTCAGGACTTCATCAATTTCATCGCGTGTGGTGTGCCGGCCTAAAGTGATCCTCAGGCTGCCGTTCATCATAGACGGGTTTAATCCGATAGCATCCAGTACATGGCTGGGAGACGGACTGCCGGATGTGCAGGCGCTGCCGCCTGAACACGCAATCCCGGCCAGATCCAGCCGAAGCAGTAATGCTTCGCCTTCAATCCCGTCAAATGAGAAATGACAGTTTCCAGGGAGCCTTCGGTCCCCTTCAGGACCATTCAGGCGGCAATCCGGAACCCTTTCTATGATTCCCCGAATCAGCCGATCACGGTATTCACGAACAGAGCGGTTAACATTGGGCGCTGCTTCCATGCATTCTGAAATTGCCGCTCCCATTCCTGCGATTCCGGCCACATTATTCGTGCCGGCCCGCAGTCCTCGCTCCTGATTACCGCCGTGAATCAGTGGCTCGATTTTCAGGCCTGAACGGATATACAGGGCGCCGACTCCCTGTGGCCCGTAAAATTTATGAGCGCTCAGGCTGATCAGATCCGCGCCCGTATTTTGGCAGCTGATTGGTACGGAACCGATTGCCTGAACCGCGTCTGTATGAAAAGGGATCCTGTAATGCCGGGCGATTTTTCCGATTTCGTCGACCGGCTCGATAGTGCCGATTTCATTATTGGCTGTCATGACGCTGATCAGAATGGTCCGATTTGTGATCGCCTTTTCCACTTGCTCCGGAGAGATCCATCCTTCTTCGTCCACCGGCAGATAGGTAATACTGAACCCCTGTTTCTCCAGCCATTTGCAGGTATTGAGAATCGCATGGTGCTCGATGGCTGTCGTTATGATATGGTTCCCTGCTTTTTGATGAGCAAAAGCAGTTCCTTTGACCGCCCAGTTATCACTTTCGCTTCCGCCGGAAGTAAAATATATCTCATTAGGTTCAGCGCCAATGGCTTCAGCTATCTGCTTTCTGGCTTTTTCGCATGCTTTCCTGGCTTCCCGGCCGTTTCCATGAACACTCGAAGCATTTCCAAACAGATCCCCCAGCCAGGGAAGCATGGCCGTTCTGGCAGCATTTCCAAGAGGCGTTGTCGCGGCATAATCCAGGTAAATGCGGTCTCTCATACAGATTCATCCTTATTACAGCTGGTTTTGAAACAAAGAAAGATTGCGGGAAAGGTCAGATAAAACAAAACTGATCATATTCAGCAAAAGGGTCAGCAAAACCAGCACTGCCACCGAGCCCGCAATCACGCTGAAAAGGTTGCCTACGCCAAAGGCCAGCTGGACTCGGTGTTGCTTCCGTTCCGGTGTTTCCGCCTCCTCTTCCGCGTCGTCCTCTTCTGCTTCAGAAAGGTCGTCCAGGCCATCGTCATACAGCTCATCCCGGTCTGTCATTTGGATGTTTCCTCCTATAAATCCGTTCTGTGAATGTAATGAACAAACGGGCGATGATCACCCCGGCCATGACCCCGGCGCTGTCCAGCAAAACATCCGTCCATTGACCCGAACGTCCGTCAATCATCAACTGGTGCAGCTCATCCGTAACCGAAAACAGAGTCCCACATCCCCATGCCGCCAGATTCAGAAGCTGAAAACGGCCAAACCAGCTGAACAGACACAGCCGGATCATACCGCCGAAAATCAGATAGATCAAAAAATGAGCGCTTTTTCTTACATAATGCTGTACATCATCATAGATACGCCTTTGCTGTTCCGGCGTTTCCCTGTCGTATTCCGGATACAGGACAGAAATAACAGCCCGGGCGAAAACGCCGCTCGTCGCGTCAGAAGCTTCGGCGTTTTCCGAGGAAAAGGAAAAAATGGATATCATTACCGCCAATGTTAAAAGGGTTGTAGCGGCCCTGATCCAGGGCCGCTGCCAACTGACTTGATTCATCATGAGAAGAGTTCTTTTACCCGATCCATAAAGGACTTGCGGTTATCATATTCTCTGTCGGTGGTGGTCTCCTCAAACTGACGCAGGAGCTCTTTCTGCTTATTATTCAGTCTCTTCGGAATTTCCACTTTGACCCGCAGGATTAAATCGCCTTTTGCGTTCCCACGAAGCTGCTGAATACCGTTTCCCTTAATGCGGAATTCAGTACCTGGCTGAGTTCCTTCCGGAATTCTGTATTTCACAGGTCCGTTCAGTGTAGGCACCTCAACATCCCCGCCCAGCGTCGCGGTCACAAAGCTGACAGGCATCTCCAGAAGCAGATTGTACCCGTCTCTTCTGAAGATTTTATGCGGTTTCACGCTGACGACAATATACAGATCTCCGTTCGGGCCGCCACGCAGACCCGGTTCGCCCTGGCCGTTCATAATAATGGTTTGGCCATGATCGATCCCGGCGGGGACTTTTACCGTAACAGTACGCTTTTTCCTGACGCGTCCGGATCCGCTGCAGGCTGTGCATTTTTCCCGGACGATCTTTCCGGTTCCGCCGCATGCTGAACAGGTTCGTACGGTTGTCATCCAGCCTCCGGATTGCCTGATCTGACCACTGCCCTGGCATGTCGGACAAGTTACCGGGCTGGTTCCGGGTTTTGCGCCGCTGCCTTTACAGGTATCGCACAGTTCATTACGATAGATTTCAAAGCTTTTCTGGCATCCTTTGGCAGCCTCCTCGAACGTCACATAAAGCTCATATCGCAGATCATTTCCGGCAACCGGACCCTGATTCCGCGCGGAGCGGGATCCCATTCCTCCGTTGAATAGCTGATCGAAAATATCTCCGACGCCGCCCATGCCGCCAAAGTCGAATCCGCCGAAAGGATTACCTCCGCCGCCCATCCCCGCCATGGGATCTTCGAAGCCAAACTGATCATATCGGGCTCTCTTGTTCGCGTCAGAAAGTACCTCGTTCGCTTCATTCAGTTCCTTGAAGCGTTCTGCTGCCTCTTTATCATCGGGGTGCAGGTCGGGATGGCACTCCTTCGCCTTTTTCCGATAGGCCTTCTTGATTTCATCTTCTGTTGCGTTTTTACTTACTCCGAGAACCTCATAATAGTCTCTCTTGTTTGCCAAACTGCCTCACCTCTTCTCAAAGCAAGCCCACCGCTGAAACCAGTGGCGGGCTTGCCTGAGCATAACCGCTGTTATTCTACGCTGCCATCCGCGTTGACACTGCCGTCATCGTTTGTACTGCCGGGCTGAGGTCCCTCGTTTCCGGGCGCTCCCTGTGCTCCGGCCTGCTGCTGATAAATCTTTCCGAAGATCGCATATACTTTCTGCGTAAAGGCATCCAGCGCGTTCTTGATCTCTTCGGTGTTATTTCCTTCCCGAACTTTTTTGAAAGCGTCGATTTCGTTCTGCACCGTGTTCTTATCTTCGTCAGAAAGCTTGTCTCCGTTCTCGCGAAGCGTCTTTTCCGTTTCGTAAATCAGACTGTCCGCGCGATTCAGCGTTTCGGCTTCTTCCTTACGCTTCTTGTCCTGCTCAGCATACTGTTCAGCTTCCTTCACCCGCTGGTTGATTTCATCTTCGCTCAGATTCGTACTGGCCGTGATGGTAATCTTCTGCTCATTGTTCGTCGCCTTATCTTTGGCGGATACATTGACGATACCGTTATTGTCGATACTGAAGGTCACTTCAATCTGGGGTACGCCTCTGGGAGCGGGAGCGATTCCGGTCAGCTGGAAGCGTCCAAGAGTTTTATTGTCGTAAGCCATCTGCCGTTCACCCTGCAGCACATGGATCTCAACCGTGGTCTGTCCGTCTGCGGCAGTGGAGAAAATCTGGCTCTTGCTGGTAGGAATCGTTGTATTCCGATCAATCAGGCGTGTAAAGATGTGTCCTTCTGTTTCCAGACCAAGGCTCAGAGGCGTGACATCGAGCAGCAGAACATCCTTGACTTCTCCGCCCAGTACACCGCCCTGGATCGCCGCGCCGATAGCGACGCATTCGTCAGGATTGATTCCCTTGAAGGGCTCCTTGCCGGTTACCTTTTTAACAGCTTCCTGCACAGCGGGAATCCGTGTGCTTCCGCCAACCAGAATGACCTTGTTCAGCTGATCAACGGACAGCCCCGCATCCTTCAGCGCTTTCCGCATGGGTTCAACGGTCGCTTCAACCAGATCAGAAGTCAGTTCGTCAAATTTGGCGCGGGTCAGGGTTATATCCAGATGCTTGGGACCGGTCGCATCCGCAGTGATAAAGGGGAGGTTGATGTTTGCTGTAGCTGTTCCGCTCAGTTCAATCTTTGCCTTTTCGGCAGCTTCCTTCAGGCGCTGCGCGGCAATACGGTCCTGCTTCAGATCAATACCGTTTTCTTTCTTAAACTGTTCTGCGACATAATCGATAATTCTCTGATCGAAATCATCGCCGCCCAGACGGGTATTTCCGTTTGTACTCAGCACTTCAAAAACTCCGTCACCGATATCCAGGATGCTCACATCGAAAGTGCCGCCGCCCAGGTCATAAACCAGAATTTTCTGATTTTCTTCCTTATCGAGACCGTAAGCCAGAGACGCAGCCGTCGGCTCATTGATGATCCGAAGCACATCCAGGCCTGCAATCCGGCCGGCGTCTTTTGTAGCCTGCCGCTGGCTGTCGTTGAAATACGCAGGAACCGTAATGACCGCCTGGGTTACGGTTTCTCCCAGATAGCTTTCAGCCGTTTCCTTCATTTTGCTCAGGATCATTGCGCTGATATCCTGCGGCGTATAATCTTTACCGTCGATCTTTACCTTGTAGGTAGTTCCCATTTCTCTCTTGATGGAGATAACCGTACGATCCGGATTGGTTACAGCCTGCCGCTTGGCCACCTGGCCAATCAGGCGTTCCCCGTCCTTCGTAAAGGCAACGACAGAAGGGGTGGTCCGGCTGCCTTCGGCGTTTGCAATTACGGTAGGCTGTCCGCCCTCCATGACGGCTACGCAGCTGTTTGTAGTACCAAGGTCAATACCGATAATCTTGCTCATAATCATTTCCTCCGTTTATTCGTATTGTGTATTTCCTCTATATCTGTCAGAGTCATTCGACTCTTCCTGCGGGCCTGTTCAGCCCGTTGCAGGCCGTTGTTGCGTTCCTCTATTCCGGAACGACTTTCACCATCGCGTGGCGAAGAACTTTATCTCCCATGCGATACCCTTTTTGCAGCACCTGACAGACTGTCCCGGGTTCCCCATCCTCCGGTGCGCCTTGTAAAATGGCGTTTTCAAGGTTGGGATCGAACTTTTCTCCGAGACGGTTAATCGGCGAAACTTCCAGCTTCTGATAAACCTCGATCATCTGCTTCAGAACAAGGGCGACACCATTTTTCAGGCTTTCATCCTCGCTTCCGGAAGCTGCTTCGACCGCTCTTTCCAGATTGTCAAGAACCGGAAGCATGGCTGCCGCAACATCTTTTTTTCCGTCAGCATAGGCATCAGAACGCACATTCTCGTTGCGCTTACGGAAGTTTTCAAAATCCGCCTGAATTCGCTGAGCCATACTCAGATATTCCGCGACCTTCGCGTTGGCCTGATCCAGTTCCTGCTGAAGACTGTTTTCAGCGGGCTCGGTTTCAGCTTCGGTATTTTCGGAATTCTCCGGCACCGGCTTTTCTTCCGGAACCGTGTTCTGTTCGATTTCATCCATCAGTTTCTTTTCCGGATCCGGCTGCTTCTTCTTTTTGTCTTTACTCATGTGTCTCGCCTCTCTTCCGATCCCTCATCTGCTCCTCCGCTGAACAGATCTGTCAGTTCCCGTCCCATTGCGTTCAGAATGGAGAAGACTCTGGAATACCTCATTCTTGTCGGCCCGATCACGCCAAGGGTTCCCTGCTGTCCTGTCTGCGTTGAATAAGTCGCGGTAACGATGGAACAATCTGCCATTTCCGGTATTCCGGTTTCCGGACCGATCCGGACTGTAAAAGCCATCTCACCGCTTCCACGGATAATATCCGCCAGCTTATCCCGTGTTTCCAGCAGACTGAGAAAATTCCTGGCTTTGTCCACGTCGCTGTATTCAGGATAGGCCAACAGATTACTGGTCCCTCCGACTGCCACATGCGCCGCCCGGGCTCTCTGCCGGTCACTGCTCAGATAACCGTACAGTCCCTGCAGAATTTCGTCATTACCGCGCATCCGTTCAATCAGTCTCGGAATGGTTTCACACACTTCCTGAAGCGACAAACCTCTCAGCTCTTCCGTAAGGGCCCTGGAGATATTGTACAGTGTGTCATCATCCATTTCCATTCCGATCCTGATGACATTATCCCGAATGATGCCGGAATCGGTCACGATAACCGCCAGCGCCACACCGGACGAAACCGGAACCAGCTGGATCGTACGCAGCCGGGGCTGCGACCCTTTCGGTGGCAGAACCACGGATGTATAATGGGTCAGGTTGGAGATAACCTGTGCCGCATGGTCGATCACTTCTTCCATCTGACTGATCCGGCCGGAAAAATGATCCCGTATGCTTTCTTCCGTATCATCGGAAATCTTCCCTGTCCGCATCAGAGAATCGACATACAGGCGATACGCTTTCGTGGACGGAATCCTTCCGGCTGAAACATGCGGCTGATCCAGATACCCAAGTTCCTCCAGATCGCTCATCTCATTCCGGATAGTGGCAGAGGACAATCCCATATCATACTTCTTGCTGATCGTACGGGATCCGACAGGTACGCCAGTCAGAATATAGTCGTCGATGATGGCTTGCAGAATCCGAAGTTTCCGATCACCGATCTCCATGAAACATCCTCCTTTCTCCGGGTTGTTAGCACTCGATCGACGTGAGTGCTAACCACATGCATACTCTAACACTCCCCCTTACCTTTGTCAAGCATTTCCAATATGAATTTTATGTGAATTCCCATTTGTTTTTATGTGAAAAGGGATCACAGGCCGGTCGTTACATAATCCTGTGATCCGGTAAGCCAGCTGTCCGGAGATGCGTAAAGAATGGAAAAGGAAGATCCGGCCTGCCTGTACAGATAAATTCTTGTTCCGCTTTCCGGCTGCCAGACCCAGACATCGCTCAGTGAACCGGAAGTGTACATGCCCGGATATACCCGGTCCATCAGGGAAACCACTTCCAGGGGCTCCCCCTGTTTTCGTTCCCCGTATACTTTTCCGATGGCTTCGGTCAGATAGAAATAGGAAGAAGCGCTTTCGGCAGGATCAAATGCATACAGGATCATATTCAGCTGCTGATTTCTGAAAATATATACCAGATCCGCAAAAAAACGGCTGACTTCCACCCGGTTGACAGAATATACGACCGTCCATTCCCCCTGACTGCGTTCCTCCATTTGCAGACCTGTTTCTCTGGCTTTGACTTCTTCCGGATTCATCCGCCACCCGACTCCGCCGCGAAATTGAAAAGAGCTCCGGTCCGCTGTCTGAGACGGCGAAGGAGTTGGCGTACTCTGCCATGTCGGAAACCAGCTCTCCGTGAAACCCACGGAAGCAAAGGCAAAAAGAAAGAAACCCGTCAGTACCCCGATCATCCTGCGTATAATCATTCTGACTCCTCCCCGTCAGCAGCCGGATCGATTCCTGCCATTTCCAGAATCTGCCGTTCGGTTTCACGGATAATCCGATCCTGTTCATCCGCATAAGCGTTATCCGGATTAAACTCGAAAATCGTTCCGAAATTAATGATTTTCTTCTCTTTGCAGGCATAAACCGGCATCATGCGAAGTTTTTTCCCGCATTTCCGCCAATACGCAGCCGCCAGCATGACGAATCCCGGAGAGAGTTTTCCAATCCCCTGCAAAGCATATTTTTCATGACTGCTTTCCGGAAAAATCATGAGATTGTCTCCGCTTTCCAGTGCCTCAATGCTGCATCGGATCGTTTCCCTGAGCTTCATGGGAGAATCACGGTAGACCGGAATACACTCCAGCTGATTCATGACATTGACGCTCAGCCACCCGATAAACATGGCTGTCAGCTTCTGTAAAAAGCGAGGAAGCCAGGTGACTTTACTGAAGGTATTGGAATAAACGTATTCCGTCACTTTTTTCCGGTCATCCATCATGGTCGATATGGACCAGAAGCGAACCGGTACAGGAAACCACAAAGTGCACAGAATAGGTCCGAGAACTTCCAGGTGATTGCCAAGAAATAAAATGGGATTCCGGACATCGCTTTGGATTCTTTCCTCATGCTCGAGCCTGTACCGGAAAAAGGGACGAACCAGCGACGCCAGAAAACGCGTTAAAAACGGCTGACCGTACACGCCGGAAACAACATTCTCAAGTTTGCTGCGCATCACTTCATTTTCTTCCCCGGTTTGCCGAAGCAGTAAAAAGGACTGCAGTTTTTCGATATATTTATCGCTCAAGGGGAAATGATATACGCTGAAAAAAGCGCCGACAGCCACCAGAATGACAGGAAGCGTCATCACAGGCTGAAACCGGGCGGCCAGCTGCGACAGATCCTTTGGAAGACTGTCGCCGTTAATGAAACAGATGATTGTCAGAATCAGCAATGCCAGGGTGTCCCCAACAAGTCTGGCCAGCCCCAGATCCGCATGTCTTGTCTTCAGATAGTCTTCGGTTGAGCCGCTTCCGATAAAGCTCATCACATTGGTCATCACGTGGGTGATTTTGAACAAACCGGCCATTACGAGGGCACTGCCGGCGCTGACGATCCCCAGACAGAAATAAACTCTCAGATAATCAACCTGTCCCGCCCGAAGCATCCAGACGCAGAATGCCGCTCCCGCAACGATCAGCGCGAGTCCGGCGAGAATCATACGCGTAGGATCCCTGCGCTTTGGTTTTTTCGTCCGGCGCAGAAATACAATCGCCGCCTCCATGAAAACAAAGGTGACGGCCACGCCAATCAGAATTGATGGAAGCAGCCATTCTGTTCTTGTAGCCAGAAGCGCATAGATCACTCCAACTACCAGCTCAACCAGCGCGAAAAGCGTCATATTGATCCATTGGAAGGAGCGATAAGCCTGAACGGAATGAATCGGCAGATCGGTTTTGTCTGAAGGCACAGAAGCTGAACGGTTCGTATCGATCCGCGAAGCCGGCTTCAGCCGAAACAGGAGAGGCAGCGCAAATCCGCCCAGGAACTGCCAGCCGTCTTTCAGATGATTGACCAGAATAACGCCGGCAGCCAGAACAATCAGCATCTGCAGCAGGAAGCTGATTGCAATAATTCTGGTCCGGTTTCCCGTATTTCTCAAAGCCATGCGTCCAAAGCGCTGGGAAAGCGTATCTGCAAGCAGTTCAAGCGCAACGGCAGCATAAAGAGCCCAGAGCCTTGAACTGTCAAAGGTTGTCGGATAGAAGCCGAAAAGGACCGCAGCAACTACAAACAGCACGATGGCCGCAGAAACGGTACAGTGCCTGCTAAAAGCCGAAAGATACTTTCTGGACCGGCGTGAAAGCAGATCAAAACAAAGGATGGCGGAACGGCCAACCAGATACAGAGCCCCCCCGAAGAAAGGGATTCCGACCAGAGCATTGGACAGAAGCATACTGAATATGTATCCGTACAGATGGCTCATGGCTTCGCCGATAGGCATTTTAATCTGGTTGGAGTCATTCACGCGTTGTTGTTTCCTTTCTCTGACAATAACCGAATACTGAGAATTACCGGAACGGACAGCAGAAGGATCATCGAAGCATACAGAATCAGATGACTGATTCCGGTACGATCGAGCGCAAATTCAATGGCGATGCAGCCGGCCACCGCCGCAATCAGAAACACAATGGCCAGACGAGCCATCCGCCGTTTCTTGTTTTTCCCGTACCGGCATACAGCTCCGATCGTTCCGGCTGCCAGAAGGCACGCGTAAAAAACCTGTTCCAGCCGGACAAAGCTGAATTCAAGGAAATGATCATAACGCAGGCTCTCAAGGAGAATACCGCCCGCGCCGCAGAGCAGCAGGAAGAGGAGACCGGTATCCCCTGTTCTCCGTTTGGGCCGGGTGAGAAAAAAAGTCAGCGTCAGAAAAAGCCCAATGGCCAGGATCATGCCGATCCGATGGGTTGCAAGATAGTGAACGCCGGTATATTTCGGATCCTGCACCGTGAAAAAAGGAAGCGCAGGAAATCCGGCAGCAAGCGGACGGCTGATATCAAAATCAGACAGTTTGCTCTCACCGATTTTTTCCGCCGCTATCAGCAGGGGGATGCTGCAGCATACATAGTCAAACACTTTAAGCCGGGATTCCTTAATGAACCCTGCGGAAAGGCGGGCTCCCAGAAGGATTCCGCCAATCAGTCCGGCCATACTCCATCCGCCCTCCGTAATCCTGAACCAGGCAGTGAAAGGCATACTTCCACCAAGCGATCGGTTCAGCAGACAAAAAGCAATCCGGGAACAGAGGAGGCCGCAGACAGCGCATAAGAGGAAAATGCAGGCGACTCCGCCCTTGCGGATTCCTCCTTCCCTGCATAATACATTCAGAACGACCGCGGCTGTAAGGGCTCCAATCGCGCAGTAAAAGCCGAAAGCATATACTTCTGTCCCGAACAGATTGAGAAGAACGGCATCTTTCCAGAGATTCATCCGCACACCGATTCCTTTCCCGCTTTAATTCCAGAGTGATTCCGGAACTGCTGTGGCGAAATAGATGATATCGCTTTGCGGCCGCTCGTCTGCGTTCTGGTCCCCTTTAAAATGATATCTGGCTTTCGGACTTCCTTCTTTATATCCTTCCAGCAGCATCAGTTCCGAAGTATTCCCGCCGTCGAGATTATAAGCCTGAAGGCAGCCCAGTTCGCCCATGATCTCCGCCAGCTCCTGATGCGTTACGCCCGCATCCTCTCCCCGGCCTTCCACAACGACCATAATATAGCTCAACGGTCCCGTCTGACCGATTGCGGAGCGCGGATTCTTATAATTCGGCGCATAGGAATATTCAGTATCACACTTCTGAACCTGCCCGTCGATCACCAGTGCCGGGCCGAACATGAAAGCGTTCACGATCCTATCGGAATGCGCTTTGGCATAATCCGCCAGACCTGCAGACCGGACGAACAGATGGAAATCACCGTTCCGGTCAATAATCAGCGTATCTTTGATTTTGTTTGTTTTGGCTTTTCGTTTCTGCGTCATGCGGAACTCAAACAGCTTTTTTTCGGGCACCTGGCTGTAATAGTCCCCGTTCATGGCGATTACCGCATGATTATAGGTTGCCATGGTAATAACATGACTGGTTTTGTCCTTTGTCACCTTATCCCCGGCAATCGCGGTCCGCAGCTGGCTCGGATCCGATATCTGCACACGGGCCACATGCACGGTTGTCCCGCTCATTTCCCTGGTTTCCAGCTGCACATTGATTGTGTCATCGGTATATCCGGTTTCGGTATATCCCGCGGGATTCGGCATCGGAGGAACCGAAAAATCAAGCGGCAGAGCCCATTCCGGATGGGGCATCAGCTGGCCGGCTTCTGCGGTCACCACTTCAAGATCATCCGCGAGAGCGGAAGGGAAAATAAGCCGTCCGAAGTCAATCTCTTCCCCCTCATCCTCATCGCCTTCATTCATCAGCTCGGTTTTTGTGGAATCCAGCAGATCCGGTGAAGAAAGGACAAAGGGAAGGGAAAGAATCATGGCAGCGCTCATCAGCACAAGCAGAATTCTGTACGGCAGTTTCATCAGTTCACCCTCGATTCTTTATTCCTCAATCTGATCGTCTTCTTCCAGCTTGGTATTGGCGATTTCAACCAGTTTTGCGGCCAGTTCCTCATCTTCGATCAGTTCATAGGTTTCCAGCTCTTCATCGTTTTCTCCGGCTTCATCCTTCACGCGGCAGACGATGACTTCCGTTCCCTCGTCCTCTTCATCCTCTTCATCGGTAACTTCTGTTAACAGCGCATATTCTTCCCCGTTATAGAAGAAGAAATCGATCGGCTGAAAAGCATATTCATTGCCTTCTTCGTCCTCAAAGATCACCGGATCCGTGTCATAGTTCTTTTCATTTTCGCTCATTTTAAATCTTCCTCCTTCATAAAATCAGTTTATTATATGGTTTCTGCGAAAAGTTGGCAAGAGATGTCTTGTCTTCATTTTTCCGGCATGTCATCTTCCGCTTTCCTGACCAGGGCATGGCGTGTGCCGTCAGGCTCCTGAATAATCACATCCTTCAGAATGGCCTCCAGATTGGCACGGTAGCCGGCCAGATATTCTTTTCTGAGCGCTTCCTGTTCGGCTTTTTCGTCCGCCGTGAGTCCTTCCGTCTTTTTCTTTCGGGCAAGTTCGTTGATCCGGTCAATTTTTTCCTTTTCCATTCTTTTTCTCCTTGTTCTGTTGTATAATAATCCGGTCCTAAGTTTTTGCTTGAAAGGAAACGCTTATGATTCAGGGAAAATGGATCGCCCCGGGGCAGCCTTTAAACGAAATCCGCTCCATACGGTCAGCGGTGTTCAGCCGTCCGGTGGACAGCGTGGATCCCATGGGCTGGAATTGCCTGATTCTTCAGAACGGTCAGCCGGCCGCCGCAGGGCGGATCTGGTGGTCGGATGGTTCATTCCGTCTGGGGGATATCGGCGTCCTTCCGGAATTCCGGGGTCAGGGCCTTGGAGATCTCGCCCTTCGTCTGCTTCTCTTCAAAGCCCAGAGCCACGCAGCCCGCGAAGTTCGTTTGCAAAGCCCGGCTGAAACCACCGGTTTCTTTTCCAGGCTCGGCTTCCGGGAAGACAGTGTCCCGGAGCATTCCGAACTGATTGAAATGGTTCTTCCGGGCAGCGAGATTGATCTGGATACCTGCAAATCCTGCAACCGTCAGAACTGTCCGTCCAGAAGACCTTAAGAAACGCCTTTCCGGCAGTCCGCACCGACAATAAGCGTAATCCCGGTCATGAGCAGAGCTGCCCCGGAAATCAGTGCAAAATCACCGATTTCGCTTCCCGTGGTCAGCACTTTCTCTGAAGTAATCACGACAGCCGCAGCGGACAGCAGCGCTCCCGTCCAGTCAATAACAAGCTGGAGGGTATTTTTCTGTCTCTTTTCACGTCTGACGCTCCAGCCCGCCAGGCAAACCAGTACGACAGCGCAGGCGGCATAACGCAGAACCGGATGACCGTTTACCGTCAGCATGGAAGTTTCATAAAACGATTCGGTAACCATGCGGATCCCTGCCCAGACCGTCACGGAAATCAGCAGGAGATCTGCTGCCGGAATCAGATTCTTCCTTTTGCAGATCAGCCAGATGCAAAGAATGATAAAAGCAGTTAACGCCGCAGCCAGATCGATACGGCAGGGTATATAATACCCATCCTGCGTCAGCCATGGAACCGCAGGTAATGTTGAAATCAGCGCAGTTCCCTTGCTGAGAACCCCGTCATATGATTTAAATGCGTTCCATACAGCCGCAGCCGGGAGAAATCCAAAGCCTGCCGCCTGGATGATCAGGCGGCCCGCGGAAGACTTTTCGCTGTTTTGCCTGCGATGATCCAAGCTCCAAAGCGCCCCTGTCAACACCATAGTCAGGAATCCGCCGATCATACCGTAGATTCTGATCATTCTTTTTGAATCTCCTTGAATACCCATTTATCCTGAACCTGATAACTGACAAAATACAGTACGAAATCCATCAGGATCTTTGCCAGCCACCCGGCGACTCCGATTTTGCCCAGAAGCCATACGCCGACGTTACTGACCGTAATGATTGCAAGACAAAGAAGCGCGTATTTCCAGGCGGCATTCCGGGCATTCCCTTTCATTCTGAAGACTAGATCTTTATTGATTCTGAAATTGACGATGGCGCTGACAAGTCTGGCCAGCCATCCGCTCAGATTAATGATCATCAGGCTCCCTCGCTCCAGGCCCAGCAGCGGAAGAAGCCAATCTCGCAGCAATCCGGCCAGTGCCTGATCAATCAGGAAGCAAAACAGGCTGGCTCCCATAAATCGGATAAACCCGCCGGCTATCACACGAAAGATCCGGATGCTGTCCTTGACCGGATGATAATGGCTGCCTTTATTCTCGTTTTCATAGATGGTTTCAATCCCTATGGGAATCATGGGAATATGACGTCTGGCGCATGCAATCAGAACGTTCATTTCGTATTCAAAACGCTCTCCCTCAATTCCAATCATAAAATTCAGTTCATCCCGTGGAAAAGCCCGCAGCCCGGTCTGAGTATCGGGAAGCCAGCAACCGTAAAGCAGTTTGAAGAGCAGACTGGTGGCTCTGTTTCCGAGGGAACTTTTGAACGGAACATTCTTCTGGCTGAAATCTCTGGATCCCAGATAGAGCGCCTTTCGGCCTTTTTTCAGTTCCTCCGCCAGGCGTACGCAGTCTCCGGCGGAATGCTGGCCGTCCGCATCCGCAGTAATGACGCCAATCACATCCGGCATCGATTCGGCAATGAATCTGTATCCCGTTTTCAGCGCCATCCCCTTTCCCTTATTATGAGAATGATGAAGGACTGTAGCCCCTTCTATGGATTCAATTTCCCTGAAGACAGGCTGATAGGGTTCTCCGCTTCCGTCGTCAACAATCACCGCATTTCGGAAACCGTGCTCCATCAGTTTCCGGATATAGGCCGGAAGACGCTGATCGGGTTCGAGCGAAGGAATCAGAATGACCGTTTCCGAAGCCGCGCTTTGTGTCATAGAAGCTCCCCTCCTTCCCGTAAAGTCTTATATATCCTTTTTATTATAAGCTATTTGTTCTTAAAACACAACATATAGGATTTCCTTTCGATTGACATACAACGGGTGTTAAAGATATAATATGATGACACAGTATAGTTCGGAGGTGTCTTTATGGGGATTATTCCTTCCAGGAATCTGGAAGCTCAGCGCCGTGAGCAGAACGGGATTACCTATTTTGACCGCGGTACGATTACCGGTAAAAACGGGCGAAGATATGACCGCTTTGCAATTCAGACACATTTCGTTGAAGTTGGAGAAAATCAGGCGGATCTTGTTCGCCGTTATGTTCTTCCGCTTGCACAAGAGGGGGATCTCCTGTCATTCGGTGCCAAGGTAATGGCCATGTGTACCCGCAATGTCAAAACGAGAGACGAAGTGAAGCCGGGTTTCTGGGCCAGAAGGCTCTGGCGTTTCGCCGGGATCAACACGACGGGAGTCGGTATGCACGAACCATACAAGCTGCAGCTTGTAATCGATATGTGCGGCTTGCCCCGGGTGCTGTTTGCCGCTTTTATCAGTGCGGTGACCCGGCCCTTTGGCGTGCACGGTCTGTTTTATAAGATCTGCGGCAAAGGCGTGGGCGGAATCGATGGTTTTTATTTCCGTTCCAGTTTTGATCGGTATAAGGAAATGGCGCTGATCAATCCCCCCAATCCGGTGGAACTTTGCAATCAGCTTGAAAAGGATACCGGAATACCGGTCGTATTAATGGACGCCAATGATCTGGAACAGAATCAGCTGGGAAAGTGTGACGATTTCCCGCTGTCTGATGCGGAGATTCAGGATGCGATGGCGGACAATCCTTCCGGACAGGGGGATGAACTGACTCCTTTGATTCTGATTCGTCCCCTGAAAGGCTGATCCATGCGACATATTCCTGCCGGTGATACCGCCGGTCTGTCAGTTCTTTCCTTTGAGCAGGCGCTTCTTCCTTCCGTTTCTTCAGAACCTTACGATCATTCCCGCTGGCTGTATATTCCGGATCATTACTGTGAATACCGATACATTCTCGGAACCCGCGGAAAGCATCCTCTGATCTGTGTTGGCGTAAATCCCTCCACCGCAGTTCCGGGGAATCTCGATCCAACCTTAAAAAGCGCGGAACGCATTGCCCTTGGAAACGGGTTCGATTCGTTTGTTATGTTTAATGTTTACGCACAGCGCGCCACAATTCCGGATGATATGGATTCGCTGCTGAATCCGACGCTTCATGAAGAAAACATGAAGGCTTTTGTCTGGCTGCTTCAATCCATGACAAATCCACCTGTCATCTGGGCGGCCTGGGGTGCCGTAATTGAAAAAAGGCCTTATCTTCCCCGATGTGTACAGGATATGGTGCGGATCGGCCGGAACTTTCACGCCGTCTGGCGTACCGCCGGTCCCCGAAGCAAAGCCGGCCATCCTCACCATCCTCTGTATTTGAAAAAGGATACGCTGCTGGATCCTTTCCAGGATCTGGATCAGTATCTATGTTCTCTTTCCTCAAAAGCAGAAAAAAAGGCGGTGAATTTCAATGTATAAAACACATGAAACTTCTTTCATACTTCGGAGCAGTGACTGTGATGTGAACGGTTGCTGGCGGCCGGGCGCTATTCTGGAGGCTTTGCAGGAGGCTGCCGGCGCTCATTCCGAATTGCTTGGGTGCGGACGGGATGAATTACTCCGGCAGAACGCGGTCTGGGTTGTTTCAAGAATGGAACTGCACATGAACCGATACCCGGCAATCGGTGAAAAGATCACCATTGTGACCTTTCCTATGCCCGTTCGGCTCTGTTTCTTTCCCCGTTATTATGTTCTGACAGACGAGCATGGGGAAATGATCGGAAAAGCCGGCTCACTCTGGCTGCTGATGGATGTTCACACGCGAAAGATGCTTCCTCCCGGCAACGTCGCGAAGCTGATTCCGGACAATAAGGATCTCAGCGTTCCCATGAACCTACCGGCCACAGTGGGAGCTCTTCAGGGAGAGGAATTCGTTACGTCCTATCATCCGGTTTATACGGATCTTGACACGAATCATCATGTGAACAACACAAAATACGTTGACTGGCTTTGCAACACGCTGGGCACAGATTGCATGATCCGCCAGGAACCGGAATCCATTATCATCAATTATAATCATGAGGTGCTTGCCGACAGTGAAGTGGTTTTGCGGCGGATTATGAAAGAGGAGCAATACCGTCTGATCGGTTATGTTCAGGATTCGGTTGCGTTTGAAATCGGCGGTATGCTTCGGAAAAGGCAGTAAGCCGCTCTTAAGCGCCTGCGAGAATGGTTCTGGCCACGTGAACCCCGCTGGCGCTGGCATGGCTCAGACTGTGCGTAACACCGCTTCCATCCCCAATGACATACAGGCCGGGATACTGCGTTTCCAGATTGCTGTCCAGTTCCACCTCCATGTTGTAGAACTTGACTTCAACCCCATATAACAGCGTATCATCATTCGCGGTTCCGTGAGCGATTTTATCAAGCGCATAGATCATTTCAATGATCCCGTCCAGGATTCGTTTCGGAATGACAAGACTCAGGTCACCCGGAGTGGCGGCAAGGGTCGGAGTGACGAAAGAGGATGCAATTCTGCCGGTGGTGCTTCTCCTTCCGCGCACCAGATCGCCAAATCGCTGAACCATCACACCCCCACCCAGCATATTGCTGAGCCGCGCAATCGATTCCCCGTATCCGTTGGAATCCTTGAAAGGCTCTGAAAAGTGTTTGCTTACCAGTAGAGCAAAATTCGTATTTTCCGTATGCATCGCGGGATCTTCGTAGCTGTGTCCGTTGACCGTCACGATGCCATTTGTATTTTCGCTGACCACCGCACCGTAGGGATTCATGCAGAATGTACGCACCAGGTCCTCAAATTTTTCTGTTCTGTACACTATTTTGCTTTCATACAATTCATCTGTCAGATGTTTAAATACGAGAGCCGGCAGCTCTACTCTCACGCCGATATCCACCCGGTTGCTGCGGGTGGGTATTTTCATTTCACGGCAGATGCCTTCCATCCATTTGCTTCCGCTTCTTCCGACAGAAATCACGCAGCGGCTGGCTGTCACGGTCCGGCCGTCTCCGGTCTCCATCTCATATCCGTCCGGAATCCGCCGAACAGTATGAACAGGCGTATTGAAATGGAAATCCACCTTGTTCTTCAGCTTATGATACAGATTCTGAAGTACAATATAATTGATATCGGTGCCCAGATGTCTGACCTGTGCATCCAGCAAATGCAGGCCGTGCTGAAGACACATCTGTTTGATCTTGCTGTTGGCGGTTGAGTACAGCTTTGTGCTTTCCCCGCCGTAATTAAGATTGATTCCGTCTACATACCGCATCAGCTCCAGCGCTTTGGCTTTCCCGACATGCTCATACAGGCTTCCGCCAAAGTCGTTGGTAATATTGTATTTTCCGTCAGAAAAAGCGCCTGCGCCGCCAAAACCGCTCATAATGGAACAGGTTCCGCAGCGGACACAGCTTTTGATTTTCTCCCCGTCAATCGGACATTTCCTGTTTTCCAGCGGACTTCCAAGTTCATAAACAGCAACACGGAGCGGTTTTTCCGTTTTCTCGGTCAGCTCGTAGGCCGTAAAGATTCCTCCCGGGCCTGCCCCGATAATCAATACATCGTAATCCATATTCATTCCTCTGCTTCCAGCGTCATTCATTCCATTCAATTTTGAATCGGTTCAGATGAATGCTACCGAATCGTATCATTAACAACGCGTGGAAGTCAATAGGAGAACATGCCCTCTTTTCTTTTTATTGTTTTTTCGATATAATGAATATTACGTCATGCAGCCTGTGCTGCCTGATCGTTACGATATCTTTGAATGGAAGGATATTGATTTTCATGAAGCTGCGTTATCTGATTCTGTGGATGATGGTGATGGTTTTCTGTATGACTTCCGCAGCATTCGCCGCAACACCGAAGCCGATTTCCACGATTCCGTGGGACAAGCTGCCGGACACTTTCGACGGTCAGCATCATTATCTTCTGCTTTGCATTGATCAGTGGAATGAAAAAGGCCGTCCTGCAGATGCCAAAGCTCCGGTCAATAAAGAAGGGCACCGGCTGGATCGCTATGGAAATACGGACGGGATCGTCATCGTCACTCTGGATACCCGTTCTCACAGGATCATGCTGACGTCCATTATCCGGGATGCCCTGATTGTCAAACCGGGCAGCACGGAAGACAATCAGAAATTCGGCCGCATCAATTATGTATATAATGATTCAGGCCCCGAAGCGCTCTGCCGGGTGATCAGCGAACACCTTGGTTTAAAAATCGAAAAATATATTCTCTTTAATTTCAGTCAGATTCAGGAGATTGTTTCCTATCTGGGCGGTGTTGATATCGAACTGGACAACGGGGAAATTAACTATCTTCACCGGTATCGTGTTCCTAAGGGCTCGGTCGTTTCCCTGGACGGAAAACACGACGTATACAATAACGGTTCTCATCCCGCCGGAGTCTATCATTTCAACGGCCATTCCGCCGTTTTATATATGAGAATCCGGAAAGTCAGCGGAAACGGAGACTTTATGCGAACCCAGCGGGTACGCACCGTTCTCAGTACCCTGGCGGATACCTGCCGGACCATGACCTGGGAACAGGCACAGGATCTGGCCAATAATATCATGGACAATAACAACGTAACCAACCTGAACCTGGAAGAAATGCTGCAGGCCGCAGAATATGCCTGGAATCTTCGGGACTGTACGGTAGAAGAATTGCGGATTCCTCCGGAAGGGGCCGTGCATCCGATTGACTTCGCAAACATGTCCGCTCAGGAGCTGGACTGGGAAGCCTGCCGTCAGGCCATGGCAAGCTATCTTCAGAACAGCTTTCTGGTGCTCGATGAAGAGGACTGAAAGGAAGCAGAATGAAGTGTCCTGAATGCGGTCAGTGGAACCGGGCTTCCCTGCCTCATTGCCAGCGATGCGGTGCACCGCTGAACATTGACGCGGCATCCCGTCTGGACTGGAAGGATGATCTGAAAGACGGCGATCCTCCGACTGCCTATCTGCGGGCAGATGAATTCGGAGAAGTTCGGCCTTCCTCTGAGCCGAGAGATCAGCTGGCCCGTGAAATGAAGGAACTGAAAAAAAGAAAGCAGGAAGGACTTCATCTTCAGAATCGCCTTCGGAACAGTGCAAAACGCGCTTCCGGTCATGTCATAATTGAAGATGAGGACTCCGCGCCAGCGCCGTCCGCTTCTCTTCATCATATGGAAACAATCCGTCTTCGCAGCGTCTCTGAAAACAGCGTTGCCTCCAGGCGCGAATCAGAGATTCGGCATAAGGTTCGGTATATGGATGAGAACGGAGTCTATCTGGATTCACACACCTGGGATCCGGTCACGCCGTCTTATTTGTCGCCCGGCTCCGGCGGATATACCGTTACCTCCCGTATTTCCAAATCCATTCCTTCCAGAAGCAGAAGAAGAAAGAAAATGATCCGTATTCTGCTGATTTTCCTGCTGACGGCTGCACTTGGAGCCGGCGGATGGTTTGGCTATCAATATTTTGCCCACAGGAAAACTGTCACGGAGAATGATGCCGGCGTCTCGGTCAGCGCCAGCCTGCTGGACGGTCTTGCAGCCCACACGGTTCTGATTCCGGGAGAAGACGGAACGTCCATCTATGTTCGTGAGCTTCACGCCAGTTATACGGTTGTGGATGGCTTCGCTACGCTGGAAATTCCCGATCATCTCTGGTATGATTCGGTGGAGGGTGTCCTGGCTGAAACCATGCAGGTTACCTTAACCCCATTCCTGAAAACTTCCGCGGGCCGTCAGCAGCCATTGAATACCATCTCCTATGAAATAGAGATTCCGTTAAGTCCGATTCGCCTGGATTCACCCGATTCCCTTCGTACAACGGTCTCCACAACCATGAGTGCAATTCAGATCACGGTTCGTCCCGGTTCCAGGGTAACGGTGAACGGACAGGATTGTTCCGATACGGTTTCCTCCGAAACCGGAATTATGAGCTATAATGCAACAGTCCAGCCCATCGGTGACAATGTATTCAATATTGTCGTCCGTTCCCAGTACTGCCGGGATAATTCGATTTCGGTTGTTTTGTACAGAGCGCCTCAGGATATCCCCCTTGATCTGGCCGTCGGAACCTACGGAACAACCAACGAACGAATCATGCGGGTTTCCGCAACCACCTTACCCGGCGCTTATGTCACGGTAACCACTCCGCATTCCGATCTGGATATCACCGACCTGGAATCCACAGGGAAATTCAGTTTTAACGCGGTGTTTGACAAAATCGGAAATAATACCATTTCCATCGAAGCCTCTTATCCCGGTCGGAAAACGTCTGTCGTGGATCACGTGGTTTATTATCTTCCCCCTGCTTCCGAATACACAACCAAAGCATGGCCGTTAACCGCGGAAGGCTATTCCGAGCTTCTGTCCAATATGTCCGTCCGGGCTTCCCGCTCCCAGGTTTATGTTGTTACAGGCGTCGTTCAGTATCAGGAAACTGAAAAGCCGCAGCGCGTCGTGATCAACACTTCCGAAGACGGAAAATCCCAGCCCGTGCTTCTGGAAAACTATACCAAAACCGTCTGGGAAGTCGGACACTATTACAGAATCTATGCGGACGCCTATAATACCTATAATGGTATGCCCTGGCTGAACGCCCGGTATACCTACAGCAAATAGAAGCGGAGATGATCGGGTATGACAGCAAAGTTGAAAGGATTTATCGGTTCCTTCCTGGCTATTTGTATGATCGGATTATCTGCACTGGCGGATCCGCTTGTTCAGGATATGGACTGGACCGGTTCTGTCTTTATTCCCTACGATCAGAATCAGGCCGGTCCCGGATATACCTGGTCCTGGCAGCTTCCTCATATGGATGAAGCGGATGAACGGGCTCATCTCGTGAACGCGTTTTATGAATACTTCCTTTCCGATTCCCTGAATAACGCAGTTCCGCTGATGGCAGAATCTCTGGCCGAAGCCGGAATTCCAGTTCAGGTCGCGCTGACCTATCAGAAAACCTGCAATAATGAACAGTTTATATCCTTCCTCTTTTCTTCCACGGAAACCGCAGGTGATCAGACCTCTGTGATTTATGAAGGGCATACCTTTTCCCTGGAAGAAGGAATGCCCGGCTCCACATTATCCCTCCCTCATCTGCTGGGTTTTCTGAATTCTCAGCAGTCCACGGATACATGGCTTGAAAGCCGGCAGACCGAGAAAGCCAATCAGCTTGTTCGTTCGCTCGTTTATGCGCGAATCACTGAAAACCGCGAGCTTGTTCTGAATGATGATTTTTCAGAGGAAACACTGGAATACTGTTTTTTCCCTGAATTGGATTTTTATCTGGATGAAAACAGCAATCCGGTCTTCTTTCTTCAGCCGGGTACCGTTGCATCGGAAGAAGCCGGAAGGCTGGATTTCCCGATCTCTCTGAGCGAACTGAAGGATGAATGGTAATTTTTTCAGAACACAGGAAAAAGACATTAACTTTTCTTCTGTTTGTGTTATGATATAGAAGTCATTTTAGATTATGCTGAAAGAAGGGTCGTTTGTATGCTGGATATCACAGTTACTCGTTCGGATCATCTGAAGCAGAAACCGGCTGATGAAGGTTCTCTCGGTTTCGGCCGCCTGTTTACCGACCATATGTTTCTGATGGACTATGAAGCGGGCCGGGGCTGGCACAGTGCCCGTGTTGTGCCTTATGATAACTTCCCCATGGATCCTGCGGCTATGGTGTTTCACTATGGGCAGGCCATTTTTGAAGGGATGAAATGCTACCGGCGCAGCGACGGCGGCCTGCAGCTTTTCAGACCCAGGGATAATTTTGCCCGGATGAGCCGGAGCGCCGCCCGGATGGGTATGCCGGTTCTGGATGAAGAAACCGCACTGGAAGGCTTGCGTCAGCTGATTTTGCTGGATCAGGACTGGGTGCCTCATCGTGACGGAACTTCTCTTTATATTCGTCCGACAATGATCTCCATGGATGTCGGTCTGGGCGTACACGCCTCGAAAACCTACCGGTTTTTTATCATTCTGTCCCCTGTCGGCGCATATTACAAAGAAGGGCTGAAGCCTGTTTCCATCTATGTGGAAGATGAATATGTCCGGGCAGTGCGCGGCGGAGTCGGCTTCACCAAATGCGCCGGAAACTATGCCGCTTCCATTCTGGCCGGCGATGTTGCAGAGAAAAAAGGGTTCTCTCAGGTTCTCTGGCTGGACGGTGTGGAACAACGTTACGTCGAAGAAGTCGGCTCCATGAACATGATGTTTGCCTACGGGCAGAAAATCGTCACTCCCCGTCTGAACGGCTCCATTCTCCCCGGTATTACCCGGGACAGTGTGCTTACACTGGCCCGTCAGCTGGGGTATGAAACGGAGGAAGGCCGTCTGGACGTTCATGAAATCTTTGCGGACGCCAAAGCGGGCCGCCTGACGGAAGCTTTCGGGACCGGGACCGCTGCCGTAATCTCTCCTGTCGGAACCCTGGCCCTGAAGGATGAAAAAGTTGTCCTGGGGGATGGCGGAATCGGGCCGATTGCCCAAAAATTGTATGATACCCTGACCGGGATTCAGTACGGCCGCCTTCCGGACCAGAATAACTGGATCCTTCCCCTGTAATATCTCGTCTGATTGAGGCAGGGAAAAGTTTCCCTGTCTCATTCTTTCGTTTTTGTGAGATTTCGAAACAGAAAGGAAATTTCCCTGTTATGCTCTTCCGGAACACCTCTGCTGACTCTTCATGGCCCTATAAGACCATGAGCGTAATGATAGCTGCCCGGCAGAAAACCATCCGGGACAGGCTTCTCGCTTTACCGTCCAAAAATCTGTTCGATTCGGAGTGCACAGACGCGGATGCCGAGGCGTTGTTTTCCATGTCCTGGTATGCGGAAGATCCGTCCGATCGTCATCGGGGAGCCGCCGCCAGGCTTCATACTCTGGAATCCCTGAGAACGCGGGTTCTGAAGTCTCTCGCCCCGGAAATGGCCCTTCTGTCAGTGGAAGAGCATGATCTGCTCATTCGAACGGTTATTTTCGGCGGCCGTCATTTTCTGACGGATCCGGATACCCTGCGGCCTGCTTTCTCTCTGGTTCGAAGGCTCTGGTGCAGCGTAAGCCACAGCGGAGATTTGCTTCAGCTGACAATCGCTCCGGCATTGCGAACCACAATACTGCTGATTCTTGCCGGGGAATCACATAAGCAGGTGCGTGATATGATTCAGCAGGTTCACGACCGGATTGATACCAGCCTGTATCTGCTGGGCGTTCTTTCCGTTTCGGCGCCTGAACAGCATCTGCAGCGTCTTCTGAATGGAACCCATGCTGAAAACCAGCCGGATCTGATCTATCGTTTTTTCCATTCAGGATATGATCTTTCATACAACAAGGCAGGACAGGCCTTCCTGGTTCATCCCGGGCTGGCGGAACCCGGGCGTTATCTTTCCATGATGACCTCTTCTGTCACAGATCCCGCCGGTTTCTTTTCTCTGGATGAACAGGCGCTCACAGCGGCATCCGATACCCTGGCTGATCTGGAAGATCCGTTGTATGAGCATCTCCTGTTCCTGCTGCTGGATGTGACGAGACCGGAGTACGAAGCCGAGGACGTGATTGAAGATCTGTTTATTCTGGCCAAGCAGAGCGTTTCACCGGAAGAAATGGAAGAAGTATTATCTGCCGCTTTGATCTGTCTGCCCACTGAGGAAATGCGAACGGCCCTTCGGGATCTGTCAACCCGGATTCCCCGCTGGTTCTTCCTCTCCTCAGGAATTGTTCAGTAATTATGCGTAAAGAAACCTTTATCGTCCCGTCAGATGCTGCAAATGTCAGAATCATGCAGCTGCTTCATCGTCTCTTGCCTAATCTGAAGGAAAGTGAGCTTCAAAGCGCGTTTAAACGGCGGGATGTTAAGCTGGATCATCAGCGCGTTTCCGGAGATGTCCGGGTGTCCCCCGGACAGTCCGTCGAGATTTTTATTCCGGATTCCGCATCCGCAGAAGCGCTGACGGTTGTTTATGAGGATTCGGACGTTCTGCTGGTAAATAAACGTCCCGGCCTTCCGGTTTCTGACGCTGATAATCCGGACGGATCGGATCATACGTTCCTGACTTTGCAGTCTCTCTGCATCCGGCATGTTCTTGAGAATGAAGCCGGCCAATCCGGATTTATCCCGCAGCCCTGCCACCGTCTGGATGCGAGGACGTCCGGCTTATGTCTTTTCGCCAAAAATGACGCATCCCTTCGAATCCTGACGGAAGTTTTTCATGAACACCGTCTGAAAAAAAATTATGAATGCCTTGTGCGCGGAATTCCGAAACCGTCTTCCGCAGTCTGCCGGGCTTATCTGCTGAAGGACGCGGTTCATGGAAAAGTACAGATTCTTGACAGAAAAACCGCGGGCTCAAAGCCCATCATTACCGGATATGATACCCTTGTTCAGGGCCCCGTTTCCAGGCTTCGGGTTGACCTGATTACCGGCCGCACTCACCAGATCAGAGCACATATGGCCGCGCTGGGTCATCCTGTTCTCGGTGATGACCTGTACGGTGACAGAGCCTGGAACAGGCAGAATAAAGCCAGAAATCTGAAACTGTGCGCCGTCTCGCTTGAACTCAGCACAGGAGGCAGATTGCCGGCTCTGGATCACAGGATCTTTTCGGTTTCCGCTCCCTTCTGACAATGGAAACCCGTTCATTCTCTTTCCTTCGTCAGGGAATATATTCCAGATGGATTTCCTGTACGGAACGATTGCTTCCGGTCTGATAGTCCAGCTGCAGCCAATGCCCGTCTGTGTAATGACGATATCGGATGATGGAGCCTCCGTTTTCCTGAACCCAGATCTTTCCACTGGTTGTGTCTGTCGCATAAAGCCCGCGATTACCGCTGGCGGAGGCGACTTGTCCAAGATCCCGGTACCTGCTGATAACATAATCCTCCGTATCGCCGATACCAGTTCCGCGCGGACCTTTCAAAGCTGCTCCTTTAACAATCCGAATCTCTGCCATTGTCCAGATCGTCCGGTTCAGATAATACGTTACATTTCCCCAATCATAGCTGTAGGTTCTGAGATTGCCGTTGAATCCATCCCGTGGTCCTTCCCAGCTGAGGGTTCCGCTTCCGTAGGTGTTTTCAAAATCTGCCTGAGAAGTCTGATTCATTCTTATGCTGCCGATCAGATCCGTAGTTGCATCCCACGACGTGAGCGGATAGGGTTTGGCCTCAATTTTGTAGTTGACCTCCAGCATATTGGAAACCTTATGATATTTATTGACTGCAACAGCTTTCAGCGTGGCTCTTCCGTTGGGAAGCCAGATGGCCTCCCCGTTATAGACCGGGCAGTCCGCATCCGGATTGGAACCGTCCACAGTATAGTAGATCACAATATCGTCATCATTTTCGTTATCTTTGCCGGGCTTCAGCTTGACAGACTGGCGATGTTTATAGGTATTGGGAGCCAGCGTGCATCGGGGTGTCATCGGTGAAGGCATAATGATTTTATAGCTTCCTCTCAGTTCATCGCTGACAAGCTCACCGTTCACGGCTACAGCTCTCAGATTATGAGTCCCCTCATCCAGAAAAACCCTTTCCCTGAATAAAATACCCCCTGCCGGCAATTCAGCTTTATCATCAAATGTATAATACACATCGTAACCCTGATAGGAAGTAATGGCAATATATTTCTTTGCCTCATAATAACCGGCTGTCAGATCTACTTCAGGCGGAGCAGGCAGCAAATCGCTTCGCTGGGTGGCAAAACTGGAATCTCCGGTTTTGTCGTAGGCAAGCTTCATCAGTTCTCCGGCTTTTGCCAGGTCGCCCTCATGCTGGCCGGTCATCAGAATGCGTATATGATTGATGTAGGCTTCCGTTCTGGAAGGTGTTTCCGTGTAGATCTGTTCATAAAGCGCAGCGGCCTCATCCGTTCTTCCGTCCGCTTCCAGGGCGTTTCCCAGCATCAGCAGTCCATCCACGTCAACTGTACCTTCCGCAGCATCCTGTGCTCTGGCTTTTTGAAAGATTTCAATGGCCCCTTCAATATCTCCGTCGTTCATGAGATCTTCTCCGACAGCCCAGAGAGCGGTCGAATTGGCTTCTTTTCCCAGCCGGGCCATGATTTTCTGCCCCGCTTCCGTGCGATTCAGAAAGAACCATCCTCCGACAGCTAAAACAAGAATCACAAACAGCGAAATGAGGGCAACTTTGATCCAGTTCACCATACCCGACCGTCTGCTTCGGCTCTGCTCATACCGGGCGGCATCCATCTGGAACCGCTCCAAAGCAAGAGCTTCATCGTCATACAGATTTCTTCTTTTTCGTTCAATTCCCTCCGCGTCAGAGGTGATGCTTGGCGTCTCCTGCTGCCCATAGGATTTCATCTCTTCCGGATTATCATCCCGGACATTTTTTTGACTCTGGTTGTTTTCTGAGGAACGGCTTGCGCCGCTTCTTCCGGTTTTTTCAGCAGGTTTGGCAGCAGCGCCCCGCATCACATTTTCCCTGGCTCGCTTTCCCTGACGAATCGCCTGTGCTCCCACACCCCTGTCAATTGTTTCCTTTTTTAATATTTCTCCGCACTCAGGACAGACGATCATTTCATCTTCTGCATAATAACCACATTTCGGGCATAGCATTTCTGAAGATCACTCCCGTTTCTCATCCGGCATTATTCCAGATCCCTCAACGCGTCATATTCCGGATCTTCATCGAAAACCCGTTCCGGACATTCTCCTCCCAGCATTTCAATGGCATTCCGGATTTCAATGTAGGTCAGATATCGAAGGCCCGGTTCCTGAGCGGCATCTGTCAGCAGCGGAAGCGCTCGTTCATCTCCCAGCCGGGCCAAATAGCCGGCCATGAGCGCACGGTTATCCGGTACATCCTGAAATAGCTTCATGGCATAATGGAGGATCCGTTCATCCCCCGGAAAATGGCTCAAAACTTCCATCAGAGCTTCCTGCCCATATTGATTCGCACTCTGAATGTTCTGCAGAATCGGCTGAACCACCTTCTTGCCCATTTCTGTCAGGCTTTCCAGCGCATGATCCTTCAGTTCATCCTTTTCATTTCTGTTCATCTGCCAGGTAATATATAACATCTTGGGAAGCTCACTGCCCAGATCCCGCAGAATACTCACAGCCAGCATACGCGCCTCTTCCGGATTCTCTTCATCCTTCAGCAGCTCCAGCAGCCGTTTTTCACAGGGCTTTCCGACATTCTCAATCTGTTCCGTCAGCAGATCGGGAACAGGGATTTCCGCCCTGCAATAGGAAATCAGCCAGTCAACCAGCACCTTGGGGTCTTCGTACTGAGTAAAGTAGGCTCCGGGTGTGATTCCGGACAGCCAGTCCGCTCTCGTATTCAGAAATGACAGATAAATCCTCGGAATATCGGATTCCATCTCATCATAGTTTTTATACTCTCCCTGATGATCTTTTAACCACTGACTGGTATAGGAAGCAAATTGCTGATCAAAATTGATGATCGGATAATCGTTCATAACTCTTCCTCCGTATTCAGGATTTTCTTCCGGAAATCAGCATGCTGCGCAGCTCCCCGGTTGAAAAGAAATGCTTCTGATGGCAGAAATGGCAGGTCAGCTCCGCCCCCCGGCCTTCATCAATCAGGCTCTGCAAATCTGATGCTCCGAGGGAAATGAGTGCTCCGGCCATTCTTTCCCGGGAACAGGTGCATTCATAACGCAGCGGTGTTTTTTTCAGAATCTGCGGAGACAGACCGCGGAACCAGTCCTGAATCAGAATTTCCGGTTCCGCAAAGGTCATTTCCCGGCTGATATCCGCAAACATGGGACTGCGCAGCTCGAGCTGGTCGATCATTCCGTCTTCACATCCCGGGAGGGGTTGAATCAACAGTCCGCCGGCTTTCATAACCGCATCACCGCTGACCAGTACGCCTAAGGATACGAGGCTGTTTTGCTGCTCGGACATGGTAAAATATTGCGCAAAATCCATTGCGATCTCGCCGTTCACCAGAGCGCTCTGCCCGACATATTGTTTGCCGTGTCCCAGCGCTCTGACCACAGTCAGCATTCCGTCATGCCCGACCGCTCCTCCGACATCCAGTTTGCCATCCGGGCGGAGCGGCAAATCCACCTGTGGATGATCTGCGCATGCCCGTACTCTTCCCGGTTCCGAAACCGCGATTAACGTCCCGATCGGTCCCCCTCCGCGAATGCTGACGGTAACAGATTCTTCCTCCCCTTTCAGCATCATGCCCAGCATCAGAGTACCGGTCATCAGGCGGCCCAAAGCTGCCGTACATACGGGACTGCAGCTGTGGATATCCGCGCATTTCTGCACGGTCTGGGTTGTTTCGCAGAGCATAACCCGGGCCTGTCCGTTTCCCAGATCCACTTCCAGCATTTCATCCTTATATTCCATCGTTTTTTCTTCTCCTTATCTGAACCTTTATTTTATTCTTCGGGCTCCGGGCGGGTTGCTGCAATATGCCATCGCTGATCTTCTTCGGTGGCCGGCCGAAGCGTCATGTTGCTGTACAGACTGACCGTCCGGAATCCGGCTTTCCATAACCCGTCTTTCAGTTCCTGCTGACTCCAGGCTCGCTGCGTCTGATGCTCTTCCATGCGCCGGTATCTTCCGTCCGGCTCCTTCAGAAAAAAGCAAAGATCCAGATCCACTGTTCTTCGGGAGGCATGCCAGGTATTTCCCCATAAATAGGTGATGGACTCCCGGTCGTCGCACATTAATCCTGCGCACAGAATATCCCGTAATTTATGCGGGGTACTGATATCGAAAATCAACGCGCCGCCGGGCCGGATTGAACGGTAAGCCGCGCGGAAAAAGCTGGTCAGATCCTCATCCGTCAGCAGATAATTCACACCGTCGCAGGTAGCCAGTACCGCATCCACCGGCCGGTGCAGATTCAGGGAACGCATATCCTGCTGTACGAAGGGAATGGTTAATCCCCGTTTTCTGCTTTTTTGCGCGGCCTGCCAGAGCATTTCCCGGCTGATATCCGCGCCGGTCATGCTGAACCCTCGGCGTTCCATTGCCAGCGTCAGATTTCCGGTTCCGCAGGCACATTCGCACAGGTGCCCGTTATGAATCCCATAAACGGAAAGCAGGCGGGTATAATAATCCGCCCAGCTTTCATAGTTTACATCGTTCATCAGTTCATCATAGATTTCCGCGAATTCCTGATACATTATTCCGTCACTCTCTGCGGTTCCCCGCTGTCATCATCATCATCATCCGATTCATCGTCAGTCTCGGGATCCTTCAGGCCCTGGTTGACCTTGGCCCCTTCAATCCGGCTGTTGATAAACCGGTCAAATACAGCGTTCGTATAGCTTGCGGTAATAAACCGGCTTAATCCGAATCCGATGATCATATAGTAAGCCGCCAGAATCAGCGAGCCAAGCAGGGGATCCAGTCCAAAGAACCAGACGACCGCAAAAAGAATGGCAGCCGGGACACAATGTAAAAGACGAATTCCAACGCTCATGGGAAGTCTTGCGATCCCCAGAAGAAAAGCGTTGCGGAGAATATCCTTCAGCTTCAGTTCATAGCTGACAATCAGCGGATGCATATAAGTCACGCTTAAGGCCCACAGTACAGCGACCAGAATCACCAGAACCTGAGGAATCATCATCAGCATCTGTCCGGAAGCCATATCACCGTAAAACTTCCATCCCACATAGGCTGCCAGCGGAAGGATGCCGGTAATGATGGAGACAACCAGGCTTTGGCGCCAGTTCTCCTTCACCGCGTCCTTAAAATCGGTCCAGATAAAGGCATGCTCATCCCGTGCCCAGTTCCGGGTCACATAGCTGATCCCTGCAGTAAACGGCCCTGTGATCGCGATACACGGCATCAGCCAGAGGAGTGTGGAATACAGGATGCTGTCCATCAGGGATTGCACGTCGATCTGGGCGATCGCGTCCTGCTCCTCTTTGGAAACAATGACCTGCTCCGCGTTTTCCCCGTTCTTTTGTTTCTGAACCGCATCCACATATTCCTGCAGGGTTCCCTGCTGAGCGGAATAGATCACGTTTACCCGGTTCAGCAGGTTATAAGTCCCCAGCAGCAGCACGACAATGGCCGGCAGAAACACAAGCGAATACAGCAGACTCAGCCTGCACAGTCCGCTCAGTCTGGTTCTGAGTGTATCGCGGAAAAGCTGCATTCTGGTTTCGGGCATATCCTCCTTACGGAAATCCCCTTTTCCGCTTTTCCCATAATAGTATTGATTCATGAATCTGCCGAACATGAAAGATATCCTCCGCTCAAAATGATTGGATCAGCAATTATGCCATCAGTGCCTGAGAAGCCTCCGCCAGTTTTTCACTGATCTTCTGGGCTTCTTCGCGTTCTTTGGCGTTGGCATTGCAGTAAAGCTTGATCTTCGGTTCGGTTCCGGAAGGCCTGATACAAACCCAGCAGCCTTTTTCCAGTTCAAAATACAGCACGTCGGATGCGGGAAGGCCGGTCGGCGTTTCTTTCCCGTTTTCAACCCGTACGCCCTTCAGATAATCCCGAACTGCGGTTACTTTCATTCCGGCCAGTTCCTTCGGCGGATTGTTCCGCAGAGAGGTCATGATCTCCTTCATTCTGGCCAGTCCGTCTTTTCCGGGCAGTGTAGCGGAGGCTACCTTCTCCACGTAGTATCCGTACTCCTTAAATATTTCCTGCACGCGGTCATACAGGGTAATTCCTTCTGCCATACAGGCACAGGCTACTTCGCTGATCAGCAGGCTGGCGTTTACGCCGTCCTTGTCCCGGACAAAGGTGCTGCTCAGGAAACCATAGCTTTCTTCAAAGCCGAACAGGAAAGTATGGTCTCCCCGATCCATAAACTGCTGAATCTTCTCTCCGATAAACTTGAACCCGGTCAGTGTTTCGAAAATCGCGATGCCGTAGCGCTCGCAGATTCTGTTCGCCAGGCTGGTGCTGACGATGCTCTTGACCACCGCGCCGTCCGCCGGCAGATTTCCCGCTTTCTGCTTGCTGGACAGAATATAATGCAGAATCACGCATCCGATCTGATTGCCCGTGAGCAGGTGCCATTCTCCGGCGCTGTCCTTCACCGCGACGCCCAGACGATCGCAGTCCGGATCGGTTGCAAAAATCACGCTGGCTCCGACTTTTTCCGCCAGCTGAAACGCCAATGTATAAGCGCCGGGATCTTCCGGATTAGGCACTTTGATGGTGCTGAAATTCGGATCCGGCATTTCCTGTTCCTTCACAACCGCAACGTTGGTCAGGCCGATTTCTTTCAGCAGTCTGCGTACCGGAACATTTCCGCTTCCGTGCAGAGGCGTATAAACGATATTCAGCTTCGAGCCTTCTTTCTTCAGAAGCTCGGGATTGATGATCAGCGTCTTGATCTGTTCAATATAGTCATCATCGACTTCCTTGTTTCCGATGATCTTCAGCAGCCCCTGGCTCAGGGCTTCCTTCTCATCCATCAGTACGCAGTCCGTATAACGGGTGGACCGGATCACTTCGGTAATTCCGGCAGCCGCTTCGGGGCCGACCTGAGCACCGTCTTCTCCGTATACTTTATATCCGTTATACTGAGGAGGATTGTGACTGGCTGTAATGACCACGCCGGCAATTGCATGCAGATGACGAACCGCGTAGCTGAGCACGGGTACGGGGCGCAGCGCATCGAACAGATACGCCGGAACACCTTCCGCGCACAGCACAAGCGCCGTATCTCTGGCAAATTCAGCGCTGAAGCGACGGCTGTCGTAAGCAATCACCACGCCGCGTTTTGCCTCTTCCGGATTCCTTTTCAGATATCCGGCCAGCCCTTTTGTGGCCCGGCGGACGTTATACTTGTTCATCCGGTTCATACCGGCTCCCAGCACGCCGCGCATTCCCGCGGTACCAAAGCTGAGTTCCGTATAAAACCGATCCTCAATCTCCTTCTGATCATTCCGAATTGCTTCGAGCTCTTTTACTGTGTCGGAATCGTTCTCAAAATCTTTCAGCCATTTCTGGTAGTTTTCCTGAATTGTCATGTTCCTCAGCCGCCTTTCCTGTTCGATCTCAAATAAGAACCTGATAGCAATATTATATGGTTTTTCAGACCCTTTTTCAACCCTTGACTACATTTCATGTGCTGTTTTCGCACCGGCCGTTCCTGAACTTCAGCCGTCTTTTCCCCCAGCCGCCGCTGTGCAGCCGGATCCTTCATATTCCAGCAGGCATACGGCGCCCGCGATTCCGCCGTCATGGCTGATGCTCAGATGCGGAATAATGCCGGCCATTCTGTTTTTCAGCTCTCCCTGAAAATGATAATAAGGACATCCGTCATCATCATGCCAGACTTCAGCTTCTGACAGTTCGAAGTCCAGTCCCTTTCCGAGCGCTTTTCCGAGCGCCTCCTTGGCCGCGAAGATCCCGGCCATGGTCTGTCCGGCACTCCGGCCTTTCGCCCGGATATACTGCTGTTCTTTTTCGCTGAAGTATCGTTCGACGAACCGTGTCATCATCCTCAGTTTTTCCATTCTGGCGATTTCACACAAATCCAGTCCGATTCCCCTGATCATCGCTGATGCCTCCAAACACTCCTCTGCGGGCAGCTGCCCGCAGCCCTTATCTTACCATAACTTGCGGTTTACAACAAATAAAGGTATAATTCCTTCTGTTAAGTATTATTTCATGGAGGATACTGCCGTGCTAAATCCTGGGCAGATGATTTATACCCTGCAGCAATCCATCGGACGTGCGGTTGTCGGAAAAGAAGAGGCTGTGGAATACGCGCTGATTGCCTTGCTGTGCCGCGGCCATGTGCTGATTGAGGATGTCCCCGGTGTTGGCAAAACCACGCTGGCCAGCGCTTTGGCCCGTTCGCTCGACTGTTCATTCCGGCGGATTCAGTTTACTCCGGATCTGATGCCGTCCGACGTTACCGGGTTTACGCTCGTCAATTTCAAAACCGGGGAAATGGAGTTCCGTGAAGGAGCAGTCATGAGCCAGGTTGTTCTGGCGGACGAGATCAACCGGACCAGCCCGAAAACCCAGTCCGCTCTGCTGGAAGTCATGGAAGAACATCAGGTGACCGTCGACGGGGTAACCCATCCCCTTCCCAAACCGTTTATCGTCCTGGCTACCCAGAACCCGGGGGAATTTGTCGGAACCTATCCTCTTCCGGAGGCGCAGGTGGATCGCTTTTTTCTGAGAATATCTATCGGTTATCCCACAATTGAGCAGGAAATGGATGTTCTGGAGCGTTATTCCGGATCCGTCCCGCCTATGAAGACCATTGAGCCGGTCTGCACCGCACAGGATGTCCTGAATATGCAGGAACAGGTTACCCGGATCTACTGTTCCCCGGAAGTCCGGTCCTATGTGGCCACCCTTGCTGCAGCCACGCGGAGAGATCCGGCTTTCCAGCTGGGCGCTTCCACCCGGGCTTCCATCGCGCTGATCCGGGGGGCTCAGGCATGCGCACTGCTGGACAACCGGGATTTTGTGCTCCCGGAGGATGTGCAGCATATGTTCCTTCCGGTCATGGCTCACCGGATGGTTCTTTCACCGGAAGCCAGAATGAAAAACATCCAGTCGGAACAGATTCTTTTAACAATTCTGCAGAACACGACCGTTCCTGTTAAACTATGAGAGTACGGTTAAGTATTCCTCTGGCGCTTCTGAGCGCTATGCTGATGATCGCGCTGTCCACCGGAAGCCCGCTTTTCTTTATGCTGGCTGCGCTGATTGTCGTCCTGATCGTTTCAGAGCTTGCCGCGGTTTTTTGGGCTTCGGGCACGCTGAAGGTCTCCGCTGAAATTTCCGAGACTTCCGTATGCCGCGGTCAGGAAGCAACACTGCTGCTGCGGATCTCTCACCATGGATGGTTTCCCATCGCGCCGGTCCGTCTTTCCCTTGCCTCTATGACAGGTCAGGATTTTCGCGAAATCCGTCTGCGCAGTCAGCCCGGCCGTCGGCAATCGCTGCGTATGCCCCTGAAGGCTCGTCACGTGGGCGTTTTTTCTTCCGGCATAGAATCCTGTACGGTGGAGGGGCTCCTTGGGATCGTTTCCCGGAAAAAGGCTACGCCGGATTCCCTTTTCCGGCTGATTGTTCTTCCGCAGACTTTTTCCACCGAACCCCTTACGCTTTCGCCCGGCGATCCGGGCAGCGATATCATGTCCAGGGCAACGGAAGACCTGAACGCTCCCTCAGATGTGCGTTCTTATCAGCCCGGCGATCCGATGAAGAAAATCCACTGGAAGCTGTCTCTCCGGAAAGATGAACTGCTGGTTCGCACCTTTGACGAACCGATCCTGCAGGATGTTCTGATCCTGATGGATTGTTCCCGGCCGCCTTCCTGGGGTAATCAGAAAGCGGAGGACGACCTGCGGGATGCGCTGCTGGAAACTGCCGCTTCTGTTCTGTCCGATCAGCTGAAGGCCGGATATAATTTCCGCCTTCCGCTTTTGGGAACCGCTCCTGCGGATCCGGATCAGAATATGAGTCTTGCCTTATCGCTGGACAACCTCGCGCGGGTTGATTTCTCCGCTGTGGACCGCTTTGAGCGCGTGCTGATTATGGAAAGCCGCCGGCTTCGCAAAGTAGGCTGTGTCGTCGTCATTACCGCCCGGCTGAATTACGCCATGGTGGACGTGATGATCCGGATGCATCGGATGGGGCCGAATCTTCGTCTTTATCTGGTCACCTTCGCGCCGGATGATCCGGACGTTCTTCCGCTGATCGGGCGCCTTCGGCATGCGGGAATTGAGGTTGACTATGTTTCTCCGATTCAGGATATATTAAACGGATCAGATCCGTCCCCGAATCAGGCCCGATAAAACCGGAAAGGAGCATGAAAAAATGAAGAAAATCCTTCGTCAGAAACTGAATCATGCTCTGTCCGCTTTTTTACTGACCGCAGGGCTTCTGATTCCGCTCCTTGGCATTCTGGATGTCTCCTTTGCTCAGCCTCAGCTGCTTTTATGGGCAGCCGCTGTGATTGTATTGTTTGAAGCGTTCTCTTTCAACCGGATTACCGCTGTCATCGGGGCTTCCCTCTGCCTTATCGGTGTGATGCTCTGGCTCTTCGCGCTGAACGGCCTTTCCGTCATGAATGACGTTCTGATTGCTCTGTCTCTTCGGCTGTCCGGCCAGACAGCCGCGCTTCCGCTCATTCGGGATCCGGTTCTCTGGATCATGACCGTTCTCATTCCTCTGGTCTCCTGTTTTGCTGTGATGGATCAGGCTACCTGGCTGCCTTCTCTTTGCCTGACGATTATTGCGGCGCTGCTGGTCTGGCTTTCCAACCGGATGGATCTGCTGCCATGGATCCTGCCTGCCATCGCCGCCGTTCTTCTTCGTCTGATTCTGGACCGGTATGAAGAGCTGGATCCTTTTCGTCTGCTTCCTTGGATTGCGGCCATTGTAACCGCGGCTTTCTTTCTGATCCCCAAGAACAGCGGCGAACTGGCTCCCCTGAAGGAAAAGGCGGATGAACTTCGTCAGGCGGTTATGGACCGGCTGTTTTTCACGGAAGCACGGGATGTTTTCTCGCTCGCAGCGGAGGGTTATTATCCCCAGGGCATGAATCAGCTTGGAGGGAAACCGGATATCTCCGATCATCCGGTCATGCAGGTTTCCGCTCCGCGTACCGTCTATCTGCGCGGTGTCCTATATAATAATTATAACGGCCGCTCCTGGAGCAATACCACCGGCGGCCGGCGGTATCTGTGGCAGGCTCTCAGCCAGAGAGAAAACCGCGAGTCCATCTTCAACGAAAATCTTCCTCCGGAAACAGCCCGCGGCTCTCTCTGCGATCCTCTGACCATCTCTGTACGTATGCTTTCGGACAGCGCCTCCACGCTTTTCGTTCCGCAGCGAATCCGGGAACTGATTCCCGGGGGAGATCTGGTTCCGTACTTTTCAAACGCGTCGGAAGTCTTTGTAACGCGAAATCTGAATGCCGGCGCTACCTGGACGGTTCAGGCGCCGCTTTTCGTCGCCGGTGATTCCGGGCTGAACCGGATCATTGAAGCTTCCGCTTCGTTTGACGATCCGGCCTATGAAGCAATTGCCTCCACCTATACGGTTCTGCCTTCGCATCTGGAGCAGCCCGTCTATGATCTGGCTTCCGGAATTGCTTCCGCGGGTCTGACTCCTTACGATAAAGCCATGGCGATCCAATCCTGGCTTTCCAGAAGCTTCCGTTATACGCTGGATGTTCAGCCTCAGCCGGAAAACGAGGATTTTGTTACTTTTTTCCTTATGACTTCAAAAGAAGGATACTGCACCTATTTTGCCTCTGCCATGACCGTTCTCAGCCGGATGGCCGGACTTCCGGCCCGCTATGTGGAAGGCTATCTGGCCGAACCCGACGAAAACGGAAGAGCGACCGTAACCGGCCGCTCCGGACACGCATGGACTGAAATCTATTTTAAAGGATTTGGCTGGCTCACTTTCGATGCTACTCCACGGCACGGAGGAAACAGCGGACAGGAGGCGGCGCCTCCGTCTGCCGTGCCGGACGCAACGCCGTCGCCTTCGGAAGAACCTTCTCCGGATCCGGAACCAACCGAACCCGAGCCTTCCCCGGCACAGGAGGATGAACCCACGCCTTCCGCTCTGCCTCCCGAGGCCACTCCGACGCCGGATCCCGTAATTCCGCCGACGGAACCGCCGTCCTCCACCTCTGATGAGGTTCCTCCGTCCGAACCGGATCCGGGGCCCCGTTTCCCGTTCCGCTGGCTGCTCTGGCTGATTCCCTTCCTGCTGGTCCTGCTGCTGATCGTATGGCGAATTCGGAAAACGTCCCCATCCGTACGTGACCGGCATGCTGCTTCGGAACGGGAGCGTTTTGAAATCTGGGTTCAGGAGCTGAGCGAATTGCTCCGTTCCGAAGGCCTCATCCGTTCTCCCGGTGAAACGCCCATGAGGTTTGCGCGCAGAGTGGATCGTTCTCCCCGGTTTTCGGTCTCCATTCTTCCCTGCGGTGAATGCCTTTCCCTGATTCATTACTCCAGAGTACAGCCCCTGAAAAGCGATACCGATCTTCTGCGTTCTACGGCAGGCACTGTGAAAAAGGAGCTGACCGCTCCCGCACGGATGCGTTATTGGCTTCGCAGATTCTTTCTGCCTCTAAGACGCCGGGACTACGGCAGGATCTCCTGACGGACGGCCCTTCTGCGGTGAAAGCGTCGCTTCATTCATAAAGAAAGCGGTATAATTCCCGCACAGTTTTAAAGTACAGGCCGCAGTTTTTCCGCATAAAAGATTCAATAGCCTGAATATCGTTTGCCCAACCGGCCGCAGCGAAGGGAACGCCTGCGTCCCGTGCCATATCATATCCGGGCTTCAGGTCATCCACCATCAGCATTTCTGCCTGCTGAAATCCGTATTTTCTCATAATTTCCTGCAGCGGCCAGGGATTGGGTTTGCGTTTCTCAGGCGGATACTCCCATCCGAAGACCTCATCCGGAACCGGCAGCCGGTTTTCCCTGTAATCCCTCAGAATGTTTTCGGTAAAGCTGTGGCTGACTACGAAAATTTTTCCGCCTCTTTTTTTCTGTTCGGTCAGAATTTCCCGGATGCCCGGATATGCTTTTGCTGAATGCTTTCGGGCATACTCTTTCCAGTATCGTTCTTCATCCATCATCTGTTCCGTTGTCAGTCCGCAGATTTCCGTAAACATCGGAACAACCCCCGGATCAAAGTTCGCCTGAAAGTATTCCTCCAGTGTCATATGGACCTGAGGGAAATAGGTTTCCATATACTCCACAAAGCAGGGATAATGAACCGTTGCCGTTGAATTGACAGTGGTATCATCATGATCCAATACCAGACAGGGAAATTTTAATTGACTGTTCAGATTCCTGACCTTCTCTCTGACTGTTTTTTTTACGGTGCCTTGTTGGTCTCTTCAAGCAGCCGCAGCGTATCTCCGAAATAGGTTTCCGTCTCATCTTTGGAAAGCTTCATCGCTTCCTTCAACAGGGCCGGAATCTTTTTCGGTCTCACCCGGGCATAGTATTTCGTCGCCCTGATATTCTTTTTCCAGTTGCTCAGCTTCATGTTTCCCCATCTTTTGATATGCCGCGGCAGAATAGGCTCCAGTTGTGCAATCACGCGGTCAAAAGCTTCCTCCACATGATCCCATCGGAATACTGTTGCCAGCAGTTCACTGACTCTTCTCAGAAACCGGTCTTTCATTTCCGGCACATTCAGCAGCGCGTTCAGCGGTTCGTGCCTGAAGCCCTGGATTTTTCCCTTGACCGGTTTAATATAATATTCCAGCGGCGTCCTGTCCAGTCCCCTCCAGCACGCCTCCACATCAAACAGAAGATACCGCCATTTTCCGCCCGGCACGCGGTAAATCCGGACGTTGGTAAAGTCCACGTTACCCAGAATAATTTCATAGGCGGCATGCGTAAACAGGCTTTCAATATCCAGCCTTTCCGTTACATAAGCCAGGTTTTCGGGAATGTTCAGATCCTTTGTCTTACAGAAGTCCGCAAGTTCAAGCCAATCCCTGTTATCCCCGTTCTGCAGAAACTGATCCGTTCCGGTTCTGGCCAGAATATCAATGGCGTCAATCTGACTTTGTTCCGTTACATGCTCATACTGCGCGATGAAATACTTGTTGATTTTTTCTCTCAGATTATAATGCCCCCAGTATTCTCCGTTGATATATACCTGAATGACTTCATAATCCTGATACAGGATTCCCTGTCCTTCGGCCAGACTGCTGGCCACGATATCCCGGAGTCTGGTCGCGCTGTAATCGCTGTTGGCCGAACGCAGCAGAAGGCTTTTGTAGCCGCTGTAATCGCGTGTCGGAAAGGGATTGAATTCAAACAGCTCTTTCCCCCAGGCTTTTCGCGCGTATAAGGCAATGCTTTTCTGCGCGTTGATTCTGGCGCTGTGTCCCGATGCGGTAAAGGTTCCGATCTGATTGATTTCATTTTGTCCCGCGCGGTTATAATACTCAATATTCACCGGATATTCCCAGCCCTTGCTGTAGTTCGGAATACTTCCGTTTCCTTTGACCAGGATGCCGGTCTTTTTACTGAACAGGTATTGGTCATCTGTAATCAGGCTGACGACAGCGGTTCCCGGAACATCGTTGATAAAATAAGTGGCGCTGACTGTCTCGGAAGATACCGCGTCCTCCTGAAACGCCCGGATCCTCAGGGGCGTCGTTTTTTTTACGGTTAAGCCGCCGGCCGGAAAAACTTTGCTTCTGACGCCCGGCGTACTGCCGTCCGTGGTATAGCGGATGACAGCATTTTCAGGACCCTGCGCGGTTACCACAACCGGATCATGATAAAATCCGCCGGGAAGCAGCAAAACCGGAGACACCGTCCGGCGGTTGTAGGCCGTTTTTTCATTCTTTTTCCCCCGCGTTGCTGTTTCGAAATAGCCGTATTCTGATCCTCCCTCCGGAAGGCCCCAGCTGATGCAGCCATATTGTTCGGGAACCTTGAGGCGCTGGACTTCCTTCCCGTTCGGATCCGACAGCAGAATCGTTTCCCCCTTGGCCGATATTGCGAAATCGGTATAGAAAACATCTCCGCTTCCGGAAGTCTTGCAGTCTTCATCCGTGCAGAAGATTGTCAGATAACCGCTCCCCTTCAGCCTGGTTCCTTCCGGAAAAGCCCATTTGGCCGGATCCTTTTTGCTGTCGCTGAAAAACCATCCGCTCAGGTTAACGGTTTCATTTCCGGTGTTATGGATTTCAACCCAGTCCCAGGCATGGCCGTTTTCAAACCAGCCGTTGCTGGCCATGACCTCGCTGATTTCAATCTCAGCGCATCCGCAAACCGCGGCGCTGAGGATCATCAGCAGCGCGGCGATAAAAGCTGTTCTCTTTCCCATTCTTCTCCTCCCCGGCTCAGCAGGCGAAAGCCAGCCGGCACGGTTCTTATTTTACATAGTAATGCCTGGCAATCCATTTGCTGAGCCCTTCCAGACCGGGATAAAACAACCGTTCAGAGATGTTCAGCTGATCCAGCATGTCCCTGACCCGCCACCTCAGATTTCTGTCAATAATATATTTTACTGTATGGCTCGTATATTCATTCAGATATTTTTCGATATCGGTCATTCCCATCGGCACCAGAGAGAAGAAAGAGTACTGTGTAACAATCCTCGGATTGGTGGATGGCGGTTCAATGATGACCATGGAATGATCTCCCATATCCTCGTCATACTGATACAAACTGTCCGTGATCCGGTTCAGCATCTCAACCGAAAACAGTGTCGTCTGCTGTTTGCCGACCGCCAGCCGGTATTTTTCAGGCAGATGATCAATCTGCTCCTGCATATCGATCCGCCATACCACGCATTCATGATGCTCCATTTCAGACAGGTTATCCTCTGTCATAGCGAAATGAAGAGCTACCAGTGCTGAATGCGTCCAGTCCAGAAGGCGGGTTGGCAGGCCATAGTGCTGCCCTGTGATCATCTGATTCCAGACAGAATGGGCCACGGTAGGATCTTCCCGTACGGAATATTTGGCAAAATTATTCAGTATGGCAGGCTCAAGCGTTGCCTGAAGCGCTCCGCAGCAGCGCCACAGGCTGGTACGCATCTGATAAGCCACGTCCGGCATTCCGCGATACAGATAGCTGGAGCGGTTCCGTTTCAGCTCCGGCCGGTATTCCTGTTCGGACATCAGCGGCATCAGCTCTTCGAGTGTATGAATCCATACTTCCTGAATCATTTCGCCTATCCCTGCCTTTCACGGTTTATTGTATCATTTTCGGTGATTTCTGACAATGAAAAGGGACGCTTCACTCAGGAAGCGTCCCCGTGGTTTTCAGTTCCGGTTATTTGATGTATTTTTCACGCTTTGTATAGGTGGTATGCAGAAGTTCATGAGCCTTATGGCTGTTGGGCTCACCCAGGTAGTCCTTGTACAGGGCCATGACGGAAGCGTTCTCATGGGATTTCCGATGCGGCTTGTTCGCATCCTCGGTGTAGAGGGCCTTTGCACGCAGGGCCTTGGGATCGCATTCCATCCGGGTCTGAGCGTCCACAATCGGCTGACCGCCGCCGGTCACGCAGCCTCCGGGGCATCCCATAACCTCGATGAAGTGGTAGTTTTTCTCACCGCTGCGAATGCTGTCCAGCAGCTTCGCCGCGTTGGCTGTGCCATGCGCCACGGCAACCTTCACATCCAGATCGCCCACTTTGACGCTGGCTTCCTTGATGCCTTCTGTTCCGCGGACAGCTTCAAAGTCAACCTTCTCGAGGGTTTCACCGGTAACCACTTCATATACGGTACGCAGAGCGGCTTCCATCACGCCGCCGGTGGCACCGAAGATGACGCCCGCGCCGGTACTCTCGCCCAGCATGGGATCGAAGTCTTCGTCAGGCAGGTTCACGAAATCAATACCGGCTTCCTTGATCATACGGGCCAGTTCCCGGGTCGTCAGGACAGCATCCACGTCCTGAAGCCCGTCATGGCCCAGCTCAGGCCGTTTGGCTTCAAACTTCTTGGCGGTACAGGGCATAACGGATACGACACGGATATCCTTGGGATCGATCCCTTCCTTCTCCGCCCAATAGCTCTTGATCATCGCGCCTTCCATTTCGTGGGGAGACTTGCAGGAGGACAGATTCGGAATGAAGTCCGGATAATAGGTTTCGCAGAACTTGATCCAGCCGGGAGAGCAGCTGGTGATCAGCGGCAGGGTTCCGCCGTTCTTCAGGCGGCCGATAAACTCGGTTCCTTCTTCCATGATCGTCAGGTCAGCGCCCCAGTCCGTATCAAAGACTTTTTCAAATCCAAGGCGGCGCAGCGCGGCGGCCATCTTTCCGGTTACGGAAGTGCCCATCGGGATGCCGAATTCTTCACCCAGTGCGGCGCGGACAGCGGGAGCCGGCTGTACAACAACATGCTTCGTATTGTCAGCAAGCAGACCCCATACTTCTTTGGTGCTGTCCTTTTCATGCAGAGCACCGGTCGGACAGGCGGCGATGCACTGGCCGCAGTTGATACAGGCAGCTTCGCTCAGAGACTTGTCCCATGCGCATTTGATCTGGGTCTTGAAGCCGCGGGCCACAGGACCGATCACGCCGACGGCCTGGGTATTGTTACAGGCGGCGACGCAGCGTCTGCACAGAATACATTTGTTGTTATTCCGTACAATGGAAGGGCTCAGATCATCGATATCGTATTCGTTCATCTTGCCGGCATACGTATCGGTATCTTCAACACCGAGATCAATACACATTTGCTGCAGTTCGCATTTCTGGTTGCGCACGCAGCTGAGGCACTTTTTATCGTGATTGCTCAGCAGCAATTCCAGATTGGTCTTGCGGGCGGAGCGAATCTTGGGGGTATTGGTCTTCACGTTCATCCCGTTGGAAACAGGCAGTACGCAGGCCGCACCAAAGGCCCGGGCTCCCGTATCCACCAGGCACATCCGGCAGGCGCCGATTTGATTGATATCCTTCAGGTAGCACAGCGTCGGAATCTTAATCCCGGCTTTCTTGGCCGCTTCCAGAACCGTCGTGCCAGCGGGAACTTCAACAGGGACGCCGTCAATCGTAAGCTTTACGAGATTTTCCATTGTGTTGTTCCTCCTCGCGCGATTAGTTCTTGATGATGGCGCCGAACTTGCAGGTCGCCATACAGTTGCCGCATTTAATACACTTCTGTGTATCAATGACATGCTTTTGCTTCACGGTACCGGAGATCGCATTCACCGGGCACTTCCGGGCACAGGCTGTACATCCGCGGCAGGCATCCGTAATTTCATAATTCAGAAGCGCCTGGCAATGATGCGCGGGGCAGCGCTTTTCTTTGATATGGGCTTCATATTCATCCCGGAAGAATTTGATCGTGCTCAGAACGGGGTTCGGAGCCGTCTGGCCCAATCCGCACAGAGCGCTGGCCTTGATGTTTTCAGCCAGAGTCTCGAGCTTCTCAATATCGCCTTCCTGGCCTTTCCCTTCCGTGATCCGCTGGAGAATCTCCAGCATCCGGCGCGTACCGATCCGGCAGGGAGTACACTTGCCGCAGCTCTCGTCTACCGTGAAATCAAGGAAGAACCGGGCAATATCGACCATGCAGTTGTCTTCATCCATGACGATCATTCCGCCGGAGCCCATCATGGCGCCCACGGAGGTCAGGGAATCATAATCCACGGAGATATCCAGCAGGCTGGCCGGAATACATCCGCCGGAAGGACCGCCGGTCTGAACGGCTTTGAATTTCTTTCCGTTGGGAATGCCGCCGCCGATGTCCTCAATAATGGTGCGGAGCGGTACGCCCATCGGAACTTCCACCAGGCCGGTATTGTTGATCTTGCCGCCCAGGGCGAAAACCTTCGTTCCGGTGGAGGTGGGGATACCGATGGATTTGAACCAGTCTGCGCCCTTCAGAATGATCTGGGCAACGTTTCCGAGCGTTTCGACGTTGTTGATATTGGTCGGGCTCTCAAACAGACCCTTCACCGCGGGGAACGGAGGCTTGGGTCTCGGCTCGCCGCGCTTGCCTTCGATGGATGCCATCAGAGCGGTCTCCTCACCGCAGACGAAAGCGCCGGCGCCCAGACGGATATGAATGTCAAAGCTGAAGTCCGTACCGAAGATGTTCTTGCCGAGCAGGCCGTATTCATGAGCCTGTTCAATCGCTTTTTCCAGCCGTTTTACGGCGATGGGATACTCAGCCCGGACATAAATCCAGCCTTCATCCGCGCCGATGGCGTATCCGCCGATCGCCATGGCTTCCAGAATGGCGTGCGGATCACCTTCCAGCAGAGAACGGTCCATGAACGCGCCGGGATCGCCTTCATCGGCGTTGCAGACAAAATATTTGTGCTCGGCTTTGCTGGCTCTGGCAAACTGCCACTTTTTCCCGGTGGGGAAACCGGCGCCGCCGCGTCCGCGCAGACCGGAATCCAGAACGACCTGAATTACCTGCTCGGGGGTCATTTCAGTCAGCGCCTTGCCCAGCGCCTGATATCCGTCAAAGGCAATATATTCATCGATGTTTTCGGGATCGATCACGCCGCAGTTCCGCAGAGCGACCCGCTGCTGCTGCTTGTAGAAACCGATTTCGCTCAGGCTCTTCTGCACGCTGCTCTCGTGGGTCTTGTGATCCACATAGACCAGATGCTGAACCTTCCGGCCCTTAAGCAGATGCTCGCTGACGATTTCGTCAACATCTTCTTCTTTTACGCGGCTGTAGAAAGTTCCTTCGGGATATACGATGACCACAGGACCGGCTTCGCACAATCCGAAGCAGCCTGTACGAACCACCTTGACCTCTTTGTCCAGGCCTTTTTCCTTCAGCTGATTCTCGAAGCGTTCAATCAGCTTCGCAGAGCCGGAAGAAGAGCAGCCGGTACCGCCGCAGACCAGTACATGTGAACGATAAAGCTCCATCTGGAAATTCCTCCTCTTTGTCGTTGATTAGTCTTTCGCGGCGCCGATGGTGTACTCTTCCACCGGATGACCGTTTACAATGTGTTCTGAAACAATCCGCGGAACCATCTCAGGTTTCACATGGATGTAGGTGACCTTCTCCTGGCCGGGTAAAACGACATCCAGCATGGGTTCATACCGGCACATGCCGATGCAGCCGGTCTGGCTCACAGTCACATGCTTCAGATTACGCTTGGCGATTTCATCCATGAACGCCAGCATGACGGGACGGGCTCCGGCAGCAATTCCACAGGTAGCCATGCCGATGATCACGCGGCAGGCATCCTCATCCTTGCGCATGTTGATGTTTTCCAGGGTCCGTGCGCGGATAGCTTGCAGATCAGCCAAAGACTTCATAATAATACACCTCCAAAAATCGGGTTCATTTCTTCGTGCAGCGCTTCTTTCAGCCACATGGCTACCGAAGGCTCATTGAACGGAATATCGTTTCCCAGCGTGGCCCGCACTTCCCTCGTGTCAAAGGAGCAGCTTCCTTTCGGAGCCTTCCCGATGAAGAGAAAATCCGGATGCATCGGATTGGTCAGCATCAGGCTGAGCAGCGTACCCTCCAGATCTCCCAGCGGCAGGCAGTCGATATTCCCGGTATCCATTACAACGGTTAAGCGTGTCCCAACGCCTTCTTCGCTTTCCAGCTGAAAAGATCCGCCGGCCTTTTCGGCATTCTCCTTCATAAGCGGAATTCCCAGTCCGACCTTACGGGTAGTCCGCGTAGTCGCGAACGGGCTGGTGACCCGCTTCAGCAGTTCAGGATTCATTCCTCTGCCGTCATCGATCAGCTCCATGGTCAGCATCTTCTGTTCGTCAAGCGAAATCCGGATCGTAATCAGATTCGCTCCGGCTGTAATGCTGTTCTGGACCAGATCCAGCAGATGAAGGCTCAGGTCACGCACGATCATTCCTCGCTTTCCTGCTGCTTATTCGGCTTTCCGGTACTTGTCCAGAATCGCAGGAACCTGATCGGGAGTCAGGCGGCCGTAGACCTCTTCCCCAATCATCATTACGGGAGCCAGGCCGCACGCGCCGAGGCAGCGGGTCGCATTCAGAGAAAACAGACCATCCTGTGTCGTCCGGCCGGGCTCGATTTTCAGCTCTTCACTGATCTTATCGAGGATCTTCTGGCTGCCCTTGACATAGCATGCCGTTCCGAGACAGACACCGATCACGTGCTCCCCTTTGGGTTCCAGAGAAAACTGGGAATAGAAAGTGGAAACGCCGTACACCTCCGACAGGGTAACACCCAGTCCGTCCGCGATCATCTGCTGCACATCCTGCGGAACATAACCGAAGATAGACATGGCCTCCTGCAGTACAGGCATCACAGCGCCGCGCTCTCCTTTGTGCTTTTCGATCGCCTTCTGGAGCAGCGCATACTTTTCCTTCTTGTCAGGCATAGAGTCTTTGACCTCCTTACTATTGGATTCATCAATACAGATAAAACAGCGGTATCCCCGCATTTCCAACCTGTTCATTTTAACATAATTACTCTGCTGTGAAAAGGGTTTTGCGGCCTTTTTTTTATCAAATTGTGTTAGTTAAAACTAACTATTGATAACGCCGGCAACTGAATCGGAAAGAAGCCGGTATCTGCATGATCCCCTATAATCCGCGCAGATAATCAAACAGCCCTCCCGCCGAAAACCTTTCAGCCGGAACATCGCTGACCGCTTCCAGAATATCTCCCAGATGATGGGCGTCAGATGACCAAAGCTGCCGTTTACCGGCAATGATTTTTTCATTGACCGCTAATTCCGGCCTCACTTCAACCACCGGAAAATCAGGTTTGTCCGGAAACAGGCCGAGATTGACCAGAAGGCCGTGTCCCCGGTTAATATGCGCTGGAACCGCAGCGCCTCCGTTGGACCGGATAATCTCCGTACATTCCATCAGCGAAAGATCCGTTGCTCCGATCAGCAGCCTGTCTTCCACCGCCACGATCTCATCATCCGTATTCATGACGTACTGTGTACCGAAAAAATCCGGCTTATTCTTCATTTTCGGCAGGTGTTCCGTAAAAATTTCCCCGACACGGACCGCTGTATCGACGTCTTTAAAATATCCGAGCAGATGCACTTCCTCCCGGGTCGTAATTTCCATCCCGGGGATAAAGATCAGGCCGTAATAATCCGCGGCTTCTTTCGCGTATGGCAGATTTCTTCCTGTATTATGATCCGTCAGCGCAATCGCCTGCAGCCCCTTAATATGAGCCATGCCACAGATATTTGCCGGAGTCATATCCTCATCCGCGCAGGGAGACAGGCAGGAATGCATATGCAAATCCGCCCACATTGCTTATTCCTCCCGATTTTTTCCGGGCAGACCGGCTGCTGCCAGTCTGGCACAGACTTCATAGGACGTCAGCCTGGTGGACAGCACATTGATGCCTTCTTCCCTGGCCTTTGCCAGACTCGGCTCCTCCATTTCGATTCCTTCCGGAATGATGACGGCCGCCATCTCCATCAGGCTTGCGACCGCAATCACATTCATATGGGTCTGTACGGTAACCCATGCCATTCCGGCCGCGCCGTGAGCCATCACCCAGCTCAGCAGATCGCAGGTATAGCCGCAGGTTACCGTTGCGTCCTTCTCAGCGTCCGGTGTCAGATCCGCTCCTTCAATCAGTTCGGTCAATTCCTTAATCGTCATATTGCCGGCCTCCTTACTCTCTCGTTGTCTGTGCCAGATTGACCATCTGCTGTGCCATAATTCTCAGCTGTTCCTTCATTTTATGAATACAGTCCATCTGCGTTGCCGCTCCCTGAACGATGTCCTCCGCAAATGTGCGGCAGGTCGGACTTCCGCAGCTTCCGCAGTCGTAACCGGGCAATTCTTTATAGATTGTTTCAATGCGATCCATCTTGCGCATCGCCTCGATCAGATCGTCATCCAGTTTCATCGCGGTATTGGGAAGAATCCGGCTGCTGTCATACAGGTCATATTTCGTCATCAGTCCGCTGTCCACATTCAGATCCGGATCCGCCGTTCTGCTGCTGAGTCTGCCGACATTCGACCGGGCCACATAATTGTTTTCAAAATTCAGCGGTCCGCCGACGCACCCGCCGGTGCAGGCAGCGCCCTCGAAGAATTCAAGCCCGCGCAGCCTGTTGTCCTCAATTTCTTCCAGTACTCGGATGCAGTTCTCAATTCCATCTACCGCCAGGCTGTTTTCCGGGCTGACAGCTCTGCATTCTCCTCCGCTTTTGGCCCATCCCACGCCAAGATCCGATGCGGTTTCGATCGTAATATCCACCGGTGCGTTTCGGATCTGACTGCTCAGCAGGCCATAAATCTCCAAAACGGAAATCGTTCCGTCCACGGCGCTGGTTTCATGGCCGATCGGATTCCGCACCGCTGTCACCTTTGCCGGACAAGGGGTAATAAAAAAGCATCCGATTTCCGATTCGGGCACCTGATGCGTCCGCGCAAATTCCCGCTTCGCAATCATCGCGGCCACTTCCATCGGCTGCCGCACATCCACGATATGATCGATCAGGTCGGGAAAACGGACCTGGATCAGCCGGACAATGGCGGGGCAGGCGCTGGAGATGACCGGCCTGGGCAGATCGGGATTCCTCAGCCTTTCGCGGATAGCGCGGCTGACAACGTCCGCTCCGCGCGCGACTTCAAACGCCTCGTCGAAGCCCATCTGCTTCAGTCCGTTCAGCACCTGGCTGATTCCTCTCAGTTCCTTGAACTGACCATACAGGCTGGGTGCAGGCAGGGCGATTTTATAGCGAAAACGGCTGATCGAGCTCAGCGGATCGGTCACCGCCACCTTCGCATGATAGCTGCAGACACGAATGCATTCCCCGCAGTCGATGCATCGTTCATCAATAATGTGAGCCCGGCCTCCTCTGACCCGGATTGCTTCTGTCGGGCATCGCTTCAGACAGTTCGTGCACCCCCTGCACTTATCCCCTTCCAGTCTGACTGAATGAAATCGCTTCGTTTCCATCTTTTTCAGTTCTCATCCTTTCGGAATGTGAAAGCGTACCGGGTCATTTCAGCGCAAAAGACATGGTAATCGTTGTGCCAACGCCCACTTCGCTTTGAATGTCAAACTCTGTCGCGTTCCGTTTCATGTTGGGAAGCCCCATGCCGGCGCCAAATCCAAGCGTCCTCGCTTCTTCATTCGCCGTGGAGAACCCCTCCGTCATCGCTTTGTCAATATCCGGAATTCCCGGGCCGATGTCTTTGGAAATCAGCGTCACCTTCTCCGGATCCACCAGTAGGGTCAGCGTTCCGCCCAGACTGTGGATCACCAGGTTCAGCTCTACCTCGTAACATGCAACGGAAACATGGCGCAGCACATCGGCGCTGATTCCCAGCTGCTTCAGGGTGCGTTTGATCGTGGTGGATGCTTCTCCGGCTGTGGTATAAGCGCCGGCTTCCACCGGGAAGCTTTTTTCCAGCAGTACCGCCACGTTTTACACCCCCTCCTGCTTTTTCTTGGTGCCGGGTAAACCGTGGATATAGAGCTCACCGCAGGCCGTATAGGTTGTCAGCGGACTCGAAATGACCGTAATGCCGATTTCGTCCGCCATTTCCAGAATCTCGTCGCCGGGTATCTTTCCCCGGGAAAACACAATACAGGTAATATCCAGCATCTCGGCGGTTCTGACCACATGCGGATTGATCAGACCGGTAATCAGAACCGTCTTCTCTTTCACAAAGGCCAGCACATCACTCATCAGATCGGAACCGCAGGCCGTATCCACCGGTTCTTCCATCCGGTCTCCGCCTGTCAGAATCTTCCCTTCCACGATTTCCGCGACTTCCCGAATCGTCATCCGCATTTTCCTCCGTATCTGTTTATATGATCCGATTACTCTTCCGGTACCGGTTCCTTTCCCACGCACCAGCCTCTGGTCTTGTTGACGGTTCTTTCTACCGCGTCCCTGCTGTTTTTCCAGGATTCCGATTCATACCGGTAGTCAAACTTTTTGATAAACCAGGAGATATCCTCCTGAATCCGGTCAAGATTCTCCGCTTCGATCCGGGTGATCATCCGGATAAACTCTCCCAGTTCCCGGCTGTTCAGTTCCTCCGCGGCGACCGCAATCAGCTGTCCGGTATGCGGAAGACAAAATCCTTTTCCGCCGGCGATCCGGGAGCTGAAATCCTTGTCCTGTTTATACAGATGGAAAAAAGTGTGCAGATACCGCAGCATGTTCTCCCGGATGGTGTCGCACATCAGGCAGGTTTCAGATAATTGCGTCAGTTTATCGGCTTCCCCGGTAATCACAGCCGCCGCGTTTTTCGTCTTTCCGTTCAGTTTGTCCCCCAGGCCTGCATTGATCAGCTGATCCGCCGCCCGGTTCATTTTTTCAAAGATCTGGGAGGTCTTTTTCCGGTTTTCGATGGTATGGCTTTCCAGCATCAGCGCGTGTCCGAGGCGGTTGCTCATGGAAAACAGCATCTGATGATGCTTCCGGCAAAAGCCCCGGTCGTTAACCTTAATCCGGATGTCCGGCTCCATAACGGATGCGCCCAGATACCGCTCTGCTTCTCCAAGCTCCGTCTTCCGCTCGAGGGCGCATAAAGGGCATTCTCCGTCCAGCTTGACCGCGTCCCAGATCGGAATGGTATCAATATGATATCTCATTGATTTCCGGTCTCCTCTTTTTCAAATCTCCGGTTGTCCGGAACCGGAGTTACCCGATCAGCTCTTTTTCATATCGTTCGAGCTGAACACCCGCTTCTGCAAAAAGCTCCAGTGTAAAGTCATCGGGATATCCTTCTTTGTATACAACTCTTCGGATCCCGCTGTTAATAATCATTTTGCAGCACATGGAGCAGGGCTGGTGCGTACAGTACAGCGTCCCCCCATCGATGGAAACGCCCAGCTTTGCCGCCTGAACAATGGCATTCTGCTCCGCGTGAACCGCATAGCAGGTTTCCATTCGGGTGCCGCTGGGAATTCCCAGCTTATCGCGCAGGCATTCACCCTTTTCCCTGCATGTACGGATACCCGCCGGCGCCCCGTTATATCCGGTGGTCATAATTCGTTTATCCTTCACGATGACGCAGCCTATACTCCGGCCGGCTCGAAAGCAGCTGGACCATCCTGCAATTGTATACGTCAATTGCATAAAACGGTCGTCCCATTTGTCCATCAAGGCTCCACCCCCGTTTATTGGTTTTTCGCTGAAATCAAACCTTTTTTATTATACACGCATCTTTGTTCGGAAACAAGCCCGCGCAATACGGAAGAACCATTGACTTGATCAGCCGGAATCATCCCACCGGAATCCTGATTTCAACCGCTCCGGGAATCAGCTCATAATGCACTTCATCCATCGGAATCAGCTCTCCGTCCAGATCGACCGTCATTCCGGGGCACCTCACTGTCAGTTCACTGCACCGCAGACAGTGAATCTCCTTCAGTGTCGTATGTTTTCCGGCGATAAACTTCTTCAGGAAACGAAGAATGGAAAGAGTGCTCATCCGGTCCGCAACCACCACATCAAACAGACCGTCGTCTGTTTTTGCACCGGGAACAGCTTTCATTCCGCCTCCGATATAAGCTCCGTTCCCGACTGAAAAGATGGTAACTTCCTTCTTTTCGGTTTTACCGTCCACCGTCATTTCGACAGGCAGAGGGCTGAAATGTTTCAGCGCGGAGAAAATACCAAGCAGATAAGGAAGGATCCCCTGCCCCAGATGTTTATACCGTGCTGCCTGTTTCAGCACTTCCACATCGAAACCGCTGCCGGACACATTCAAAAAGAAAAGGTCATTGGCTTTCCCTATATCAATTCGGCTTGGAATCCCGTTGAGCTGGCATTCCAGGGCCCGGATCGGATCCCCGGGATAACCGAACATTTTTATGAAATCATTACCGGTCCCGCAGGGAACAAAATAGAGTGAAGCGAATCTTCCGGCCAGTCCGTTGATTATTTCAAAATTCGTTCCGTCTCCCCCCAGACAGATCAGATCCCGGATCCCCTGATTCATGGCCTCGTCGGCATATTTCCCCGCATCGCCGGGATGAACCGTTGTTTTAACCTGAAACGGAATATTTTTTTGCTGCAGCAGCTCCTTCGTTCTTTCGAGCATTGTTTTTCCCGAACCGCTTCCCGCGTTTTCATTCGCAATAATCCACATCATACCGTTTGCCTTCATTTCTGTCCATTGTACCCGTCTCTGTAACAGACAAACCCATTTTAGCAGAAAACAGCGCTTTTCTCAAATCGGAGCTGCCGTATCCTCACCGGTTTCCGGCGTCTCCGGCGGTTTTTGCGTTAACCCTGTGCAACGGCATGGATGAATGTGAAAAAAGCGAAAAAAAGGCTTGACTTTTGTCTGCTTTTTATATAGAATACATCATGTCGCCTGTGAGGGGCGGTCGTGACGCGGGGTGGAGCAGTTGGCAGCTCGTCGGGCTCATAACCCGGAGGTCGGGGGTTCAAATCCCTCCCCCGCAACTTTGGCTCAATAGCTCAGTTGGCTAGAGCATTCGGTTCATACCCGGAGTGTCATAGGTTCGAGTCCTATTTGAGCCACTTTCCCGGATCCTTGATAATTAAGGATTCCGGGTTTTTATTTGCCAGATTCATCTTTGATCTCAACGGGAGTATGCTTTCACCGGAAAGGATTGTGTCATGCCCGGCATAATAAAAACCGGAAAGGCGGCTGCCCTTCCGGTAAGCATTTTTCAAACTCAGCTCTTTTTCCGTTTGGAAACCACATCGAATATAACAGCGACCAGCAGAACGCCGCCTTTGACCACGTACTGCCAGGAATCTGTAAAGCCGAGAATGGACATTCCCATATTTAGCACACCCAGCAGCAAAGCACCGATGACAACACCGCCGACCGTACCGCTTCCTCCGTAAGCGGAAGCGCCTCCGATGAAGCAGGAAGCGATCGCGTCCATTTCAAAGGAGGTACCGGTCTGGCCGGAAACCGAGCCAACGCGGGCAAGGCACAGCAGGCCGCACAGACCGGCCATCAAACCCATGTTTGAATAGGCCAGAAAATAGATTTTGTTCGTATTGATGCCGGACAGCTTCGTTGCCTTTTCATTGCCGCCGACCGCATAGAAATAGCGGCCGATGACAGTCTTGGAAGTAATGAAATAGTAAATCAGGCATATGGCCAGTACCCACAGGAGCATGACGGAGATGCCCTTGTACTCGCTCAGTTTCCAGCTGTACCACATGATCAAAGCACCGATCACGGCAATCTTGCCGTAATCCACCACAGAAGAATTCAGATGATAGCCGTTCCTTTTCTTGCTGATCCGTCCCTTGATCGTAAACAGCAGAATCAGCACAACGACAACTGCGCCGATCAGCAAAGGAGACCAGATGTGGGGATTGTCCACCGGCGCTTGCTTTGTGGAAATAACGTCCAGTCCGGGAATGTTGATATAGGAGGTAAACAGATTGTTAAAAGATGCATTCTGCATCGGAACAGTCTTGTTATCCAGGACCAGGCGCCCAATGCCTCTGAAGATGAACATTCCGGCCAGCGTAGTGATGAAGGGCGGAATCCGGACAAAACCGATCCAGTATCCCTGCCATGCGCCGATAGCCAGTCCGGCGATCAGACAAATCGGGATCACAAGGTAGGGATTCCATCCCAGGTTCGTTACCAGTACGGCAGCCAGCCCGCCAACCATACAGATCACAGAGCCGACTGACAAGTCAATGTTGCCGCCTGTCAGGATGCACAGCAGCATGCCGCAGGCCATAACCAGAACGTATCCGTTCTGCAGCAGCAGGTTGGACATGTTCTGAGCGTACAGCAGTCTGCCGTTTGTCAATGCTGCGAACAGAATGAACACAGCGACCAGTGCGATAGTCATGGAGTTTTTCGTCAGAAAATCAATTGTCTTTCCTTTGCTGCTGTTCTGAACAGCGCCTTTCTTCGCGGTGGAAGCCGCCATAGAATAACACTCCTTTTCAAAAATGTTTTCTTTCGTCCGGGCAAAGTGATACTTAACTGTCTCTGATGATATATCCCATAATCTCTTCCTGGGACGTTTCCTTCGCGTTCAATTCAGCCAGCAGCCTTCCTTCGTTCATTACATATATTCGATCGCACATCCCAAGCAGTTCCGGCATTTCCGATGATATCATGATAACGGATTTGCCGTCTGCCACCATCTGATTCATCAGACAGTAGATATCATACTTGGCGCCTACGTCAATGCCGCGGGTCGGTTCATCCATGATCAGGATATCCGGCTCCGTAAACATCCATTTCCCAAGTAAAGCCTTTTGCTGGTTCCCGCCTGAGAGGTTGCCCACTTTCTGCTCAATTGAGGGAGTCTTTGTACCCATTTCCTTTCTCATGTTTTCCGCCGCTATCTTTTCCCTGTCCTGATCAATTATACCTCTTTTGCTGATTTTATCCAGCCGGGGCAGTGTCGTATTGAAACGGATGCTCTCATTCAGCAGAAGCCCGTTCGTTTTCCGGTCTTCCGTTACATAGGCAAGACCGGCGCGGATGGCCGCTTCCGGATCCCGCAGGCGTGTTTTTCTGCCGTTCAGATACAGTTCACCGCTTATATTCGTACCGTAGCTCCGGCCAAAAATGGACATGGCCAGCTCGGTCCGTCCGGCGCCCTGCAGACCAGAGAATCCGATTATTTCACCTTTATGAACTTTGAATGAAATATGATCATCCACCAGCTTTTCCGGATAAAGAGGATGGTGAACCGTCCAGTCTTTTACCTCCAGCCGGACTTCCGGCTGTACGTTGTGATCCCGTTCGGGATAACGGTCGCCCATGGCACGTCCGACCATCCCTTTGATGATTCGGTCTTCGTTGAATTCATCGACACCTTTGACCAGTGTTGTGATTGTCGCGCCGTCCCGAATAATCGTGGCTTTATCTGCGCAGTAGATGATCTCGTTCAGTTTATGTGTAATGATGATGGATGTCAGTCCTTGCTTCTTGAATTCCATAAGCAGGTCAAGCAGCATTTTCGCGTCTTCATCGTTCAGAGAAGACGTCGGCTCATCCAGGATCAGCAGTTTCACATTCTTGGAGAACGCCTTGGCTATTTCAACCAACTGCTGTTTTCCGGTTCCGATATCCTTGATCAGTGAGTGTGGAGATTCCTGCAGGCCAACCTGCCGCATATGCTTTTCCGCTTCAGCGTAGGTTTTATTCCAGTCGATGATCCCGGCACTGCTCCGGATCTCGTTTCCGAGGAACATGTTTTCCCCGATGGAAAGCAGCGGAATCAGCGCCAGTTCCTGATGGATAATAACAATATTTTCCGCCTCAGATTCCTTCAGCGTCTTAAACTTGCACAGTTTCCCGTTGTAGTAGATTTCGCCGGAATATGTACCATAGGGATAAATACCCGAAAGCACATTCATCAGCGTAGATTTTCCGGCGCCGTTTTCACCGATCAGCGCATGGATCGTTCCGCGTTCCACAACAAGGTTAACGTTATCCAGCGCCTTGACGCCCGGGAATTCCTTGGTGATGTTTTTCATTTCCAGAATAATATCAGCCAAGTATAATTCCTCCTTCATAAACCGTCATTCTGAAAAGCGGGCGGGGGTTTTCCCCGCCCGCTGCAAAGTTGCTTCCGTGGTATTTGATTACTTCGCCAGCAGATACTTCTGGTCGGCATCCCACTGATACAGTCCGGTGTCAACCAGGTAGCTCAGATTGTCCTTCGTCACAACGGTGGGAACCAGCAGGAACGCGGGAGTGTTCTTTTCGGGAGAGCTGAAGTAGGAGGAAGTATCGAAAGCACACTCAACTTCCTGAGCAGCCGCCAGAGCAGCACCGTCGATTGCCTCACCGCTCAGAATCGCCTTGGCAACAGACAGGGTCACAACAGCTTCGTTCGCCACGTTCTTGTACACGGTCATGGTCTGCTTGCCATCGACAATATTCGCCAGGTTGGCAATATCACCGTCCTGACCGGTCACGATCACAGTATTGCTTCCCTTGTAATCGGATTCGATCGCCTGGGCAACGCCGGCGGCGGTGGAGTCGTTGGAGCACAGCCATGCATCCAGCACGGTGTCATCCGCGTAGAAGGAACCGAGGATGTTCTGAGCGCGGGACAGCGCTACGTCAGTGCTCCACTGCTCAGTGCCGCACTGCGCCAGCGTGGTCTGGCCGGACGGAACCTTAATGGTGCCCTTCTCGATGTAGGGGGCCAGCTGGTCATAAGCGCCATTGAAGAAATAAGCTGCGTTGGGGTCGGTGGAAGCGCCGCCGGTAAACTCCATGTTGAAGGTCTTGTCGCCGGCATTGTCCAGATCCAGAGCTTCCTTCACGAAGGTGCCCTGCAGCACACCAACGGTGTAGTTGTCAAAGGACACATAATAGGAAACCGCGTCATTGTTGATCATACGGTCATAGGCGATAACCGGAATGCCTTTTTCAGCGGCTTCGTTCAGAACCGTGTTCAGGCCGTCGCTGTCAACACAGGAGATAATCAGGAGGCTGACGTCAGCGCTCAGCATGTTTGCGATGTCGTTCACCTGCTGATCATTCTTGTTGTCGGAGTAGGACAGAACCGTCTCATAGCCGGCAGCTTCAAACTGCTCCTTCAGATAAGCGCCGTCACGGTTCCAGCGCTCGAGGGACTGTGTCGGCATGGCGATACCGACCTTCTTCGCCGCGCCTTCAGCGGACGCGAAAGAACACAGACCCAGAACCAATGCCACCGCGAGTACCAGGGATACGATCTTTTTCATACTGCTCTACACTCCTTTTTTGATTTCCCGGATTGTCCATCCGGCAATTATTTAACCATATTCTACACTTACGCATAAAATTTGTAAATACATTTTTCAATAAGCATGGATGGAATACAGGAAAAAAACAATAAAAAAACCGTCCGTTCCCGTAAGCGCAGGCATCATCCCGGGATGATTACGGATTTTCATCGTTATTCCCGGCGTCTTTTTCTTTCTCTTCCCTCCGGCTTTTCCGGTACACAGTCCATGCGTACCAGATGGTCCCCAGTCCGCCCAGAGCAAATACGATGACAGCGGCAATATTCCAGAAGGGATCCATCTCGTTGGCGCCGCTCCTGTATTTATCAAGCAGAGTCCAGGCCAGATAAAGCAGGTATGCTCCCACGGCTGCCAGGAGAGTTGCGTGAATGTTGGGGTTATAGTTCCCTTTCATGCGTATGTTACCTTCCTTTTCTTTTTCCTGATATATATTACCTGTTTTTCCGGGAAAAGCAATGCCTGTTCTCGGCAGGTCCGCCTGTAACGCTGAACGTTATGGTTAATCTGTACACAGGATTGGATACCCGGAACATTCTCCGGTGCCGGCGGAAAAACGGTTCCCAACGCGGCCGGCGGGGTTGAAACGGAAGGCCATATACTGTTATAATACCGGCAGACAAAAAAACAGCAGTTTGTCTTTGCCCCCGAACCGCTGCCTTTTATGTAAAAGGAGAATGATCATGAAAAACAAAGCTTTATGTCTGTTGCTGGGAATTTTTCTGCTTCTGTTTTCTGCCGTAAGCGTTGCGGAGCCGGCCCCGGAAATCGTTCTGCCGCGCTCGGAAGCCGCCCTTTCCATGATGAATATGCTGGAATCGGATCCGGGGCTGATGGCGCTGATGGAAAAATCGATCGCCGCCGCCGCGAAAATCAACCCGGATCCGGATACCAATCCGGTTCAGAGCGTGGAGGATCTGTACGAATTTATCGACTGGGCGGTCACCTGTATGCCCTGGAACGTGCTGTCGGACGCGAAGTATCCCACCCTCTATGATCATATAGACCAGGGGGTTGATTATTTCTGGTTCGTGGTGGATCAGCCTCTGCCGGAACTGGAAGGAAAAGGGTATTACTACCCGACTCTCCAGTATCACGAACCAATCGCATCCTGGTGCAGAAAGTACGCGAATGCATGGGGAGATTTCCTGTCCACGGAAGACAGCTGGAATGATCTGATTTATCAACGGATTAAAAGCGATCCTTCCATGAACATGCAGCGCGGGTGGTATGCGGATACCAATATATGGCACACATTCAATGAATGGTTCTCCCGGCATCTGATCGATCCGTCCGTGCGTCCCATCGCGGACTGCGCAGTGGTGGCTCCGGCAGATTCGAAGCCCCAGGGAATCTGGCTGATCGATCAGGATGGAAACCTGGTACAGAAGGAAGGAGTGAACATCAAGTCCGCAAACTTCACTTCCATCGCCATGCTGATCGGCCCGGATTCCGCTTATCAGGACGCCTTCAACGGCGGCACGCTGTCCCATACCTTCCTGGATGTGAACGATTATCACCGGTATCATTTCCCGGTCAGCGGCAAAATCGTCGAGCTTCGTAAGATTCCTGCCGTAAACGCCGCGGGCGGAATCACCGTATGGAATCCGGATCTGAAACGGTATGTTCTGCGGGACACGATTCCCGGCTGGCAGATGATCGAAACCCGTGACTGCGTCATCATTGACACGGAATAATACGGCCTGGTGGCCGTTCTTCCCATCGGAATGTCCCAGATCTGCTCCTGCAACTGGGAAGAGGATCTGAAAGTGGGCTCCATCGTTAAAAAGGGAGACCCCATGGGGTATTTTCTTTTCGGCGGAAGCGATATCGTCATGGTGTTCCAGTCCTGTGTTGACGTTGAATTTCTGTGCAAAGCAGAAGGAGACGACGGCTATGCCCATGTCCTGATGGGAGAACCGTATGCCGCTCTGACCCGAAAATAACCGAAACCGGTTTTCCCATCTCATGTCTTATTGACTTTCCTGACATTATTTCATACAATTAAATCCGGTTTTTTGTAAATCTTGGATGCTGGAGGATTATTGCGTGCGCGGAAATGCCGTTCGTTGGATCATCACGGTTTTATTGCTTCTCTGCATGACACTGGTTCTGTCTTCTCCCTCGCTGGCTGAGGTTCAGCCGCTGGATCTGGCGATGTCCGTCTATGGGCGTCCGATGCAGCCCGATGGCTGGATTTCAAAAACGGAGTACCGGGACGAATCGATCCATGTTGTGGTGGAAGCCGCTCCGAGAAAGCCCAAATCCAGTGCCGAACGGACTACCTGCCGCTGGATCACAATTGAGATCAGCGATGCCAGCCAGCTCAGAACGCTTTTCAGCGATGACAGCTATGAAAGCCGCAAGCTGGAGCGTTCCAACAAGATGGCGCAGCGGGTCAATGCGGTGGTGGCTTTAAATTCCGACTTTGCCAAGTATACCTATGATTTCGGTTATGTCATCCGTCAGGGGGTTTTTTACCGGGACGCTCTGGATATCCAGAAAGCGCCCCGGGATGTGCTGGTGATCGACAGCGAAGGTGATTTTACCGTTGTCAAAAGCGCCACCGGTGAAAGTATGGCAACTTACCTGCTCCGGCTGGAATCCCAGGGCCGCAAAGCAGTGAATACCTTTACTTTCGGGCCCGCTCTCGTGCTGGACGGAGAGGTTCAGGAGATTGACCGGAAAGGCGAGCATGCGCCCAATATGGCAACACAGCGTGTCTGCATCTGTCAGCTGGATCATTTAAAATATGCGGTTGTGGAAATTGACGGCGGCAACAGTGTCGGAATGAATATGCAGGAGCTGGCCAATTACGTCGCTGAGCTCTTCCCCGGCTGCAAAGTCGCTTACAATCTGGACGGCGGCGGTTCCACCCATGTTCTGGTCAACGGAAAGCTGATCCATAATACCGCAAACAGCCGTGAAATCTCTGATATTATTTATTTTGCTTCTGCGGCGGTGAATTGATTCATGAAAACGATTTCCCTCTTTTCTCTTACCATCTATCCCTACGGTCTGGCACTGGCTGTCAGTGCCTTTTTTTGCTTCCTGCTGATGCAGCACCGTTCTCGCCTCAAGGCCGGCTCCGTCAGCTGGTTTGCCCTTTTCGCGGTACCCCTGGGACTGCTGGGGGGCCGGCTGGGGTACTTTCTGGTATCGCTGACCTGGTTTATGGATCGGGGCGTGGGCACTTTCTTCCGCCTGAATGAAGGCGGATATATGCTCTACGGAGTGATGGCCGGCCTTGTCCTGGCTGCCTGGCTGACCGGCCGCGTAACCCGCCAGCCCGCTCCCGCCGTTCTGGATGAAGCAGCCGCTCCTTTCGCACTTTTCACGGCCCTGGCCCGTGCTGCGGAGTTCTTTTCCGGAACCGGTCTGGGAGACTATGTGGATGAATGGTTTGACCCCATGCTGGAAAGGACTTCCTTTCCAATGGAAGATCCGTCCTTTTTTCAGCGGTTCCCTTTCGCGGTGCAGGATCGGTACGGTTTCTGGTGTTTTTCCGTTTTTCTGCTGGAGGCGCTGGCAGCCCTTGTCATTTTCATTCTTCTGCTTCGGGTTTCAGTCCGCCGTGCCGGAACGAAGAGTCTTCTCTTCCTGGTGCTCTACGCATCCCTGCAGACTTTTCTGGAAAGCCTGAGAATCGATCTTGAATTACGGTGGGGCTTTGTCAAAGTCAACCAGCTGCTGGCGCTCCCGGCCCTGCTGATTGTTTTCTTCTGCTGTCTCTTCCGTTCAAAGGACCGGAAAGCCGCGCTCCGTTCCCTTTGGCCTTCTCTTGCCGGTATGCTGGCCATGTGCGGCGTCGTCATGCTGATGGAGTTTGCGCTGGAGAAAAAGATTCCTTTTCTGACCTGGATGCGCATGGATCTCTGCTGGGCCGTCATGGGGCTGGCTTCCGTTTGCATGGGCGTCATCGGATGGAAAATGGTCATGAAAAACGACGCCCGGTTTGAACCGGACGCCGCTGTCGTGAAATAATTCCGTATGAATATTACTGGGCGGGCGTTACCTTCGTGATATGGGGATTCGCGCCGTTATACCAGTAGAGGAAACCTTCCAGATCGATCACATCGCCAACCTTCAGGTTTTCAACAGCCTTGTATACATCCGTGTTTTCATTGCAGAGATAATACTCCACGCAGAATTCATAGGTGACGCCATCCTTGGAAACCTTGAAATACAGGTCGTCCGTCTTGTTCTCCGCATTCTTGTACGCGAAGGCGGCGCCGGTTTCGTCATAAGCTTCCACCGTCATGCCCTTGAAGGCAACCAACTCATTCTGGCAGTTGATCAGTTCATCGGTTCCCAGCTTGGCGGTCACATCTTCCGCTTCGGCGATGAAGGGTTCGCCTTCGATGATTTCGAAAGTGGCTCCTTCAGCCAGTTCAACTTCACCGGCCCACTCAGCCTTAAAGCCCTTCACCCGGATCTTGGTGCCCGGAATCAGCTTCGCGGCGTCTTCTTCAGCGCAGGTCATATTGTAGATGAAATACGCGCCGTCCTGGCTCTGAGCATAAACGGTAATTTTCCCATCCCACCAGGCTTGAGTCGCCTGAACGTAGGTTTCGATGGTTACAGCGGTATCCAGCTCGGCAGCGACATACTCCTCATGAGTCATCACCTTTTCCTCTTCCGCCAGAGCGGCAGCGGAACAGACTGCCAACATCAGAACCAGTACCAAAGCAACGATCTTCTTCATAGATACCCTTCTCCTTTCCGGTTAAGCGGGATTCCCCCGCTTCCTGCGGTGTTCATCATACATCAAACGGCGAAAAAACTCAACGGATTCCTTTTATTTTCTGATTTTTTGCCGTTCTTTTCGCAGCCGGTAAACTTTAAACCCTGCGATCAGGACCCAGATGACCGGAATGGCGATCAGCAGCGCCCAGGATTCCGCAGGAAGCTCCTGGGAAGAGCCGGACGCCTCCTTCTGCGCATTGATGCCGATCTGATCCAGCCGGTAAAGGCTGCTCACTTCACTGTATAATTTGTCGAAATACGCGTCGCTGAGCGCTTCCTTCCGCCGCGCGCTGCGGGTCACGTTCTCCACCAGTTGTCCGGCCGCGGAACGCAGGCTCGCGCTTCCGTTAAAAACCGGCGTTGTAAAAGTATGGGACGTATAGGCACGCAGCAGCTCACTGGCTTCAATCTTGACGGCATAATGGTCTTGATTGTCTTCCCCTCTGCGGGAGACATATTCCCGATAGGCTTCGCTGTTCTGCGCCTTCAGTGTGACCGGCAGATAGCCTTCCGTTTCGGCATAGCTCAGCTGCACCTTGTCGCTGACCAGATACTGGGCAAAAAGCCAGCTGGCGAGCACTTCCTGATCGTCCTCTTTCGAAAAGACGCAGACGCTCGGCCCCTGGCTGATCATGACCGGGTTTTCCGGCTGAAACTGCGGAATAGGCCGTACGGCTGTCTGAAAGGGAACAACCTGCTCCTCGTGAATATCCATCATGGGAGCGTCGCTGCCCATCCAGGTGGCTCCGGCCGTGGAATCCAGCGCGAATACGCATTGTCCGGCATTCAGAAAATTCCCGGGATAGCTGCTGATGGCGAAGGTTGAAAAAGCCCGGGTCTTTGCGTGCTGATAAATGGTCTCCAGCAGGCTTCTGGTCGTATCGTTGAAGATCAGCACCTCTCCCTGCTCGGTGCAGTAGGGGGCGTTCAGCTGCTTCAGCATGCTGATCATCATGTTATCCGTGCTCTTATAGATAAAGGGAATCATGACTTTTTGCCCGTTCAGCTTAAAGGTGCCGTCCTCATTTTTCTCCATGGCCTTCTCGCTGACTTCCCAGACGAAATCCCAGGTCAGAACATCCGGAACCTGGTACCCTAGTTTTTCCACAAAATCCTGATTGATATACAGCGCTTCCGTACTGCGCATATAGGGCAGCGCATAGGTGATTCCGTTAATCCGGCATTCTTCCATGAATTCCGGCACCATCTCCTCCGGCTTCGGAGAATCATAACGGATTTCACTGCCGCCAAGCCCGAATTTCCCGTCCGCAATCAGCTCATCCAGCGGCAGTACCACATTGCTCCCGGTCAGATAAGTGGCGATATGATCCGGATACGTAATGCAGATATTGGGCGTGGTATTCGTGCTGATATTCGTAATGACATCCTGATAAATCCGGCTGTAATCCGCGTACAGTCTCAGATCGATGGTCACATTCGGATACATCGCCTGAAAGTCATCGATCGCCTGACGGTATACGGCTGTCTGAACCTTGTTGGTGTCGTTCTTCGCCCAGAAAACCAGGTGAATCGGTTTGCTCCCGTCAAACTGCTCCGGAAGCTTCAGGCTCCCGCGGGTCTGGCTGCCGTGGCAGGCGCTGAGCAGTGGCATCATCAGGATCAGGAGCAGCAGAAGAGCGGTTCTCTTCCCTTTTTTCATCCTTTGGTCCCTCCCCTCGAGACGCCGGCCATAATCTTTTTCCGGAAGAACAGGAACAGTACGATCAGCGGGATACTGATGACCACAACCGCGGCCATCATCGCCGGGATATTTTCCTTTCCGAAACCGTTTTCCCGGATCTCCTGAATTCCGTTGGAAACCAGGAAGTAGTTCGGATCATAGGTAATCAGCCTTGGCCACACATAGCTGTTCCAGCATTCAATGACCTTCAGAATAATGATGGTAACGATCGTGGGCTGGCTGATGGGCACCATCACCTTCATCAGGTATTTCAGATCGCTGGTTCCGTCCACTTTGGCGGCACTGTACAGCTCATCCGGAATCGCCTCAAAATTTTCCTTCAGCAGATAGATATAGAAAATGCTGGTCACGGACGGCAGAATCATCCCGAGATAGGTATTGCGCATATTCCAGTTCACAATCGTGACATAGTTCGTGATAATCACGAGCTCCGCCGGAATCATCATCAGACTGAGGAACAGGGCAAATACAAGATTTCTTCCCCTGAACTCCAGCCTCGCGAACGCGAAGGCGGCCGGCACGATGACGACCATCATCAGACCTGTCGTCGCGACTGTAAAAATCACGGTGTTCAGCAGATACCGTCCCAGCGGAACGCTGGTAAAGGCATCCGAATAATTCTGCAAAGTCGGATTCGCTGTGAAAAAGCGTGGAATATATTCCGTGTTATAAACGCGGAAATCTTTCAGACTTGTCAGAATCATCCAGTAGAAGGGGAATAAAACCACCACAGCCCATACGGTCAGCAGAAAATATATCAGCCCTTTGGACAGGCGGCTGCCTTTTTTGCTCATTTCCATATTGATCTCCTGTCCCTTTCCTGTTACATGTACTGAACCTTGTTTCTGCTCATGGTCAGATTGATATAGGTAATGGTGAACACAATCGCGAACAGAATCAGCGCCGCGGCGGCGGCATATCCGGGAAATCCGCCGCTGTCTCCGTAAAGCATGTCGTAGACATATCCCACGATCGTATTCATCCCCGCGGCATTCAGATTGGTTCCGAAAAGGGCGACCTCATCGCTGTAGGCCTTGAACGCCCCGATAAAACCGGTAATAATCAGATAAAACACCGTCGGGCTGATCATCGGCAGCGTGATCTTCCAGAATATCCTTCCGCTGGAAGCGCCGTCCACCCGGGCGGCTTTATAGTAATCCTGGTTGACGCTGGCCAGCGCGCTCGTCAGAATCAGGATCTTGAACGGCATCACCACCCAGATGGTGTAAAAGCACATTACGAACATTTTCGCCCAGTAAGGGCCTTCAATAAAATCGACTCCGGTACCGCCGAGCCGTGTGATCAGAAGGTTAACCATCGCCTGAGAGTATTCCGTGTTTTTGAAAAGAATCATAAAAACAAGACCGACGGCGAGGGTATTGGTCACATACGGAAGAAAGAAAACGGTCTGGTACAGATTTTTCAGCGGTTTGATGGAGCTGAGGCCGAGAGCGATCAGCAGGCTCAGTCCCGTGCTGAGCGGCACGGTGATGATCACGATCAGAAAAGTGTTTTTCAGCGCCTGCACAAAAAACGGATCGCTCAGAACATGGTGAAAATTTCCCAGCCCGATCCCGGTAAAGCTCTGACGGGCAAAATTATAGTTTTCTTCCAGGCTGTAAACGCATACATCGATCAGCGGATAAACCATGAAAACGCCGAGAAACAGAATGGCCGGCAGCAGATAAAGCCAGGCCTTCAGATCTTTTTTCATCCTATCCGCGCCTCGCTTTTCCGGTCAAACAGATGGACCTTATTCTTTTTCAGATTGAAACGGATGCTTCCGGCCGAATCCTTTGACATATATTCCGCGCTGATAATGCTCCGGATATTCCGGCCCGTCATCTTTTCATGCGTCGACACGATGCTGATATCCCGGCCCATAACTTCCACCCGTTCCATACGGCAGGTAAAAACGCCTTCCGGATCGGGAAGAAATCCCTCCGGACGGATGGCCACCCAGGCTTCCCCGTCCCGTTTGCCTTCCGCGTCCAGGACAGCTTCCTCTCCGATCCACACCTTCCCTGCCCGGATCACACCCTCAAACACATTGATCTGAGGGGTGCCCAGAAACTGCGCGACAAAAAGATTGACCGGATCATCGTAAACCTGCTGCGGTTTTCCGATCTGCTGCAGAATTCCGTCTTTCATGACCACGATCTGATCGCTGATGCTCATGGCTTCTTCCTGGTCATGCGTAACAAAAATCGTTGTAACGCCCGTCTCCCGCTGAATGCGGCGAAGCTCCTCACGGGTCAGCAGGCGCAGCCGTGCGTCCAGATTGCTCAGCGGCTCATCCAGCAGAAGAACCCGCGGAATCTTCACAAGTGCCCGGGCAATCGCCACCCGCTGCTGCTGTCCGCCGGAAAGCTCCTTCGGCTTTCGTTCCATCAGCTGATCAATCTGCACAAGCCTGGCCACTTCCATCGCCTTGCTGTGCATGGCCTCCCGGGTCATCTTATGCTCCCCTTTCAGGTTCTGAAGCGGAAAGATGATATTCTGCTCAACCGTCAGATGCGGATACAGCGCATAGTTCTGGAATACAAGGCCGACGCCTCTTTCTTCCGGCGGCAGGGCGGTTACGTCTTCATCTCCGAAGAAGATTCTCCCTTCGGTCGGCTTTTCAAGCCCGCTGATCAGATTTAAAGTCGTGCTTTTTCCGCAGCCGCTGGGACCGAGAAGACCGATCAGCTTTCCGTCCGGAATTTCAAAGTTAAAGTCATTGACCGCAATCACGTCATGATCTTTTTTGCTGCGTGCGGGAAATCTTTTAGTCAGGTGATCCAGAACGACTTTCATCTTGATTCTCCCCCGTTTTCATCTTTGTCCTGTGCAGCCCCCGTAAACGGAACGGCCTGAGCAGAAAACAGAATCTGCTTTGTCTCTGTGCCTGCAATCCCGTCCGCATCCAGTCCGTTGGCTTTCTGAAAAGCGATGACCGCGTCCCGGGTTCCGGCCCCGAAAGCTCCGTCCACCTGTGCCGGATCATAATAGCCCAGCACGGCCAGCCGGCTTTGCAGGTCCTTCACATCCTGGCCTCTGGCGCCGTTACGGAGTACCGGCTCGGCGGTTGGAGCCGCAGGGTCCGGAGTCAGCGCCATCACATTTCCGGGAACCGGAGGCAGCGGCGTCGGCGTCAGGCTCATCTCCCGACGGGTTTCCCGGATGGTTGGAATCATCTGGCTGATGAGAATGCTTCCCAGCAGGATCAGAACAGCCAGTATGCCGATTCCGGCAAGGAGCCTCGGATTCTTTTTCTTCATGTCGGCTTTTATCTTTCCTCCCGGAAATAGCTCAGTCCAAGGCTGGCGGGCGGCTGATTTTCCCGTTTGTTCCGGATGCTGGAGATCACCAGTACGATAATCGTCACCACATACGGCAGCATTTGCAGAAGAGGTTTCATCGCCATGGTTACGGTAATGCCGGGTATATTGGTGATAAAGCTGGCGCAGGAGAACAGAAGTCCGAACAGGGTGGAACCGATAATGGTCAGCGGCGGCCGCCACAGGGCAAAAATAACCAGCGCGATGCTCAGCCACCCCAGCGCTTCCACGCTCAGATACGCCTCCTGGGAAGCCATGTAGTCGATGATATAGTAGAAGCCGCCCAGGCCGGCGATACCGCTTCCGATGCAGGTAGCCGCGTACTTGTAGCGGGTCACATTGATGCCGACGGCATCCGCGGTCGCAGGGTTTTCACCGACCGCGCGCAGATTCAGGCCGATCCGGGTCCGGGTCAGTACCCATCCGGCCGCCAAAGCGATCAGAACAGCCATGAAAAACAGCACGCCAAGCGCCTGAAGACTGTCCTGTCGTCCGGCAAACGGCCAGCGGTACATCTGCTTCGGGCCGACCAGGTAGATCGTCGCGTCCAGCTTGATCATGAGAACCTTCATCAGGCCCACACCGAAGGTCGTCAGGGCCAGACCGGTCACATTCTGGTTCGCGCGCAGGCTGACTGTCAGGAAAGAGTAGATCAGGCCGCAAAGCATGGAAAAGACCAGTGCGCCCAGAATTCCCAGAATCACGATCAGGAAGGGCGGCAGGCCGCTCTTGCCGATTGCGTTCAGCACCAGGCATCCGCCCGCGCCGCCCATGCACATGATGCCGGGAATCCCCAGGTTCAGATGACCCGCTTTCTCTGTCAGGATCTCACCCGTGGAGCCGTAGATGAATGTCGCGCCAAAGGCAAGCGCGTCGATCAGAAAATTCAGCCACATGTTCATTTCACGGTCTCCTTTGCTTTACGGAAGTGCACCTGATAGTTGATGAAGAATTCACTGCCGATAATGAAGAAAAGGATAATACCCACAATCACGTTGGGCAGAGCGCCGGGCACGTCAAAGTCCTGGCTGATTTGCGCGGCGCCCTGGTTCAGCACCTGGATCAGCCCGGAGGTAAGGATCATCGCCAGCGGATTGAATTTTCCGAGCCAGCTGACCATGATGGCGGTAAATCCCTGTCCGCCTACGGAATCGGCGCTGACAGAAAGATCCAGTCCGGCGCCGATCAGGTACCCCGCCAGACCGCAGAGGGCGCCGCTGAGAATCATGGTGCGGATAATCACCTTTTTCTCGTTGATGCCCACATACTGCGCCGTCCGTACGCTTTCGCCCACTACGCTGATTTCATAGCCGTGCTTTGAATATTTCAGATATACGTACATCGCGATGGTCAGCGCCAGCACGATCAGGATGATCAGCAAGTAGTTATTGCCTCCCAGCGTGGGAAGTTTGCCTGTTTTCATCTGAGGCAGCACGCCGGATCCGCTTGTGACCCAGATCATCAGGAAAAACGAGACAAGGAAGGTTGCCACATAATTCATCATCAGGGTAAACAGCGTTTCGTTGGTGCCCCATTTAGCCTTGCAAATGGCAGGGATCGTTCCCCACAGGGCGCCGGCTGTCAGAGCGGCCAGAAACATCAGAACAAGCAGCAGAGGTTCCGGCAGCTTGTCTCCCCAGTAAAAATCCACACCGATACAGGCCAGCACCCCGATCAGGGTCTGCCCTTCGCCGCCGATGTTCCAGAACCGCATCCGGAACGCCGGGGTCAGCGCCAGAGAAATGCACAGCAGGATCGAAACGTTCTTCAGGAACTTCCAGAACTTCCGGGATGTGCCAAAGGCACCTTTGATGAAGGCATAGTAAAAGTCCCCGATTCTTTCCGGTTTCTGCTGCAGTCTTTCGATCAGGAGAAATGCGACCAGACCGCAGACCACAAGCCCCAGCGCGACAGCGATCAGGCGGATCGCCCAGGCTTTTCCCGGATGGATCGAATCCCGTTTGCTCAGGTGAATTAACGGCTCACGGACTCCGTTTTCGTTTGCCTTGCTCAAGCGTCCCCCGCCTCCTTCCGTTCATCTGTCTTGACCATCAGCAGGCCGATCTCTTCCTTGGTGGTCGTCCGGGCGTCCACGATGCCCGTCACCGCGCCGCCGTTCATCACCATGATCCGGTCGCACAGCTCCAGCAGTACGTCCAGGTCCTCGCCGACGTAGATCACGGCTACGCCGTTTTCTTTCTGCCGGTTCAGCAGGTTATAGATTGTATAGCTGCTCCCGATATCCAGGCCGCGCACCGGATAGGCCGCCATCAGGACCTTCGGCATGTAGGCGATCTCCCGGCCGACCAGCACTTTCTGTACATTGCCGCCGGATAACCGGCGCACCGGCGTGCCGACGCCCGGGGTCACAATCTCCAGCTCCCGGATAATCTGCTCCGCCTGGGCTTTCGGTTTTTTCCTGTTCAGAAAACCGGCCGGCCCCTTCCGGTAGCTGCGCAGCATCATATTGTCCGTAATGTTCATGCTGCCGACCAGTCCCATGCCAAGCCGGTCTTCCGGCACGAAGCTCAGGTGGATGCCCAGCCGCCGGATCTCCAGCGGATCCTTATCCCGCAGGTTCATCACCTCGTCCTCGCGGAAAAGTACGTCGCCGTCCTTCACCATTTTCCGGACGGCCTTACTTCGCATCCCGCGAAAGTTCACGTCGTTCATGTTCCGGTCGTGGAAGGCGCCCTGATCCGCCAGCGCCCGAACCTGTTTCATGCTCTTGTGGAAGAAGCTGACCGGCCGGTCCTTCTTCGGATTGTTGAAGGTAATCTTGCCGCTCGCCACCGGCTGCAGGCCCGAGATGGATTCCAGCAGTTCCCGCTGCCCGCTGCCCGCGATGCCGGCAATGCCCAGAATCTCCCCGCCGTTTGCGGTAAAGGTGATATCCTTCAGTACATGAATTCCTTCCTCATTATAAAGGTTCAGTTTTTCCACGATCAGCCGCGGGACCGCATTTACGGGTTTTGATCGGTGAATGTTCAGGTCAATCCGGCGCCCGACCATCATGGTGGTCAGATCCGACTCATTCGTTTCCGCCGTTTTTACCGTGGCAATGTGTTGTCCCCGGCGCAGAATCGCTACCCGGTCGCTGACCTCCATCACTTCGTTCAGCTTGTGCGTGATGATGATAATGCTCTTGCCGTCTGTCCGCATCCGGCGAAGCACGTCGAACAGCCGGGTAATCTCCTGGGGCGTCAGCACCGCTGTCGGTTCGTCCAGAATCAGGATATCCGCTCCGCGGTAGAGCACCTTGATGATCTCCACCGTCTGCTTCTCGGATACGGACATGTCATAGATTTTCTTCGCCGGATCCAGGCGGAAGCCGTATCGGTCCGCGATCTGGTTCACCTCGGCGTTGACCGCCCTCAGGTTGTACTTCCCGTCGCTTTTCGTACCCAGCACCACGTTTTCCGCGGCTGTAAACAGGTCTACGAGCTTGAAATGCTGGTGAACCATGCCGATCTTGTGGTCAAATGCGTCCTTGGGGGAGCGGATCACGACCTCTTTTCCGTCAATCAGGATCTGGCCCTCGTCCGGAAAGTAAATACCGGCGATCATGTTCATCAGGGTTGTCTTACCACAGCCGTTCTCACCGAGAATCGCCAGGATCTCTCCCTGATAGACTTCCAGGTCCACATGGTCGTTAGCCAGAACCGAGCCGAACCGCTTGGTGATTCCACGCATCTGAAGCGCCAGTTTTTTCTCCACGGTGTTTCCTCCGCAATCGTAGTCTTCACTGATCAGCCGCGGCTCCGGAGAAGGCTCCGGCATCGGCTTTTGGCTCCCTGCTATAACGGACACGGACTGCTGCCCCTCCCGGGGCAGCAGTCCACTGTTTGTCAGCACATTCTGATCCGGATACCGGTTCCCGTTTATTGTTCCGGGGAGATCCGGCATACCGGAATCAGCATGATTATTATTCTTCGCGGGCTTCGAAATAGGTGTTCAGCAGTTCGATTCCGTCGATCTGGAGATCGAAATACGGAGCGCTGCGGAATCCTTTTTCGGATTCATGGAAGTATCCGTCATAGACCGCTTCCTTCTGGAAGTCAGTGTCTTTCTCGAACATGTACGTGGTGACCTTTTCACCGCCGACGGTAATGTAGTTGTCCGCTTCCAAGTCGAAAACCTTGCGGGTTCCGTCGATCAGCTCAGCCTTTGCGGCATCGATGGCAGCCTGGGTTCCTTCGGCGGCAACCGCTTCGTTCAGATCCGTCACGATAACGGAATTGGTGGGCATATTTCCGACCCAGTCCTTGTCCACGGGCTCGCCCGCGATCACCTGTCCGATCAGATATTCGAAGTAGGGTTCCCAGTTGATCCGGCTGTAGACCAGATACGTGTCAGGGCAGGCATCCTTGGTGGAGATGTTGTAGCACACATTGGGCACGCCGGCATTCTCGCAGGCCGTAGGAGCGCCCATGGAGTCCGCATGCTGGGAAATCAGGTCGGCGCCGGCGGCGATCAGGGCTTCAGCCGCTTCCTTCTCCCACTTCTCATGGTACCAGGAACCGGTGAACTGCACCTTCATGATGACATCGGGGCAAACGCTCTTCGCGCCGAGGTAGAAGCTGGTGTAGCCGGAAACCACTTCCGCGTAAGTGTAGGCGCCAACGTAACCGATCATGGGAACATCGCCCTTCAGCTTGCCGGCGGCCTTCATCTCGTTCAGTTTCATGCCGGCGGCAACGCCCGCCAGGTAGCGGCCTTCATAGATCGTGGCAAACGCGTTCGCCAGGTTGGCAAAACTCTTCACGTGAGCCAGGTCGCCTGTTGCGTGGACAAACTGTACTTCAGGATGCGCCGCAACCACGTCGTCGGTATAGAACTGATGTCCGTAGCTGTCAAAGAACACAATATTGCAGCCCTCATCCACAGCGTCCAGGGCGGTCTCGGCGCAGGCGCTGGATTCCGGCTGGTTGCGGTAGAATTGCAGCTGGCTTTCATCCATTCCCAGGGCGGCGATGGCTTCCCTTGCGCCGTTCATGAAGTTCAGGTCGTAGGTGGAATTCTCATCATGCAGCAGAATCACACCCAGCTTAATGTTTTCCTTGGCGATGCCGTCCGCCGCCGCGGTAACGGCCGTCAGGCTCAGTACCATAACCAGAACAAGAACCATAGCCAGAATCTTCTTCATGTAGTCCGTCCTCCTCTTTTCTTCCGGTTGGAGCAAATGGGTTTCTATTGGATCAGTCGTCGTCAGCCCGCAGAATGATCTTTCCGTCCCGGATACCGTCGACGATTGCCAAAGACTTAAGGTGTACACCGCTTTCCCGAAGCTTCCGCCCGCCCGGTTCGAATCCCTTTTCGATCGCGATGCCTATGCCGACAACCTTTGCCTGCCGCTGCCGGCAAAGATCCATCAGCCCGTGCGCAGCCTGCCCGTCCGCCAGAAAATCGTCAACAATCAGCACTCTCGCGCCTTCCGGCAGGTACTTTTTCTCTACGCGGATCAGGTTCTGCGTCTTGTGTGTGAAGGAGTAGACCGGCGTCTGTACCGTCTCTTCGTTTTGCACGATCGAGGCGCTCTTCTTGGCGAACACGACCGGGATATCTCCCAGCGCATGGGCCGCGGCTACCGCCAGAGCAATCCCGCTGGACTCCACCGTCAGCACCAGTTCCGGCTTCTCCCCGCGGAACTCCTCTGCCCAGGCTTCGCCCATCGCAAACAGAAGCTCCGTATCGATCCGGTGATTCAGAAACATGTCTGCCTTGACGATATCGTCTCCGATTCCTTTTCCTTCTTCCAGAATCTTCCGGCGCAGCAGTTCCATGGAATTTCCTCCAAAAACACGAACATTCACCACGGCAACAAGAAAATTATATGCCTTTTCCCCGAATATTACAACCCGCAACTTGTTTCAAAAGGATTAAATCTTCCCTTTATATGATTTGAGGTTCGGTTTTCTTTGTGGTAGAATAGAATCAGCCATTCGTGATGAAAGGAATCCGTCAGATGAAAAAAGTACTGCTGATTATCAATCCCATGGCCGGCACCCGTCAGTGGCGCAGGACCATTCCGGAAATATTATCGATCCTGAATAAGGCGGATTATCTGCCGACCGTATATCTGACCCGGGAGCGCGGGGATGGCGCGGCCGTATCTGAAAAATCCGCCGGAGATTACGATCTGGTGGCTGTCTGCGGAGGAGACGGCACCCTGAACGAGGTGATTTCCGGTCTGCTCAGGGGAGGTCATCGGACCCCTGTCGGATATCTGCCCGCCGGCAGCACAAATGACTTTGCTTCCGGAATCGGTATCAGCGCCAACCTGACGGAAGCCTGTCAGCTGCTGGTGCGGGAAGCTCCCCGGGAGCTGGATATCGGCCGCTTCGGACCGGATCGTTACTTCTCCTACACCGCTTCCTTTGGATTGTTTACCGCGGTTTCCTATACCACCTCTCAGGCCGCCAAGAATATTCTGGGGCATGCCGCCTATATTCTGGAGGGAATCCGTTCTCTGGCGGACGTTCGTCCCGTTCACCTGAAAATTACGGCGGATGACGGTACCTATGAAAACGATTATCTGTTTGGCGCCGTCTGCAATTCCACCTCCCTCGGAGGCATTCTGAAGCTGGCTGATCATGAAGTGCACATGAGCGACGGCCTTTTTGAATCACTGCTGATTCCCTTCCCGTCAGATCTGCTTGAGCTGAACCGCGTCCTGAACGCCCTCCGGAATAAAAACTACAGTGATTCCAGCCTGATTTTTATCCGATCCTCCCGTTTTGTGATTGATGCGCCGGAAAAGCTTCCCTGGACGCTTGACGGGGAAGAAGCATCGGCTTCTTCCCCGCTCGAAATCGTGAATCTTCATCATGCTGTCCGGCTTGTCTGTCCTGCATAACCAAGCTCAAACGCTTTTTTGTTCATTTCAAGAAATTTGGGCTTCACTGTTTTTTCCAGTGCTGAAAGCCATTTTTCCTTTTCAAATCCGCTGCAGGCGGCAAAATATCCCATCAGCACAATGTTGACGGCTTTTGCGCTGCCGGCCTCCAGCGCCGGAGCCAGGGCGTCAAAATCATCCACATGGAACCCGTTCGCTTTCATCTCTTCCAGCACGTTTTCCGGATAGGCAGCCGCTCCCGTGATCACCGGCATCGGATCGATCTGTTGCGTATTGACGATCATTCTTCCGCCCTTTTTCAGGCAGGATGCATAACGGGCCGCTTCCAGCTTCTCAAAGCTGATGATATAATCGCATTCCCCTTCCGTCACGATAGGGCTGTAAACCTTATCTCCGTACCGGACATAAGTCACAACGCTTCCGCCCCGCTGGCTCATACCGTGAACCTCACTGACTTTCACATCAAAACCTTCGTCTGTCAGTAAGGTGCCGAGCAGCCTGGAAGCCAGCAGACTTCCCTGTCCGCCGACGCCGACAATCATTACGCTGATGGTCTTCATGCTTCTTTCCTCCCCCCGATGGCCCCGAAGGCGCACAGTTGTTCGCAAACACCGCACCCCACGCACAGCGTAGCGTCAATACAGGCTTTTCCGTTCCTGAAGCTGATGGCCGGGCAGCCAAGCTTCATGCATTTCCGGCATCCGCGGCATTTTTCCGGATCCGCTGCCAGAGGAGCTTTCGGCTTCACATATTTCAGCAGGACGCAGGGCCTTCTGGATATAATCACGGACGGCTCCTCCACTGCCAGCTCTTCAAGCACCGCTTCCTCGCAGGCTTTCAGGTCGTAAGGATCCACAACCCGAACCCGCTGTATGCCAAGAGCCCTGCACAAAGCCTCCAGATCCACCTTGGCCGCGGGATCTCCTTTAATATTGTATCCGGTGGTGGGATTCTGCTGGTGGCCGGTCATGCCGGTAATACTGTTGTCCAGAATAATCACCGTGGAGTTGGTCGCGTTATAGGCGATATTGACGAGGCCCGTCATTCCGCTGTGCATAAACGTGCTGTCCCCGATCACCGCCACGGTTTTTTTCTCCGTTTCCTTTCCCCGGGCAGCGTTGAATCCGTGCAAACCGGATACGCTGGCTCCCATGCACAGGGTGGAGTCCAGAGCATTCAGCGGAGCGACCGCTCCCAGCGTATAGCATCCGATGTCTCCAAGGACGCTGATTTTGTTTTTGACAAGCGTATAATACATTCCCCGGTGAGGGCAGCCGGCGCACATCATGGGAGGTCTCCCGGGCACGGAAGGCGCGGCACCCTGCGGCTGCGGAGCCTGCAGCAGAAGTCCTTCCGCCAGGAAAGCCTCCCGGATGGTCTTCTGGCTGAATTCACCGATGGAGGAAAACAGTTCCTTCCCTTTCACGGCTATTCCCAGGGCGCGAATATGGTTTTCAATAATCGGGTCCAGTTCCTCAATCACATAAATCTTTTTCACGCTGGAGGCAAATTCCTGAATCAGCCTGACGGGCAGCGGATTGGGCATGCCGATTTTCAGGATGCTGACCGTATCGCCGAAGACTTCTTTGGTATACAGATAGCTGCAGCCTGAAGTGATAATGCCAATGTCGGAATGAGCGGCATATTCCGCGCGATTGTAAGGGCAGTCTTCCGCGTAAGCGGTCAGGGCAGCTGTGCGCTCCTCCACCAGGGGATGGCGCTGTTTAGCGTAAGCCGGCATCATGATATACTTGGACGGCTGCTTTACATATTCCTTCAGCGGAATATTCTCCCGCTCACCGAGTTCCACGGAACACTGGCTGTGCGCAATCCGGGTACACATTCTGAGGAGGACCGGCGTATCGTATTTTTCGCTCAGCTCGAAAGCGGAACGGGCAAATGTGTATGCTTCCGCGGAATCCGACGGTTCAAGCATGGGAACCTTCGCGGCGATGGCATAATGTCTGGAATCCTGTTCGTTCTGCGAGGAGTGCATCGACGGATCATCCGCGACGCAGACCACCATCCCGCCGGTTACGCCGGTGTAGCTCAGCGTAAACAGGGGATCCGCCGCAACGTTCAGTCCGACGTGTTTCATGGCGCAGGCGGAACGCATCCCGGCCAGGCTGGCCCCGAAGGCCACTTCCATCGCAACTTTCTCGTTCGGTGCCCATTCGGAATGAATATCATCATGCAAAGCCAGAAATTCCGTAATTTCCGTGGAAGGTGTCCCGGGATAGCTGGACACAAGTCCCAGTCCTCCGTGATACAGTCCCCACGCCGCCGCCTCATTTCCGATCAGCAGTTTTTTCATGACAGCTTCTCTCCTCTCTCAGGATTTGTTCTGGGAATCAACCAAGCCTTCCGCTCCGTACTTTTTCCGCAGCAAGGGCTTTTCAATCTTGCCTGTCGCGTTTCGGGGAACGGGCGCCAGAATGATTTTCCGGGGACGTTTATACCGCGGCATGCCTGTACAGAATTCCTGGATATCTTCAACAGTCGCGTTGGAGCCGGGAACCAGTTCCACAATTGCGGCAGCGATCTCTCCCAGCCGGGAATCGGGCAGCCCGATGACAGCCACATCCTTGATAGGCGGATAGGCCGCCATAAAATTCTCGATTTCAACCGGATACAGGTTCTCGCCGCCGGTGATGACCACATCCTTCTTCCGGTCTACCAGATAGATAAATCCTTCCTCATCCTGCTTGGCCATATCTCCGGTCAGCAGCCAGCCGTCCTTCAGGGTTTCCGCGGTTGCCTGCGGATTATTATAATAGCAGACCATAACCCCCGGCCCCTTCAGGCAAAGCTCTCCTACTTCACCCTGCTGCACTTCGCTTCCGTCCGGCCGGACGATTTTAACCTGCCAGCCGTAACCCGGTATGCCGATGGCTCCGACTTTTCGAACGTTCTCGATTCCGAGATGCACAGCCCCCGGGCCGATCGACTCACTCAGTCCGTAATTGGTATCGTATTCATGCCTGGGGAAGTATTGCAGCCAGCGCTTAATCAGGCTTTGCGGAACCGGCTGCGCTCCGATATGCATCAGCCGCCATTGATCCAGATGATAGTCCTCCAGCTTCAGCTCTCCGCTGTCCAGCGCGGTCAGAAGATCCTGCGCCCAGGGAACCAGCAGCCAGACGATGGTGCATCTTTCGCTGCTGACAGCTTCCAGAATCGTTTTGGGCCGGGTTCCTTTCAGAATGACAGCCTTCCCCCCGCTGATCAGGCTGCCGAACCAGTGCATTTTCGCGCCGGTATGATAAAGCGGAGGGATCAGCAGAAAGCAGTCCTCTTTGGTCTGCCCGTGATGAGCCTGTTCCACAATCGCGGAATGGATAAGGCTCCGATGCTTATGCAAAATGGCTTTGGGGAAACCCGTGGTGCCGGAGGAAAAATAGATGGCCGCATCATCTTCCTCCGTCAGCCGGCAGGGAGGAAAGGTGGAGCTTGATTCATTGATCAGTTCAACCAGATCCTCCGCAAAGCCCGGGCAGCCCGGGCCTTCAAATACCAGGGCCACCTGCGGAATCTTTTCGGCAATCTCTTCAATCCGGCCGATAAACTCAGGCCCGAAGATCAGAACATTACTTTCGGAAAGTTTCAGGCAGTATTCGATTTCGCTGGCTGAATACCGGAAATTCATCGGAACCACCACTGCGCCGGTTTTCAGGATACCAAAGTAAATCGGAAGCCAGTCGATGCAGTTCATCATCAGAATGGCCACCTTGTTTCCCGGCCCGACATGATGACTTTTCAGCATATTGGCGATACGGTTCGCTTTTTCATCAAAAACCGCCCATGTCATTTCCCGGCGGTAATGAGGCTGCTTCGCGCTGGGTTCCACCAGTTCAAACTCATGCCAGGTAACTCGTCTTGTCTCCGGCTGATCCGGGTTGATCTCCACCAGGGCTACATCATCCGGCCACTCTCTGGCATTTCGCTCCAATAAATCCACAATGGTCATCGGTTCACATTCCTTTCAGCATTCCTGAAATGATTTTATATAGTTTACAAAATAACCCAGAGGAAAGTCAATGGAAGTCCATGAAAAGAACAGAAGCGTCCGTTTCCGGTGCCCATTCCGGCAGCGAAAACAGATGAATCCGCTCTCCTGTTACCGGATGAGTCAGTATCAGAGCGGCGCTGTGCAGCGCGAAGCATCCGGGAAAAGCAGGATCTTCCTGTCCGTACAGAAAATCTCCCTGAATCGGACATCCGACAGCGCTCAGATGCACCCGGATCTGATGGGTTCTCCCTGTTCCGAGTTCCAGCAGAATCAGACTGTGCTTTTCATCTTCCGCGATCACGCGATAATAGGTTTCGGACGGTTTTCCATCCGGGCGGATCATCCGTTTGAGGGTTGCTCCCGGTGCTTTGCCGATCGGCAGGCAGATCTTGCCCTTTTTCTCCGGCGGATGACCCGCCGTCCTGGCCAGATAGATCCGGCGAAAGCGGTCTGTGTGCAGCAGCTGCTGCAGCAAATGCTGTGAATGCGCGTTCCTTGCAACCGCCATCAGCCCGCCGGTTCCCTTATCCAGGCGGTTTACCGGACGATAGATGAACGGTTCCGGGCATCCGTCCCAGGCATAGAGCGCATTTTCAAGCGAATCATCGGGATGATTCCTGCTGCTTTGGCTGGCGAGCCCGGCAGGCTTATCCACAATGCGCAGGTCCCTGTCTTCGAACACGATCTTCAGTGGGAGATCATAGGGCTTCAGCCGATAAGCCGGATGCTCTTCGGGAAAGAGGACGCTGATCAGGTCTCCGGCGTGAACCTGAGCATTCGTATGCGCAATCTTTTCGTTGAGGCGGATCTCTCCGTTCCATTTGGCGCTTTTCAAGGCGGAATAACTGATTTGCATCGGACCCCGCAGAATTTCCTTCAGTTTTTTTCCGTCTTCCGTTTCCCGTACCCGGTACTCCATGGTCGTTTTGTATCCTTTCCTTCAGTATGACCATTATAATACGCGTCCGGCCGGATTGGCAATTCCCGGGAAAGGAGGGATCCGGTGAAGATTACATTTTAATTACCTGTTGTTCGTGTTGTTCGATAATTTATGTAACCATTCTGCTGAAAACTACTTGCTTCAGATAATGGAAAGTGGTATAATTTTCCGGTAACTTTGAAGATTAGTCATTGATGTTCAGGAGTATGACCGTGAGTTCGAACAAGAAAGATTCGCATCGTTTTTTTCATGGCGGAATCAGAATGAATCTTTTTAATGTGCTGCTGATTACCATCGGCATGATCCTTGGCGCCGAACTGATCTACAGCACCTATCAGACGCAGAACGCCTTTGGTTCCGTTTTTTCGATAACTGATAATTATCTGGCCTCTCAGCAGACAACCGGTATGCTGGATTCCCTCTCCGCGGGCATGCTGAAGGAAGTCCGGGGCTTTATGGAAGACGGAGATCCGGGGCATGTATTTGCCTACGAAGGGCAGCGGGGCGCCTTAAACGCTCAGCTGGCCGCTACCCAGGAGCTTCGGACCCGCAATCAGAAGATTGAGGCAAATCAGCATCTGGAAAACGCTCTTACTTCTTTTTGGGAAATGGATCAGGCTGAAATCTATGCCATGCGTTTAGTCGCCGATACGCTGCGGGTTCCTCTTACCGCCTATCCGGATTTTTTGCAGACCGTCATTGTCGCTGAAGAGGATCAGTCTCTCTCCGCCGAAGCAAAGAAGGAAAAAGCGCTTTCGATGATTTCTTCCGAAAAGTTTCAGGAAGCCAAAGCCCATATGGATTCTGAAATTGATATCAACCACAGGCTGATCTCCGAAGAATCAAAATCCGAGGCTGATCATCATCAGAAGATTGTACAGGAAGTTGTTACCCGTCAGAAGATTCTGATCTTTCTGGTGATTCTGATCGCTTTCCTGGCGCTCATTGCCAATCGTGTGCTGATGATTCATCCCATTCAGCAGGCCATCCATATTCTGGATACTAAAGAAAAGCTCCCCGTTCAGGGAAGCTATGAGTTTCGCCGTCTGGCAAAAGCCTATAATATGCTGCTCGTCGATAATGAAAAGAAGCAGCGGGCCCTTTCATTCACGGCCTCTCACGACGCGCTTACCGGCGTATTGAACCGATCCGCTTTTGAAGCCGCCTATCAGGACTGCAAAAATGACGCCAATAGCGGCCTGATGATTGTGGATATTGATCATTTCAAAACCTTCAATGATCAATACGGTCATGACCTTGGGGACAAGGTTCTGATCCGGGTGGCGCAGACCATCCAGAAGCATTTCAGGGAAGACGACGTGCTTTGCCGGATCGGCGGAGATGAATTTGTTATTCTGTTTTCCAATACAGACCGCTCGCAGGCCGATTTCTTTACCGAAAAAATCGATAACATCAACAAAGAGCTTTCCAGGGGAACGGAAGATATCCCGCCCATTTCTCTGAGCGCCGGCCTGGCTTTCCGGCATCAGATCACAGCAAACGGGCCCGATCTGTTTAAATGTGCCGATATCGCGCTGCTCAATATAAAAGAACACGGGCGTGCCGCCTGTGCTGTCTATCAGGATCAGATGAAAGGAGAAAAGGGATGAAAGCGCCCAGGATTACCTCTCAGCAGATTCACTCCCTTCTGGAAACGCCGTTCCTGAGGGTGGTTGACCTGCAGTATGCTGAAGGAAAACACTATTATAACGCAACCCGGCGCTCACAGGCGCAAATGGTTGCCCCGATGTCGGAAGATGCCTTTCATTCCATGCAGCCGGACGCGGTGACCTGCGTTGTGGTCATTCGCTGTCCGGATACGGAGCCGCGCCTTTTGCTGATGATGGAATACCGTTACCCGGCAGGCCGCTTTTTGCTTTCTCCTCCGGCCGGCCTGCTGGATCCCGGGGATCTGGAAACCGGCATTCCTCCGCTGACAGCGGCTCTTCGGGAAATCCGGGAAGAAACAGGGATCACCGCCGCCCCTTCCCGCCTGGAGCTGATCAGTCCCTTGCTTTTTTCTTCCCCGGGAATGACTGATGAAAGCAACGCCCTGGCCCTGGCTGTATTTGACCTTCCGAATCTGTCCATGCTGAATCAGGAAGGAGCGGTAGGCAGCGAGTGCTTTAGCGGCTTCAGGCTGCTGACCCGCCGGGAAGCTGAGCAAACCCTTCACAGCGGCCGGGATGAAAACGGTCATTTCTATTCTGTTTTTACCTGGGCGGCGTTAATGACCTTTGTGACTCAGACCTTCTGACCGGTTAAAAAACCCGTCAGCCTGATTGGGGCTGACGGGTTTTGGTTTAGCGGCCGCTTTTTCCCAGATAAGCTTCCTGGATCGCTTCACTGGCCAGCAGTTCTTCTCCGGTTCCTGAGAGGGTTATTTTTCCTGTTTCCAACACGTATGCGAAATCACAGGCGTGCAGAGCCGCGTTCGCGTTCTGTTCAATCAGCAGAACAGTCATTCCGGTGTCTTTCAGCGTCTGGATGATGGAAAAGATATCCCGCACCACCAGAGGCGCCAGCCCCAGGCTGGGTTCATCCATCATGATCACTTTCGGACGGGTCATGACGGCCCGGCCGACCGCAAGCATCTGCTGCTCGCCGCCGGAGAGTGTACCGGCCAGCTGCCAGGATCGTTCCCTCAGCCGCGGAAACAGGTCATAAACATATTGGATATCCTCTTCGATCAGGCCTTTATCTTTTCGAAGATAGGCACCGATGCGCAGGTTTTCCAGCACGGTCAGATTGGCGAATACCCGTCTTCCTTCCGGAACCAGCGCGATGCCGCTTTCCACAATCTTTTGTGTGTTTAAATCCGTGATATCCCTGCCCTCATAATAAATCCGGCCTTCCTTATGAGGAACCAGCCCGGCGATAGTGCGCAGGGTGGTGCTCTTTCCGGCTCCGTTTGCTCCGATCAGGGTGACAATCTGCCCCTGCCCGACTTCAAATGAGATTCCCTTCAGAGCTTCAATGCCTCCATAGCTGACCACCAGATCCGTAACCTTCAGCAGGCTGCTCATTTCTCATCCACCCCCAGATATGCGGCGATTACCACAGGATTTTTCTGAATCTCTTCCGGGGTTCCTTCCGCGATTTGCTTGCCGAAGTCCAGCACATAGATGCGATCGGAAATATCCATGACCAGATTCATATGGTGTTCAATCATGAACACAGTTAAGCGGAACCGGTTTTTGATGTCGACGATAAAGCTGCCCAGCTCATCGGTTTCCTGCGGATTCATCCCGGCTGCCGGCTCATCCAGCAGCAGCAGTGTCGGATCGGTAGCCAGGGCCCGCGCAATCTCCAGTCTGCGCTGTTTTCCGTATGGCAGAGAGGTGGCCTTTTCATTCATTGCATCCTTCAGGCCGACAATCTCCAGCAGCTCTTCGGCCTTCTCCCGGTTTTTCTTCTCTTCCCGGGCGTTCAGCCGGAAGGTGGCGGTAAATACGTTGCTGGTACGGCGAAGATGCGTTCCGATCAGCACGTTTTCAAAAGCCGTCTGGCTGCTGAACAGTCTGATATTCTGAAATGTTCTGGCGATCCCCATATGGGTGATCCGGTCCGGCGTATGGACAATGGGCTTGAGAGATTTATATTTGTCAGCCTCTTTTCCCGCGTACTGCCGGATCATTTTTCCTTGCGGATGATTCAGCGCGATGGGCTTCCCGTGAAAGTAAACCGCGCCGTTCGTCGGTTCGTAAACCCCGGTGATACAGTTAAACGCGGTCGTTTTTCCGGCTCCGTTCGGTCCGATTAATGCGACGATTTCCCCTTCGCGGACTTCCAGGCTCAGATCGTTAATCGCCACAACTCCGCCAAACTGCATCGTAATATGCTCCAGTCGGAGAACCGAATCATTGATATTACTCATTTTCCGTCCTCCTTATTCTTCCTGCGTCCTGTAAAATTCAGGTTCCATAACTCCCTGTCTCCCATAATGCCTCTCCGGAAAAACAGCACGACAATCATGATAATCACGGAAAACACCACCAGGCGGAACCCGTTGCGAAGCAGAGGAACCTGGAAATTTCCGATCATCTGCTGCTCATCCAGGAAGCGGAGCCACCATTCGGAGCAGGCCACAAACAGGAAAGAACTGATGACGCTCCCTGTCACGGAACCGATGCCTCCAATGACGACGATCAGCAGAATTTCATACGTCATGGCGGAGGTAAAGCTCTTCGCCTGAACCGTCGTCTGATACATGGCCAGCATGGCGCCGCTGACGCCCGCAAAGAAAGAGGAAATGCAAAAAGCGAGTCTCTTGTGATGAGCCAGATTAATACCCATTGCTTCCGCAGCGACTTCGTCGTCCCGAATGGCTTTAAACGCCCGCCCGTAGCTGGAGTTGATCAGCAGCACAATGATCAGAATACAGACCCCGGACATGATAAACGGAATCAGGGTGGACAGATACACAGTCACATTTCCCTGCGCGTCTGTAATGTTGAAATCGTTGAAATTCGGAAAAGAGCGAAGCATATTGGATCCGTTGGTGACGGGGCCCAGTCCGTTCCACTGAAAAATTGCCCGGATAATCTCCGCAAAACCAAGCGTCGCAATCGCAAGATAATCGCTCTTCAGCCGGAGAACGGGAAGTCCGATCAGGAATGCGAAAAAGGCAGCCGCCAGTCCCCCCAGAATCATCGCGACAACAATCGGTACCGTAAACTGTACCAGACCGCCGTCAAAATACTGGTATACCTGTCCTCTCATGGAGACAGGAATAGTAAATATTCCGTACATATACGCGCCGATCAGCATAAATCCGGCCTGCCCGAGAGAAAAGATGCCGGTAAACCCGTTCAGCAGATTCATGGAAACCGCAACCAGCGCATAGGTTGCGCCTTTTTTCAGCACGGTAAAAAGCATGGATGTGGAGGGAATTGTCTGCTCCGCGATAAACACCGCGGCGTAAATCAGAATGACAATTCCCAGCGTAATATAGGAAGCTTTATGATTATTTTTCTTTTTCATTCCGCTCACCTCATACCTTATCCGTAACCTTTTCACCGAAAAGGCCCGTAGGTTTAACGATCAGAATCACGATCAGCAGAGCAAAGGTAAAAGCGTCCGAGAAGGTCGCAAGACCCATGGGTCCGCTGATGATACCGGCTTTGAACAGAATGACATCCAGTCCTTTGATAATGTTTTCCATAATACCGATAATAAACGCGCCGATCACCGCTCCCGGTATGGATCCGATTCCGCCGAAAACAGCTGCCACAAAGGCTTTCAGACCGGGCATCGCGCCTGAAGTCTGAATCACGGTCGGATAATTGGTAAAATACAGAACCGATCCGACTCCGGCAAGGAAGGATCCGATAATGAAGGTTGCGGAAATGACGTTATTGATTTTGATCCCCATCAGCTGACTGGTTTCAAAATCTTTGGATACCGCGCGCATGGCCATCCCGATTTTGGTTTTATTGATCAGAAGCACCAGTGCGACCACCAGCACAATCACCAGAACCGGAGTAATCACGGTCACCAGCTTGGTCTTGGCCGGGCCGATCACGACTGTATCGGAAATCCACGGAACCGTCGGATACTGCTTGTTCAGACCTCCGGTAATATACAGTACAAGATTTTGCAGCGTATAGCTCACACCGATCGCTGAAATCATAACAGACATTCTGGGTGCTGAACGGAGCGGTTTATAGGCGACTCTTTCAATCATAAAACCGACAAGAACGGTGATGAGCAGAACCAGAGGAATACTGACCCAGATCGGTAAACCGGACGAGGCGATATACACCATGACAATACCGGCTACCATGAACACGTCGCCGTGGGCAAAGTTTATCAGCCGTAAAATGCCGTATACCATCGTATATCCGATTGCGATCAGCGCGTACTGTCCGCCGACGGATATGCCGGACAGCAGATATGGAAATACGGTATCCCACACGTTCAACACACCCTTTCTATCAAAGAACTGCGGCGGAGGCAAGGCTGTCTCCGCCGCATTCATTACAGTTTACAGGGAAATCAGTTGCCGGAAACGGACTGTTCGGTGACGAATTCCCAGGCGCCGGTTTCGTTATTCACGGTCTTCACGAAAGCGGAAGTGCGGATCGCGTCGCCCGTTTCATCAAAGGCAATATGTCCGGATACACCGTCGATCGTTACGGCAGGCAGAGCGGCCATCACCGCGGCTCCATCAGTGGAGCCGGCAGCCTGCAGAGCAGCCAGAGCGGTGTAATATCCGTCATAGCCCATGACGGACACAGCGGAGATCACATCATTGCCGCCGTTGTTCGTCAGCATTTCGGGATTCTCGTTCAGCCAGGCCTTGAATCCATTGTCGAATTCCGCGTTCGCGCCTTCCTGATAGAAAGTGGTGATAACGACTTTGACGCTTGTTCCCTTGGTCGCGTCCGCAACCACGTTGGAATCCAGCGTATCGCCGCCCAGAATGGCGATCGCCAGCCCCTGCGCGGAAGCCTGCTGAATGATCTGGGTGGAATACGCGATGGAAACCGGGCAGAAGAATACGTCCGCACCGTAAGCGGTCGCGTTCGTCAGATAGGAAGTGAAATCAGCCGTTCCGGTGGGGAAAGATTCGGTGATGACCATTCCGCCCAGTCCTTCAAACGCCTGCTTGAAGTAAGTGATCAGGCCCTGATCATAGTCGTTGCCAAGTTCACCGAGGCAGTAGACGGTCGAGGCTCCCAGCGCGTCCTTGGCGTAATTCGCCAGAACGGTTCCCTGGAAGGGATCCAGGAAGCAGACGCGGAAGTAGTGAGAGTTCCCGGCGGTCACCTGAGGATTCGTGCAGGTCAGACCGATGGCGGGAATGCCGGCGTTTTTGAAATAATCGGAACCGGCAATGGAAACACCGGAACCATAGGATCCGAGAACAACGCTTACATTCTCGGAAACGAGCTTCTGCGCGGCGGAAGGAGCTTTATCGGTCGAGGAACCGTTGTCGGCCATGACCAGCTCTACCTTATATTCGGTATCTCCGATCGTTACGGTGGGAGTTTTGAAATTGGCGTACTGTACGCCCAGGGTCTCCTGTTTTCCACCGGCGCCGGAGTCACCGGACGCGGGTTCATAAACGCCGATTTTAATGATGTTGTCCGCCAGAGCAAAAGCGGGAACGAGCATCATTACAGCCAAAACCAATGCAATCAGTTTCTTCATCATTCTTCTCTCCTTTTCTGTCCGATCTCATGGATCGATGGATAGATATAGTATACTCATCTTGACGGATTAACACAAGAAAGATACAAAGAAAAAGCAGACTCTTCTTTTCAGAAGGATCTGCTTTGGGATCATGCACAATTTTGTTTATTTCATAAACCGGGCCTGCCGTTCCACGGTTTCGGGGTGAATCGCCAGAAGCTGTGCCTGTTCTCTGTCGATTCGTCCGTCTCTCAGCAGTCTGGCCAGCTCCGTATCCATGGACAGCATGTCCGCGCCGCCGCCGAAAATGGCGTTGTCAATCTGGTGCGTTTTCCCTTCACGGATCAGGTTCTGTATGGCGGGATTGACGCACATGACTTCAAACACGGGATGCAGCGTCCCGTCCTTTGTCAGAATCAGGCGCTGGCTGACGACGGCACGTAGAACCATGGAAAGCTGAGCACGGATCTGGTTCTGCTGATTGGCCGGGAAAGCGTCAACCACACGGTCGATGGTTTTGGCAGCGCCGAGCGTGTGCAGTGAGCTTAACAGCAAATGTCCGGTTTCGGCTGCGGTAATGGCGGTGGAAATGGTCTCAATATCCCGCATCTCACCGAGCATGATGACGTCCGGCGCCTGGCGCAGAGCGGCTCTCAGCGCGCGGGCAAAAGTGGACGCGTCACCGGGAACTTCACGCTGTGATACAATGCACTGCTTATGCGGATGCAGATACTCGATCGGGTCTTCAATCGTAATAATATGACCGTTGCGCGTCCGGTTGATTTTATCCACCAGGCAGGCAAGGGTTGTACTTTTACCGTTTCCGGCAGGACCGGTTACGAGAATCATACCGCTTCGCAGATCAGCCAGCTTCATGACCACATCCGGAATATTGCATTCATGCGGATCGGGAATTCCAAATGCGACAACACGGCAGGTCATTGCCAGACTGCCCCGCTGCCGGTAGGTGTTGCAGCGGAACCGGCTCAGATCCCGAACAGCGAAGCTGAAGTCGTCATCGCCCTCCTGCTCAAGAATTTCCCGGCCTCTCCCGGAAAGCTCATAAGCCCGGTCAACAAGAACGCTGATATCGGCCGGCAAGGCGCGGGATTCGGTAATCGGAATCATCTTCCCGTTGGCTTTTGTCATAATCGGTGATCCGGGAACAACAAACACGTCCGAGCCTTTAAACTGCAGTGCCTTTCTCAGGATCTCATCTAAGGTCTCTACCATTCCCAATCTTCCTCCGGCTCATTGACTTTCAGTTTATGTGATACCCATTGAATTCTGTCTGAGTCCTTTGATCTCTTGATCCGCACCATACATTCAAGCGTACGGTTTTCCAGCGGTTCACTCCATGATACCAGATCTTCTTCCAGTGTCATTTCCTTCGGAAGGGATTCCTGAACCTTCTTCAGAAACAGTTCCTCGCTCTCTTCCGTAAGAGCTGCTGCCACAATCCCGTCCAGTTCAGCCATTCGCTGCTCGGAAGCCGCATTCAGTTCGTAAACCTTTTCAATCATGCTGGCGCTTCGGTAACAGAGACTGTAATCATTTTTGGATCCGATAATCGTCAGCATGGCCATCATCGCCAGGCTGAGGGCGACCACAATCAGAATAAGCGAAGCGGCGCCTGGACCCAGGGCAATTTTACGTTTCATGGATTCACCTCCTTCGGATAAAAGCGGGTGGAAGGAAGTGAAAGAAGCTGTTTATCTTTCAGATAAGAAGCAACGTCGTAAGTATCCAGGATACCGCTTTCCGTTTCTTCTTCCCGATGGGTTACCCGGATCGTGTAACCGTCATACTCCAGGGTCCAGACATTGTTCTCATTCTGAAATCCGAGAGCTGTCAGCGTCTTTTCCGCGTTTTCAGATCCGTATAATTCGTCCGCGATGTTCTGTGTCTCGAGCATGGAATCATTCAGTGCTTTTGCCTCCATACTTTTCAGTTTGGAAGAAGCAAAGAGTTCCACAAGCGTCATGGATGCGATCATGAAGAAAAAGATAACGATCATCAGTTCCACGAGCAGCGCGTTTGCGCGTCCGCCTTCTTTCATTCTTCAGCACCTCCCGCTCTCAGGTAGGTGTGAATAACCCTGACCGTATCATCCGGCGCCGTCAGTTTTACAGTCAGCATCTTCCCTTCAATTGAAGGTTCAAATGCTTTCAGGTCGCATAAATCCTCTCCGTATTCAGGATCAAATTCCGATTCGGCCCCCTGGAAGCATTCATACAGCTTCCCGTCCATGCAGTAAATACGCTTGTAATACTGTTCTCCATCGTACTCATTCATAATACTGAGCACTTTCATTCCGAACTGATCATAATTCTCAACCTGAAGCTTACCGCCGTCTTCAGCCCAGACAGCGCTTCGTACAACGGCAGTCATAATCCGGGATGAATTGTTTTTATCCGCCCGGTCGACCGCGCTGCGGTAGGCCTGCGCTCCCATCGTCACAAGGAAGGTGCTCAGGCATGCGAATACGGACAACAGCAAAAGAATGAAAACATTCTGAATGGTACGGGGATTATGTCCGACTGTTTTGCTCACAGGTCCATAACCCCCCTTTCTGCCACTTTGATGGACGGCATCAGATTGGATGCCAGCGGTTCGTAGTAGACGATATATTTATCTTCATTGTAGGAAAGATTGTAATGCTCTTTCAGATATGTCAGACTGTCGGGATACATTCCCTCAACCGCATAACAGGTCAGCGAAGCATTTTTAACAGCGTCCCGTACAATGTCCATCTCCCGCGAACTGCCCTTATTGGTTATTCCGTTCACTAACAGAATAAAGCCGACAATGAGCGCGACGAAGATGAGGATCGCTCCAACATCTTTTTTATTGATACTCATTTCGTCTGCTCCTTTCTCCAGTATTCAGGAAGTTTAATGGGATCACTCGAATCATTCGGGAAAAATCACATCGAACTCAGCACGGCGGCCATGGGCAGCATGACGCTCAGCAGAATCGCTCCGATGACGATGCTCAGCAGCGCAACAAGCGTCGGTTCCACGATGGAAATCAGCCGGTCCAGCCCGTCTTCTACCTGTTCCTCATAGATGCTGGCGATTTTGGACATCACCTGAGGTTCATGGCCGGAAGCCGCTCCGACTTTCAGCATTCTGTTATGGAAATCCGCAAACAGACCGCTTTGCGCCAGCGCGTCGGAGAAGGTTTCTCCCTCATCTTTCATCTTCTTCCGAATAATCTCAACCTTTTCAATCGATTCCTGATCCGCAAGCGCCGCGGGTGCCATCTCAAGAGCGTTCTCCATGGGGAATCCGCTGGAAAGCATCAGTCCGAGAATGCCGGCTACGCGGGAAGCGGACAGCTGTTCCGTAAGTTTCCGGACCTGCGGGAACAGATTCTTCAGGAATTTCAGCGTCTTGTCCTTCGCCTTGGTCTTCATCAGAATCATGATGACAATCGCAATCACGACAACCAGCGCGATCAGAATCAGCACGCCCCAGCCGACGATCGTACCGACCCGCATGAGCAGCGACCCGCTTCCGCTGGCTCCGACACCGAGCGACTCAAGCACCCGCCGGAAAACAGGCAGAACCCGCCAGAGCAGAATCCCGATGATCACAACCATCATCACGCCGAGAACGAGCGGATAGGTAATCGCGCTCATTGCAGCTGTCCGGATCCGGCCTTCACGCTGGTAATAGGTGGACAGGCTGATCATGATATCTTCCAGCCGGCCGGTCTGTTCACCGATGCCGACCATTTCAATCATGTACTGCGGCCAGTTCTCTTCATGCTCCTTCATGGCTACATAAAGAGACCCGGTCTCGTCAACGACCTGATAAAGATCTGTATAGGGATGGACTTTATTGTCCTTCTGCTTCATCTCGTCTTCGGCCAGCATTTCAATGCCGTCCCGGAGCGTCATGCCGGAACTGAGCATCAGCGCGATCTGATCGCAGAAGCTGCTCAATTCCTCAGACGACATGATCTGATTCTTTTTCTTCGCTCCGAATGCCATTCGCTTCACCCTCCATTTTGCACGATCTGTGTCCGGATTAATAGTAACGTTCCGTTGTGTAAGTATCTGTTTTGGAGCTGGCGTTCAATTCGGCTGTCGGGTCGAAGAATTTCTCTTCTCCGTTGACAACCGCCATCACCCAGGCATGATAGGTGTTAACCCCCAGAGTACCGATCATCAGCCGCGCCGGGACGCCCTGGCTCCGAAGCATCGCGCAGGTCATCGCGGACAAATCCTGACAGATCCCCATTTTTGTACTCCAGCATCCGTCGATATCCGGAAGCACACCCTTTCCAACGGTCACGCTTTTGATAAAATCATAGACAAAATTGGATTTGATATAATTGCAGACTGTCTTGAAAATATCAGCCTGATCAGTCATTCCGGAACACATTTCCGTAGCGGCTACAACGCATTCCGTTTTCTCGTTGTAGTTCACATACTGGTTCGGGTAAAGAAAACAGTTCAGTTCATCGCTCATCTTCACTTTCAGGTTCGCCTTGCCTACCGCTTCATACTTGGTTCCGCTGGCCTGCCGGTAAAGACCGATTTCGTACTTCCCGTTGCCGAACTGTAAAGGAAATACTTCGTATTCACCCTTGCTGTTCAGATCGTAATTCAGCTTTGCGCCAGAAGTAGTGATCCTGACCTTGTATCTTTTTTTGCTGGATGTGGCTTTGATCATGATATAGCCCTGATCCATATGGCTGTTATCAATCACCAGATCCCCTTTTTTCACTACAGACTTCCCGGAGGCCTCCGGCATTTTAATCTCAGCCAGAGACAGAATCGCAAAACATAAAGCAAGAACAGCCACGACGCATGCCGTGTAAATCCGCTTGCTCTTTCTTTCTGCGAACATGCCATCTCCTCCTGTTTTTTCCTATATCTGGCTTGATTCTATCACATTTCAGTGCTTATTGCAACCTTTTTCACCGAGCCGGAATAACTAAATCCGCGGCTGTAAAAACCGCGGACTGAAATCATGATTACTTATTGACAGCGTCTTTCAGAGCTTTACCGGCTTTGAAAACAGGAGCCTTGCTGGCGGCGATTTTCACCGCTTCGCCGGTTCTGGGATTCCGGGCCACGCGGGCGGGACGCTCTTTCGCTTCAAAAGTGCCGAAACCGATCAGCTGAACCTTATCGCCCTTCGCCATCGCTTCGGAAATGGTTTCCAGTGTGGCGTTCAGAACCGCTTCAGCATTCTTCTTGTTCATTTGAGTCTTGGCAACCAGTGCCGTAATCAGTTCACCCTTGTTCATTCTGGGTTCCTCCTTAGGAATTTATTGCTTCATCAGTATATCCATTCCTGTTTTCATGTCAAGCTTTTTTTCTTGAAACTCCCATATTGCTTTTTTTGAAACGCCCATATTGGGCTTTGGTCATTCTTTCCCCGTCAGTATTCTGCTTTCTCCGGAAGATCTTCCCGCTTCCGCTTGCCGCAGCATGCTTCCTGTGTTATGATGCCTGTGGAATAAATCCGCGGAGTGCGGATTAAACTTTTGCGGAACGATTCAAAGGAGTGTGTCCATGCTGCCCAGAATGGTCGTCCTGGCCGGAACCAACGCCTCCGGCAAAAGCGCGCTCGGCGTAAAGCTCGCTTCCCGCTTTCAGGGGGAGATTATTTCCGCTGATTCCCGCCAGGTATACCGGAAAATGGATCTTGGATCCGGAAAGATTACCGCGGCGGAAATGAACGGCGTCCCGCATCACCTGCTGGATGTTGTAAACCCCGGCCAGTTCTTTTCCATGGCGGATTTTCAGCGCCTGGCCTATGAAGCCGCGGATCAGATTCTGCGGCGGGGGCACGTTCCGTTTCTCGTTGGCGGAACCGGTCTGTATATCGACGCGGTGGCGGACGGGTATCTGCTGAGCGACCGCGCGCCGGATCATTCGCTCCGGGAGCAGCTGGAAACCCTGGATACTCCCGCTCTGTATCGGATGCTGAAGGAGCAGCTTCCTTCCGCGGACATTGATCCGCGGAACCGTCACAGGGTCATGCGAGCACTGGAACGGCTGGCTCAGGACGACTATCGTCCCGCCGGAAAATGCCCCCGTTTTGAGGTGCTGAAGCTCGGTGTCACCTGGCCCCGGGAGAAGCTCCTGGAACGGATTGACGAACGGCTGGACCGCCGTCTGGATCAGGGAATGGCGGATGAAGTCCGGGCTCTGCTGGATCAGGGTATCAGCAAGGAATTTCTGGTCAAACTCGGCCTGGAGTATAAATACCTCACCTGGTACCTGACCGGGGAAATGGGCTATGAACAGATGAAAGAGGAGCTTGCAAAAGCGATCAAGCGCTTTGCCAAACGTCAGATGACCTGGTTCCGGAGGGATCCCCGCATCCACTGGCTGAATATGGCCGGGGATCCGGAAGCGGAAGCCTGCGGGCTGATTTCCGCCTTTCTCCGTCAATCCTGAAGCGCTTCGTCCAGAAATTCCGTGTTTCCATTCATTCTCCGGGAAAAGGCGAAATAAAAGGAATCGGCCAGCTGTTTGCACTGATCCGCGGTCAGACCGGTGTCTGTTTTCATTCTCCGGATCATGTCTGCTGCCGGTTTTGCCAGATACTTTTCCTTGTTCTTTTCTCTTTTAAACCCGAATATGCTTCCCATCAGCCGGTTGTCTTCCTCCATGAAGATCTCGATATAATCCCGGCAGATTCTTTCCAGGTATTCTGATTTCTTCTGCTCAGGGTCGCTGAAAAGCGCTGCCGTCTGATCCAGCTGCGGATCGTCAAACAGTTTTTTTCTCATGGCTGTTTTTTCATCGGCCGAAAATTCTTCCGGTTTCAGATAAATCTGCAGGATCCAGCACTTGATGAGGGAATAATCAATTCTTCCTCTGGCCGGTTTCGCCGCAGGCTCACCGATAAACAGCAGCTCCCATTTGAGGAGCTTTGAATCTGGATACTGCTGAAGCCCCTGCATCAGAATTTTTTTCCGTTCCGGCAGACTGGTTACAGCCAGCGCTTTTGTGAGCCATTTCAGTTCTTCGCTCTCCAGCGCTTCCGGGGCAGTTTTTTCCGCCAGTTTGCTCCCGCAGTAAGGGCAGAAGACGGTTCCTTCCATTTCAATGTTTTTCTGACACTGTCTGCAGTACATCTTGTTTCTCTTCTCCTGACTCGGTTGAATTTGCTCCGGGCCCGCGGATCCGTTCCGGGGATATCATTTCTCCCGCTGCAAATCATATTGTGCGGAAAAACCGGAAGAGCTTTCGCTCCTCCGGCAAATGGAAATCGTCAGAAACTTATGCTTTCTTCGCCTCGGTCAGTTCATATACCTTCTGGCAGGCTTTCATGTAATTCCGGTCCAGATTCCGGAGCCTGTAGGACAAGTACCGAATGATCGAATCAATCTTCGCGGGGTTCGTCCGGAACAAGTTCGTCAGATCGTCCCAGAGAATGATTTCCACCAGCGTATTGTCCTTTTCAGCCCGGACCGTCGCGGAACGGGGAGCGCCGGAGAGCAGGCCCATCTCTCCGAACATCTGGTCCACATATACGGTGGCAATTCTCACTTCCGCGGGCGTTCCGAACCCGTGATACACGCCGGCTTCGCCGGCATGCAGATAGTACATGCAGCGCATGACGCTTCCCTCTTTGCAGATCACGGTTCCCTTGCTGAATGTTTCCAGCCTGGCGGAAGGGTCATTCGGCAGACGCTGAGGCTGAATCACTTCTTCAGCGCTCATTTTTTCAGCCAGTTTCCGGTTGGATTTGTAGAATCCGACCGCCTTCATAATTTTATCCAGAATGCCTCCGGACTGCTTCACATTGCCGGCTTCCAGCGCCTGAACCGCGTCCATCGCGTCCTGATAATCCTTGGTCAGAGAACCGATCCTCGCGCCGATCTGTTCCATGATTGTCATAATCTGATCCGGATTCTCCTGGAAAAAGCTGTTCAGATCGTCCGATGTATATTCCTCGGTGACAACCTCTTCATCGCCAGCAACCACCGTCGCGCTCCTGGACTTGGTTTCAATCACGCCCATCTCGCCGAAGAATTCTCCGGCGCTGAGGGTGGTGATCAGCTTGGCTTCCGGCGAACCGTATCCCAGATAAATCTGAACCGTTCCGGATATTACCTTGTAGAAAGTATCCTGAAAATCGCCCTCCCGGAAAATCACTTCACCTTTTTTAAAGCACTTGTTCACCATCATTCTCTCCTCCTTTATTCTATGTCTCCGTTATCCTCTTTTTCCCGTCAGAATCCCGTAGATGAGCAGCGCCACGATCGCAAGCGCCGTGACCGCGATCACCGTATCAACGGTTTTCAGGGAAACATTCTCCTTGATTTTGTCATAAATTCTGAACCGTCTGGGCAGCCTCTGCTCCCCGGAAAACTGCCGTTCCGACTGCTTCTTGGCTGCTTCCATTTCAGCCCGGGCTTCCCGGATGGATTCATCATTCTTCATGGTATTACTTCTTTACGATGTACTTGCGTACGTCAATCGAAACGGCCAGAATGATAATCAGACCGCGAATAATATACTGAATATAGGGATTTACGCCCAGGAACTGCAGGGCGTAAACAATGGCCTGCATGATCACGGCGCCGATCACAACGCCCTGAATCGTACCGACGCCGCCCGAGAAGCTGACGCCGCCGACAACCACCGCGCTGATCGCATCTGTTTCGTAGTTCAGGCCGGTGTTTGCGCCGACCGAGGTGATCCGGGCCGCTTCCAGGAAGGAAGCGATACCGTAAAGGACACCGGCCATCAGGTACACCAGCATGATCGTTTTCGCCACATTGACGCCGGATACGGCCGCAGCTTCCGTATTGCCGCCCACGGCGAACATATTCTTGCCCAGTTTGGTCTTGTTCCAGATCACCCAGACAATGACGGCCAGGAAAATGAAATAGAGTACAACCAGCGGAATCCTCAGTTCGCCGATATAAATGGCGCCGGCCGCCACATTCAGGAAGGTGGGATCAAAGGTAGACAGCGCCTGAGCCGTTCCGGAAGGCTGGGATTCAATATACAGGCAGTTGACGCCGTATGCAATCAGCTGAGTGCCCAGCGTCACGATAAAGGCGTGCAGATGCAGCTTGGCCACTCCGAAGCCGTTAATCAGGGAGAAAATGACGGCAATGGCGATCGAGGCAAACAGCGGAATCAGAAGGCCGAACCCTCCCAGAGAACTCACCATGGTGGGATACATCCGGCTGACGTAGGTGGTGGACTGCACCAGAGAAGCCGTCACAGCGGCGGAAATGCCCAGAACCCGGCCGATGGACAGGTCCGTGCCGGCCAGCACGATCAGGCCGGCGCAGCCGAGGGCCAGAATACCTTTGGTGGAAGCGTTCTGAAGGATGTTCAGAATATTGGTCATGCTCAGGAAATCAATCCGGATGATGGAAACCACAACCAGAATGAGTCCGAGGATGATAAACAAAGCATAATTCAGCAGGAAACCGGTCACCCTCGAAGTTTTCGGATTGGCCGCGCGGGTTTTGGGCCGGGGCTTGATATCCATCGCCTGGATGATAAAATAGGCAAACGCGCCGACAATCAGGACGATTCCGATAAACTGAACGGTCACAGCGTTGGTCATATGGCTGTTTTCCAGCAGCTTCGGAATGCCTTCCCGGTACAGCGCCAGCAGCTTGTCATTGGAAGCAATCGCTTCGAACGCGGTCTCGTCGGTCAGGCCCAGCTCCTGCATCGCCATCGCGGCACGCATGGGTTCACTCTTTTCCCGGTCTTTGATCAGATCGTTCAGGTTATCCGCCGTTACAGACGGATCGACGCTCTGGGCATAGGCTAAAAACTTCGTCCGGTCCTTGCTGTTGGATACGGCGGTTTCATAAGCCGCCCGCTCATCCACCGCGGCATCCACGGCAGCGGCGTCCAGTCCAAGGCTTTTCAGGAAAGCTTTCGCTTTGTCCGCTCCGATTTTTTCAAGAGAACCCAGCTCTTTCAGCGTATCCGGCGCTTGAATATAGCTCATGGCGGCTTTTTTATCCGTCCCCATGGCGGCCGCCGCCTGATCATAGATAGCGGTACCGGTAATTCCGTAGGCTGTCATGGCAATGCCGGCGACCAGCACAACCAGCATGATGATGCTGATTACTCTTTTTTTGCTCATCTGCGTTCACCTCACACATATTTGGCGGCCAGCGCCATGATCGTTTCCTGTTCTCCCGGAATATCTCCGAAGTCTTTCCCCCGCTCAACAATTCCGGCCAGTTTTCCGTTGCTCATGACCAGAATCCGGTCACAGATTCCCAGCAGCTCCGGCATTTCGCTGGAAACCATCATGATTCCCTTTCCCTGTTCAGCCAGATTCAGAATCAGCTGATAAATTTCATATTTGGCTCCGACGTCTATGCCTCGGGTAGGCTCGTCCAGCAGCAGAACATCCGGGTTGGTCAGCAGCCACCGGCCGATAATCACCTTCTGCTGATTCCCGCCGGACAGACTTTTGATTCTCGTTTTCTTGCTCGGGGTCTTGACCTTGATGGAATCAATGACCCAGTCCGTATCCTTGTCCATTTTGCGGCTGTTCAGAAGCGGTTTGCCATATGCGTCCACATTGGCGATAACCGAATTGAACAGAATGGTGTTTTCACTGAAGATACCGGTAGCCCTGCGTTCCTCCGTAATCAGCGCAAAGCCGTTTCTTCTGGCTTCGTCGGTGGTCACGTTGTTGATCGCTTTTCCGTTCATGTCCACCTGCCCCCCGCCCCGGGTGAAGTACCCGAACAGCGTATTCAGCAGCTCTGTTCTGCGGGAACCGACCAGGCCGGCTACACCCAGCACTTCTCCCTTGTGAAGCTGAAAACTGACATCATGGCAGGTCGGTTCATACATGCCGGAAAGATTCTTCACATCCAGCAGCACGTCCCCCACCTGATTTTTCTTCGGCGGAAACTGATTGGTCATTTCACGGCCGACCATCAGGCGGATAATCTGTTCCTTTGTCAGATCGGCGGCTGATTTTGTTGCAATCCACTGTCCGTCCCGCATGATAGTCACATCGTCCGATATGCGCAGTATTTCATCCATCTTGTGGCTGATGTAGATGATTCCGACTCCTTCCGCCGTCAGGCGGTTCATGATCCGAAACAAGTGTTCAACCTCATCCTCGGTCAGGGAACTGGTGGGCTCGTCCAGCACCAGAATCTTGGCGTTAAAGGATACGGCTTTGGCGATTTCCACCATCTGCCGTTTGGAAACGGAAAGGGTACCGATAATCTGTTTAGGATCCACATCGATCTCAAGCTTTTCGAATACGTCCCTGGTATCCGCGTACATTTTTTTGTTGTCCACAGTTCCCAGCCGGGTCGTCGGAAAGCGGCCCAGCCAGACGTTTTCCATTACGTTCCGTCTGAGAACCTGATTCAACTCCTGATGAACCATGGCCACGCCGTTGTCCAGCGCGTCCCTCGGGCTTGAAAACGAAACGGATTCCCCGTTCAGTTTGATCGTTCCGGCATCCTTTGTATAGATTCCGAACAGACACTTCATCAGGGTGGATTTACCGGCTCCGTTCTCTCCCATCAAAGCATGCACCGTTCCGGAGCGAAGCTGGAGTCTGGCGTGATCCAGGGCCTTTACGCCCGGAAATGCTTTCTCAATGTCCAGCATCTCCAGCAGGAAAGGCGCCTCGTTCCGGATCTCTTGCTTTTCGGCCATGAATGGAACCACCCCTTTTCATTAATACTGTGAGAACTCCTGTAAAACAGCGTTTCCGCAAACGGTGTCTTCCTGAAAACAGGGCGGAAGCCATCGTTTCCGGAAACGATGAACCGGAATGCTTCAAAATGGTTCCGGCGACCGAAGTCGCCGGAACCGTTGGTTCTCCGAAGCTGTTTCTGAAAGACTTACTTCACGCTTTCAGCGGTGATCTTGGCGTAGGGGATGTATACGGATACGCCGTCATCGTTCAGCTTATACTTTTCTTCCAGACCTTCGTACCATTTGCCGTTCAGCAGGTAGTTCATCATGATGCGAATGTTGGCCTCGCCCATGGCATCGCCGTCCTGCTTGACGGTAGCAGTCATCTTGCCGGCCTTGATGGCTTCGATCGCGGCATCGGTCGCGTCCACACCGATCACGGAGATGGCCTTGTCGCCTTCGTTGCCGGTATTGTAGCCGGACTGATTCAGAGCGGCGATAACGCCGATGGCCATATCGTCATTGTTGGCGAAAACCAGCTCGATTTCCGGATGAGCCTGCCAGGTGGACAGCATGGCGTCGTTGGCCTTGGTGGTGTCCCAGTCGGCAACGATCGTCTCGGTGACCATTTCCAGCGGCACGCCCAGCGCCACGGCGGTTTCCTCGGAGTACTGAGTCCGGGCAATGGCTTCGGGGTTGTTCGCAACACCCTTGAACTCAACGAACTGCACCTTGCCGTCGCCGTTCAGGTCGATCTTGGCAGGATCGGCCGCCCACAGGTCAGCCAGAATTTCGCCCTGCATATCGCCGGCTTCACGGGGCAGCGTACCGACGAAGAAAGCACCGGGGGTCTTCACGACGGATTCGTAGGTTTCTTCAGACGGCGGAATGTTGTAGTACAGGAAAGGAATCTTCGCGGCCGTCAGCTTGTCCACCAGGGTCTGTCCGCCGGCGGGCTCAGCCAGGTTGATGATCACAAAGTCGGGGTTCTTGCCGATCACCTGGTCGCACTGCTCAACCTGCTTGGCCATGTCGTCACCGGCATCGTTCATCGTCAGGTTAATCTTGACCCCCAATTCATCGCCGACAGTTTCCGCCCACTTCATCATTCCCTGACGAACGCTGGACCCATAGGTATCGTCGAACTTCCAGACGAGTACTTCGACATTGTACTCAGTCTTCGCTTCCGCAAACACTGCGGTGCAGCTCAGCGCCACGAGAAGCGCCAGGACCAGGGCTACGAGTTTCTTCATAGAAATGAACCCTCCTTTTTTATTATTCCAACAGAGACTCTCTCTGCTGAATCCGTAATAAACACCCGGAAAATGATATGGTACTGAAATCACAAATCACCATTATTGTACCGGTTTCGGAGGAAAGTGTCAACGATTTTTTGCCGCCCGTTTGTACTGGTTTTGCTTTTTTGCGGACAGGCCGAATCATCCGGTGCGGACGCTACCGGCTCTTTTTCCGCTTACGCTTGATCTCATACATCATCTGATCCGCTTCCTGTACACAGGATTCCAGGCTCCTTTGGTCCTCTGCGGAAGCGGCCGCGCTGCCGATACTCATTCCGAGCTGAATGTCCGGATCGCTGGTACAGCGGCAGCGGGCCAGTTCTTCCTCAATTCGTTCCGCGAGACAGGATTCCCTGCCGTCCGCGATAATCAGGAATTCATCTCCGCCGTATCGCATCAGAAAATCCTGTTCTCCGCATACTTTCTTCAGGGTTTTTGCGCTCAGCTGTATAGCCTCGTCTCCGGCTTCATGCCCCAGCCGGTCATTGATGTCCTTCAGGCCGTCCATATCAATGAACAGGATCTGCACGCAACCGGTTTCATCCAGAAACTGCCGGTAAATCTCCTCCGCGTACCGTTCATATCCGAAACGGTTGAAAAGCTTCGTCAGCCCGTCATGGACATACAGATCATCCAGGACGTCATTGAGCTGCCGCAGCAGCATTTTCTTCCGGACGTTATCAATGGCGATTTCCAGAAAATTCAGAATACTTTCATGAAGATTCAGTTTGGCCGCGACGCTGATGCTGTTCATGGCCACATATCCGATGGAATAAGTTGTATAATGCAGCGGATAAAAGATCAGAAACCGTTCTTTTTCCATCAGGGAAGGCGGCAGAAGCTTTCCGGTTTCAAAGCGTTCTCCCCGGTAACGGCGGTTCCCGCTTTTCATGCTGACACCGCAGGCGGCCATTACCATGTTTTTTCCGAAATCCTCCGAGTTTTCCTGCCAGTTGTCCCGGTCATAGCTGTCATAATAGTAGTCGTTCATGCACAAATAAACGCTGTCACACCCGAAAATTTTCCGGTTCTGTTCCACCGCGTTCATCAGCTCCAGTAAATCAGGAGCGCTGAACAGCTCCTCCGCCAGCTGATCCTGCATCAGATAAAATCTTTTCAGCAGCTGTGTCTGCTGAAAGAATTCAATTCTGGCCTGATCCCGTCCTACGGCTTCCTTGCAGCCGCAGGATTCCGACAGGATCAGTTCGTGCGGGAAAACCACTTCCTCCCGCGTATCGGTTCCGTCAATCCTGTCGATCAGCACCTGCATGCCGAAATAATACTGTTTGTTGCTGTCAATGGCAACTGTGCTCAGGCGCGGATTCGAAAGCCTCGCGCTCATAATATTGTCATATCCGGTCACCATCACATCTTCCGGAACACGAACCCCCGCGGCGGAAAGCGCGTCGATCACGCCCAGTGCCGTTTCATCATTCGCGCAGACAAAAGCGTCCGGTAAAGGAAGGTCACCCTTCAGGAAGCTTTTGACCGCGTTGCTCCCGTCCTCTGTGCGCCAGGTTCCGGGAATAACCGTAACAGACCGGGGTTCAATCCCGAAATCACGGCAGGCATCCAGGAAGCCGTCCCTCCTGTATTCCGCTTCAGGGCATCCGTTATCCAGAATGCCGGTCAGGTAAACCAGCCTTTTCGCACCGTGATCCCGAATCAGATGAGCCGTAATATCATACTGGGCCTTGCGGTCGTCCATTCTGACCAGCGCGCATCCCTCCATCGGGCATCCGATGGAAACAGCCGGGATTCCCGTTTCCAGGATCCGGTTCATCAGTTCCAGCCTCGCAGGCTCGAAGATCAGCTGGTTTCCCTGGATCAGTGCACCGTCATACCGGCTGAGATCTGCCAGCCGGAATACGGCAAACTCGCTGCGGTTGCGCGGAGTATCCAGGTCTTTTCCGAAGCAGTCAAACACCTGTATGCTGACGTTTTCATGATCATCCGTAAACCGTTTCAGTCCATGGAGGGTGCTTTCCACGAGCTCATAATTCCAGTCCACGGTGAAAAAGGCGATCCGATATTTTCTCATGGCCGGTCTCCCGTTCCGTTCGGTTTCTGCCCGCTCTTTCCGTTCCTGCGCATGTGCTGTCCGGCTTTTACACGTTTTTTTCTGCTTTTTCTTCCGGTTTCTCCGTCCCGGCAGAAGCCTCATCAGGCCGCTTGCCCGCCGGACTTGTTTGAACCGTGCTTTCCGCCGAATCGGTTTCCGCCGTTTTTTCTGTCAGCCCAGCTTCCGCCTGTTTTGCCGTAGAAGCCGGTTCCGCAGGGCTTTCAGAGGGATTCGTCACATTCCCGCCGGAAGGCTCCGCTTCCCCGTTCGGCACCGGAATCGGCGTGGTGTTGACCTTCAGGATTTTCTTCCCGTCGGAACCCGGTCTTCCGAAAAACTGTCCGAGCAATGCCGCCACGCCCGTAAAGACGGTTGAGCAGCCGGCCGCCACAGGGAAAAAGGATTCATCCATCGTAACGAAAATAATGACGATCCCCAGCACGACGGCGATGCCTTCCGCGATCACGAAGGGGGGGTTATAGTGGTTCCGGTACATGCGATAGGCTGTCGATCCGGCAAACAGCACGATGATTCCGCCGATCAGATAACGGATATACTGAGTGGCAAAATCAGGCGCAATCAGGACAAAGGCTCCGACCGCTCCGACCAGCCCGCTGAGGATGCTGTAACCGATTTTGGGAACCTTGGCTTCTTCCCGGTCCGTTACATGAAGCGTAATTCCCACAGCACTGATCGCCACCATGATAATTCCCATTATTTTCAGAAATGAGGTTTTGTTCGCGATCAGCCAGATTCCCAGCACCGTAAAAATAGCAGGGACGACATAATGCTTGATTCGTTTCATGGACCGTTCACTCTCCTTATCCGCATCCGGCTGTCCTGTATTCTGAAAAAGCAGAAAGCGTTCTGGCTTTCTTCGCGGCCGATCTTAAAAGATGGAGAACTTTCCGATGATCAGGTCAAAGACGCACCGCGGAAGATCCAGCACGAAATCCGCCGCGTGGAAAAGAATGGTTGACCACATGGATTTCAGAAGATCCCACAGTTCCTGACTGTTCAGCTGTCCGACTTCGTAGGTCTTTTTCGCTTCCTTCACCTGAATCTTCTCTCCCGCCATCCGGTCGAGACGAACACCCAGCAGTTTCCGGTCGATCCCGAGAATCTGAATCTGTGTATCGCTTGTCAGCGACACGCCTTCTCCTCTGACCCGGTCGACGTTGATACTGATCCCGTTGATCTGAGCGAAGAAAGGATCGGTAATCAGACCTTTGAGTTCCGGTTTCTCCATCAGAGTGGACAGCTCCGGAATATGCAGAATCATCCGGACCATTTGTCCACTTTCGTCTTCATAAAGATCCAGCGTGGTGTCCCCGTGCATGGCTCCGAACAGCGTACGGATAAAACTGTCGGTAATGACCTGCTTGCCGATGCGCAGCCTGCCGCTCTTCAGCTCGTCATTAATGACCGGAATGCTCATCATCTTATTCAGGGCTGAATCGATCAGTGCGTTCAGATCCTCTTCCGCCAGCTGATAGTGCCACATGCCGACCGCTCCGGGGCAGATCTCATTGTCCGCTGGCAGTTCCTTGTGCTCTGCCTGCGTGGCGTATTTCGTCAGAACCATCAGGTACGGTGTCAGATCCAGACCGTTCAGCGACATATCGTCGTCGCTGCTCCTTTCCAGCCTGGAAAGCAGATTGCCCGCCCGGATCGCCAGTCCGTCGATTTTTTCAAGGCTCTCCCCTTTCAGCACGTTCAGGTCCGCCAGCACCTGCACCAGTGTTCGCAGAAAATCGGTGATCTGTTCCTTCTCCAGCTTCAGCTTGTTCTTCCCAAGCAGAGAGCAGGTCAGGCTGTATTCTCCGTCCGCCGAATCCTGCACCAGAAGCGTGAAGGCGGACTTTCCCTCGGAGACCAGTTCGATCTGATACAGGTTTTCCTCCTTCCCGTTCTGACGCGTCATCCGGACCTGAATCGCGTCCAGGAGTTCCCGGATAACCGCGGCTCCGTCACCTTCCAGCGCGTCACCGGCTTCAAAGGTATACAGATAGGCAACCGGCCCGGTTTCCGCGCTGACTGCCATCGGAAGCAGCAGGGCCATGATCAGCAGAATCACCAGCAGACGTTTCATTATGTTCATTTTTCCTTTCTTTTTCTCAGTGAGCCCGGTAAATCAGCATTAGCAGGGCTCCGTCATCCTTGCTGTGTCCCTCAATCCGGATGGGAAAATCATATCCGTTCACAAAGATCAGATTCAGGCTGTCGTTTCCGACAGCGGCGTCGCAGTGAATCGGCAGATAGCTGGCGCCGTTCCCGCCGTGGGGGCGTCTGTAATTGATCTGGATCCTGGGCAGCTGAATCAGCACATTGTAAAGCGTGCTTGAAACCTGGCAGGTTCCTCCGCCGTACCCCGGAACGGTTTTCCCTTCGATCATCACAGGCGCCGGCTGATATCCCTTGGAGCGGTTATAAGGCCCCATAATCTTGTTTGCGTTAAAGGTTTCACCCGGCTGCAGGATTCCCGAAATCAGCTCGCATCCTCTTTTGATGTTGTGAATACGGCTGAGATTGCTTTCCGTCTGGTTCATTTTGTAGTAGCTGGTATAAGCGGCGATCGGACTGTCCGGATAAAGCTCCGTATCGGTCGGCGCGACGGGAATCAGATCCGTCAGTTCGTCCGGATCGATGTATCCGTAGCTGCGCATATAATTCACCATCGCCCAGCCGTCGTAAAACTGCCAGATGCTGATCTGCGTTCCGGGCTTGAGGATCACCCAGTTGTTTCCGTCATCGCCGTCCCGGGTCTTGGTTTTGTCCATGCTTTTTCGGACATGGCAGGCCGTGGCCGTGGTGGCAATCCACGCGTGTTTCTGCGCGTTGAAAGGCGGAGTATTCACCGGATCGATCGCTTCAATGGTGCTCTTAGCCATATACTCCCGCTTGACGTAACCGATTTTCCCGTCATCCCGCCGGACAATCATCCATTGCAGCCCGACATACAGGATATCTTCATACACGCTGCCGCTGGCATAGGAAATGCTGTTCTCCCTGCTGGCTTCTTTCCTGGAATAAAGGCCGCCGTACCCTTCCCGCTGCTGTCCGCGGTAGAGCGCGGGGGAATTTTTGTTGAAATCCGCCAGTGTTTTTTCCTCGTAAACCTTTCCGGTGACGATGTATTCGCTTTCATCCACTTCATCCAGCGAACGGGTTTCCTGCTCCTCCTGAGCGGTCACTCCCTCCACGTCTGTTCCGATGCCGGCGGTATCTCCCTCGTTCCCGGATTCTTCGTCTTCCGCCAGGCTGACGGCGGAAAAGACGCAAAGCACAAGGCACAGCCATAAACTGACCCACCGCTTCATGTGCCTGTCCTCCTTCTGTAAACGGTAAAATTATCCTCTGTTTCCCGGCTGCTGTCAAGCCGGTCCGGCGCTCCGGCCTCACATGCGGATCAGTTCGTAGTTCCGTGTGCCCAGGCCGATCGCTTCCCCGTGCTCGAGCGTTTCCTTCCAGAGGACATTCGGGTTGCTGTCCAGAAAATGGTCATGATGATGATGCCATCCCGGCGTGGCCAGATGATCTCCCAGCTGGCTGTTCCGGACAGGCTCCGCGGCCAGGCAGAGATCCGCGCAGGCCTGATCCAGGGCGACGGGATCGAAAGACGCCAGCATTCCGATATTGGGCAGGATGGGCGCGTCGTTCTCGCCGTGGCAGTCGCAGTTCGGAGATACGTCCATAATCAGGCTGATATGGAAACAGGGTTTCCCGTAGCAGATCGCTGCGGTATACTCCGCCATTTTGCAGCAGAGCGCCTTCAGCGCCGAATCCTGCTGCGGTTTGATCGCGTCAAAGGCGCAGGCGCCGATGCAGCGGCCGCACCCCTTGCAGAGTTCCTGGCTGATCACTGCTTTTCCGTTCTCATAGCTGATCGCGTCGGATCCGCATTCTCTGGCGCATTTTCTGCAGCCCCGGCAAAGCTCCGGATCAACGGCCGGCTTCCCGTCGTTGTGCTGCTGCATTTTTCCGGCCCGGCTCCCGCCGCCCATGCCGACGTTTTTAATCGCTCCGCCGAAGCCCGTCATCTCATGCCCCTTGAAATGGGAAAGGGAGATCAGGATATCGGCGTCATGCAGCGCTCTGCCCACATAGGCTTCCCTGCAGTAAACGCCTCCCGGCACAGGCAGCGTCACATCGTCCGTTCCTTTCAGTCCGTCGGCTATGATCACATAGCATCCGGTGGTAACGCTGTTGAAGCCGTTGACTTCAGCATTGTACAGATGATCCAGGGCGTTTTTCCTGCTTCCCGGATACAGCGTATTGCAGTCGGTCAGAAAGGGCTTTCCGCCCAGCTCCCGGATCAGATCCGTCACGGCTTTGACATAGTTCGGCCGAAGATAGGAAAAGTTCCCCAGTTCTCCGAAATGCATTTTGACGGCGGTAAACTTCTCCGTAAAATCGATCGATTCGATGCCGGCTTTGCGGCACAGCCTCTGCAGCTTGACCCCCAGGCTGACATCCAGCTGAGTCCGGAAATCAGTGAAATATACCTTTGCCTTCTCCATCCTCTTCCCTCCGAAATTCATTCGCGACTGATTCTGATTATGATATCATATTTTTCCTGTTTTGTCTCGCTTCAATTTATTAACCGTCCGCAGGAATTCCTGTGCCGGGCCGGAAAAGAGCGGAAAGCACGAAATGTTTCTTGCAAATCCGCGAAACTTTGTTTATAATACTTTCCATCAGAAAACCCTTCGGGGCGAAATTGAATACAGGAGGTATCCCTATGAAAAAGATTCTTGCCATCATGCTGGCGGCTGCTTTGCTGCTCTCCCTGGTGAGCTTCGCTTCCGCTGAAGACTACACCATCCGGATTTACAGCAACTCCAACTCGCCCGAACGGACAACCTGGCTGATCAACGCGGCCAAAGAAGCCGGTTTTACCATCTCCATCGATGATAATACTGTAATCTCCGGTGACACGGCCGCCGTTCAGGCCGCCAACGAGAATAAGGACGGAGACCTGATCTTCGGCCTGAATGAAACCCGCTGGGGCCAGCTGATCGGCGGCACCTACGAGAATCTGAAAATCGCGGACTGGACCCCCACCTGGGCGGATCAGGTCGGCGACTTCCGGTATGACGGCAAAGCCTACGGAATCGTGATTCAGAACGTGCTGATGCTGTACCGGACCGATGATCTGGGCACCAAGGGCCAGCCGCTCCACTTCGCTCACTGGGCTGACATCGTGGACTGCGGCTACAAATGGTACCGCCAGGGCAAGGTTGGCGGAACCACCAACGCCAACATCAACAGCGCCATGCTGTATCCCTTCGCCGATCCCGCCTCTCCCGCCGGCGGCATTTCCCTGGACGGCTGGAAGGCTCTGTGGAAGTACTGCGCCAACGGCAACTTCACGGGTGACAGCTACGGCCTGGATCCCCTGATTCGCGGGGACGTTCAGGTTTCCACCTTCTATTCCTCCTCTCTGTACGGAAACATTGACGCCGCGGCGCAGGCCGGCGATATCGCCAATCCTCTCCGGGGCACCCTTGAACCCGAAAACTGGGCTCTGGTGGAGATCGATGACGGTACCTATTACATCGCGGAATATCTGGGCATTCTGGAAAAGGAAGGCCGGACGGACGCGCAGACTCAGATCGTGAAGGATTTCGCCGAGTGGTTCGGTTCCACCGAAGTGCAGGCGGCCTGGTCCGAAGAGTTCGACTCCTATCCCTGCAACAAGGAAGCGGCCGTGAAAGCCGGTTTCGAGACCGTTCCCGCCATCTATGCCATCAAGAACTTCGCGCTGGAAAAGGTCGCCGGCACGGATCTGACCTATGCGGCCTATGTAGCCGCCCATTCCGCCGAATGGACCAATATTATGACCAACCTCGGCTTCTACTGGAAGGACAACGCAGCCGCTCCCGCCGAACCGGACTGGGATAATCTGGACTGGGCTACCCTGACGCAGAAGGCCGCTGAATAACCGGACGGACTCTTTTCGGGCGGGCTCTCGTGGGCTCGCCCGACCTTTTTACCGGGGTTTTCCCCGCAGGAGGAGAAAGCCCCGCAGATCCTGATCCATAAGGGGTGTTGCGTGATGATTCAACTGTCTGATATCGTCGTTAAGTTCGGTGATTTTGAAGCCCTGCACAATATCAATGTCCATGTAAAGGAAGGCGAGTTTTTCACCTTCCTGGGGCCGTCCGGCTGCGGTAAAACCACTACGCTGAGAACGATTACCGGTTTTATTGAACCGGTCGGCGGAACGGTGCGCATGCAGGGAAAGGATATTACGCACGTGCCGATCGAAAAGCGGAACATCGGGATCGTTTTCCAGAGCTATGCGCTGTTTCCGACAATGACCGTTCATGACAACATCGCCTTCGGCCTGAAAATCAAAAAGCTGAAGAAAGACGAAATTGAGCGGAAGGTCACTTCCATCGCCCGCAAGGTCGATCTGTCCGATGAACAGCTGAAAAAAGCGGTATCCCAGCTCAGCGGAGGCCAGCAGCAGCGTGTGGCGATTGCCCGGGCGCTGGTGACGGAACCCGCCATTATCTGTATGGATGAGCCGCTGTCCAATCTGGACGCGAAGCTCCGGGTTCAGCTGCGGAACGAGCTGAAAAAAATGCAGAAAGACTTCGGAATCACTACGATTTATGTCACGCATGATCAGGAAGAGGCTCTGACCCTCTCGGACCGGATTGCCGTATTCAACAAAGGCTTTATCGAACAGATCGGCACCCCCAATGAAGTGTATAACGCTTCCGCGACTGAATTCGTCGCCAATTTTATCGGAGATATCAATCCGCTGGGCAGCACCGTCACCCGGGGCATGGACCTTTCCGACGCTCAGAATCATTTCATCCGTCTCGAACGGGTCCGCGTCAATGAGCCAGACGCGGAAGGGGTTTATACCGCGGACGGTGTGATTGAAAGCCGCGAATACTACGGCCTGTACATCAAGTATTATATCCAGGCCGCGGGTCAGACCATCAAGGTGATTGAAAAGAACGACGGTATTCGTATCTATGAGGCCGGAGAACAGGTTCATGTCGCCATTCACCCCTCGGATATCATGTCCTATCCCAGGAAGGAGGCCTGATCATGCAGAGCACCCTGCGCAGAAAGGACAGCCTGAACTTTTCCATGGTATACAAGGTTTTCGGCGGCGTCCTGTTTCTTTACCTTTTCCTGGGATTCATGGTCATTCCGTGTGTAAACACGCTGACTTCCGTGTTTACCGCAAAAGACGCTGCCGGCAATTCGGATCCGCTGGCGGTCATCCGTTTCTTCCTGGCCGGTTCCATGCCCTCCTTCGTATGGAATTCCCTGAAGCTTGCGATCTGCCTGGTGATCACGGTAAACGTGGTCGGCATCTCCATCGTTCTGCTCACGGAGTATTTTGATATCAAGGGAGCCCGGATTCTTCGCCTGGGGTATATGACCACGCTGATCTATTCCGGCGTGGCGCTGGTGACGGGATACCAGTTCCTGTATGACAGCAACGGAATGATTACCAAATGGCTGGCGGATATGTTTCCCGGGATCAATAAGCAGTGGTTCTCCGGATTTGAGGCGGTGCTGTTCACAATGACCTTCGCCTGCACCAGCAACCATGCCCTCTTTCTCCGCAACGCCATTCGCGGCATTGATTACAACACGGTGGAAGCTGCCCGGAATATGGGCGCCAAACCTTTCAAGGTGCTGATGAAGGTCGTCATGCCCACCCTGCTGCCCACGCTCTTCAGCCTGACCGTCATGACCTTCATCACCGGCCTCTGTGCCATGAGCGCCCCCACCCTGCTGGGCTATAACTCGATCAATCCGGAAATCGTCCGTCTGGCCGGTTCCACAACGGCGGATGAAGCCTTCCCCCAGGCCCGGGCCGCTCTGCTGAGCGTGATTCTGGCCCTCTTCACAATCGTGCTGCTTCTGTTCCTGAACCATTACGAACATAAGGGGCATTATCTCTCGGTCAGCAAAACCAAGGCAAAGCTGGTCAAGCAGAAAATTCAGAATCCCGTGGCCAATGTGCTGGCTCATGTCTATGCTTATGTACTCTTTATTGTCTACATGACCCCGGTTGTCATGATTGTGGTTTTCTCCTTCCAGAACTGGTCAGCTGTCCGCAATAAGGTGCTGGATTTCAACGGCTGGACCCTTTCCAATTACTTCGGCGTCGAAAACTATTCCTATACCCGTTCCACAGGAAAAATCTCTACCCGGATCGGCGCGATCTCCGGCGTCTTTTCCAATGAAAAAACCGTCGGCGGTATCCGGCTCAGCTTCATTCTCTCCGCGCTGGCCGCGGCGCTGGCCTGCGTGATCGTCGTCATCGCCGTCAATTATATTTTCAAGCATAAAAACAAAAAGCGCGCCGCCGTTGTGGAAGGCTGTCTTCTGTTCCCCTGGCTTCTGCCCACCATTCTGATCTGCTACAGCTTCCGGATTTTCTTCAATAACGAAGTCTGGTATGTGTTCAATCAGAATCTTTATTATAAGGAGAACGTCCGTTTCCTCATTGTCATTGCCTATGCGGTGGTGAAGCTTCCTTTCGCCCTGCGAATGGTAAAGGCCTCCTTCTACGCCATAGACGAGGAACTGACGGACGCGGCCAGAAACCTGGGGGCAGGCAGCCTGCTGACCTTCCTCAAAGTCAAGCTGCCGATTGTGCTGCCGAGCGTGCTCGCGGTTTTCGCGCTGAACTTCAACGCGCTGTTTACCGAGTATGATATGGGCGCCACCTTCCAGAAATCCGAAGGAACCACCTATGCCATGGTGATTCAGAGCATGTGCAATGAGGAAGGACGCGACGGCATGAACATGAACGCCTCCGGCCGGCGATGCGCGTCCACCGTCTTCATCATGCTGGTTTCCGGTCTGATTCTGTATCTCGTCTACGGTGTCGGCGCGCGGGATCTCAGCGAGCGGCTCGCGATCCGGGAAAAGCGGAAAAAACGCCTGCAGGCCATCCGTTCCCGTCTCGGTGGCAAACCGGGAGGCGGCGGCGAATAAAGCCCTTATCTTGTTCCCCCCTTCCCTTTCAACCACATTTTATGGTATAATGGACTGTCTGGAAACAGACAGTCTTTTTGTATGGATCAGAAGAGGAGAAGATTCATGGCATCGCAGACCTATAACGCCGGGGATATTCAGGTACTGGAGGGGCTTGAAGCTGTCCGGATGCGTCCCGGCATGTATATCGGAACAACATCCTCCCGCGGGCTGCATCATCTGCTCTGGGAGATTGTGGATAACGCGATTGACGAGGCCTCCAACGGCTTCGCCACGGAGATCACGGTTACGCTTCATAAGGACGGGTCGGCCAGCGTTTACGATAACGGGCGCGGCATGCCTGTGGATACCCATCCTGCCCTGGGGATTTCCGGGGTGGAAGTGATCTTTACGGTGCTGCACGCCGGCGGGAAGTTTAATAATGAGAATTATGATTATTCCGGCGGTCTGCACGGGGTGGGCGCCAGCGTTGTCAACGCGCTGAGCCGGGAGCTCTCCGTGGATGTCTTCCGCAACTGGACCCATTACCGGATGGAATTCACCTCCAGGATCAATCCGAAGACCGGGAAGGTGGAAGCCGGAAAGCCCTCCGGCCCCCTGCAGGTTCTCGGAAATACGCGGAAAAAGGGCACCCTGATCCGTTTTATGCCGGACGACACCATTTTCGAGGATGTTCGTTTTCAGACGGAAACGGTCGCCCGCAGGCTGCAGGAGCTGGCTTATCTGAACAAAGGGGTTCAGATCACATTCACGGATGAGCGTCTCTCCGGCGACGAGCGGAGCCGCGTATTCCGCTATGAAGGCGGCATCTCCGATTATGTTCTTTATCTGAACACCGGGAAGACCCCGCTGCGCGAGGATGTCATCTATCTGGAAGGCCGCCGGGATACCATCATCTGCCGCGCCGCCATCCAGTATACGGACGGCTATACGGAAAGCCTTTTCTCCTATGTGAATAATATCAATACGCCGGAGGGCGGCTCCCACGAAACCGGATTCAAGGCTGCCTTCACCAAGTGCCTGAACGATTACGCGCGGAAAGCCGGCCTCCTGAAGGAAAAAGACAACAACCTTTCCGGCGAGGATTTTCGGGAGGGGCTCACCTGCGTGCTCACCACGATGGTAAAGAATCCTCAGTTTGAGGGCCAGACCAAGGGACGGCTGGGCAACAGCGAAGTCCGTCCCGCCGTGGAGGCCATTATCAGCCAGCAGATGACGGACTGGCTGGACAATCTGAAGAACCAGGACACAGCCTCCGCCATCGTGGCGAAAGCGATCAAGGCTGCCCAGGCCCGGGAAGCCGCCAGGAAAACCCGCGATAATATCCGGAAAGCCAGCGCGCTGGAAGCGGCGCCCCTGGTCGGAAAGCTGGCCAGCTGCACCGGCCGCAAATGGGAGGATAACGAACTGTTCATCGTGGAGGGCGATTCCGCCGGCGGCAGCGCCAAGCAGGGGCGGGACCGGCGTTTTCAGGCGATCCTTCCGCTTCGCGGCAAGCCGCTGAACGTGGAGAAAAAGCATCTGGATCAGGTGCTGGGCAATGAGGAGTTCCGCTCCCTGATTACCGCCCTGGGCACCGGAATCGATGAGAATTTTTCCCTGTCCAATCTGAAATACGGGAAAGTGATTATCCTGTCCGATGCGGATCAGGACGGGGCCCATATCCGCGCCATTCTGCTTACCTTCTTCCTGCGTTATATGAAGGATCTGATCACCAACGGCCATGTCTATATCGGAATGCCGCCGCTGTATAAGGTTCAGAAGGGGCAGAAGGTGATCTACGCCTATGACGACAGGGAGCTCGGCAAAGCGACAAAGGCCGCCGGCAAGGGATATACGCTTCAGCGGTATAAAGGACTGGGTGAGATGAATCCGGAACAGCTCTGGGAAACGACGATGGATCCTTCCCAGCGCAAGCTGATGCGGGTCTCGATTGAGGATGCCGCCCTGGTGGACCGGCTGACCACCGTCCTGATGGGAGATAAAGTGGAGCCCCGCCGGGATTATATCACCGAGCATGCCGACTTTAACCGGCCGGATGATTTTGAGCTTCCGGATCAGCCGGCTCAGGAAGGAGGGATGTAAGCGATGGCCAGACGCAGGGAACCTGAAAAACCCATCGTGAAGGATGATCCCTCCCGGATTCTCGATGTCAATATGGAAGACGTCATGCATAACAGCATGATGCCTTACGCGGAGCACGTGATCCTCGAACGCGCCCTTCCCCGCGTGGAAGACGGGCTGAAGCCCGTTCAGCGCCGTATTCTCTATACGATGTTGGAGCTGGGAACGACGCCGGATAAGCCGCACCGTAAATGCGCCAGAATCGTCGGGGACTGTCTGGGTAAATATCATCCCCACGGGGATTCCTCCGTATACGGCGCCCTGGTGCATATGGCCCAGGATTTTTCGCTCCGCGCTCCGATGGTGGACGGGCACGGAAACTTCGGTTCCATCGACGGGGACAGCGCCGCCGCCATGCGGTATACCGAAGCGCGGATGACTCCTCTGGCCCTGGAAATGCTCCGGGATCTGGAAAAGGATACCGTTCCTTTCCGCCTGAACTTTGATGACACGCTGAAAGAGCCGGATATGCTTCCCGCCCGCTTTCCGAATCTGCTGGTGAACGGAGCCGGCGGTATCGCCGTCGGGCTGGCCACCAATATCCCCACGCACAACCTGGGGGAAGCGGTTCGCGCTGCCATCGCCCAGATGGAAAACCCGGACATCACGCTGGACGAGCTGATGACCATTCTGCCGGGGCCGGACTTTCCCACCGGAGGCATCCTGCTGAACAACGAGGAAATCCGCCGGGGGTATGAAACCGGCCGGAGCAAGCTGACCCTGCGGGCCAGAGTCCATGTTGAGGACGGAAGCGCCGGCCGTAAGCTGCTGGTCATTACCGAGGTTCCTTATCAGGTGAATAAATCGGCCATGCTGGAAAAGATTCTGAAGCTCAGCGAGGAAAAGAAGGCCGCGCTGGGAGGAATCTATGATATCCGCGACGAAAGCGACCGTACCGGCATGCGCGCCGTGGTGGAGCTGAAGCGGGATGTGGATCCCCAGCGGGTTCTGGCCTACCTGTACAAGTATTCGGATCTGCAGATTACCTTCGGGGTCAATATCGTGGCGATTGCCGGCGGAAAGCCCGTCCAGATGGGTCTGAAGCAGGTGCTGGCCCACTATATCGATTATCAGAAAACAGTGGTTACCCGGCGCACCCGGTATGAACTGAAGCAGGCCAAAGCGCGCGCTCATATTCTGGAAGGCCTGATGATCGCGCTGGATAATCTGGATGAAGTCATTGCGCTGATCCGGGCCAGCCGCAGTCCGAAGGAAGCCAAAATCGGCCTGATGGAGCGTTTCTCGCTCTCGGAGATTCAGGCCCAGGCGATTCTCGACATGCGTCTGCAGCGTCTGACCAATCTGGAAATCGAGGCGCTTCGGGCGGAATACGCGGATGTTCTGAAGCTGATTCACCGCCTGGAAGGCATTCTGAACAGCGAAAAGAAGCTGATCCAGGTGATCCGGAAGGAAATGGAGGAAATCGGCGAAAAATACGCGGATGAGCGTCGGACCACGCTGGAGTCTCCCGATGATACGCCGGTTGAGCTTCCCGATAATACGCCGGTTCCGGAGGATGCGGTCGTTCTGTATACCCGGGGCGGTTATCTGAAGCGGGTTTCTCCGGCTGTGCTGAAACGGAATCCCCTGCCCGCTCCCGCGGAAAGCCTGGACGAAAGCGTCCGGTGGCAGTTCGGTACCACAACGGCGGAAACCCTGTATATCTTCACGGATCGCGGCAATTGTTATCCCGTCCCCGTCAGCAAACTGGCGGAATGTAAACCCAGGGATCGGGGCCAGCTGCTTTCCGGAGTGCTGATGGGGCTGGAGGAAGGAGAGCAGGCGGTCATGATGCTGACCTGTTCCTCCGCAAAGCTGAAGGAACAGCCGGATCTTCTGTTCATAACCGCAAACGGAATGATCAAGCGTTCCGCCGCCGCCGAATATGATGTGCGCTCCAGAAAATATCCTGCGCTGAACCTGAAAAAGGAGGATTCCGTGGCCGGAATTCTCTCCGCCGAAACAGCGGATGATGTGCTCCTGATCACGCGGAAGGGATTAAGCATCCGGCTGCCGCTGGAATCCGTTCCGGTCCAGGGGCGGGCTGCATCCGGCGTCAAGGGAATGACGCTGGAAAACGGTGACGGCATTGTTTTCTTCACGCAGCTGAGCGAAAAGGATGAGATCGTTCTCTTTTCCGAGCGCGGATGGGGTAAGCGCCTTCCCGCCATGGATTTTGAAGCGCAGAACCGCGGCGGAAAAGGCCTGCACTGTATCTATTTCAAGAAGAACGGGACAAACGGTTCCCAGATCGCCGGAGCGCTGCGGCTCCCTCAGAACGGTCAGCATTCCGTTCTGGTGCTTCAGGCCCGCAGTCCGCTGAGCGTGCTGGATCAGAGCGAAATCCTGCTTCAGGGGAAAACCGGTAACGGGATTCCTTATGTGATGGCCATTTTGGATGACGTGGTAACCGGACTGATCGCCGGTGATCCGCCGGACCGGCTCCGGGAATCCCCGGAAGCGGAATCATAAATCAGCTATTAAAAAAAGGAGGAAAAAGGGATGGGCAGACAGAATTTCGGAGGCTTCGGAGGCGGAGGCAATATGCAGCAGCTCATGCGTCAGGCTCAGAAGCTGCAGCAGCAGATGCAGGAAGCGCAGGATAAGCTGGACGAGGCGGAATATGAAGCGACGGCCGGCGGCGGAATGGTTTCCGTCAAAGTCTCCGGCAAGCGGGAAATTACCTCGATCACGATTGATCCGCAGGTCGTGGATCCCGATGATATCGAGATGCTTCAGGATCTGATTACCGCCGCGGTCAACGAAGCGCTGCGCAAGGGAGAAGACGCACGTGAAGCCGCTATGAGCCGTATGGCTCCCGGAATGGGTGGGTTATTCTGATGGATGGTCAGATAGAGCCGATTTCCACAATGGCGATCGAGCTGGGCAAGCTGCCTGGAATCGGGCACAAAACCGCTCAGCGGCTGGCTTATCATGTAGCCTCCATGCCGCTGGACAGTGTCCGCAGCCTTGCGGTGGCACTCTGGGAAGGCCGGAAAGCCATTCGTTTCTGTAGCGTCTGCGGGAATTATGCCTCCGGCGATCTCTGCGCGGTCTGCGCGTCCCCGGCCAGGCATAACGGCCAGATCTGCGTCGTCCGCGATCCCCGGGATGTCGCCGCCATTGAGCGGATGCATGACTACGCCGGCCTGTACCATGTACTGCACGGCACCCTTTCCCCGATGAACGGGATCGGCCCGGATGATATCCATATCAAGGAGCTTCTGACCCGCCTGGAGACAGAAGACGTTCAGGAGATCATCCTGGCGACCAATCCGGACGTGGAGGGAGAAGCCACCGCTTCCTATCTGGCGCGCACCCTGAAGCCGCTGGGCATACGCTGCACAAGAATCGCACACGGGGTGCCCGTGGGCGGGGATCTGGAATATACGGATGAGGTGACTCTGTCCAAGGCGCTGGAAGGGCGGCGGGAGCTTTGAACACGGATCTTCTTTCCCTGCTGACTCCCCTGCTGCTTCTGATCTGTCTGGCGCTTCTGGTTCTGCTGCTCTTCCGGCAGCGGGATCAGGCGCATCGTATGGAGACGGAACAGCTGAACCGGGATCATGATTTTCAGGCGCTTGCCGGTCAGCTGCTGGATGAACTGGATGCGCAGCAGGATGAGAACGCGGAATCTCTCCGGCAGACCGGCCGTCAGCTGACCGGTCTGATGACCCAGATCGGCCAGACCCAGTCCGCGCTGCTGGAAAGCATGCAGCGTCAGGTTCTCCTGTCCACCCGGAACCAGGAGGAACGGATCAGCGCTCTGCGGCTGGAAAATGAGCGTCAGCTGACGGAAATGCGGAAAACCGTGGATGAGCGTCTGTCCGAAAGCCTGGATAAAAAACTGGACGCCAGCTTTGCCCAGGTTTCCCAGCGGCTGGAATCCGTGTATAAGGGACTCGGAGAAATGCACAGCCTGGCCGCCGGGGTGGGTGACCTGAAAAAGGTCCTGACCAATGTGAAAACCCGCGGCATCTGGGGGGAGATGCAGCTGGCCCATCTGATCCGTCAGACCCTCTCTCCCGGCCAGTATGAGGAAAATATCGCGGTAATTCCCGGGGCCGCGGAGCGGGTGGAATTTGCCATTCGCCTGCCGGATCAGACGGGAGGCTTTGTCTGGCTGCCGGTGGACAGCAAGTTCCCCCAGGAGGATTATCTCCGCCTGGTGGATGCCTCCCAGGCCGGCGATGCCGCCGGATCCGAAGCGGCCCGCAGGGCCCTGATTCAGCGCTTGAAGGCGGAGGCGAAAAAAATCGCGGAGAAGTATATCTCCCCGCCGCATACCGCTGATTTTGCCATTCTTTTCCTTCCGGTGGAAGGGCTTTATGCCGAAGCGCTTCAAACGCCGGAACTGGTGGAATCGCTGCAGCGGGATTACCGGATTGTGATTGCCGGTCCCGGCACTTTCTCCGCCATGCTTAACGCCCTGCAAATGGGTTTCCGAACGCTCGCGATTCAGCGCCGCAGCAGCGAGGTCTTCAAGCTGCTGGAAGTCGTGCGGACCGATTTCGTCCGTTTCGCGGAAAGCCTGGAAAACACCCGGCGCCGTCTGGATCAGGCGGGCGAATCCATCGATTCCGCGGTTTCCCGCACCCGCTCGATCCAGCGAAAGCTTTCCGGGCTGGAGCATCCCGCTTTTTCCGCTGATTCCGCGAATCCGCCTTCTCTTGACATTCCCCTTCAATCGCCTACAATAGAAGAGTCCGGTCAGCCAGATAATCTTACTATGTGAGAGGAGAATTACGATGTCCATTCAATCTACCGTATGGGGAAAATCTCCCAAAGGAAAAGACGTTCATCTCTTTACCATGACCAATGCCATGGGTGCTTCCGTTTCCGTCATGGAATGGGGCGCCATTCTGACTTCCATCATCGTGCCGGATGCCGGTGGAAATATGGACGATGTGGCGCTTGGCTTTGATTCTCTGGACCGGTATCTTGGCCCCCACGGCTGTTTCGGCGACACGGTCGGCCGCTACGGGAACCGGATCGGCGGCGGAAAGTTTTCGATCGACGGAACGGAGTATCAGGTCGCTCTGAACGATCACGGCGTCAATCATCTTCATGGCGGCAACGTCGGCTTCTCCGCTCATTTCTGGACCGGTACGCCGAAGGAAGGCGTCCATGAGGATTCCGTTTCCTTCCACCGGATCTCTCCGGACGGCGAGGAAAACTATCCCGGCAATCTGGATGTCACCGTGACCTATACCTGGAACGATCAGTGCGACCTGATCATCCGGTACGAAGCGGTGACGGATAAACCCACCCTCTGCAATCTGACCAATCATACCTATTTCAATCTTGCCGGCCACAATCACGGTACGGTACGGGATCATATCGTATCGATCGATGCCGATGTCATCACCAAGGTGGATGACGGTCTGATTCCGACGGGGGATTATCTTCCCGTGGTCGGAACGCCGCTGGATCTGCGGGACGGGCTGGAGCTCGGGGACGGCCTGGATGTCATGGATTCCTGCCCGCAGATGATTCCCGCCGGCGGATACGATCATAATTTTGTCCTGCGCAAGGGCGAAGCCATGGGCGTTGCCGCCTGCGTCTGGCATGAAGAATCCGGCCGCTATATGGAAGTCATCACCGATCAGCCCGCTGTTCAGCTCTACACCGCCTGCACCACCAATCTGACCGGCGGCAAGCAGGGCGCGGACTATGGCCATTTCTCCGGCTTCTGCCTGGAAACCCAGCATTGTCCGGATGATCCCAATCACAGCAATTTCCCCGGAACCACGATTCTTCGTCCCGGCGAGAAATACGATACGACGACGATTTACGCCTTCCGGGCGGATGAATAATCTCCCGCGGACCGTGCCCGGCGGATTTCCTTCCGCCGGGCGCTTTTTATCAAAAACGCCGCCGGAGCGATTGCTCCGGCGGCGTTTTGCCGATCCCGCTTATCCCGCTTATCCCTTCAGTACTCCTGCAATTTCTTCTGCCATCTGAGGCCCGGTCAGTTTGTATTCCCTCAGCAGATCCGCAGGCTTTCCGCTCTGTCCGAACACATCCTGAATACCGATTTTCCGGAATTTCTCCACTCCGTGTGTAATGATGGCGGAGGCTACGGCGTCCCCCAGGCCGCCGATGACGGAGTGCTCTTCGATGGTGAACACGTTTTTGCATTTGGCGGTATATTCTCTCGCAAGCTCCTCGTCAAAAGGCTTGATCGTATGGAAGGAAACCACCGCCGCGTCAATGCCGTAATCCTTCAGCTTTTCGGCCGCGTCCAGCACATGCTCCAGAATAATGCCGCAGGTAAAGAGCACGCAGTCCTTCCCGTCTTTGATCACGGTTCCCTTGCCCACGGTGAAGGGTCTGGGATCATAGATGGGCGAAGGCAGCCGGGCCGTCCGGATATACACCGGGCCGTCAATCTTCGCCGCGGCTTCCACGCACTGATAGACTTCGTTGGCATCGGACGGCGCGAAAACCGTCATGTTCGGCAGCACTCTCATCAGAGCCAGATCCTCGATCGCCTGATGACTGCCGCCGTCTTCGCCCAGCGTGATTCCCGCATGGCTGAATCCGAATTTCACGTTGAATTTCGGATAGCAGACCCCGTTCCGGATCTGATCGTAGCAGCGCCCGGCGAATACCGCGAAGGTGGAGCAGAAAGGAATCAGGCCCATCGTGCTCATTCCGGCGGCGATATCGACCATATCCGCCTCCGCGATGCCGCAGTCATAGAAACGGTTCGGATACTCTTTTTTAAAGGCGTTGGTCATCGTCGCCGCGGCCAGATCGGCATCCAGCACAACGACTTTCTCATTTTCTGCGCCTAAACGGACCAGCGCTTCGCCGTACGCGACACGGATTGCTTTTTTCTCCATGAGTTTAATCCTCCAATTCCTTCAAAGCCTGAGCGGCCTGTTCAGCGTTGGGCGCTTTCCCGTGCCATCCGACCTGGCCTTCCATAAAGCTGACGCCCTTGCCCTTCAGCGTGTTGAGAATGATGTAGCGCGGTTTCCCTTCCTTCGGGGGGGTGTGCAGCGCGTCCAGCACCTGCTGCATATCATTTCCGTCGGCCACTTCGATGACGTCATAACCGAAAGCGACCGCCTTCGCGTGAATATCCCCGATGCTCATGACTTCGTCATTGGTTCCGTCAATCTGCATGCCGTTGTGATCCAGAATCACGGTCAGATTGTCCAGATGATAATGGGCCGCGGCCATGCTGGCTTCCCATACTAGGCCTTCCTGGCTTTCCCCGTCTCCCACGATGGTATACACATGGCAGGGATTCCCCGTATGCCGGGCGCCCAGCGCCATGCCGACGGCAATGGAAATCCCCTGACCCAGGGATCCGGTGGAGGCATCGACGCCGGGGCATTTTTTAATGTCGGGATGCCCCTGAAGAATACCGTGCAGCTGACGGAAAAGGTCAAATTCCTTTTCTTCGAAATATCCCCTTTCGCACAGCGTCCCGTACAGGGCGGGAGCGGCGTGCCCCTTGGACAGGACAAAGCGATCCCGCTGAGGATTTTTCTCGTCTTTGGGATCCACATTCATCACATCAAAATACAGCGCCACCAGCGCATCGGTGCAGGAAAGAGATCCGCCCGGATGACCTGCGCCCGCCTTGGCTGTCATCTTGATAATATTCTGGCGAACATGACGTGCGTGAACCTGCAAAGCTTGGATATCCAACTCTGAGCCCTCCTTTGTTCCTTAACTTGTCTGTACAAAAATTATAGTAAACCGGCGTCTCTCTGTCAAGCGCTGAGCTCAGCCGTTTCCGGGCAATTTCACCGCCCCGCCGGCGTGCATTCTGGACAGTGCTTCCGCCAGGGCGATCCGTCCGTGCGCGTAGGTCAGCGCTCCCTGCATATATACGGTATAGGGTTCCCGCATCGGCCCGTCGGCGCTCAGTTCGATGCTGGCTCCCGCCACAAAGGTCCCCGCCGCCATAACGACCGGGTCCTCATATCCGGGCATCGCCCAGGGTTCCGGCAGCGCCATGCTGTCCACCGGGCTGGCCGTCTGAATCCCCTGGCAGAAGGCAACCAGCCGCTCCGGCGTATGCAGCTTGACCGCCTGAATAATATCGGCTCTCGGTTCCGTCGGGGCGGGCGAGGCTTCGCAGCCGAGCTCTTCCAGAACACGGGCGGTCAGAATGGCGGTCTTCAGGGCCTGCGCGGTGGTATGCGGCGCCATGAACAGTCCCTGATAATAGGGGCGGTAGGACGCCGCGTAGGATCCAAGTTCGCGCCCCAGCCCGGGAGCCGTCAGTCTCCAGGCGATCCGCTCCACGCTCTTTTCCGGGCCGACGACATAGCCGCCCGTGGGCGCAATGCCGCCGCCCGGGTTTTTGATCAGTGAACCGACGCAGAGATCCGCCCCGAAGTCTGTGGGTTCCTGATCCCGGACGAATTCCCCGTAGCAGTTGTCCACCATCAGCAGGATACCCGGATGGCGCCGGTGAATCATGTCCGCCAGTTCCTGAAAGTCTTCCGGCATCAGGCTTTTCCGCCAGGCATACCCGCGGCTTCTCTGGGCGATGACCAGCGTCGTTTCCGGACGGATCGCGGCCTCCACCGCCGCAGTGTCGATTTTTCCGTCATCCCGCAGCGGAATTTCAGTATAGGTCCTTCCCTGTTCCTTCAGGGATCCGGGCGGAGGAACCGCTCCGGTACCGATGATCCCCGTCAGCGTATCATAGGGTGTTCCCGTCGCGCTGATGATATGATCTCCCGGGCGGGTCAGGCCGAACAGGGTCAGGCTCAGCGCCGCGGTTCCGCTGGCAATCTGCGGCCGCATCAGCGCCGCTTCCGTATGAAATACATCCGCATAGATTTTTTCCAGCGTATCCCGTCCGATATCGTCGTATCCGTAACCGGAGCTGGGCGCAAAGTGGCGGTAGGAAACGGCGTGATTCCGGAAGATGTCCAGAACCTGCCGGGTCCGGACGATTTCGTTCCGATCGATCTGGAAAAAAATGTCTGCCAGCTCCCCTTCCGCCTTGCTGATCAGGGATTCAATGAGTTGTGATGCTTCGGTTTTCATGTTTCGATGCCCAATGCCTTTCTGAGTTCTTCTTCCGTATTCGGTTTCAGGGCTTCCACATAGCGGATCGTTTCTTCCCGGCGAAGAAAGGTCATCTGCCTTTTGGCGTAATGCCGGGAAGCCAGCTGAATTTCCCTCACCGCTTCGGCTTCCTGTATTTCGCCCTTCAGCAGGGGAATGATCTGCCGGTATCCGATTCCGTTCATACTCTGGGCGGTCTCCGGAACCCCGGCCTGAAGAAGCTTCTCCACCTCCCGGACCAGTCCCTGTTCCATCATCCGGATCACTCTCCGGTTGATCCGGTCGTACAGGGTTTTCCGGTCCATCTGCAGCGAAACCGCTCTCCAGTCAAAGGGAGACGGCGTTTCCCTTTCCGGCTGCGCGGAAAAAGGATGGCCTGTTTTCTCGGATACTTCGATCGCCCGGATGATTCTTCTCACATCCTGAACCGGCAGTTTGTCCGCCGTCACGGGATCCAGTTCGCGCAGTCTCTCCTGCAGGGCCCGCCGCCCCTCCGGGGTTTCCGCCTGTTCGAGCAGCTCCTCCCGCCGGCGGGAATCCGCCTCCACTTCCCCCATGATCATGGGATGCATCATGGCCTGCAGATAGAGGCCGGTTCCTCCGACAAACAGAACCTCCCGGCCTCTCCGGCGGCTTTCCAGAATCGTTTCCTCCGCGATTTCCCGGTACCGGGCCACCGAAAAGGATTCGGCCGGATCCGCCAGATCCAGCAGATAATGGGGCACCTGCTCCTGTTCCCTCCGGGTCGGTTTGGCGGTGCCGATATCCATGCCGCGGTAGATCTGCATGCTGTCCATGCAAAGGATATCCCAGTGCTGTTCCTTCGCCAGCTTCATCGCCCATTCGGACTTGCCGCTTCCGGTCGGCCCGGTCAGCACTCTGCACAGGATCCGTTCTGTCATGGCTGCGCTCCTACTGTATCCGTTTGAATTTCCGGTCCAGCTCCCGGTGGGTAATGGATACCACCAGCGGGCGTCCATGGGGACAGGTGGGGGTGACCTTCTGATTCACCATCTGTTCCACCAGATCCCTCAAAACCTCTTCCGGCAGTTTCTCCCCGCCTTTGACCGCGTGTTTGCAGGCCGTCTGCAGAATCGCCGCCCGCTTTTTTTCAAAGCCCGGATTTTTCCCGGATTCCAGTTCGGAAATGATTTCCCGGACAAACGGAACGGATTCAGGTTCTCCCAGCACCATCGGAACGGAACGGATCGCCATATCGTTTTCCCCGAAAGGCTCCACGCTCAGTCCGATCTTCTCCAGCATTTCCCGGTTTTCCTCCAGTACAGCCTGTTCTGCCCGGGTTGCGCTGAAAATCAGGGGAACGAGCAGCTCCTGCGAGGCGAATTGTTCTCCGTCCACGAATTCCTTCATCATCCGTTCGAAAAGCAGCCGCTCATGTACGGCGTGCTGATCCACCAGCAGCAGCTGATCCTGATACTCGATCAGGATAAAGGTATCAAACACGGCTCCGAATATTTTCATGGGAAGCGGGGTGTTCTCAATGAAGGTTTCTGTTTTCATCTCCGGCTCCCGGTTCCGCGGCTCCGGAATTCCGCCGGTGAACGGATGGACCGGCTCGTCCTGAAGATTCCGGAAGGCGGCGTTTTCCGGGGATCCCGGCGGATCCGCCGGTTCAGCCATCCTTTGCGGCTCCGCAAAGAGGGAATGCTGTCCCTCCGGTTTGTCCGGCGGGAATACGGGAGCCGCCAGCGGTTCGGAGTGAATCACCCGGGCGGTCTCCGGCAGGCTGCTGCTGACGGAAACCGACACGCTTCTCTCCGGTGGAATCCGGTCGCCGCCGGTTTCGGCATTTTTCACAGGCGCTTCGTCGATTCCTTCCTTCGGCCGGGCCTGCAAAAGCATGGGGACCGGTTTTTCCAGAGCGTCCTTTTCCCGCAAGGCCTCAAGCACCAGCGTCGTCATCGCTCCCGATACGCCGGCTTCATCCCTGAACCGAACCTCCAGCTTATTGGGGTGAACGTTCACGTCCACCGCCTCATAGGGAACGGTCAGATGAAGCACGCAGACGGGAAATTTCCCGATCATCACCCGTTCCCGGCAGCCTTCTTCCAGGGCGGAGGACAGAAGCGTGCTCATCATCATCCGCCCGTTGATGAAGAAGCACTCGTTATTCCGGTTGCCGCGGGCCAGTTCCCCGATCCCTACAAAGCCGTGAATCAGCACGCCGCTCTCATGCCCTTCCACCGGCCGCATGCTTTTCAGCGCCGCGCCGCCGAAAACGGCATGTACCGCGGAGGAAAGCTGTCCGTCTCCGGCGGACTGGCAGATGACCTTCCCGCTGTTGATCAGCCGGAAGCTGACGTCGGGGCGGCTCAGAATCAGATGCATGACCAGTTCGTTCACCGCGGCGGCCTCCGCGGAGGGTTTCTTCATGAACCCTTTCCGCACGGGAGTATTATAGAAAAGATCCGTTACGATGATGTTGGTGCCGACGGGACAGGCATGTTCCTCAACGGAGACGATGCTGCCTCCCTCGTTGAGCACCTTCAGGCCGGTATCCCGGTCCGCGGTCCGGGTAATCAGGGTCACATGAGCCACCGCGGCGATGCTGGCCAGCGCCTCTCCCCGGAATCCGAGGGTTGCGATAGCGTCCAGCTCTTCGTCTTTCCGGATTTTGCTGGTCGCGTGACGCTCGAAAGCCATCCGGATATCGCTTTCATCGATTCCGCAGCCGTTGTCCGTCACCCGGATATAGTCCAGTCCGCCCTCCCGGATCTCGACGGTGACCGTGGTGGCTCCGGCATCCAGACTGTTCTCCACCAGCTCCTTCACGGCTGCCGCCGGTCTCTCCACCACCTCTCCGGCAGCGATCTTCCCGATCATTTCCTTGCTGAGAGGCCGGATTTTTCCCATAGGCTGTCTCCTTCCTGCGCTTATTCCGGTCGCCGGGTTATACATTCCTGGCTTTTTCCTTCAGGAGGAAAAGCCGGTTGATCGCGTCCATGGGCGTCAGGGACATCACATCGATCTCCGAGAGTTCCTGGATCAGTTCCGTTTTCCTGTACTCAAACAGATCCACCTGCTCGTTTTTCCGGCGTCTTCCCTCGCCGAGAATGTTCCTGCCGATGGTGTTCTGATTGATATTGCTGACCTCCAGCCGGGCCTGAATCTCATGCGCCCTGGCGATGACCGGTCTGGGTACGCCCGCCAGCCGGGCTACGTGAACGCCGAAGCTCTTGTCGGCGCCTCCCCGGACGATTTTGCGCAGGAAAAGAACGTCCTCCCCGTGTTCCTTCACCGAAACGCAAAAATTTTTCACGCCGTCCAGATGCCCTTCCAGCTCGCTCAGCTCGTGATAATGCGTCGCGAAAAGCGTCTTCGCTCCGATCCTCTGTTTGTCGCAGATATATTCCACCACGGCCCAGGCAATGGCCAGGCCGTCGAAAGTGCTGGTCCCCCGGCCGATTTCATCCAGAATAATCAGGCTTTGGGCGGTGGCGTTCCGGAGAATCTCCGCGGTTTCGCTCATTTCAACCATAAAGGTACTCTGGCCGCTGGCCAGATCGTCCGAGGCGCCGACCCGGGTAAAAATCCGGTCGCAGACGGGGATTTTCGCCTGATCGGCCGGCACGAAGGATCCGATCTGCGCCATCAGGCAGATCAGGGCCACCTGCCGCATATACGTGCTTTTTCCGGCCATATTGGGTCCGGTAATGATCATCATGCGGTTTTCATCGGTATCCAGCAGCGTATCGTTCGGAACAAAGCCGGATTCCGGCAGGGTCTGCTCCACCACCGGATGCCGTCCCTCCGTGATCTGCAGGCTCCCGTCCTCCGTGATCTCCGGCCTTACATAACGGTTCTCCACGGCTGTCCGGGCCAGGCTCTGCAGCACATCCAGGCTTTTCACTCCGTCGCTGATGCGCTGAATCTCCCCGATCCGCTGCGAAATCCGGTCCCGGATCTCGTTGAACAGGCGCAGCTCCAGCCGGATACTCAGCTCCTGCGCGCCGATGATTTTTTGCTCCATTTCCTTCAGTTCCGGCGTCATGAACCTTTCCGCGCTGACCAGGGTCTGTTTGCGGATATAACGCTCCGGCACCAGGGAAAGATAACTTTTGGTCACCTCAATATAGTATCCGAATACCTTGTTGTACTGTACCCGCAGATTTTTGATGCCGGTCGTTTCCCGTTCCTTCGCTTCCAGGGCCAGAATCCATTGTTTTCCGTTTTTCTGGGCTTCCCGGTATTCATCCAGTTCCGTGGAATATCCTTCCCGGATGATGCCTCCCTCCGAAATCACAAAGGGAGGATCGGGCTGAATGGCCCGCTCCAGCAGCTCCGTCAGATCCTCCAGGGGATCCAGCTGATCACGGATTTCCGTCAGCATCGGAGCGCCTGCATCCGAGAGCAGATCCCGGATCTCCGGTATCCGGCTGAGGCTCTGGCCGAGGGCGACGCAATCCTTGGCGTTCAGATTCTGGTAGGAGATTTTCCCCACCAGCCGTTCCAGATCATAAACGCCCGTCAGTTTTTCCGCCAGCGATTCCCGGAGGATCAGACGGCCGGCCAGCTCTTCCACGGCGTCCAGCCGTCTCCGGATCTGATCGGCCTTGATCAGAGGTCGTTCCAGCCAGCTTCTCAGCAGCCGGCCCCCCATCGCCGTGCAGGTCTGATCCAGCAGCGCCAGAAGGGTGCCCTTCCGTCCCTTTCCCCGGATGCTTTCCGTCAGTTCCAGATTGCGACGGGTATTCTGGTCCAGCGCCATGTATTCGCCGTTCTCAGCGAAGCGGATCACCCGGATATGGTCCAGTTCGTTTTTCTGCGTGTCGCGCAGATAACGCATCAGCGCTCCGGCGGCGCATACACCGGCCGTCCGTCCCGCCAGTCCGAGGGCTGTCAGGTTCGTGACTTTGAAATGCTGATACAGGGCTTCGGTGGCATTCCGCGTCTGATACCAGGATGCGGTCTGTTCTGACAGAACGGCATTCTCCCCGCCGAGTTCCGCCCGCAGCGCCTCCGCGTCGTTTGTGATGATTTCTGTCGGCGAAACGCGGCTGATTTCGGCCTTCAGTCTTCCGCGTTCCGGTTCCATGACCGTAAATTCGCCGGTGGAAACGTCCACAAAAGAGAATCCGGTCTGTTTTCCGTGGATATATACGCTCATCAGGTAGTTGTTCTTTTTGTCCTCCAGCATGGCGGGATCCGTCACGGTGCCGGCGGTTATCACCCGGACCACGTCCCGTTCCACCAGGCCTTTGGCCAGCGCGGGATCCTCCAGCTGTTCGCAGATTGCGACCTTGTAGCCCTTTTCAATCAGCTTCTCGATATAGGTGTTTACCGAATGAAAGGGAACGCCGCACATCGGCGCCCGTTCCTCCAGACCGCAGTCTTTTCCGGTCAGCGTCAGTTCCAGCTCCCGGGAAGCCGTTTTCGCGTCGTCGAAAAACAGCTCGTAAAAATCTCCCAGGCGGAACAACAGCAGACAGTCCGGGTATTTTTCATGAATCTGCAGATACTGCTGCATCATCGGCGAAAGTGCCATGGTTTCCTTCTCCCTGTTTCTGTTTCGGATCGGTTCGGTTTTCTTTCTGGATCTCAGCCGCATCCGCCGCAGTCTTCACAGGACCCGCCGCAGCCTCCGAAGCTTCTTCTGCCTCCTGTCTCCTCCGCCACTTCTCCGGTGACTACCAGGCGCAGAATTTTATTGACGTTGTCCATCATGGTCTGAAAATCCTTCCGGGCTTCCTTCAGCGCCTGAATCTGTTCATTGTCGTTCATGCGTTTTTCGGCTTCCTCCATTTCCCGGCTGGCCTTTCTCAGATCCTCCGGTTTCATCCGGTTATCGCTCAGAATATCTTCCACCTGCTGCCGTTTGGCGATCATGTCATTCAGCGCCGCGGAGGCTTCCGGATCCCGCCGGACGATACCCTCCTGCTCTTTCATTTTCAGGTAAATCGCGCTGTCCGTAATGGCTTCCGCCAGCTCCTGTGCTTTTTTCATAACCTCTCTCATCGGGTTCCTCCTGTTCTCTCGCCCATCAGCGTGTTGTTTTTCACTCCCGTAATCCGGCAGGACAGAATCTGTCCTGCGTCCGCCGCATCCCCGGGGACCGTCACCGATACGCCGTGCCGTCCCTTTCCGGATACCGCCTGGCCGTCGCGGCGGCTCAGGCTTTCCACCAGAATTTCTTCCTCCTGTCCCAGAAAACGGCTCAGGGTTTTCTGCTGCAGCTCTTCCTGCAGGGCAATCAGCCGCTGAATCCTGTCTTTGGCCTCCTCCGGCGAAACCTGATCCGGAAATTCCGCTGCCCGTGTTCCCGTTCGGGGAGAATAGATAAAGGTAAACGCGCTGTCATAGCCCACCTCGCGCACCAGGGAAAGGGTATCCTCGAACTGTGCTTCCGTTTCTCCGGGAAAAGCGACGATCAGATCGGTGGACAGGCCGATGCCCGGAACGCTCTCCCGCAGCTTTCGAACCCGGTCGAGATACTGCTCCCGGGTATAATGCCTGTTCATCCGCTTCAGGATTTCATCGTTTCCGCTTTGCACCGGCAGATGAAACTGCGGCAGAATATGACTGCCCGCTCCCATCACCTCGATCAGTTCATCGCTCAGATCCTTGGGATGACTGGTCATAAAACGGATCCGCGGGATTCTCATCCGGTCCAGCGATTTCAGCAGGGCCGGAAAGGAAACGCCCCCGCTCAGTCCTTTCCCGTAGCTGTTCACATTCTGGCCCAGCAGCATAATCTCTTTCACGCCGCTTTCCATCAGCTCCCCGGCTTCCCGCAGGATATCTTCGGGATTCCGGCTTCGTTCTCTTCCCCGGACAAAGGGCACGATGCAGTAGCTGCAGTAATTGTCGCAGCCGTACATGATCGTCAGATAGGCGGCGTCATGCCGCAGACGGCGGACCGGAATTCCCTCCGCGATCCAGTCCCGGTCATCCACCGCTGTCAGGCTGTCCCGGCTGTTCAGCGTATTCATTAAAAGCTCCGGGAGGCGGTGCAGGTTGCTGGTTCCGAAAATCAGATCCACGAAGCGGTACTGTTTCCGCAGCTTTTCCGCCATGCCGGGCTCCTGCGCCATGCATCCGCAGATACCGATGATCATCTCCGGACGGTTTTTCTTGATTTCCTTCAGCCAGCTCACGTTCCCGAGTGCCTTCCGTTCCGCGTTGTCCCGGATGCAGCAGGTATTGAAGAGCACCAGATCGGACTCTTCCCGGCTGGTCGCTTCGCTCATTCCCATCTGTTCCAGCAGCCCGGCAATCTTTTCGGAATCATGGGCGTTCATCTGGCATCCGTAGGTCACGATGAAATAGGTTTTCGGACGATGAGGCAGCTGCCTGACTTCCCCGGCGATTTCCCGCTGCTTTGCCATTTCTTCCGGCGGTACGTGGTATTCTTTGCGTATCATTGCTTCCCGCTCCTCTTCCCGGTTGATTCAAGCTTAACGGAGCTCCGTTCCCGTTCTTTTTCTCGTCATTTCCATCAGTCCGAGCCTTGTCCAGCCATGCAGTACGGTTTTGATCCGGTCCGCGCGGAACGCCTCTTCCAGCCGTGTCTGCACCAGCTCCCGGTCCTTCGGTTCATCCATATCGATAAAATCGATCAGAATGATCCCGCCGATGTTTCTGAGCCGGACCTGCCGCGCAATTTCCCCGCAGGCCTTCAGGTTTACCTGCAGAACAGCCGCCTCTTTTCCCTGCCGGGAAGCTTCGGCGTCCCGGCCGCCCCGCCCCGGGTTCATCGGATCCGATCCGGAATTCACATCGATCACGGTCATGGCTTCGCACCGGTCGATCACCAGATTTCCGCCGCCGGGAATCGGCACCTTCCTGGCCTTCGCGCCCTGCAGCTGTCCCGTCAGTGAATCCGGCAAGCCCGGAACCGTCCGGATGCTGAAGGATCCCCGCCGCCCGTAATCCCTTTTCAGCTGAGAAAGCGTGTCCTCCGGGCGGATCATTCCCGGCTCTTTTCCCTGCCGGATCGCCGCTTCCAGCTCCGTCCATTCCGCAAAAAGCCGCCGGCACTCCTCTCTGATTTCCGTTTCCGCAGCCGCCGCGGACGCTTCCCTCATGACCAGGCCAAACCGCCCTCCGGAAATGTCCCGTCCCAGAATCTGCAGCCGCCGGACGGTTTCCGCGTCCGTGATCCGTTTGCTGACGCCGGTAAAGCGGTTCAGCGGCATCAGGATCACGAGGCTCCCGGCCAGCGATAAATCCCGGGAGAGAAACGCGCCTTTCTCCCCGGTTTCTTCCTTCCGTAGCTGGACGGCCGTCAGATCTCCCGAACGGACTTCCCCGCCGGTAAAGGTCTGGCTGTTTTCCGTCAGGGGAAGAAATCCGTCCCGTTTCCTTCCGATATCCACAAACGCGCAGGAAAGGCCGGACATGATCCGGTTCACCCTGCCCAGAAAAACCGCGCCGGTTTCGCCGGCTGTTTCCTTCGGCAGGTATTCCGCCAGCACGCCGTCCTCGGCCACCGCGTATCCTTCCGGAGTTACGTAGAGGATTCTGTCCGTTTCAGCCTTCGTCATACCATGTTCTCCAGCGGAATAAACCCGCCCGTTTCGTCGCTTCCAAGCAGCCGGAGGCGCGTGATGACCATCCTGGGCGGATTGTCCTGTCCCGCCAGCCGGCACAGTGCTTCCAGCAGCATGCCGGGTTTGCAGGATTCCCGCTCTGTCAGAGTCAGAACCGCGTGAATATGGTTTCCCGCTCCGTCCAGCGCATGAATCAGCGGCCGGATATTGCATTCCTCCAGCTTCGTTTTGGTCTTTCGCATGGCCGTCAGCTCCGTCTGTCCGAGGGCTGCCGGAATCGCCGCGGTCAGCTGTGCGGCAGCTTCTTCCCCGTCGATCGCCAGATCGTATTCCGCCGCCCGGACCAGGCTCATCATGGCGGGCGCCTTGTCGTCCAGCGGCTTCGCCTCGATCAGATGAAGCTCCAGCGGCATCGCCTGATTCATTCGCTCCAGAAACAGCTCCGGAGTGACCGGTTCCGCCAGGGTAACATCCATGATCTCCCGCTTGCCGGCCGCCCCCGTGGACAGCGCGCTGGCAAAGGAAATCAGAATATGGGGATGAAATCCGCCGGAATAGGCCACGGGCAGCCCGCTGCGGCGCAGTCCCCGCTGAACGCTTCGCTGAATATCCAGATGGCCGATATGCCGGATTCGCTCAGACTTCTCAAACACCGCCATCATGCGCATGGAGCGTCCCCCTTTCCCTTCGCCCAGGAACAGATCCCGTCATATCGCTGCAGGCCGCAGCCGTTGCACCCCTGCCGGCAGTCCTTCGTAACCTCCGCCCGGTTGCTCCTCTCCTTTTCCTTCCGGAGATACGCCTTGCTGATCCCGCTGTCAATATGATCCCAGGGCAGGATTTCGTCCGCCGGCCGGATGCGGTTGGCGTAGAAAGCCGGATCCAGTCCGCATTCCCGGAATGCTTCCATCCATTTGTTGAAATCGAAGGTTTCGCTCCATCCATCCAGGATACAGCCCTTTTCGTAGGCCCGCCGCAGAACGGCGCCCAGCCGGCGGTCTCCCCGGGCAAAGCAGGCTTCGAGAAAACTCAGATAGGGTTCATGCCAGTTGAAGGTAACGCCCTTGATGTTCAGCGCCTTTTTCAGGTAGGCCTGCTTTTCAATGATCTGCGGGATCGTGTCCTGCGCGTCCCACTGAAAGGGAGTGAAGGGTTTGGGCACAAAAGTGCTCGCGCTCACCGTCACCCGAAGGCCCTTCGCCCGCTGCGGTTTGGGCACCCGGAAGTATTCCGCCACCACCTTGCGGGCCAGATCCCCGATGCCGTCCAGATCTTCCGTCGTCTCCGTCGGCAGCCCGTCCATGAAATAAAGCTTGACACTGCTCCAGCCGCCCTCGAAGGCATCCCGGCATTTTTCCAGCAGATCCTCTTCCGTAACCCCCTTGTTGATCACATCCCGGAGCCGCTGGGTACCGGCCTCCGGCGCAAAGGTAAGCGAAGTCTTTTTCACCTGCTGGGTTTCTTCGAGGCTTTCCTTCAGCACACTGTCCAGCCGGAGGCTCGGCAGACTGATGGAAACCCTTTTATCCTTCAGCCTGCGCATCAGCTCCCGGATCAGCTCCGGCAGACAGGAATAATCGCCGCTGGACAGGCTGGACAGGCTGATCTCCTCATAGCCTGTGGAAGCCACCAGCTTCTCCGCCAGCTCCGCCAGGTGTCCCAGGCTTCGTTCCCGCACCGGCCGGTACAGCATGCCCGCCTGGCAAAACCGGCATCCGCGGGTGCAGCCCCGCATAATCTCCAGCATGATCCGGTCGAAAACAACCTCCGTATAGGGAACGGGAATTTCCTCCGGGTAATAGGCGCTGTCCAGATCGGTCACAAAGCGCCGGAGCACGGTGGGACGCGCTTCCGGGCAGGTCGGCGTTACGCTTTTCACTGTTCCGTCCCCGTGATACAGCACTTCATAGAAGCCCGGAACATAAACGCCCTCCAGCCGCGCCAGTTTCCGCAGGCATTCCTGCCTGGATTCTCCTTTTTCCTTCCGCTCCAGGATCACCCGGTTCAGTTCCGTCATGACGTCTTCCCCGTCCCCGATCATGAACGCGTCAATGAAGGGCGCCAGGGGTTCCGGATTGAAAGCGCAGGGACCGCCGGCCACAATGATGGGATCCGTTTCATCCCGTTCCCGGCTTTCCAGGGGAATCCGGCCCATATCCAGCATAGCCAGGATATTGGTGTAGCTCATTTCATACTGCAGGGTAAAGCCGATGACGTCAAACTCCCGCATCGGATGTCGGCTTTCCATGCTCAGCAGCGGAAGATCGTTTTCCTTCATCTGGGCGATCATGTCCGTCCAGGGCATGAAAAAGCGCTCGCAGAGGCTCCATGCTTCCCGGTTGATGAGCCCGTACAGGATTTTCAGACCCAGATGGCTCATTCCGACTTCATAGGTGTCGGGAAAGCAGAATCCGAAGCGCAGGGGCGTATCCTCCCAGTTCTTGATCAGGGTATTCATCTCGCCGCCGGTATACCGGGGCGCCTTCTGAACGGCATCCAGAGCCCGTTCCATTTTTTCCTGATTCGTCTGCTGATCCTGATTTGTCATTTTTTCCTGATTCATCCTTTTCCTGTTTCATTCATTTTGATTCGTCTGATCCCTTACGGCGCCGGAGGCGTCCAGTAAGGCTGCTGATACAGATCCGTCAGGCAGTAGGTGACCCGGCAGCGGGCGGGATCAATCCGCGTATTGCTGATTTCGGGATTCTCGCCCAGGATCATTTCCCGTCCCAGCTTATAGTTGTCCTGGAACTTTTCCTGATAGTCGAAATAATCGCAGATGAACTGCACCCGGTCCCCCGCCCCGATCTGAATATAGTTCTTGGGCTGCGTGGAAGGTTCCGTGTCTCCGTATACCTTCTGGGCTCCCTGAATATATCCGTAGGGGCGGTCCTGATCAAAGGCCAGCATCAGATTCACCCGTTCCCCGTTCAGCAGGGCCGGAACATAACCGGTGATTACATAGTTGTCTCCGGACTCCACGGTGTCCAGATAGTAGTAGGCCACCGGCTGCCCGTTGATGGACAGACAGGTTCCGTCGAAGGAGGAGATCAGGCTGTTGTTCTCGATGGTGAAATCCGGATCAAGCCCCAGGTCGATGTATCCTTTCCCGTCGTCATAGAAAATGTTGCGGGTTACCGATACGATATTGCTCCATTGCGCGGAGGACAGCGAAATCCGGTTGCCGTTCCAGACCAGGCCGGATGCGTCAAAATGGTTGTCCAGAATGTAGGCGGCGGCTCTTTTCGCCGTCATCTGCCGGCCCATGAACAGATCCAGAATGCTGCCGGTGGATCCGGAGGAAACGCCGGATCCTGAGCCTCCCGATGAAAACAGGCCGGAAAGCAATGAATCAAGGCCGTCGCCGGAATAGGAAGGCGCGGAAGTATGGCTTCCGTTCCCGCCCATCAGGGAATCCAGCAGGCTGCCGTATGGCTGTCCTGAACCGGCCTGGCTCAGCGGGCATCCGGCGCTGACCTGTCCGCTCAGCTCCAGGCTGGCAAATTCCTGAATGCACCTGGTGTATTCCGATTCCATGCCGATGGCTTCATAGGTGGAAACAATTTTCTGCACCTGTCCGGATCGCTTGTACGGGAAATAGATGCTCAGGCCGTAGGCGTTGCTGATCCCCCCGCCGATCCGGTTGTATTTCACGGCTCCCTGAAGCGCGTCAGCCAGCTGGCGGCTCTCGGCCGTTCCGAGATTTTGGGCAAAATGGGTCAGGTCAATCTGGTCAATCCGGCTGGACTGGGCAAATTCCCGGGTCACGCTGCGGGCCGTGGAGACTTTTTTGTATTCATTGTTCTGGATCAGCTCATTGGTTTCCACGCTGAAATCCTTCAGCTCCGCCGGTACGGTCGCGGCCAGCTCGGCCAGGTCCACAACGCTCAGGGTCGTGGCCTGCCCGCGGCATTTCTGAGCGCAGACGGCGACAAAGTCGTCCGCGATCATCTTGCCTACCTGAACGGTCGGCAGGCTTGTATTCGTGTTCAGCGCGGTCAGCCAGTTGGTGTAGTACCAGCCGACGCCGGGTTCCGTTTCCTCGCTGGCGATCATGTAATCCGCGTACTGATTCAGCATGAGGCCGTTTTCAACCGTTGCCATCAGGCAGGCGTCGAATCCGACAAAATCGAACCGGACGCCTCCTTTTTTCAGGGCAGTATTGATCCCGGCCAGCGTCATGCTCTGATTCCGCCCGGCTTTTTCGTCGTAGCCGTAGCCGCTGATACTTCCGCCGCCGTGATCCCACAGGATCAGGCACATCCGGTCCGCCGGAAAATGCTTCGCGCCGTACTGAATGAAGCCGGCCAGCGTATCTGGGCTGGTCATGGAGGCGTTCCCCGCCGAGGATTCAAGGCGGGTCAGCGTGCCGTTCTTAATCTGGTAAATCTGGTTTTGTGAGGCCGATACCACGCTGTTTCTCCATCGGCTGGCTCCGCCGGTATATACAATCAGGTTAACCCGGTCGCCGATGGTGGCATTGGCCATTTCCTTCAGATCCGCGGTGCCCATGCCGTTCCGGCTCTCCAGATCGGATCCGCAGAGATAGACCAGGATGGTCACCTGATCCTTTCCGCCGCCCCGGAGAACCGTGTATTTTTCCCGGGCGCCGGAAGCGACCGACGTATCCGCGGCGGCGGTGTTTCCGGGCAGGGAGGAGGTGAAATAATCGGCCGGCTGGGAGCCATGGCTTCCGGAGGATCCGGACAGCATGCCCAGGCTGTCATAAACGGAGCCGGTACCGGATCCCATCAGCATGCTCAGTAGATCGTTTATTCCGCCGGATCCGGAGGAAACGCCGGAAGCGGAGGATGAACTGGCGGAAGCCGGCCCGCTCCCCGCGGATCCGGAACTCTGGGAGCCGCCGGTGTTCGTGCTGCCGGAAACCGAGGTGACCGGAAGACTGTTTCCGCTGTTCCCGCCGTCAAAAAGGCCGGTCAGCTTGCCGCCGCCCAGCAGCATCACGAGAACGATAATAATCCCCAGCAGTTTCCCGCTTCCGCCGGAGGCGCGGGCCGGTCCCGAACCGGTTCCCCGGGCGGAATGGTTTTGCCCGGCGTCGCTGCCCGGCCGCGGCGTATTCATTCTGCGGGCAGACTGATAGCTTCTCTGTTCCGGCCGCTGAAGCGGATTCGTTCTTTGGGCCTGGTTCTGTTTCTGATACTGCTCCGTCCGGGAGGCATAATTGCCGGCGTTGTTGACAGGGCCGGTTCCCAGTCCCTGGCCGTATTTCTCTACCCCTTTGCCGTTCTCCGTAATCCGTTTTTCACGGGCGCGGGGCTTCCGGTTGCTGTCCATAGGATTTCACGTTCCTTCCTTCACGAAATCAGTTCGTCCCCGTTTTCTCCGGCCGTTCCCTCCGGACTGTCTTCCGGATTCTCCCCGGGAATCGGCGGCAGCTCCGCCAGATCCCCCAGTCCGAAATGATTCAGAAACTCGTCGGTGGTTCCGAACAGGATCGGCCGGCCGATCGTGTCCTTCCTCCCTACCTCGTGAATCAGGCCTTTGGCCGCCAGGCTCTGCAGGCTGTAGTCGCACTTGACGCCCCGGATCTGCTCCACCTCGGCCCGGGTCACCGGCTGCTTGTAGGCTACCACAGCGAGGGTTTCCATTGCCGCCTGGCTCAGGCTCTGCTTCTGAACCGGCTGCAGCAGCCGGACCACATCCTCCGCGTATAAAGGGCGGGTAGCCAGCTGGACCATATCCCCGAACCGTTTGATCAGAAAACCGCGCTGCTCGAAATCATATTCGTCCCGCATCCCGTCCAGTGTCTGATCCAGCTGCTTTTCGCTGATCTGAAGCGCCGCGGCCAGATCCTTTCGTCTTACCGCGTCTCCGGCCACAAAAAGAATCGCCTCGATCCGTCCCTTCAGGTTTCCGTCCTGACCGCTCACCGTGTTACTCTCCTTCTTCATCCGCTACCGAAAGCTGTTCTTCCGTCCGGATGTTCTGTACCTCCGGATTCGAAACCTGTTCTTCCTTCCGGATGTTCTGTTCCTCCGGATTCGGAACCGCTTTTTTCCGTTTCCGGGCCCTTTTCGTTCTCGGATCCTCTTCCGGTTCATCGGCGTCCTTCGGACTGGCTTTTCCGTCGATCAGTTCAATGGAGCCGTAGGTTTCCGTCTGAATCAGATGCATGCGGCCCAGCTTTAAAAGCTCCAGAATCGCCAGGAAATAGGTGACCACCTCTTCCTTCGTCGGCGAAGTGCTGAAGGCTTCCTCAAAAGCCATCCGGCGTTTCTTTTTCAGGCGTTTAAGCAGATCCAGCATGCATTCCTGCACGGTAAAGCTGTCCCGGCGGATATTCCGTGGCGCGTAATGGTTGGTCTCCGGATCATCGTCCAGCGCGCTGCGCCGCTCCAGAATCCGGGCGAGCGCCGCCATCAGCCCTTCCATCGTCAGTCCCGTCAGCTCGAATTCCTGGGGCGGAAGCGGATATTCTTCCGGAAGCTTGGTAAACACCCGCTTCGCGGCATCCTCAAAATCCTTCATGCGGCCGACGCTCTCCCGGATCCGCTTGTATTCCTCCAGGCGGCGGATCAGTTCCGTTTCCGGATCTTCCTCGCCTTCCGGCTCCGGAGGCTTGGGCAGCATGGCCCTGCTCTTGATCTCCAGCAGGGTGGCGGCCATGACCAGAAAATCGCTGGCCTCTTCCATATCCAGGTCGCTGGCGTTTCCGACAATTTCGAGATACTGATCCGTAATCTCACTGACGAAAATGTCCCGGATGTCGATCTGCGCCTTGCCGATCAGGGTCAGCAGCAGATCCAGCGGCCCGTCAAAATCTTTCAGCTGAAACGTTCTTTCCATCGTGCTCCGTCTGTTCAGTCAGGGTTGTCTCTGTGCGGAAAAAGGGTTACAGGATCCGGAACAGGAACGGAACCACGGCGTTGTAAATGCCCGTTATAATCGTGCTCAGCAGTCCGTTCAGCACTCCGGTAAAGCAGAGGATCAGGAAACCGATCTGGATCATCTGCATGGTCTGGGGAGAAAGCCGCAGCTGTCCCTTATAAAAAAACATGTTCAGGAAGCGGAATCCGTCCAGCGGCGGAACCGGCAGCAGGTTGAATACCGCCAGGCTCAGATTCATCGTGATAAACATCTGCAGGAACCGGAGCAGATAATCGATCCAGTCAGCCGTCGTATGCTTGAGCAGAAGAACAAAAGCCACGGATCCGATCAAGAACATCAGCAGATTGGCAGCGATGCCCGCCAGGGAAACCAGGATATAGTCCCGCCGGTAGTTGCGAAAATTCGCCGGATTGATCGGAACCGGTTTGGCCCAGCCGATCCGGAGAAAAAGCATGCAGACGGTACCGATGGGATCCAGATGCTTCCGGGGATCCAGAGTCAGCCGCCCCATCATCTTGGCCGTCGGATCGCCGCATTTCAGAGCGACCCAGCCATGGGCGACCTCATGGACGATCAGACAGGTCAGAATGGAAACCGCGCTCATCAGCAGGTAGATCAGCGCGTCTCCCGGATTCTGCTGAAAGCGCTGAATAATATCCCGAATAAAACTCAAAGCTTGTTTCGCCCCTTTCTTTTCAGGAAAATCGCCGCGGTCCGCCGGTTCATCCGTCGGCCGCTCTGCGTAAAAGCTCTTCCTCGCCGATAATCTCAATTCCAAGGGACTGCGCTTTGGTCAGCTTGCTTCCGGCGTTCTCACCGGCCACCACAAAGGCGGTTTTTTTGCTGACGGATCCCGCGGCGGTTCCTCCCTCCCGGCGGATCAGGTCCTCAGCCTCCTTGCGGCTCAGGGTCGGCAGCGTACCGGTCACCACGATGCTCATTCCGGCAAAAGCGCTGCCGCTCCGGGTTTCCGCCTTCTCCGGCTGAACCCCCGCCTCGGTCAGCTGCCGGATCATCTCCAGATTTTCCGGAAAGCTGAAGTATTCCCGGATGCTCTGGGTCACGATCTCTCCGATATCCGGAATCCGGGTCAGTTCTTCTTCGCCGGCTTTCGCCAGCCCCTCCACGGATCCGAAAGCCTCCGCCAGATCCCGCGCGGTTTTCACGCCGATGTTTGGAATTCCCAGCGCATACAGGAAAGCCGGCAGGGGCCGGCGCTTGCTTTTTTCCAGCGCGGCGATCAGATTCGCGGCCTTTTTTTGCTGGAATCCATCCAGGGACTGCAGCTTTTCTTCCGTCAGCTGGTACAGATCCGCCGGCTGCCGGATCCCGAGGGAGTCATAAAGCTGATCGGCGGTTTTCTCGCTGAAGCCCTCGATATCCATCGCTTCCCGGGACGCGAAATGGGAAAGCCTGGCGACGGCCTGCGGCCGGCAGGTTTCTCGGTTCATGCAGAAAAGATGCGCGCCCCTTCGGACGACCGGCCGGCCGCAGGCGGGGCAGACCGCCGGTTCCTCAATCGGCGTTTCTCCGGGTTCCGCCTCCCCGGCTCTTCCCAGGATCTCCGGAATCACGTCGTTGCTTCTCCGGATCCATACGTTGCAGCCGACGGCCAGATCCTTCCGGCGAATGTCCCCCAGGTTGTTCAGGGTAGCCTTGCGGACCGTGACTCCGTAAAAATCAATCGGCGCGAGATGTGCCAGCGGGGTCAGTTTCCCGGTGCGGCCCAGTTCCCAGGTTACCCGCTCCAGGCGGGTCACGCCTTCCTCCGCCTTAAACTTGTAGGCGACGGCCCAGCGGGGAAATTTTTCCGTGAACCCCAGTTCCCGCCGGATGGCCGTATCTCCGATCTTGATGACCACGCCGTCGATCAGCCAGTCCAGGGTCGGCCGGATCTCGCCGATGCGGTTGATTTCCCGCTCCAGCTCCGCCAGCCCCTTCCCGCGGCCCAGATACGGGCTGATCTGAAAACCGTTTTCTTTCAGGAAGGCCAGCATCCCGGGCTGATCCTCGTAGGGCGGATTTTCGATGGTCCCGATCTGATAGAAGAAAGCATCCAGATGGCGCGAGGCCGTCACGGCCGGATCCAGGTTCCGCAGCGCTCCCGCGGCGGCGTTCCGGGCGTTCTTCAGGGGCTCCCTGGCGGTTCGGTTGTATTTCTCCAGCGTGCTGAGGCGCATGATGCATTCCCCCTGCACTTCCAGAATGCCCCGGTAAGGAATCCGCCGCGGAATGGACAGAATCGTCATCGCCTGGGGCAGGATGGCTTCTCCGACAGTTCCGTTTCCGCGGGTGGCGGCCTGAACGAGCTGCCCCTCCCGATAGGTCAGATTGATGGTCAGCCCGTCAAATTTATATTCCAGATAGTACTGCAGGTCCGTCTGGCCCGCCAGTTTTTCGGTCCGGCGGATCCAGGCCTCCAGCTCACCGATGCTCTGCACCTTGTCCATGCTCCAGAGCCGGTTCAGATGCCGGTGTTCCTCAAAGCCGGGCAGGGTTTCCCCTCCGACCTGCCGCGTCGGCGAGTCCGGAAGAACAACGCCGGTTTCCTGCTCCATCTTTTTCAGCCGGTCGTACAGCTGATCCCACTGGTAGTCGGATATTTCCGGATTGTCCAGCACATAGTAGGCGTAGGAAGCCCGGTTGATCCGGTCGATCAGCTCCCGCATTCCCTGGGGTGTTTCCTGCGTCATTTTTAATCCTCCCTGTATCTGACGATGGGCGCGACGGCCAGCGAAAGCTCTCTTTCTCCCGCCCGGTCAAAGGAAACCCGAATCCGTGCGGATGCTCCGCTGCCGGAAAGCTCCGTCACCGTGCCCGGGCCGAATTTGGGATGCATCACCCTTTCCCCGGGCGTAAAGAGGGTCTCAAGAGCGCCGGCCTTTTCCGGCGCCTGTGCCGCCGGCGCGGCGTTTCCTCCGGAAAAGCCCCGGGTAACTCCCGGTATCCGATCCAGGGACCTCCCGTTCAGCGTCAGCTTCGGTTTGCCGGGCTGTCTGGGCGGAAGGCTGCCGCGGACAGGCTCGTCCGCAAACGGCTCCGCCGCAGGCGCGCGGTTTCCGCCCCGGGCCGGCACGCCCCGGAAGGGCATCCCGTAACGGCCGGATCCGGCGGCGTCATACCGGGGTGCCGCAGGCCTCCGGTTCCGGCGGTTCCCGGCCTCCTCGATCAGCCGGTCCGGAATTTCCTCCACGAACCGGCTGGGGGCGTTGTGCTGAAACTGGTTGTACAGCATCCGCTCCGAAGCCCGGGTCAGATACAGCGCCCTGCGGGCCCGGGTAATCCCCACATACATCAGCCGGCGCTCCTCCTCCATTCGCGTCTCGCTCTCCAGGCTGCGGGAGGAGGGAAAGATGTTTTCTTCCGTTCCGACGATGAAAACGTAATCAAATTCGAGCCCCTTCGCGCTGTGAAGCGTCATCAGGGTGATATAATCCCGTGTCTCTCCGCTCCGGTCCAGATCCGTTACCAGGGCGACGTTCTCCAGATAATCCTCCAGTGTCGCCTCCTCCGACAGCTCCGCGAAGGCGTGAACCGCGCCGCGGAATTCGGCGATGTTCTCCAGCCGGCTCCGGGCTTCCTCGGTGTTTTCAGCCGCGTACTGCTGTTCCAGGCCCGCCTGGTCGATCAGAAAATCCACGAATTCCGTCAGCGGCAGATTGTCCTTCATGACGGACAAAAGCGTCATCAGCTCGAAAAAGGCTCCGATGTTCTTCTTTGCCCTGTTTCCGAGGCTGTCCGGCAGATCCGACAGCGCTCCGTACAGGGGCATTCCGTTCCGGGCCGCGTAATCGGCCAGCTGCTGCACGGTCGCTTCTCCGATTCCCCGTTTCGGCACATTGATGATGCGCTGCAGGCTCATATCGTCCGCGGGATTCACGATCGAGCGCAGATAGGACAGAATATCCCGGATTTCCTTCCGTTCATAGAATTTCTGGCCGCCGAAAATCCGGTAAGGGATGCCGGCTCTCATCAGCATTTCTTCAGCCACGCGGCTTTGGGCATTGGTCCGGTACAGAATCGCGATCTCTCCGGCGGAAACGCCGTTCCTCCGCAGGTTTTGAATGACGGAAGCCACCCACGCCGCTTCATCCTGTTCATCCGTCGCGCAGTAGCTGTGGATCTTTTCTCCCGCTTCCTGTTCCGTCCAGAGCTTTTTGTCCTTCCGGCCCTCGTTGTGAGCGATCACCTGGTTGGCCGCGTCCAGAATATTCCCGGTGGAACGGTAGTTCTGCTCCAGTTTGATCACTTTCGCGTCCGGATAATCCTTTTCGAAATCCAGAATATTCCGGAGATCCGCGCCTCTCCAGCCATAGATGCTCTGATCGTCGTCCCCGACGACGCACAGGTTCCGGTGGTTCAGGGTGATCAGCCGGACCAGCTCGTACTGGGCCTTGTTCGTATCCTGATACTCGTCCACCAGCACATATTCAAAGCGGTTCCGATAGTATTCCAGTACCGGCGGATGGTCCAGAAGCAGCTCCAGCGTTTTGTTCAGAAGGTCGTCAAAATCCAGCGCGTTCATGGCCTTCATCTTTTTTTCATACAGAATCATACAGTCGTGAATCAGGGAGCTCTGCCGGTCCCGGCTGCTCTTCTGAAACCACTCATCCGGACTGAGCAGCCTGTTTTTCGCGTCGCCGATGCTTCCTTTCACCTGGCGGACCGGCAGAAACTTGTCGTCAATGTTCAGTTCCTTCAGAATCCCTTTGATCAGGGAGGACTGGTCGTCATCGTCATAGATGGCAAAGTTCCGCGTATAGCCGATCTTCTCGATGTCCTTCCGCAGGATCCGGGCGCAGGTGGAGTGAAAGGTACTGATCCAGGCCTGATTGGCCGCGTCTTCCCCGACGAGCTGCTCCACCCGGGATTTCATTTCTCTGGCTGCTTTATTTGTAAACGTCAGCGCCAGAATGTGCCATGGCGCGACGCCGTGATCGATGAGGTTGGCTACCCGATAGGTCAGGGCTCTTGTTTTCCCGCTTCCGGCTCCGGCCAGTACCAGTACCGGCCCGCTTAAAGTCTCCGCGGCTTTCCGCTGTTCCGGGTTCAGTCCCGATAAATCCATGGTTCCTTTATTCCTTTCCCGACTCTTTCTCGGCCCGCTCCATCTGATCCAGGATCCGGTTATATCCCTCCGCCCCGTAGGACAGCGCCCGGTTGACCCTGGAAATAGTCGCGCTGGAGGCGCCTGTTTCCTCCGCGATTTTCTGATAGGTTTCCTTTTTTCGCAGTCTCCAGGCTACGTCCAGCCGCTGTGCAATGCTTTTCAGCTCCGGGATGGTGCACAGGTCCTCCAGAAAACGGTAGGCGTCTTCCCTGTCGTCGATGGACAGGATCGCATCCACAAGCATTTCCGTCTGCCGGTTGTAAACCTTCGGCTCAAACATGATTTCCCCATCCCTTTCGTACAGTAAACTATGACAATATAGGATACCATAAATCCGCTTCAAAAACAACGGAAAACCGGCGGCTTCTTTCCGGCCCGGTTTCCGGAAAACCTCCGCCGGAAAGAAGGAAATTGCGCGGAACCTACGGAACTGCTTGACAACCCGGTTCACTTTCCCTAAACTGAACGGGATAACGAAGCGGAAGAGGTGATCCGGATGGCTCTGACAGAAGAAGTCTTCGGAATAAATGTGTTCAATGACGCGGTGATGCGGCAGCGCCTTCCGAAAGAGACGTATCGTGCCCTTCATGCCACCATCGATAACGGGCTTCAGCTGGATCCCCAGGTGGCCAGTGTCGTCGCCAACGCGATGAAGGACTGGGCGCTGGAAAAGGGCGCCACCCATTATACGCACTGGTTCCAGCCGCTGAATTCCGTCACCGCGGAAAAGCATGACGCCTTCATTTCTCCTCTGCCCGGCGGCCGCGTGATTTCTGAGTTCAGCGGCCGGGAGCTGGTTCGCGGCGAAGCGGATGCTTCCTCTCTGCCCAGCGGCGGGCTTCGGTCCACCTTTGAGGCCCGCGGCTATACCGCCTGGGATCCCACTTCCTATGCGTTCATCAAGGATCATATTCTCTGTATTCCCACGGCCTACTGTTCCTACGGAGGCGAGGCTCTGGATAAGAAAACGCCGCTTCTCCGCTCCATGGAGGCCCTGAGCTGCCAGGCGGTCCGGGTGCTTCATCTGTTCGGCCGGACGGACGCGGTGCGTGTCACCCCGACCGTGGGGCCGGAGCAGGAATACTTTCTGGTGGACCGGGCGCTTTTCGACCGGCGAAGCGATCTGATTTTTACCGGACGCACGCTTTTCGGAGCCAAGGCTCCGAAGGGGCAGGAGCTGGGCGATCACTTCTTCGGCACCATCCCCTCCCGCGTGCAGGCCTTCATGGCCGAGCTCAATGAGGAGCTCTGGAAGCTGGGTGTTCTCGCCAAAACAGAGCATAACGAAACGGCTCCCGCTCAGCATGAAATGGCTCCCATCTATACCATCGTCAACGTCGCGTGCGATCATAACCAGCTGACGATGGAAATGATGAAAAAGGTCGCGAAAAAGCACGGGCTGGTCTGTCTTTTGCATGAAAAGCCCTTTGCCGGCGTCAACGGCAGCGGAAAGCATAACAACTGGTCCATGGTCTCCAATACGGGCTACAATCTGCTGGATCCGGGCGACAGCCCCCACGAAAGCGCCCAGTTCCTGCTTTTCCTGGTGGCTGTCATCAAGGCTGTGGATGATTATCAGGATCTGCTGCGGGCGTCGGTGGCTTCCGCCGGCAATGATCACCGTCTGGGCGGCTGCGAAGCGCCCCCCGCCATCATCAGCATTTTCCTGGGGGATGAACTGACGGAGATTCTGGAATCCCTCGAAGCCGGCAAGGATTACAGCGGCCGCGAAAAGACGGATATGGCCATCGGCGTTCAGGTTCTTCCGAAAATCCCGAAGGATACCACCGACCGGAACCGGACCTCGCCCTTCGCCTTTACCGGAAACAAATTTGAATTCCGTTCACTGGGTTCCGCCGCCTCCATTTCGGATGCCAATGTCGTGCTGAACACCATCGTCGCGGAAAGTCTCCGTCTCTTTGCCGATGAACTGGAAAAGGCGTCGGATTTCCGTCTGGCCCTGCATGAGCTGATCGTCCGGGAAATCCGGCAGCATCGCCGGATCCTGTTTAACGGGAACAATTACGCGGACGAATGGGTTCAGGAAGCGGCCCGCCGCGGGCTGAGCCGGCTGGAATCCACCGTGGACGCGCTTCCCTGCTATACGGCGGCAAAGAATGTCGCCCTGTTCGAAACCCATCGGGTGCTTTCCGCCGCGGAGCTTCGTTCCCGCCGGGATATCGGACTGGATTCGTATGCCAAAATCCTGAATATTGAGGCGGAAACCATGCTGATGATGGTTCGCCGCCAGATTCTCCCCGCGGTGATCCGTTATTCGGGCGATCTGTCCTCTTCCCTGCTGAAGGCGAAAGAAGCCGGCTGTCCCATGCCGGCCTGCTCCGGTCTGCTGCGTTCTCTGAACAGCCAGACGGAGGATCTCCTGCGGGCGGCCGAAACCCTCGGCCAGATTCTGTCCAGCCGCCTTTCGGACAGCGATCCGCTTGCGGCCGCGGCTTATATGCACGACCGGATTCTTCCCGCGATGCGGGAAGTCCGGCGCTGTGCCGACGCGCTGGAAGAAATCACGGATAAGGAGATCTGGCCCTTCCCAGCCTATGACAAGCTCCTGTTCAGCATCTGATCCCTTTTCTCCGGAATCATGACGTCCGGCGTCCTCTCTGCTGCCCGCGTACCTGGATTGAAGGAGGCTCCTGAAACATGAAAAAATGGCTGATCACGGTTAGCTGTGTGCTGGTGGTTGTCGTGGTTCTTTCCGTTATCTTTCTGACGAACCGCAATGCCCAGATCGATACCCTGAATAAGGATCTGAACGCCCTGCAGCTGGAATATAACAGCCTGAAGAAAAAAAGCGATGAGACCATCTCCGGCCTGAATGGGCAGGTCGATTCCCTGAACCGGCGGGTGGAGGATCTGAACCTGCAGGTGGAAGGCCTGAATCAGCAGGTTGGCGGCCTGACCGCGGAGCGGGACGGGCTGAACCAGTCCCTCACCGCCTCCCGCCAAAAGCTGGACGGCGTCCTGTATATTCTGACGGACGGCGCTGAAGGCAGCATCGATAACCTGCTTGCCGGCCATCTCCCCGAATCTTCGGATGTTCCCTCAGCCACTCCCGAACCTTCGGCCACGCCTGCGGCTGAGCCCACAGCTACTCCCACGGCTAAGCCCTCAGCCACTCCCGAACCTTCCGCCATGCCTGAAACCTCAGCCACACCCGCGTCTACAGCCACTCCCACATTCAAACCCACAGCCACTTCCACGACCAAACCCACGGCCACACCTGCGGCTGAGCCCACGGTCACTCCCACAGTTAAGCCCACGGCCACTCCTACGGCTGAGTCCACGGCCACTCCCACAGTTAAGCCCACGGCCACTCCTGCGGCTGAGTCCACGGCCACTCCCACGGTTAAGCCCACGACTAAACCCACGTCCACTCCGACAGCTAAACCCACGGCCACACCTACAGCCAAGCCAACAGCCAAGCCAACAACGACCACACCACACCTATAATATTTTCTGAAACTGAATCAAGCGATGTCAGCCGCGGCGATTTGACCATTGCGCCGGCAGCGCTCGCTCAGCAGTAATATAGAACAGATATGCCTTCTCTTATTGCCCCGACAGGATGACCGAAGCCCGATGACGGATCTGCTTTTCCATCAGCCTGACCCATGCCTTGGGGTAGAAGTTTTGCCTTGTTTGTTGTATCTGACGGTAAAAGTATGTCCAGTCTGTTTTCAGAAGAACTGGGGGGCTTTCCGCCGGAGATCGGCTCCGAAGGTTTCCTTCCCTTCCTGGATCTGCTGAATGGTCTGGACGATCCAGTCGTTCACCGGAGTGGGCACATGCACCTTTTTCCCCCATTGGCAGACCACGCCGTTGATCGCCTCCACCTCGCAGGGTTTTCCCTTCTTCAGATCCTGCAGCATGGACGGTTCAATCGCCGCGTGCTTTTTCATCGCGACCGGCAGGATCAGTTTGGCGGCCACTTTCTTCACAGGGTTTTCCCAGTAGAACAGCTTTACAATATCCTTTCCCTGCACCGGAGCGAAGGTGACGCCCGCCGCGCGGCCGACGTCGATCACTTCCTTCATGCAGCGGATCGCCAGCTCCCGTCCGTCCGGATCGCCGGTCACGCTTCCGAAAGTGCCTCCCATAATGGTGCCGAGGCCGGAGAAGGTCGCGTTGATCAGCAGCTTGGACCACCGGGCCCCCGGCAGATTCTCCTCGAGGACGACGGGGCACATCTTCTCCAGCACATTCTTCACGCGCTGCAGCTTTTCCTCGGTGATGCCCTCCATGCCGCCCATGTGAAAGGACAGGCTGTCCGGAGCGGAGGTCAGCTCGCATACGCCGGGGCCAGTCATGGTCGCCCCCCATTCCACCACGCAGCCGATCGTCCGTTCCTTTCCGATGATCTCGGCGATCCCGTCCTCCGGGATTCCGTTCTGAAAGGTAACCATCAGCCCGTCTTCCGCCAGATAGTCCCGCAGAAACAGAACAGTCTTCCGGTTGTCCAGCTGCTTGGTCATCAGGAAAATCAGGTCATACTTCCCGGTCATTTCCTCCGGCAGCAGCGCGGAGACCGGTTTTACGTTCATGCTGACGGTTCCGGTAATCCGGATTCCCTGCTCCCGCAGGGCAGCGATATGTTTCTGATTCCGGTTGATCAGATCCACGGAAACACCGTTCCGGGTCAGATAAGCGCCCAGAACCGTGCCCAGTGAACCTGCGCCGTAAATTGCGCAGCGCACGACGGTCCCTCCCTGTGATAAATGCTGTTTTTCATAGTTTTCCGGATTATCGGTTCATGCCCGGAACGCGGGCCGGGCGCATCGGCTTACCGGATTTCCGCGCCCAGCCTGAATTTCAGATTGCCCAGAATCTTCTTGACAAAGCGGTCCACGTCTTCCGGCGTCAGCGCCTTGTTCTCCGGCTCAAAGCGGATCTTGAAGGCCATGCTCTTCTTTCCTTCTCCGATCTGCGCCCCGTGATAGATATCGAACAGCTCCACGTCGCTGACCAGCGGACAGGCGCGGGCGATCTCCTTCATCAGGTCTCCGCAGGGCGTCTCCTCGGCCACCGTCAGTGCCAGATCCCGCACCACCGCGGGATAGGCGGACAGGGGGTGATAACGGAAGCTGGCGGCCGCGTGGCTCATCATCTTCTCATAGTCAATTTCGCCGAGATAGATCTTATGGTTCGCCTTGCTGTCCTTGTGCAGCTTCAGTTCGCCGGTCACTTCGTTGGCCAGCTTGCCGAACACACCGATCCGCTCGCCTTCGCACAGCAGCCAGGCCGCGATGCCGGGGTGCAGATAGCTCACATCCTCCGCCCGTTCTACATCGAAGTGCAGGCCGAAGGATTCTCCGAGAGCCGTCAGGCTTCCCTTGACGGTGAAGAAATCCTCCGCGTCCCCAAAGGCCGCGAATCCGATATGCGGCCTCTCTTCCGGCTTCTCTCCGGGCTTTCCGGGCAGATAAACGTTGCTGATCTCAAAGATCCGGCCTTCCATGTTGCCCTTTTTCAGGTTGTCCACCGTGATGTTCAGCATGCTCGGCGCCAGCAGCGGGCGCATGATGGACAGATTCGCGGAGATCGGATTCTGAATGCGCAGCACGTTCCGTTCCGGAGCGTTTTCGGGAATCCGCAGCATATCCAGCTCGCCGTCGGAATAGAAGGAAAGCGTATACACTTCATTGTATCCCTGCGCGCACAGAATGCTGCAGACCCTGTCGCGCCGCTGCTGGGCGGGCGTTTTTCCGCCGCTGGTCACGGCCGCCGCCTTCAGGAAGGTGGGAATCACATGCTCGTATCCGTATTCCCGGATCACTTCCTCCGCCAGATCCGGCTCTCCGACCTCGATATCTTCCCGGTACCGGGGAGCGGTTACCTCCAGGGTGTCCCCGTCCTGCTCCACCTCGAAATTCAGGCTTCTCAGGATTCGCAGCACATCCTCCGCCGGAACCTGAATGCCCAGAATATCGTTGATCCGCTTCAGGCTGGCCCGGAAATGCTTTCCGGTGCGGGGAGCGCCGGCGCTGCAGTCAAACGCGCTGGCCGTAATTTCTCCGCAGTTCAGCTCCTGAATCAGATGCAGCGCCCGGGCCATCCCCAGCTCGGTAATGGCTTCGCTGATGCCCTTTTCGAAGCGGGCGGAGGAGTCGCTGCTCTGGCCCAGGGCGCGGGAGGTCCGCCGCACGTTGTCCCGGGCAAATTTGGCCGCTTCAAACAGAAGCTGCGTGGTTTTTTCGGTAATTTCGCTGTTCAGGCCGCCCATAATGCCGGCGAGCGCCACCGGACGCTGTCCGTCGCAGATCACCAGGTTTTCGCCGGTCAGGGTGAACTCCTTCTCATCCAGCGTCTGAATTTTTTCCCCTTCTCTGGCGCGGCGGACAATAATCCGCTTCTCCTGCAGCTGATCCATATCGAAGGCGTGCATCGGCTGTCCGATTTCCAGCAGCACATAGTTGGTGATATCCACCACGTTGCTGATGGACCGCAGGCCGCACAGCGCCAGGTTCCGCCGCATCCAGCGGGGACTCTCCCCCACGGTGATATTCCGCACGGCGTGCCCCAGATACCGCGGGCACAGGTCCGGCGCTTCCACCTGAATGTCCAGTCCTTCCACGATGGTATCGGAACAGGTGTAGTCCGTCGCGGGCATTTTCAGCTCTTTGCCAAGCACCGCCGCCACCTCGCGGGCGATGCCCAGAATGCTCTGGCAGTCCGGCCGGTTGGCGGTCACGGAAATATCGAATATGGTTTCATTCAGCCCGGTTACTTCCCGGATGTCTGTCCCCGGAACGGTATCCTTCGGCAGATCCAGCAGTCCGTAAACCTCCGCGCCCGGATACAGGTCCTCATTCAGCCCCAGCTCTTCGCCGGAGCACATCATGCCGTTGGAGGGAATCCCCTTCAGCGGTTTGGCCGTAATCCGGACCCCGCCGGGCAGCGTGGCGCCGTCGAGTGCGGCCGGAGTGTGCATTCCCACATAGACGTTCGGCGCGCCGGTTACGATCTGGATCCCGCTGCCGTACTCTCCGCAGTTTACCTGGCAGATCGCCAGATGGGTTCCTTCCACCGGTTCGCAGGCGGTCACTTCCCCGACGACCACCCTGCTGATCTCCGCGCCGGGCCGGATCATTTCCTCCACTTCAAATCCGCAGCTGAAAAGCCTGTCCTGCAGCTCTTCCGCGGTCACGTCGATATCCACATATTCTTTCAGCCAGCTGTACGGTACTTTCATTTGACTGTCACCCTCCCCTTACTGAAACTGCTTCAGGAAACGAAGATCGTTCTCGAACAGCAGGCCGATGTTGTTGATGCCGTATTTCAGCATGGCAATCCGTTCAATGCCGATCCCGAAGGCGATACCGGAATAGACGGAGGGATCGATGCCGCAGTTTTCGAGCACCTTGGGATGCACGACGCCGCCGCCCAGCACTTCAATCCATCCGGTATGCTTGCACAGCGCGCAGCCCTTGCCGGCGCATTCGAAGCAGCTGACGTCCACCTCCACGCTGGGTTCGGTGAAGGGGAAATAGCTCGGCCGCAGCCGGGTGCGGACGTTCGCGTCAAACAGCTGCTGCACAAACTTGTCCAGCAGCCCCTGCAGGTCGCACAGGGTAATTCCCTTGTCCACGACCAGGCCTTCCATCTGATGGAACATGGGGGAATGGGTCGCGTCGCTGTCGGACCGGAAAACCCGCCCGGGAACCAACACCTTGATCGGCGGCTTCTCCTGGTCCATCACGCGGATCTGCCCTCCGCTGGTCTGCGTGCGCAGAAGCAGGTCGTCCGGCAGGTAGAAGGTATCCTGCATATCCCGGGACGGATGATCCTTCGGCACGTTCAGCCGGGTAAAGTTATGATCGTCGTCCTCAATCTCCGGGCCTTCGAAAACCTCAAATCCCATTCCGGCAAACACGCCGATGATTTCGTTTTTCACCAGAGTCAGCGGATGCAGCCCGCCCATCGGCCGCTTTTTCCCGGGAAGCGTGATATCCACGGCTTCCTTCCGGTTCCGGGCCTGGATCTCCAGCTGCGCCAGCTTTTCGTTCATGGCCTTGTAGCGCTCTTCCGTCTGCACCTTGAACTCGTTGATCACCTTGCCCATGGCCGGGCGCTCTTCTTTCGATACTGAGCCCAGTCCCTTCATCAGGTCGGCAATGCTGCCTTTTTTCCCCAGATAGTCCTGCCAGAAAGCCGCCAGTGTCTCCTTGGAGTCGATCTGGCTGATCCGCTGCTCCATCTGTTCCCGCAGGGATCTGATCATCTGTTCCATGCTCATTATCCTTCACTCCCGTTGAAAATATCAAGCGCTATTATATCATGTTCATTCGATGATTGCAAAAGAATTCTCCTTTGGCAGGCCGAAAAAAAGCAGGCGCCGCCCTTCTGCCGCGTCTGCTTTTCCATGGATTTCGCTTTCGTTACTGGGAATCCCGGACCAGGCGTTTCACATCCTCCAGCACCAGTCCGATATTGGCGTTGGCCGCCATATTGGCCTCGACGATTTTGCAGCTGTGCATGACGGTGGTGTGATCTCTGCCGCCGAACACCGAACCGATCTGCGGCAGGCTCATGCCGGTCATCTCCCGGGTCAGGTACATGGCGATCTGCCTGGGTACGGTAATCTCCCGTTTCCGGGTGGGGCCGGTCAGCTCGCCGATGGTCAGCCCGTAATAGTCGCTGACCGTCTGCATGATGAGTTCCGCCGTAATCTGCTTCTGCTTCCTCTGGTCAAAGATTTCCTTCAGGGCTTTCTCGCACAGTTCGATCGTGATCGGTTCCCGGACCAGATTGGAATAGGCCAGCAGTCTCGTCAGGCATCCTTCCAGTTCCCGGATATTGCTGTCGATTTTGCCCGCGATCAGCTGCAGAACGTCGTCCGGTACGGGTATTCCCTCCTGCTGCGTCTTCTCCCGCAGAATCGCCACCCGGGTATCCACATCCGGGCGCTGAATATCCGCCACCAGGCCCCACTCAAACCGGGAACAGAGCCGTTCCTCCAGGCGCTGAATATCCTTCGGCGGTTTATCGCTGGTCAGAATGATCTGCTTATTGGCGTTATGCAGTTCATTGAATGTATTGAAAAACTCCTGCTGTGTGCTTTCCCGGCCGGCGATAAACTGAATATCGTCCACCATCAGCACATCCACCTTCCGGATCTTCTCCCGGAACTCATAGGTTTTCTTCATCTGGATCGCGCTGATCAGCTCATTGGTGAAGTTTTCGCTGGTCATATAGAGAATCCGGCGGTCCGGATCGTTTTCATGAATAAAATGGCCGATGGCCTGCATCAGATGCGTTTTCCCCAGCCCCACTCCGCCGTAGATAAACAGCGGATTATAGGCTTCCGCGGGGCTTTCGGCGACAGCCAGCGCGGCGGCATGGGCAAACCGGTTTCCGCTGCCGACCACGAAGCTTTCAAAGGTATATTTGGGATTCAGCCGGGGATCCGCCGGGCCGTTCTGCGCGGTCGTGTTTTTGCGGATTTCGTTCTCTTCCAGCTGTTTCCGGGTAATCAGGGAGGCGGTCATCGGTTTGCCGGCGGCTTCCGACATTCTCTGGCTGATCAGCGGGCCGTATTTCTTCTCCAGCATGCCGATCATCTGTTCCATTTTGACGCAGATCAGCATCCGGTCGCTCTCCAGGCCGACCGGATACATATTATCGTCCACCCAGGTGGTATAGGATATATAATTCATGTCCTGTGTCAGCAGGGAGCAGGTTTTCTCCCAAAGTGACTCCATGTCCATCCCGAAGACCCTCCTCTGTTCGCCGGAATCGATTCGAAGAGTCTGTTTCCCCGCTGTCCGCTCAGACAGCGCAAAAAAACAACATTCCCGATCGTTAGTCCATAAACCTTTTCAGGAAACGCAGGCTGTGGATAACCAACCGGGTTGTGGATAATTCATTCACCTGACCAAACCGGCCTGACCATCTTATCAAAAAGCAGCATGAAAATCAAGCTTTCGGTTGTTTTCCAGCCTGTGGAAAAAATTATGAAAAATGTAAGAATTGAATCGTCCTCTTCCGCTATCCTTTGTGTTTTATTCTTTTCCACCCACCAGATTTATGATTTTCCGTTTTTTTCGGCCGTCCGGTTCTTTGGGTTCTGCTTTTGTTTTTTTCTTTTTTCTTCGGAAAATTAATATTCCGTAATATCTTCCCCGCTTCCGGAAGGAAAAGCATAGGAATTCGGACTTATTTGTGGTATCATATCAGCGGATCATGATGCCGGAAGGAACAGAACGGCGGAATTCTGAGGAGCATATCCTTCGGGAGGCGTATAGAATGGTGGATGCCTGGCAGATTCGGGAAGCGCTGTGTCCGCGCCTGGGTTCGGCCCTGGTGGACGATCCCTCTTTTTGCGTTCCCCTGGCGCAGCTTCTGAACGCTTATTCTCCTTATAAGGATTCTTTTTCCGCGCTGGCCGAACGGCTCGAGGATCGTCTCTTTAATCTGCTTTATGAGCGTCTGGGTTCCGGTATGTCCGCGAAAATGGACAGCGGTGAACGCAGGCGCATCCGCACCGCGGAGCTGAAGGATGCCGCGGATGACGTGATGGGCGTTCTCTTTGATGATCTCAGGGTCTATTCCGTTCATTATGAAGCCCTGCATGCCTATTGTATGGAAACAGGATCCTTTTCAGCCCTCCGGGTGCTGTATACCCGTTACGGAGATTTTATGCAGGAAGGAGAGCGCAGGATCATCGCCCGGATCATCCGGGATAATTATCCCGCCGCCCGCTGGGAAGCCTGGATCTCTCCCGCCGACCTTTAATCTCCGGCACGAAAGGAAGATGAAATCATGTTCAGCGTATCCCGGGATCTTTTTGAAATTCTTTCCCTGGCTGCGCGATATCTTTTTCTGTTGCTGCTCCTGTTTATGGTTCTGCGGACGCTGGCCGTCCTGATTACGGGGAACCGCGAGCGGAAGGACCGGCTGCGCGGCCTGCCTGGCGCCGGAACGGTTGGAGAACTGATCGTTGTTACCGGGAATGATGACTTCCCGGCGGATACCTATCTTCCCGTTCCCCGGGAAGGCGTGCTCGGAGCCATCCGCTCCTGTGACCTGGTGGTTCCCTGCTCCGGCGTTCGCAAGCATCACCTGGATTTTTCGTGGGAGGATGGGGTTGGCCTGCTGATCCGGCCCCGCCGCGGCTGCGAAGTGATGGTCAATCAGCTTTCGCTGGATGCTCATTCCGATCCGCGGAACGCGCCGCTGACCCACGGTTCCTTTCTGACGGTCGGCGGAGCGGTGCTGCGTCTGCTGGTGTTTGCCGCGCTTGCCCCCGCCGATTCCGCCCGTACGGAAATGGCTTTTTCCGCTCCCGCGCCTTCCACCGCGCCCTGGATTCCGCCGTCTCCGGTGCCTGTGCCTCCCTTTGATCCGGCGGTTTCCTCTGGTCCCGCGTCCTCTTCAGCTTTCTCCTCTTCTCCGGATCCCGCGGCTTTCAGTCCGGTTGCGGCCTCCCCGGCTTTCTCCTCTTCTCCCGATCCCGCGGCTTTCAGTCCGGCTGCGGCCTCTCCGGCCTCCCCGGCTTTCCCGCCTGCTCCGGCCCCCGCGCCCTCAGATTCCCCCCGGCCTCCGCGCCGTGCGGACCGCTGGAAGGAGGATTGGAGTGAATGAGCCGAAAGCGTAAAAAAACCGCCGTCCGCGGTCTTCTGATGGTCCCGGTTCTCTTTTTTGCCCTTGCTTTTCTCCTTCTTGCCGTCCGGAAAGGGGACTGGCGGCTGTATACGCTGGCCGCCGCCTGGCCGGCCTTTTACCTGATCAGCGGAATCCTGTTCCCCGTCCTGGTGGAAATGGACCGGATTCTGTTGTCTCTTGTCCATTTTTTCTCCGGAATCCTGCTGCTGGTGACCGCTCTCTGGCTCCCGGACCGCCTTTTAGGCATTCTGATCCAGCTCGCGGCCGGCTGTTTCCTGATGCTGTTCTCTCTGCCGCTGTCCTCCTCGGCGGGAAGCAAGACCTCTTTTTCCGCCGGAATGGGCATTCCTGCGTTCGCGGCGCTCCTGCTGCCTCTTGTTTTTTCCCTGCCTGTGGATACCGGTTATCCCGCCTGTGTTTTTCTTCTTTTCCCTCTTTGTCTTCTGGGCCGGAAACGGCAGGCCGGTTTGGGGTTCCTCCTGTTTCTTGCCGGTCTGGCGCCGATGCTGCTCTCCGGTAACTGGGCTTCCGCCGCGGGATGGGCGCTGACTGCCCCGTTTCTGTTGTGGATTTCCTCCGGCAGCTGGCTGGCCGGCATCCTGTCTTTCCTGTCCGGCGCGGCAGGGCTGACCGCGGGCGCCCTTTTCCTTCCCTCTCTTGCGGTTCAGCAGCTTCCCCGTCTTTCCGTTTCCGAACTGGCGTCTGCGTTTTCCGGCGGGCTGTTCGGTTCGGGGCCCGGGCTGGGCAGCTCGCTCTCCGCTGCGGATCCGCCGGCCGTCTGGCCGCTGATTATTCTGTCTGAACAGTTTGGAATTCTCTTCCTCTGCGGTTTGATTCTTCTGTTCGCTTTCCTGCTGGTCCGTTCCGCGTCCGGGGCGCTCCTTTCGCGGCGGGAGCTGCCGGCCCTGCAGGTCGCCGGGCTTGTCCTGCTGCTCGGAATCCGGGCTCTGCTCTCTCTCTGTGCCCTTTCAGGCCTGATCCCGGTTCCGGCCTCAGGCTTTCCGCTTCTCTCTGCGGATCCGCTGGTTTATGGCACCGATCTTTTTGCCATGGGCTGGATCGCGGGTCAGCTGATCCTGAACGACAGAAATCTGGATGAGGATGAGCGTCTGGCCATGCTGGCCCATTGAATGATTTTTCCGGCCGTTGAGGACCGGACAAAACGGAAAGGAGGTCAACCGAATGAAACTTCAGCGTCACCGGATCCGGATGATGACCGTCATTCTGCTGATCCTTCTTTGCGCCCTCTGCGTGCTGCTGATTTTTCGCGGATCGCGGCCGGCTGCCGTATCCTTCGCGCCAGACGACGCCGGGCTTTTGAGTGATCTGAAGGAAACCGTAACCCCCGGCAGGATTTCGGACCGGACGGGCGCCCTCCTGGCCTCTTCGAAGGACGGAATCCGCGTCTATGCGGAACCGGCGGAGCGCAGGGCCTCTCTCGTGCATCTGCTCGGAGAAACAGGCGGCCTGGTTCCCGGCGGAATCGAAACGCTCCACGCGCCCCTCCTTTACGGATTCCGGCCCGGTCTGCTGGAAGCGGTCAGCCGCCTGATCCGGAAGCAGGAGCGCGTCGGCAATCATCTTACGCTGACGGTTTCCGGGGAACTGTGCGAGCAGATTCTTCGTTCGGCGGCCGCGCATCCCGAAACGGCCGGCCGGCCATGCTGCGCGGTGGTTATCCGTTATGATACCGGTGAAATCGGCGCGATGGCCTCCCTCCCGACCTTTGACCCGCAGCAGATCACGCCCGAACAGGCGGAATCGCTTCGGAAAGCGGCGGATCAGCCGCTTCTGAACCGGGTCACGGGGAAAACCTATCCCCTGGGATCCCTGGCCGCCGTTTTTCCGGAGCCGCGTAAGCTCCAGCTGAAGGCCACCTCTCTTTACCGGGATCTGGAGGCGGATAAATCGGTCTATCCCCTGGTAACCCCGCTGAAACTTTGCCTGATGACCTGCGCCGCCGCGGGCAGCGGACAGATGCCCGAACCCCGGGTGATCCGGGAGGTAACGAACGATTCCGGGGCGGTGGTTTCAGCTTTTTCCCCCTCCGTTCTGGGGCAGTATTGTTCCCCGGAGCAGGCGGACGGTATCCGGAGCTGGATGAAAGCCGCTGTGGCCTCTGAAGAGGCCGGAATGCTCATGGATCCGGTTCTGAATATTTACGCGGCGGTCGGATCGGCGAAAGCTTCGAATGAAAACGGGGAGGCTCATCGTTACCATTGGTGTACAGCCTTTAACAGGCAGTCGGATCTTCCCTGGGCGGTAACGGTTCTGGTGGAGGATCCGAACGTGGATCCGGCCGAAGATCCGTCCGGCAGCACCGCGGCCGCTCTGATCGCCAGAGATCTTTTTGCCTGGCTGAAAATTCATCCGCACTGGGAGGAAGCCGGAAAGCCGGACTGAATGCGGCCCGCTTTCCCGAAAACCGGCGCGGATTGAGATACGGAAAGGATGATGAATTGATGAAGCGTTTCTTCTCTTTGTTCCTGGGAATGGTTTTCCTGTTCATGGGGGCTTCTTCCGCCGCGGCGGCTACGCCGACCCCGGCGCCGCTGGAGATCACGAAGGAGGTCGTCTCCCAGGTTCCCGATCAGATTCAGCGGCTGCTGGATCTGGCTTATGCCGAATGGGAAGCCGGAGACGGCAATGAACTGAAAAAGCGGAATAAGTATACGGACTGGAACGGCTCCAAAACCGGCTATGGCTGGTGCGGCGGCTTTATCACCTGGTGTACGCTGGAGGTCGGTATTCCCCAGCAGTCCTGGAAGAAAACGCCGGTCGGCGATGCGGAAGGCGTAGTGCATGTCAACGAAGCCGGCGTCGGCAAACTGGTCACGGGCTATTCCCGGATGAACCGGACCACCATGATCCCGCAGAAAGGATTTATCTGCGTCTTCGGAAACCGGGATACGAAGTTTGCCGGCCTGACCCCGCTGTATCATGTCGGTCTGGTGTATGATGTGGAAAAGCTGCCGGACGGCCGTTACCGTGTGACGACGATTGAAGGAAACGTTTCCTCTCCCGGCGATGATACGCATAAAAAAGCGGCCCACGCCATCCGGATGTTTGTCCGGGACTATGATCCTTCCGTCCCGAAAAAGGATAATCTGACGCTTGTCCCGGAGGAGGAACGGGACCGGGAGGAAAATGCTTCTTTTTCCTATCATTATACCTATAATAATCCATCCCTGTATGTGCATATGTACCTGATGCCCTGGATTCCGGAAACCTGAGAATCCGCTGCAAACCGCTTTGCGCTGGAAAGGAGGATGAACCGTGCTCTGGAGTATCTGTGCTTCCGTCCTTTGTCTCGGAGTCTGTATGCCGCTTTTTATGTACTATAAGAAGTCGCTGAACCCCGTTCTGTCCTGCTCCTTCAAAGCCCTGGGAACCGCCTGTGCGCTTATGCTGGTGCTGGTCTCCGCGATCAGGCTGGATCATCGCTGCTGGATCCTGATGGCCGGAATGTCGTTTCATCTGGCAGCTGACATTCTCCTGGAATTCAGCTTTCCCATCGGAATGGCCTTTTTCATGGCCGGCCATATCGGCTATATCGCTTTCCTGACACAGCTTTTTCCCGTTTCCGTTCCTCATGTGATCTGTTTTATTCTGCTGCTGTTTTTCCTGCTGATGCTCCTGTGGCAGTGGAAAAAAATGGGTGAAAAAAAGGCATCCCTCTTCTTTGTTTATGGAATCATTCTCTGCGCCATGAGTGCCTGCGCGATCGCCGGGGGCATTTCTTCCTATACCCTTCCGGGCTTCCTGATGGCCGGCGGCGGGGCCTTCTTCCTGTTCAGCGATACCTTCTGGGCCCGCCGGCTCTTGTTCCGGACCCCGCGCTTCGTGGACTGGCTGATCATTGCCACTTATTATATCGCCCAGCTTCTCTTCGGCGCGGGCTGTATGCTTCTCTCCTGATCCCCGGGATCCCGGCCGGAATCCTTCGTTATGCCCTCAGCCTCTCTCCGGATTTCCCGAATTCCTGCCGGGGCTTATCTGCGCCATACGGGGTTTTCGGGCAAAAAAGAAAACAGCCCGCAAGCGGGCTGCTATTGGAATCCGGCGGCGACCTACTCTCCCGGACCGTTACCAGTCAAGTACCATCGGCACTGAAGGGCTTAACTTCTGTGTTCGGTA
>SVGS01000005.1 GCA_015056205.1 Clostridiales bacterium | reverse complement strand
CAACGTTTCATCCAAGCTTCAAGCTAAGCGCTGGACGACGGAACTGACGGAAAGAGATAAGATGTTCCTCAAAAAGCTGGGAATGCAACCTCGTTGATTGTTGAGTACTGATTATCCGACTTTTGGGATCCTATGTTATTGCAAATTTAGCTAAAAGAACATATAATCTAATTAGCTAAAGTGAAAGGAGGTATACTAATGAGTGAAGCGATTGCAACAGCCACGAGCACAGAAATGCAGAACAACTTCGGCAGATATCTCCATATTGTAATGAATGGAGGAGAAGTGATCATAACCCGGAACGGAAAAGAAGTCGGACGTATTATTCCGAGAAAGGCAGTTATTTCATATTTGACCGATTCCCTGACCGGTATCCTTTCAGAGAGCACAGACATGGATCAGGTAAGGGAAGAGAGGCTGAAAGCAAAGTATGAAAGTGCTGATTGATGGAAATATTATTCTGGATGTTCTTCAGAGACGGGAACCGCATGTTGAAGCATCCTCAAAGATTTGGAAACTCTGTGAAACGGATCAGGTCGAAGGATTTATTTCTGCATTGACTTTTGCGGATCTGGTCTATGTCATGCGAAAGGAACTGACGCCTGATCGGATTCATGAGGTACTGAAAAAGCTGGCGCTTATATTTCACTTTACAGATTTGAGTGTTGCCGATATGACAGAAGCTGCAGAAATGAAATGGAATGACTATGAAGATGCTGTACAGTCCGCGACAGCAAAGCGTGTTCGTGCTGAATGCATTATCACCAGAAACATCCGGGATTATTTGCAAAGTACTGTTCCAGCTTATACCCCGGCAGAATTCCTGCAAAGGATATAAGAAAGCTGCGATTTTTCGAAGCACCCGCTGCGTATGGCGAATAAAAGGCCCTGACAGAAAAAGCGGGATTATGGGGATATGAACTGATCAGTAAAGAATGAATAAAATTGTGGGAAACCAAATGCCTATGGTATAATCTGATTAAGTGAATGATGATCTGGGAGCAGGTTGCTTGATTTGTTTGAACGGGCGGGAAAGACATGCCGGAGATCAGCAGGTTTTATGGCCTTGTGATTAAAATGATCTTCAATGACAATGATAAGCACCATAAGCCTCAAGAACCATGAAAAACAGAAAAGGAGACGGAGAACCGTCCCCTGTCTCATTAAAAGAACACGGAGATCAGCGATGCACTTCACGGAAGCCAAAGGAATCCTGACCGGCGGGAAGGGACACTACGGGATGAATATTTACCGGGGTTGTTCCCATGGATGCATCTACTGCGACAGCCGCAGCAGATGCTATCAGTTTACCCACGCCTTTGAGGATATCGAAGTCAAGCGGAATGCGCCGGAGCTGCTGGAGCGGGCCCTGAAGACCAAACGGCAGAAGGCCATGATCGGCACCGGATCCATGTCAGACCCCTACATGCACTGCGAGGAACAGCTTGGACTGACCCGGAAATGCCTGGAGATCATTTACAGGTACGGGTTCGGCGCGGCGGTCCAGACGAAGTCCGACCGGATCCTACGGGATATTGACCTGCTGGAGGCGATCAACCGGCGGGCGAAATGCGTTGTGCAGATCACCCTGACAACATTTGACAGCCGCCTGTGCCGGATAATTGAGCCGAACGTCTGTGATACCCAAAGGCGGATCGAAGTGCTGGAGGAAATGCGGAAAAAAGGGATTCCGACGGTGGTCTGGCTGACGCCGGTCCTGCCGTTCATCAATGACACGGAAGAAAACATCATGGCGATCCTGGAAGCCTGCGCCCGGGTGCAGGTGAAAGGGATCATCTGCTTTGATATGGGGCTTACCCTGCGGGAAGGGGACCGCGAGTACTATTACGCCGCGCTGGACAGACATTTCCCGGGCCTGAAGGAAAGGGTTGTCCGGACCTACGGAAACGCCTATGAGCTTCCCAGTCCGGACAGCGGGCGGCTGATGGAGCTGTTCCGGTCCTTCTGCCGGGATCGCGGGATTCTGTACAGGCCGGAAGACTGCTTTGATTATCTGCATCATTTACCGGAGAAGTTTGAACAGATCTCTTTCCTGTAAAGGATTCCGGCGGCCGGAACGCTTTGCGCGGAAGGCGGTGTTTGCTTCAATGCAGCCCGGCGCCGGACGGATGCGCATAAAAAAGGGGCGGCCAAAGCCGCCCGATTATCATTTTTCAAAGTCATTCACCGGGATCTGTTCCATGGGTTTCTTTGAAATTATGCGATTAAACCCATATCAGCATTTGCCGCGGCCGGTCACGGTTTCCGGAGCATTCGGACTGCCCTGCCTCATTCTCTTTCAGTTCGTAGGTTTTCATTTTCATATCCTCCTGCCTGACCGGCTTCATACTTTCTTTTCTGTCCCGGGGTTTCCCGCGGACACCTGTTGGTACGAAGCAAATGACGGGGTGGCAGTAATTTCAGCGGAAACAATGACCGCAAAAAAAACCGCAAAAACCGCGGCGGCTGTCAGCCGGCTGACAGCATTCCGGGCGGAATGAAAACCGGAGGGGGCAACAGCCGGTTGCTTGTCAGCCGGCCCGGAGCACACTATAATTGGGTCACAATCAATCCGGAGGTGATTCTGATGACGACGAAAGATGTGCTGCTTGATCTGCGGACCAAACGGGGACTGTCCCAGGACGAACTGGCCGCGAAGGTTTTTGTGACCCGGCAGGCGGTTTCCCGATGGGAAAACGGGGACACGGTTCCCGGTACCGAGACGCTGAAACTGCTTTCCCGGCTGTACAACGTATCGATCAACACCCTGCTCGGCGCGCCGAGGCAGCTGGTCTGCCAGTGCTGCGGGATGCCGCTGGAGGACGCGGTTCTCAGCCGGGAAAAAGACGGCGCGATCAATGAGGACTACTGCCGGTGGTGCTATGCCGACGGAACGTTTACCTACAGCAATATGGACGACCTGATTGACGTCTGCGTCCGCCAGATGGTGTCGGAAGGATTCCCGGAGGAGCAGGCCCGCGGCTATCTGAAACAGACGCTCCCGCAGCTGGATTACTGGAAAAGATACGAAGAACTCAGCGACGGCGGAGAATTCGAGGCGTTTAAGCAGCAGCTGATCCGGGAGATCAACGATCTTCATGTTCCGGGCCTGCCGGAGGTGAAGAAACTGAACGCGCTGGCCGGCAGCTATGTCAACCTCGCGTATCCGCTGCCCAGCGGGGAAAAAGTCCGGTTCCTGCAGGACGGGAAGACCTATCTCGGCAACCAGCTCGAGTCGGAGTTCGGCGGAGACCGGTGCTTCGGGGTTCTGGCCGGTATGGACTTTATTCTGATCTGCACGTACGGGGCGGAGGGCGCCGATCCGGAGCTTGTGCTGTATAAAAAGAGATAAGCGGAAACGGCTGTGAAATCCGTTTCTTCTCCTTTTCATCCTGTCTGTTTCATAGTAGAATAATAAAGCGCTGCGGGACCGGATCCGCCCCTGACACGGGAGGATCCGCAGTTCATTTCCCTCCCGGAACCGTCCGTAGTACGCGGGCGCTGCGTTCGGGACGCGCATCCGCGGAGAAGGGGACGAGAAAGATGGAAGTACGCAAACTGACGGAAAACGAACATTTTGAAGCGAATATGATTTCCTATGTGGCATTTCACATGCGCATGGAGGATCCGGAAAAGGCCCGGGAAGAAAGCAGAAAGCTGACAACGGACGACTGGGCGGCGTTTGACGAAGACGGCAAAATGATGGCGCGGATTCTGAATTATTCTTTTCAGTCCCGGCTGGACGGCCAATGGGCGGCCAGCGGCGGAATCGGCGCGGTGTCCACGCTGCCGGAGTACCGGAACAGCGGCGCGATCCGGGCGATCTTTGAAAAGCTGATCCCGGATGCCTACCGGAAGGGGGAGGTTTTTTCCACCCTGTATCCGTTCAGCCATGCCTTTTACCGCAAGTTCGGCTATGAAACGGCCTGCTGGCGGAACGATTACGAGTTCGAGCCGTCTGTGCTGAGCGGATACCGCTTTGACGGAACGGCGGAACTGTGGAAACCGGGCGACCCGGTGAGCGGGTATACGGAACTCTACAACCGCTTTGCGGAAAATTACAACCTGTCCATGCACCGGGACGACCGGATGATGCTGGATAAGCACCTGAAAGGGGAATACTACAAGGACCGCAAGTTCGCCTATCTGCTGCGGGAAGGCGGAAAGCCGGCGGCATACCTGATCTTCCAGGATATCCGGCACGATCCGGCCGCGATCCTCTCCGTGGAGGATCTGGCGTGGGACGGCCGCACGGGCCTGATGGCGCTGCTCGGATTTCTGGGACGCTTTACCGCGGATTACGGCACGGTCCGGCTTTTCCTGCCGGCCAGCCTGGAGCTGTTTTCCGTGATCCGCAGTCCGAGGGCCTATGACATCCGCCAGACGGTGCGGCAGGACTATATGATCCGGGCGGTCAATGTGCGGAAAATGCTGGAAATGATCCGAAAACCGGAAGACAGCCGGTTTGTGATCCGGGTGGAAGGCGATGCGTATATCGCGGAGAACAACGGAACCTGGGAGGTCAGCGGGACCGGCGCCGTTCCGACGGACCGGGCGCCGGATCTGACCGTATCCATTCAGGCATTCGGCCAGATGGCGGTCGGATGCGCCGGCCTGGACGAGGCCGTGTACCGGCCTGACGTGACGGTGACGGGCAACGGGGACGTGCTGAAAAAGGTTTTCGTCCGTAAACCCGTCCTGGTGGAGGATCATTTCTGACGCAAAAAAAACGGCGGCAGGATGGAAAGAGGCCGCCGGGAGGGAGTGTTTACGATGAAGATCCGCAGAATCACGGACTGTGAGCAAAAGGAGAAGACCGCCCGCGGGATTCTGGAAGCGCTGACGGACTGGTTCGAGGTGCCGGAAACCCGGGAAACCTATATCCGGGACAGCAGAGAGCAAATCTTTTTTGAGGCGGAGCAGGACGGACAGCCGGTCGGGTTCCTGTGCCTGAAAGAAACCGGCCGCAGCACGGTTGAACTGGCCGTGATGGGAGTCCGGAAGGAATACCACCGGCAAGGGGCCGGGAAAATGCTTGTTCAGGCGGCAAAAGAATATGCTGCAGCCGCCGGATATGACTTTATGCAGGTGAAAACGGTTCAGATGGGGCACTATGAGGATTATGACCGGACCAACCGTTTCTACCTGGATGCCGGGTTTAAAGAGCTGGAAGTACTGCCTGACTACTGGGATGAAGCTAATCCCTGCCAGATCTATGTCCTTTCCCTGAAGGATGAAATGTCCCTGACGGATCTGATCATGAACCGCCGCAGCTACCGGGGAAAGTACAAACCGGACCGGGTGCCGCGGAAAGATCTGATCAGAATCATGGAGGCGGGTCTGGCGGCGCCCTCCGGCTGCAACAAACAGACGACCAGCCTGGTCGCGGTGGATGACCAGGCGCTGCTGGCCCGGATGCGCCGGGAGATTGATCCGCCGGTGGCGGAAACCGCGCCCGCCATGATCTGCGTGCTGACCCGGAGGATCATGGCCTACCGGGACCGGTGCTTCGCGACGCAGGACTATTCCGCGGCCATTGAAAATATGCTGCTCGCGATTACCGCCATGGGATACCGGAGCTGCTGGTATGAAGGGCATATTACCGATGAAGACCGGATCGGCGACCGGATCGCCGGGATTCTCGGCGTACCGGATGAATATGAACTGGTCTGCATTCTTCCGGTGGGCATCGCGGAAAGCGATCCTGTCCCCCCGAAGAAAAAACCGTTTGCGGAACGGGCCTGGTTCAACGGGTTCGGAACCGGACCGGAAGCCCCTGGGATCTGAGCCTTTTCACTGAACGACAAAACGGGAGGAAAAACAGATGTTTATCATGGATGACGGAATCAGGCTGAACGCGAAGCTTGACATGCCCCGCGAACACGGCGAAAAATGCCCCCTGGTCATTGTAATCCATGGCTTTACCGGCCATATGGAGGAGCGGCATATTGTCGCGGTGGCGCAGGCGCTGAACGAAATCGGCTTTGCCACGCTTCGGGTGGATATGTACGGGCATGGAAACAGTGACGGAAAATTCGAGGATCACACCTTATACAAATGGCTTACGAATGCGCTGACGGTGATTGATTATGCCCGAAGCCTTGATTTCGTGACGGACATCTGGCTTTGCGGCCACTCGCAGGGCGGAATGACGGTCATGCTGGCCGGAGCGATGAAGCGGGATGTCATCCGGGGCCTGATTCCCCTTTCTCCCGCCTGGATGATTCCGGAAGGCGCAAGAAACGGAACGCTGCTGGGACAGACTTTCGATCCGTACCGGATCCCGGACGTGCTCCCGGCCTGGGGAGACCGCGGCCTCGGCGGAAATTATGTCCGCGTGGCCCAGACGATTCATGTGGAGGAAGCGATTGACAGGTATACCGGACCGGTTCTGATTGTGCACGGGGATCAGGATGAAGCCGTGCCGGTGGAATACGGCATCCGGGCAGCGGAAAGATACAGGAACTGCAAACTGGTGCTGATCCCCGGGGATACGCATTGCTACGATTATCATCTGGACCAGGTTCTGGATGCCGTCAAAACCTGGATGCGCAAAGCGGCGGACAAAAAAACAGAGATCTGACAAAGAAAAACCGCGGGCGCTTTCACTGCCCCTCTTTCCGGGAAAACTGCACGATATACCAGATGTTGGCGATGGCGTTCAGGATCAGGATGGATCCGATGCTCCGCTGCGCCACGGCGATGGGGCCTTCGTCCGCCGCGAGCATGAAAATGCCCAGGACGATGATGGCGGCCGCGCCCGCGATGCTGACGACGAACTTCCAGTCCTTCTTTTTCTCGATCTTCAGCGTGTGAAACAGGTTCACCAGACCGGTCACGATCGTGACGGCGCCCACGACGATCTTCACATAGGGCTCGATCAGATTCGGACGGAAGATAAAAAAGACCGCGGCGGCAATCAGCAGGCCGCAGAGTCCGGAGATGATCCGGTCCCATACGGTTTTCTGCGCCCGCTTCAGATGAAAGACGATCATGATCACACAGGCCAGAATGATGATGCCGGCGGAGATCCTGATCGTTCCGGCCATATCTCCGGAGGGAGCGATCAGGAACAGTACGCCCTGCCCGAACAGCAGCAGGGAAGCGATGATTTTGTTTTTCAGCAGATCCATGACCCGCTTCGTGATCGAAAAAACCGGGTTTTTCGGACCGGCGGGAGCGGAGGGGGCGGGTGTTTTTTCCACGGCCTGTTTACGCATCGGTTTATCTCCTCGTGCGGACAGAGAGCATCACTGCCTCGGCGCAATTTCGGACTCGTACCAGTCCAGGGCTCTTTCGGGCCAGCCTTCCATGCACATACCGGTTCCGTCGGCGAACCCATGCCCTCCGGTCGGGCCGATTTCCAGGCGGCAGGGAATGCCGCTGCGCTCCAGGGCCGCCGCCAGGGCTTTGGAATGCTCCGGAGGAACCAGCTCATCTTCGGCCGCGAGGAAAATGGCGGCAGGCGGGAAGCCTTCGGCGTGCAGGGGAATTTCAAAGCAGCTGTTGCAGGCTTCCTCCATCGTACAGCCGACGCCGGAGCGGGCAAAGGCGTCCTTGTCATCGCCCTCCTCCCAGGTTTCGGCGTTCATCAGGCGGTAGGAGGTGACGGGATAGACGGGGAAGCAGGCCCGGGGTTTGCGGATTCCGAAGGCGCTGTATCCTTTTTCGGTATTCCAGAGGCAGACGATATATCCGCCGGCGGAAAAACCGCAGGTAATGTAATTCTGAGGATCGACACGGAATTCATCCCGGTGCGACGCGATGAGCTCCATGGCCCGCGCGATGTCGTCCATGGCCCGGACCGCCGATGCTTCCGTCCGGACCTGATACGTGAGGATGAACACATGGTATCCGCGCTCGTTGAAATGCTGGGCGGTCGGCCATCCTTCCGTCAGGTTCCAGACGTTCACAAAGCCGCCGCCGGGAATCAGCAGAATAAAGGGCCGCTGATCCGCTTCCGGACGGTCCGAAGGAAACCAGACCAGGCTGGCGCTTTTCTTCGCCGGCGCGCCGGCGCATTCGCTGTCGGAATAAAGCCGGTAATAATATTTTCCCTGAGCGGCTTTCAGTAGTCGGGCCAAACCTCTTTCCAGGTTGCGCCATCCCATTTTGTCCGCCATTTCCCGCAGGGTCCAGTGATAAAATTCCTCTTTGGACAGATCCCATTTGCTGATGGCATCCGGGGCAATATCGGCAATGGCCGGGTCTTCCAGAATGGATTTGAGCGTTCTGTCCTGCAGCATGGCTTTTCCTCCGTTTCATTCTGTCCTTCTTCCGATCGGACGAATCCGCAGTCAGTATAGTAAATGGCCTGTTGCCTGTCAACTGATTCCGCAAAGCGGGCGGAATCGTGCTATAATGGGGCGTCCTTTTTTCCGCGGGCGCCGGAACGAGGCGGTCTCCGGAAAAGGAGAGGGACAGGGGGAGTAACGGGAATGGGGAACAGGAACCGGGGGGCGTTGTTTGTTTTTCTGGCGTCTGTCTGTTTCAGCACCGGGGGATTGTTCATCAAGCTGATCCCCTGGTCGGGGCTGGCGATCAACGGAGCCAGAAATCTGATCGGATCGGCGGTGATCGGCGTTTATCTGCTGGCCGTCAGGCACAGAATCGTATTCAGCCGCAAGGTCCTGATTGGCGCTCTGGCCATGATCGGCGTGACCACGCTGTTCGCTCTGGCCAACAAGATGACCACCGCGGCCAATACGATTGTGCTTCAGTTTACGGCGCCGGTTTTTGTCATTCTGTTTATGGCCTTTTTTTATCATCAGAAACCCGGCCGGACCGAGCTGATCGTCTGCTTCCTGGTGCTGCTGGGCGTGCTGCTGTTCTTTGTGGACGGGATCCAGGTCGGCAATCTGGCGGGAAATATCCTGGCCGTTCTGTCGGGGGTCTGCTACGCGGGCGTGTTTATGATGAACACGGGGAAAAAGGCGGATGCCATTTCATCCTGCTTCCTGGGCCAGCTGGCCGCCGGGCTGATTCTGACGCCGCTGTGCCTGCGGGAAACGGATTTTTCCCTGCCGGTTCTGGTCCCGGTGTTCGCGCTCGGCGTGATTCAGGTCGGCGGGGCGTATATCCTTTTCTCCATCGGGATCCGGAATACGCCGCCCGTTACGGCCAGCCTGATCGCCGGCATGGAGCCGATCCTGAATCCGCTGCTGGTGGCGCTGTTTTACGGGGAGCAGATCACGCCCCTTTCGATGATCGGATGCGTCATGGTGTTCTGCACCGTGCTGGCCTATAACGTATGGCTGGACACTTCCGGCCGCAGACGCCCGCCCTGTGCCGGCAGGAGAGGCCGGCGGACATCCCGGGAAAACGGAACCTGATTCTGAAAAAAGCCGCCTTTTCCCTGCGGAAAAAGCGGCTGCTTTGTTGTCCCCGAGGCGGGGCGGACGGAAGCTGAACCTCCGGAGCCCTTTATTGGGGAAGGGAGGAATCGCTGACAAACGTGACCGTTTCCCCTTCGGATTGCGCCATGTCATACCAGGTCAGCAGCAGCGTGCCGGAGGGGGACGCTTCGAATTTCAGCGTGCCCCAGAGGCCGGAAGCTTCTGCCTGATCCGGAATGCTCCCGTCGGTGTTCAGAAGAAACTTTTCCCCGTCGGCGTATACAAACGCGTCATAATCGCAGTCGTGATAAGCCGTGGCCCGGATGACCCAGGCGCCGTGGGAAACCGGGGAAGTGAACTCCAGATTCCAGCCGCCTTCGGGATTTTTCGCGATGTTCAGGACGGTGAACTGGGTATCCTTCTCCAGCCATTTGCCGGAGATAATGGGATCCACGTCCTCCTCGGCGGGGGAAGCGGTGTAGGAGCCGCCCGTGACCTCTTTCACTTTTCCTTCTCTGACCTGCAGGTCAAAGGAATGAAGCTCGTCGCAGGTATTGTGTTCGGTATAATGCCGCAGGACAACCGTCATATCTCCGTCTCCCACCGGCTCATACCGGGCGCTGAACACGCCGTTTTCCACGCCGGAAGAAGCGAGCTTCAGCACGGAATCATCCTGTGCAAGCGGATCCGCCCGCCATTCTCCGGGGCCTTCGGCCTTCACGGTCAGCACATAGGCGCCGTCCTCAATCCGGCCCGCAAGATCCGCTGTTTCCGCCCCGGCGAAGGCCGTTACGATCAGCAGAAGCGCCGCCATCAGAATTGCCGCAGTTTTTTTCATACCATTCAACCTCCTTGCCGGAATCATGATTGGTTTCCGGACTTCTCCTGTATATACGAAGGACAGGAAGAGTTGGCATTTTTTTCCCGCCTGTCACGCGGCGCTGTGCTATAATAATCCGGCGGAGCGTCGCGCTGGCCTATCCGGTCGGATGGATCCTCTGCTCCGCGCTGCTGCTGATCCGTTACCGCCGCAGTCCGCTGATCCGGGGGCCGGAAGCCGCGCGGAAAACCCGGGGATAAAGCTCAGAAGGTCCCGGCCAGGATCGCGTCAATCACGATCGCGGAGGCATCGAGCAGGTTATACATCCCCGGCTCAAAGATATCCAGGGTTTCCTCGTTTGAGCTTTCCACCTTTTCGGAAAAACTCCGGTGTTCCCCCCAGATACTCTCCGGCGTATCGCCGTTCATGAACACATCCATGTTGACAATGACGCGCAGGGAAATCATCCGGTCCAGCAGACCGAAGCAGTCCGCCGTGTTCGCCACGGCAATCTCTTCCATTTCCGTGGCGCGGTACGGGTCGGGACATCCGTAATATTCCGCGATAAAGTTCGCCGTTTCGTGGCCGTAAAGGCCTTTCCAGTAATTATCGCCGGTAAGCGCGGCCCCTTTTTTGACGGACGGAAGGATTTCTTCGTCCGTATAGGACGGGAAATTCTGCGCCATCACGGTTTTCGACTGTTTGGTCGTCCGGAGCGGGCAGTCCCGGATCATTTCATAGACTTTGTCGCAAAGCGCCGCGTTCAGCTGCCTGTATCCGGTCTCCGTAAAGGAATCATCCGGGAACCAGGTGACCCGGGAGTCGTTTCTCGAATGTTCATGGGTGTCCACATGGTGCCCCAGGTCATAGTCGCAGGCCGAGGTCACCAGGATGACGTCTCCCAGCGTGCTTTTTCCGACGCTTCCGCCGGCGCAGCCGACGGAAACAATGTATGTGTCGGACAAATCATAGTTCCCCGATGCCAGGAGCGCCATGATCGACAGCGCGGCCGATGTTTTGCTGGCGCCGGTTACCAGAAGGCCCGCGCTGCTCTCCGGATTGAAGTAGAAATGCGCGGTCGGGGGCGCGTTGGGGATCCCGGTTTCCTTACAGCCCGCGAAGTACCGCTCGTAAAAAGGCTGCGCTTCCCCGGGATAATCTCCGCTCATTTCGTCGATTTCAAACTTGGAGATGATCAGGACACGGAGCGCCGGCTTTTCCGCGGCCTGTCCGCCGTCTGCGGGGTTTTGCCCGGACGGCCGGTGGGCTTTTTCCGCTTCAGACAGGGGATAGATACAGGCCTCCTCCGTCACGCTTCCCGCCGGAGATTCGGCCAGGACGGGGGAAACGGCCAGCGCCGCGGCCAGCATCCACACAAGGAAAAGCCGTATGCTCTTCATGCGTTCTCTCTCCTTTTCAAAATCGTCACTATATACTTTATTATATCCTGCTTCCCATCCGGTTTCAACACGTCATAACGTTCATGGCGCTTTTGCTTTTTGGTCCGGAATCATCTATAATTTCCGGGTGTCCGGGAAGATTTTTACGGAAGGAGAAAGATGACAGAATGTTTCGTCGTATCGCCGGTTTTTTCAGACGGCTTTTCACCAGCAAAGGGTTCCGGCGGGGCCTTCGGATCTTTCTCGGAGTATTCGCCGTTTATTACGTTTATAACGTGATCTTATTCCTGAACGTGGCCATGAATGCCGGCGCTTCGCTCGGAGAGGCGCTCCGGATGTTTATCAGTCTTCCGATTCTGGATGTTGGCTGGGTTCCTCCTTCCGCGGGGATCGCGCTCGGGATCGCGCTCGGCCTTGTCTGGTACTTCCACCGGAAAGGGACAAACCGGGAAACAGCGGAACCGGAAGAAAAGCCGGAAGGGTCCTCCGATCCTGTCCGGGAAGAAGAGATCATTGAACCCAAACACTATAAATATCAATAAACTTTCCGGATGGGAGAATCCGTTCGCGCAATCGTTGTCCGGACGCAAGCGTCCATCGCACCGCGCGCGGCATGGTCTCGCACGCCGGGCTGGCGCTTCCTTCGTTTGCCCATACAGGAGCGTTATCTCATCGCTCTAAAATGTATATGTAAATCACTCTAAAATGTATATGTAAATCACTCCAAAATGTATTGCTGTTTCACTCTTTTATCCATATAATGTTCTCGTATAATGAGAAAGCAAACTGGAGGGATGGAACTTCCGTGTTATGGTCCATAAGTATAGTCTGTTTCAGTACGCAGTATTTTCTCCCAATTTCTTTCCTGACGAAGTGCTCTGAGTGCATGCACTCCATCTTCCAGAACAACATAGAAGACCAGTGACGGTCTCATTACTGCCTTCCTAATCTCATTTCCGCGATAAATATGCCTGTTCCAGGATACAGATTCTGATTGTCACCGATTCTGTTCAGCGTATCAGTGATCTCCTGTTCAAATAGATCAGCGTACTGTGATCCGAAGTTTTCCTCGATGTTATCCGCCAGATCAGCGATATCATAAAGGATTTCATTGGTTACGCGAACTGTCACGCTGTAACCTTCTTCCTTCTGGCACGAATCTTCTGAACCTTTTTCATGCCTTCTTCGACAGAATATTCGCGTCCGGCTTCGAGATCATCAATAGCGCGGTCAAGCGCTCTTAACAGTTCCCAGTCAACATCCTTCGTTGTTACAGTAAAGCGGGCATTTTCATTTGGTTCATTCAAATCCAAGCACCTCCTTTACGCCCATATTTTACAACAGGAGTAGCTTGTTAGCAAGCGCATACTTTTACTCTTTTTCCCCACTCCCTTACAGGTCGTGGCTTCGAATTCTCGCGGTTCTGTGGCCAAATGAAAAACCACCCACAAGGAGTGGCTTTCCATTTGGTGAGCCCGGCGGGATTCATCCGTTCGCTCAATCGTCGCACAGACGCCTTGGAGCGGCGCCTGCGCTCGTTTCGCGCTAACAAACTCAGGTCGCTTTCGCCTTGCGGCGAACAGCCCACTGGGCTGACGCTTCCTTCGTTTCCCCACGACCTTTTGATTCGTAGTCGGGATATCACTGTAGCGCAATCCCTTATAAATCAACGCTCACAGCCTGCGAAAATCTCAAAATTCTCATTTTGACAACCATTTGACAACTTTATCGAAAAACACCCTTGGTTGATTGAACCATTCCGGTTATCAAAGGCACATTAATCATGATCCGGAACGCTCAGAAATGCCTGGACCCTGTTCTGCAGGGTCTTTTCGATTGCCTTCAGCCGCTCTGCCGGCAGATTGTAGGCAGGATGCTTCTCAAACCGGAACCCGATCATCTTCCGCAGCTGCTCCTTCTGCCGCGGGGAGATGAACTCCCGTACAATGTTTTCGAAGGGCACCCCGTATGCGGAAGACCGGGTCTTCGCGTATTCGTCCAGCGTCTTCAGATCGTCCGGCATCGCATAGTTGAACAGGGACAGGCCGTGATCAAACAGAGGAGCGAACGCATAAGGCCGGTTCGTTTTGTTGTCAACCATCAGGCCGAAGTTCCCGAAGTGGCGGTCCTCGTTGCAGATCAGCGCGTCAAACACCAGCATATCCGCAAAGCTGTCATAATAGGATCCTCCCAGGGACCTGAGGTAATCCGCCACCGTTCTCAGCGTGCATTTGTCCATGAAGCGGTAGATCGGTACATAGGAATGGTCGATATCGCAGAACAGCTCGCAGGTGGAGCACAGGCATTTCTTCCAGTATGACAATCCATAAGCCACATGCTCAATACCCATCCGCTCCGCAACCTGGGCCGCGTAGAACTCGGAATAGGGCTCATTGCCCGTGTTCGCCGCTCCGCTGGTGCCGCCCTTGAAGAGCAGCACCTTTCCGCCAAGCCTCCGCCATCCCTTCCGCAGCATACCGGTTGTCGTGAACTCCGGAGAGGAGGAAAAGCCTTTGGCCCGGGAGGAAGAACCATATCCTGTATAGGCGATCAGGGAAAGGACCTTGACGAAGTCATGGTCATACAGGTTGTAATCGGCATACTTTCCGGTAAAGCCTTCCTCCACCACCCAGTAGCTGTCGTTCAGGGAAAGCCCCCGGCAGACCTGCAGGATGCCTTTTGTGTCGTTATGGCTCAGTCCGCTTTTTGCGAGCAGGGCGTCCACATATTCCCGGTTCTTGGGGATGATGCGGCTCCTCAGCCAGGACATCAGCCCTTCATCTGTCTTTTTCAGACCGACGGGGAGCAGGTTGGCATGCGCTTCGTCAATCTTATGAATCCGGCATTTCTGGCCTTCCAGCGGGTCTTCGAGGATTTCAAAAGACAGAAGCACTGTATCATACTGTTTCAGGTAAAACACCGGACTCACCTCCTCAACGATGCATTTTCAAACAATTAATTATATCCTGTATCCCGGCAAGTTTCAACGCGTCATTTCCGGATCACAGGATCACTTCCTGCCCGCAATGATTGTCCACCCATTCGATCAGCTTGCTCCTGGGAATATCCAGCGCCTGCGCTCGTTTCGCGCTAACAAACTCAGGTCGCTTTCGCCTTGCGGCGAACAGCCCACTGGGCTGACGCTTCCTTCGTTTGCCCACTCCCTTACAGGTCGTGGTTTCGAATCCTCGCGGTTCATTCAAACAAAAAGGAGCTGCCTCTTATGATCTTTTCAGATCATTTTGAGACAGCTCCCTGCCGTTTTTTAATCCATGATCATAAATCTTCTTTGAATATGCTGTTTTTCCCCGGATTCAGCCGGAATAAAAGCTGATCAGAGCTGCTCCTGCTTAAAGCAGGACTGCATGGTCAGAAGCGCAGGCATCGCGCTGCGGGTGTAAAAATCCACATCGCTGCCTGAGCGCCTGCTGTCCGTTCTCCGGACCATTTCAAAGAAGCGGCTTATGGCATTGGTATTCCTTTCGGAAGCTTTCATTTTTTTATACATCATCATATCTTTAAATCTCCTTTAGTTCTGATTTATGCCGTTCCTCAGGAAGACTGCCTGTCTCCCGGAACGAAATGAATGATACAACAAAATTACATTAAAAGATACAGAAAATAGGGATAATATCGCTAAAATTACAGATTTTTTGTTGTAAATGACAGTCAATCCGGATATAATGTCCTCTCAGAAAAGCATCCGCTGCCGGGCAGAGGGCTGTAAAGCAGTACAGAAACATAGAGGACAGGGCTATGGATAGAAAAAGGCACCAGACAGTGGAATTCAAAATTCTGAAGGAAAGCCGGATGGGGCAGGCCCGGGAAGACAGCGAACGCTTTCACCGGTATCATGAGATATACTATATTGCAGAAGGCAAATGCAGCGTATTTATCGGGCAGAGAACATATCGCCTGCAAACCGGAGACTTTGCGCTGATTCCCGCCGGAACGCTGCATAAGACAGATTTTACTTCCCACGGACAGAATACGAAGTATGTCATCTCTTTTTCCGTAAATACCGCAAAGCAGATTGATACGTTTCTGGAAGCGGAAATTACAGGGGCCGGAATCCGCGCCGGCAAAATCAAAGCTCCGGTTCAGCGGCAGGAAGCCATTCTTCTGCTGGTAAACCGGATGCTGTATGAGTTTGAGAATCAGCCGCCCCTGGGAAAAAGCCTATGCCTGACCCTTCTGGCTGAACTGTTGATTTCCCTGCAGCGATACCGCGCCGGAGAGGAGGAGAATGATGGGAATGAAGACCCGGCTCATGGCCGCATGCGGGAGGTCGCTTCCTATCTCTGTGAGCATGCCAGAGAACAGATTACTCTGCCGGAGGTGGCTGCCCACTTTGCAGTTAGTCCTTCATATCTTTCCCGGATTTTTCATCAGGAGACAGGTTTCGGCGTTCGGGAATACCTGGTTCATTACCGGATTCGGCAGGCTTGTGACCTGCTGTTGAATTCCGATCTGTCGGTAACACAGATTGCGGATCAGTGCGGATTCAGTGACAGCAACTATTTCGGAGACGCGTTTAAAAAAGCAACAGGCCTGTCGCCGCGGGATTACAGAAAATTGAGCTAATCTCAGGCGCTGGCAGCAGGCATACAATGTGGAACGGGGGGACGGTCTTTTTCGTTCCACCCGTTACCAAATCATTCCGGCGTCATAAGCCCAGTCGGTTTCATCCGATTCGTTCAGAATCAATTGACCATCCTCAGACGGTTCGTCCTTGAAGCGCTGAACGATTCGGAAAACCGTTGTCTTGGACATGCCAGTCAGCCGGGCGATCTGGCCCATAGAAAGCCTTTCCTGGTACATTTCAGCTGCGTGTTTTTTCTGAAGATCAGGATCAAGCTTTTGAAAATCGGAGACGGAGGAACACTGTGTGATCTGCCGCATGATCCGCCTCGCTGCGTCATCCCGAAGGCGCCAGTCATGGTTCTCTTCATCCATAACCGTATCATCATTATCCTGCTTCAGGTATTGAATCAGCGTTTCCCTGCCGCCAAACAGTTCAACCGCGTATTGTGTGTCCGTTACGATTCCCTGCCCTTTCTCATACGCGGTATAACTGCTCCATCTGTATTCTCCGGGGTGTTTCTCCATGCCGGCTTTCATCGGATTTTGTAGGATATACCTGAGAACTGTCTGGTAGTATTGGACGGTGGAGACGTTTTCGCTCCTGAAGCGGTCCTGGAACAAATGACCGGCTCGCTGATACTTTCGGTTATACCACACCGCGTACCTGGTACCGATTCTCCTGAAAATCATATCCAGCGGTTCGTCCAGCGGCTCAAGCAGCAGGTGAATGTGATTTGACATCAGGACAAACGCGTGCAGTCGAAAGCCGGACACTTTCTTGCAGGAAGCAAGTACCGACATGAAGTATAACCGGTCCTGGTCGTCCTCAAAAATGTTCTGCCTGTTGATCCCGCGCAGCATCACATGATATATGCCTGTTTCACTGATTTTTCTTGCTGTTCTCGGCATTTTCATCACCTGCAGTTACTTTAGCAGATTCCTGATGAAATAGCAATCGAAACGTGTGGAACGAAAAAGACCGTCCCTCCGTTCCCGGCCGCAGGTCGTGGTTTCGAATCCTCGCGGTTCTGTGACCAAATGAAAAACCACCCACAAGGGGTGGCTTTCCATTTGGTGAGCCCGGCGGGATTCGAACCCACGACCTTTTGATTCGTAGCTTCATATCCCGGGCTCTGAAACCCCTGAGCCACAAGCCTCTGAGCGATTTGGGCTTTCTCTTTGAACCGTTTTTGAACCGTTTTACGGTTCTGGCAGAAACAATACAATTCTCCCGCAAAACTATCGGCAATTCAGTCATCACTCAAAACCAATCAACCGATACGAAGGAGGAAACCACCATGAAAAAGAATCTGCCTGCAAAAAAGATCGAGAATGAAATCAGCTACACGCTCCACGGCGATTATTATCTGCCGGATATTACACTGAGCGAGGATGAAACCAAACCCATCGGACGCTGGGGACGTGAACATAAGAGCTACCTGGAAAAAAACCGGTCCGGCCTCTATATGCGCCTGATCCTGTCCGGTAGACTTTATTCTACCTTGCATAACCTGGATCGTCAAGCGCAGGAACGTTATGAACTGATCATCTCCCAGATGAAAGCCGCTGAGGGAATCACGGAAACCCTCAAGGCCAGGAATCAGATGGAATGGGTCCGGAGAATGAATAGCATCCGGAATCGGGCTGAAGAAATCATCCGAACTGAAATGATTTATATCTGAACTTCACAACAAGGCGACATCGATCGGTGCCGCCTTTTTCTACTGTTAATACACTCTCAGCTCGCATAAGGCCTTTGTGTTTACTAATATGCTACAGGCTGTAGAGCCTTGAGCGCCTATCTCCCTTTGCCTTGATTTTTCCTTCATTGACTAACTCTGCCAACAATACTCTTGTTCTTGGCGCACTCAAGCCAATATATGTGGAAATATCCGCCGTGCTACGAATGCCATTTTGTTCAAGATATGCGATAATTTTGCGTTTGTTATCTGCTGTCTTTGACAGTTCACTATTATCGCTTGTTTTTGTCGCTTGTTTTTGTCGCTTGTTTTTGTCGCTTGTTTTTATCGCTTGTTTTTGGAATGAAAGTGTCAGAATCGTACGGTCAGGATTGAACTGTTCCTCTACTTCCGGCGCTTTCCATCCCTGAGAATCCCATACGGCAAAGATATCCGGTACGCCGCTGCCGGCACGTTCCCCGATACCAATCATATTGAACATTTTCATCAGTGCTTTATTTCGCGGATCAGAGATTCCACCTTTCAGCATCTGATCTTTCCCGGTTCTGATATAACCTGGGTTTTCAATGATTATGGTATTTGCGTCTTTTCTGATTACCACTCCGCGGGGAATAAAGAAATCTGTGTTAACCAAGCAGTTTGCAAGCGCTTCCCGCAAAGCTTTATGGACCGGTGTATCGTCTATGCGCGTAACGCCTTCCAGTTTGAAAGGGATCTTCAGATCTTTCACCAATTTGGAATAAACTCGGAAGAAGAAATCGAACAGGTTCCCCGTCCAGTCACCGGAACTTGATTGAAGCCTGTCAGTCCAACGAATGGATGGATCAAGCATTTCCCTGTAATCCAGAAAGTATTCCGGATATTCATACAGGATGCGGAATTCCTCGCCGAACATCAGAAGCCCAGCGGCTGTGGGATGCAGTTTTTCATCCTTTGGGGTTCGTTTTGCCGCACCGATTCTCTCAAGATACTCCTCATCTGTAAGGCCTTCCCAGACATGATCATTTCGATATGCAGCATGGCGGTTACGGTATGCATGCACCGTTTCCATGTTGAGATCGGAAATACCCATATCCTCCAGCGTTTTCATATCTGAAGTTTCTTCAGTTTGATCGCGAAGCATAGCTTTCACTTCGCTTTTTGTACAGTGATAATCTCCTTCGCCGTTCCTGCGGAATGTTCCGTTCATCATGTCATCGTTGATATATACAGGCTTATCCTCTCGCTGCGCACGAGGAACCCGTATGGCAAGAATGACGTCACCGTTTACTGTAAAGGAATCCACATCTTCATCGGTAAGCAAATTGACGCTGACCTTTTTCCGGTTGTTGATGGTATTCCAGAAATCTTTACGTAGTTTTCCGATATCCGAAAGCCCTGTTGTCAAAAAGCAACCATCCTTATTTTCGGCTACACCAAGCAGAATCATCCCGCCATAGCAGTTGGCCATGGCAGAATAGGTCTCCCACAGGCTTTGCGGCAAACCGTCCCTGGCTTTTTTGACTTCCAGCCGGTTATCTTCCCGGTACTCGTCAAATCTGCGGATATCGAACTCCATGCATATTGCTTCCTTTTCGAGTTTGTCCGTCATACATGTCGTAAGGAATAAAAGGCTTTCCATGATTTGCCCTCAATTCATGGACAAACTGTATTATAGCCGGCAGAGCCCCTTTTTTCAATGTGTACGCCATGCTCGTCCATGAAGTGGAATCATTTTTCTCGAAAAAGTTTTTCCGAACATAGCATTTTTCATGTTATGCTGTGTCTAATAGGGTGAAAGGTGGTGAGGTTGCCGTGGAGACTGTCAAGGGCCCTGACAGTAAAGAACAAAGAATCGAGCACATGGTAACCCTGTACCAGCTTCCCCTGCTTCGGCTTTGCATCATGTATCTGCATGACGAGGAACAGGCAAAAGACGTGGTACAGGAAACATTCATCAAAGCCTATCGTAATCTGGACGGTTTCAGGGCTGATTCATCCGAAAAAACTTGGCTGACACGTATTGCGATTAATACTTGCAAAAACGTCTACCGGTCAGGATGGTTCAGGCACGTAGACCGTTCAGTAACCCTTGATATGGTGGCCGGGCATGCTGTTCCGACAGATACCGGTGACAATGAACTGACAACAGAGATCATGAACCTTCCTGTAAAACTGAGGGAGGTCGCGTTGCTCTGTTGGCTACAAGGAATGACGTATGATGAGGCAGCTGCAACTTTGGGAATATCCCCGAAGGCGGTAGGCAGCCGATTAAACCGTGCAAGAAAGAAGCTGCGTTCAGCTTTGGAAGGAAGTGATGAGCATGACCCTGCATGAGGAACAAGAAAGAGTCCAGAAAGCGATAAACCATTCTCTCGCGCATGTGCAGGAAGATCCATGGCTCGCGCAGCGTGTTCTTGCCAATGCGAAAGGAGAAGAACCCGTGGTTAAGAAAATCTCAACATCCATGATTCTTGTCATTGTTTTACTCTGCCTGGCGATTACTGCAATTGCGACAGGCATCATTTACAATCAGGATTGGTGGTGGAACAATCGAAACAGCATGGAAAAAAGCGATAAACCCGAATTATATGAAGCTGTCATGGCAAACATGGTAGAGAATCCCGAACAGATACAATGTGAAGATGATCAGGTGCAGTTAACCATCCAGGATGTATCCTGGGCACCGGAAGCAGACATCATGACCATTTCCTTCAAGGCTACTCCGAAGCATCCTAATCAGGATGAACTTCACAGCATGTGGGCATTGGATACGGATGGAAGCTACATCGGCGAAGGAGGTTCTGTTACTGTTACCGACGACAGCGAAGACCGGGCAATGCACTGGCTTTGGCGAACGGACATTGGGCTGGAAGGCTTTGGAGGGTATGGACATATTCCCGGTTATGGTCCTGTTTCTGATATGATGGATGATCGCAGTATGCATCTGCTGTTACTGGATTATACAGGAACAAACATTATCATCAATTCTGATGAAGTCGAAAACGCTGTGGATATGTTCCCCATGGAAAGCAGTATGGATATGTTCAGAACCAATGCTAGCGATGTTTACTTTGTTGGGGAGTTTGACCTGAGCTGGCTCAGAGAAGAATATGATCAGGAAATGCGTCAACGTGCTGAAGAAACCCCTGATATGAAAGATTATTATGAACAGAAAATTGCCACAGCGCAGGCCGCCCGGGAACGGATGGGCAAAGAAGGAATCACCTGTGTTTTAACCTATAGGGTTGTGAAGTATACGGAAGGAATGGATGACAGGGATCTTTACACAAGCGGAGGCGGAAGATCTGTACAGTTTATCATTCGTCCCAAGCAGTAATCATCTTCACGCTGTGAATCCGGCGGGCGTCATCTTGTGATGGCGTCCGTTTTTTGATTGCCACTCAGAATAATGATAGAATAATGGCAGTTAAGGTCTAAACTGCTGTAACATTTTTCGTTTTTGATCGTATAGTCCTATGAAGAAGGCAGGTGAAAGGGATGGCTGAGGATCGGGACCTGATCGCATTACTGAAAGCCGGGAATGCGGATGCGCTTGAGCAGCTGATCATGCGCTGGCGTTCCCGGGCTGAAGCATATGCAAACAGCATTCTCCATGATTCTCAGTCCGCGGAAGACGTGGTGCAGGAAGCCTTTTCCAGGATCTATGCAGTCCGGACACGCCTTGACGAGGATCGATCCTTCTCAGCTTATCTGTACACTATCGTCAAACGGATTTGCATAGATGAACTGCGAAAGCAAAAACGGTTTCCGAACCTGCTGGGGGAATTGCCGGATCCGCCTGTTGATTCTGCTGAAGCAGAATTCATCAAAGGTCTGGAACGATTGAACAGGATTCATCTTCTTGCAACACTGGATGAAACGGATAGAAAACTCCTGCTTACATTTTTACTGGAAGGGAAACCCACAAAGCAAATTGCCAAAGAAATGAACCTGTCAGACGGTCAGGTACGGGTCAGACTACACCGTATCCGCAAGAAACTGAAGAAGGGAATGAACGATGATGCGTAACGATTATCTGAATAATGTGATTCGGCGTGGGAATGAACTGGCTGTGCTGGAACAAGCCGCGTTAATCTTCCCGAAGAAGACTTCCCCTGTCCGCTGGATTGTTGCAGCTGCCTTTGGCGTGCTGTTTTCCCTGATTCCTTCTGCTTGCTCCGCACAGGCCTTCTTCCAAATGATCTGAAAGGCGGTATCGTCATATGAAAAAGCAGAAAAAAGAGAAAAAGAAGAAAACGCTGACGCGGGAAATACTGGAATGGATTCTTACGATTGTAGTTGCTGTTATGATTGCCATTCCGATCCGTGCCTTTGGTTTTGAACTGGTTCGAGTTGACGGTGAATCCATGGATAACACGCTGGCGAACGGAGAAATCATGTTTGTAACGAAGTATGATTACGCTTCGACCTGGCTTTGCTTTCCGTGGCAGGACGCAGAATCAAAGGAAAAGGCTGCCCGGATTACCACAGGAGGAAATCCGCAGCGCTTTGATGTTGTGATATGCCGTTACCCGGGACGGGGTGATACTAATTTTGTCAAAAGAATCGTAGGCCTACCTGGAGATACGATTGAAGTCCGGGATGGGTATCTGTTTGTCAATGGGGACAGATACGAAGAGCCATACATCGAAGATAAATTCCGGAGCGGTAGGCTGAACACCTTCGGACCTTATAATGTTCCGGATGGTGAATACTTCGTCATGGGTGATCATCGGAATAATTCCAATGACAGCCGATCCCAGGGGGCAATATCACGAGATATGATCATCGGACATGTAAGAACCGTGTTATATCCGTTCAGCGGAGCACGTGGAATAGAATAATCCTGATTCAATGATATAATCCCGTAGACCATTATGGCCTTATGGGATTCTTTACGTTAGAATTCTTTAGAATTCTTTTTTTCGCAAAAATGCAGGATTGCCGCTCCTGTATCGTCTGTATAAGTGAAAGGAGGCGGAATCCGGATGATTGCAGCCTCGGGCCCGGCCTGCACCACGGAAGAAGCATTCGAACAGATGGTTCTGGAATACCAGATGCCGCTGAAACGGATGTGCTATATGTACCTGCATGATATGTCGCTGGCAGAGGACGCTGTACAGGAGACCTTCCTGAAGGTGTACCGGAGCCTGCCGCAGTTCGGCGGCGGCTGCAGCGTCAAAACCTGGATCATGAAGATCGGCGTGAATACCTGCCGGGACATGCTTCGTTCCGCCTGGTTCCGCCATCATGACCGGAGGATCGTCCCGGAGGAGCTCCTGATCCCCGCTGAGGAAAACCTGCAGCCGGAGGAATCAGGCGACCTGGGACGGGCGATCCTGGAACTGCCGGTGAAATACAAGGATGTCATTCTGCTTTATTACTACCAGGATATGAACCAGGACGAGATCGCGGAAGTCCTGCAAGTCTCGGCGCCTACCGTATCCCGGCGGCTGAAACGCGCACAGGAGAAACTGCGGGATGTGCTGAAGGGAGGTCGCGAAGATGAATGATCCGGATTTCAGGAATCAGGTTCATCAGGCCGTGGATCAGATGACGAAAACGGCAAAGGAAGACCCCTGGCTCGCGCAGCAGATCCGTGCGCAGGTGAAAGGAGAAGAACCTATGAAGAAAAAGATCTCCGCATCGCTGATCGTTGTGATCGCGCTGCTCATTCTGTCCCTGTCCGTAGCCCTGGCGGCCGGACTCGGCATATTTGACAAAATCTATGAGGGCGGCTATCCCGATGAACGCCTGCCCGTGCTGGAAACTGTATCTGAACCTGTCGGAACCACCCATACGACCGGAGAAGGCGTCACCCTGGAGATCAGCAAAGCCTATTTTGAAGGTGACCGGGTGTTTGTCGCCTACCGTCTGACCGGACCCCGGACGTATATCGAGCTTCACGAAGGCGCTCCGGAACAGGAATATGAATGGGATGTTACCGAAAACCTCGTGATGGCAGGCAACTTCAGTTCCAACGATCCGGAACAACAGCGGATGATCGACTTCCTCGACGGCAGCGGACAGCGCTGGGCCCTGTCTGAAAATTCCTATGTGTCGGACGGCCTGTTCCTGGAAGACAGCACCTATGCGGATATCATCGGCGGGGAGGAGCAGTTACAGGAGGACGGATCCATCCTCGGCTGGAAAGAATGCACCGTTCCGGAAGACCGGCTGGAGGATACGATGACCTTCATGCTGGCGGTAAATCACGTACGCTCAGTCACGTTCCAGGACGGCACGACCCTGAAACAGGCCAGCGAGAAGATAAGCCGGACCGAGGTCCCGTTCACCCTGAACCGGAACGAGAGCCGCACCTTCCTGAAGGGCAGCGCACAGACGGAAAACTACTCCGTCAGCGTAACGCTCGCCTGCGGGCAGGTGGATATCCGGGGCAGCCTGGTTATGACCTGCCCGGAGGAATGGGCCGGCGCCTATGAGGACTGGGAGTGGAACGGCGTGACGGATGTCATCTGGGACTGGCATGTATACCGGGGGAATGAACTGATCGAAGAAAACGCCGTACAGTCCGTCTCCGGGGAAGGCACCACCCGGGTGGAGTTTGAGCTGCTGCTCCCGAACCTGTCCGATCCGGGCGAGCTGAAACTGGTGCCCGTCTATCGGAAAACAAACGCCCATCCGGACGAAGCGATCCCGGTCGTACCTGTCACCTGACCTTAATATCGTTCCAAGTCCACCGGTATCAGCATCTTTTTCGGTAGTTTCCCATTATCACTTTCCAATACTGCCTGTATGGCCGCGTCTGTCACAGTCCAGGTGTCACGGAGATCATGTTCCGCAAACGTCTCTACCCAGGCAGTCTTTTCCTGGAGATCAAACTGAATACTACCCCATTCACCGTCGTTGTCAACCTGATAGGCATAGACAGCGGCGGTTATTTTTTTACCTATGCGCTGAACAGATTCCTGCCTGATCTGAACACAATGAAGCTGTCCAAGCCTGACCAGCTCAAGCAGAAGCTTTTCCACAGCCCGATTGTATGCCCGTTCTGCGCCGGATGGACCACAGCCTTCAAACAGCGTCGCCAGTTCATCAAAAGACATCCGCTTGCTCATGCTTCTGACGCGCCCGCATGTCATACAGATTGCATTACGCTGCTCCAGCAGTGTTTGATCCCTGTATGACATACTTTTACCCCAGAAAGCCTGGTTCACTTTCTCGGCTTCCATTCCGTCCCAGAGAATACTGGCGTAATCCCAATAATCCGGAATCAGTTCATCATCTTGTTCCCAGTCTTCTCCTTCATCATTGATCTTCCTGGGCAACAGCCTGTTACGCTGTCGCCATGCCGCTTTCAGTTTTTCCGCTGCCGTTTTCTCTGAGCAGCCGCTCTGCTCCGCAAACAGGCGGATCGTTTTTTCTGAATCCCCATAGCATTCGGTATACAACTGCATAATACGCCGTGCATCCTTATATTCGCTCAGGGAATCAAAGGAATAAAACTCCTCCGACATCCGAAACCGTAACATTGTATCTATAATGAATCGATGAATGAATGTGATAAACGTGGTTCCTCTGTTCGGATCATAGTCCGGGAAACGGCGCAACACTTCCTCCCTGCATTCCAGTTTCAGGTCCATAAATCGTTCCGGCGCGATATATTTGGATTCGCTCGTCAGGAAAGCTCTGATCTGGTTGTTGAAATACGCCTCGTTCTCATCCAGATAGAAGAAAAGATATTTCAGCTCATGGGTTTCCTTTGCCTTAAGGATATAATCATTCGGATTGCTTTCATGCTTCCTTTTCGGCAGGGCCGGAACCAGTTTGTATACGTTCTCCGCATCGTACATCGTCAGTTTCCTGTGCTCTGCCATAGATGCCCTGAATGCATAATCACCCAGATCCCATGAGTAATCCTTCAGTGTCTGCTGTTCCAACGGGACCTCCTTTACGTGTGCTGAAGAAAACGCTCTGCCTCAGCTTTCAGCGCCTTCTGATCCATTTCTTTCATATAGGAACCCTTGGCATATTTCAGATCGGCTATTGCCCGCTGTTTTTTATCCCGGGCAAGTTTTTTCATCACATCGGCCAGCTCCGGGTCCAGTTTGTTTCGCCTTATTGCCTGATAAATCCAATTCATACAGCGTTTGAAAGGCTCGTTCAACTGATGATCTTCCGCCCGTTCACGCGCCACTCTTCCAAGCCTGCTGGCAATCGCTTTGCATTTGCGTCCGGCGGGATCGTCAGGACAGATATCGGTACAGTATTTTGTCTTCCGGGCATTTGTCGTAAGAAACCATCTCCCGCAAATTCCGCAGCGTTTTGGAGCATGGCCGACAGACAGACCCTCAAAGAAATCGGTCCGCAGCATACTGGCGAGGCTGGTAAAATGCATATGTTTCTGCATTTGCCAGCGCTGGTCTTGAACATCATTCCCTGCTGTATACTGAATTGAAACATTCATCAGGGACATCCAGGAATTGCTTCCGTCCCCAAGGTGAATCTCCTCCGGAAAAGATTTGCTGAACTGGAATAAATACGCATCCTTCGTTCTCTGCTTGTTTGGAGCGTCCAGTGTTTCGGCAAAAGGAGCAAGGTGTTCCTGCAACTGCGTGACCGCATCGTAAAAATGGACCAGGAACGGTGCCAGTATTTGCAGAGTAATCTCCGGCCCATACTTTTCCGCCGTTTGATCATCCATCTGACCACTGGACAGGATCTTGCTGAACTCGGGAATCCTGCTGGCTGTTTTCATGGAAAAAACCTGGTCCAGCCATTGATCAATATTGGGAACATCAAAGAAAGAGAAGAGCTCATAACGGGAAATGATTCTGACCAGGGAATGCGCGGCGATTCTTGCGCTTTCCATATCTTTTTCATCGACAAAAGGGAACAGTAACGTAACTTCAGCCGGCGTAATCTGCTGACAGAGCGGCTTGGCCGCGGCCAGATCTTCCTTGCTGATGTTGAGTGCCATACAGGCAACAGAACCGGCAGGCATAACCTTCCCGCTGTATTGAACCGTATCATCGGCATAAATCAGATCCAGCATAGTGCTGTGCTTTGTCAGGCTCATTACTCATCACCGTTAATCGCAAAATAAGGCTCCTTCTCTGTTATAAAGCATCTCTCCGAAAAAGAAAAGACGAACAAAAGCATTTTGTCAGGTTTTTTATTTTTGATCTGTCAGGTGTTTTTCATGTTTTTCGCAAATCTCAACATAATAACGGTGAAAAGGGCAAGAAAGCCCGGATAAAAGGAGATGATGCCTATGAGGGTATAAAGCCCGGTTCCCCTGTTTCTCCTGCGGACTGGTTGGTCCGCCATTTTATGATCGCCGCAACTGCGGCAGAAAGGAAAAATATGTTTATTGTCCCTGATAAGAAGACCATCCTCGTGGCGATTGATCACGGGTATGGCAACGTGAAAACCCCGAACGACATTTTCCCCACCGGGATTACGGAGTATGGCGAGGAGCCTGCCATGGTGCTCAACAAGCTCTCCTGGGGTGGAAAATGGTACGCGATCGGCGATTCCCACAAGGAATTTACCGCCGATAAGACCGCTGATGAAGACTATCTGAAGCTGACCATGGTCGCTATCGCCCGGGAAATGAAGCGGCGCGGACTGACCGAAGCATCGGTTTATCTGGCTGTCGGTCTGCCCCTGACCTGGGTCGGTCAGCAGAAGGAAAGCTTCGTCCGTTATCTGACCCGGATTCCCAATCTGGAATTTCGGTATAACGGAATTGATTATTCCGTTGAGATCCTGGGCGTGGAAATGTACGCCCAGGGATTTGCCGCTGTAGCTGGACGCCTGGAAGAGTTTACCGGCGTCAATATGCTCTGCGATATCGGAAACGGAACCATGAATATCATGTACATCAATGACTGCCGTCCCATCAGCGGGAAGTGCTTTACTGAAAAGTACGGCACTCATCAGTGTATGCTGGCTGCCCGGGAAGCGCTTATGCGCGGAGAAATGCACCTGAAAGTCGATGACAGCATCATCGAACAGGTTCTTCGCTATGGAAAAGCCGGTGTAGATGAAAAGGTGGTCAGTTCCATCCGTGATACGGCCGTCGGGTATGTGAACGGAATCATGCGGAGCCTGCGGGAGCATGAATATGATCCCCGCCTCATGATGCTCTGGTTCATGGGAGGCGGCGCCTGCCTGATCCGGAATTTCGGAACATGGGATTCCAGGCATGTCACCTTTATTGATGATATCAAGGCTACGGCTAAAGGCTATTATCAGCTGGCTGCCAAGGCACTCCGCAAGCGGGGTGTTCGCTTTGAAGAAGAATGAGAACACCGTCAGCTTCACTGTACGGCTGAACCTGAACAGGGCTGAGCATGCTCGTGCTTATGAGCTGCTGAAGAACAGTCCGCATTCCCGTACAGCCACTATTGTGGATGCACTGACTGCCGAAGCGCCTGCGCCTGGGGGAATCGCAGATGCAGAAGCACTTAAAGAAATCGTGCGTCAGGCAGTCAGTGACGCGATCCATGATCTGCCGCTGGCGGTGCAGCCTTCCGGAACGGAAACGGGCACTACCGGCAGCAAGGAGATCTCGGATCGGAATTTCGATATCGCCGATAATTTTATGAACAGCCTGTGAGGCTGTGAATAAAACCCATGCGGCGATCAGGTGATATCAGATTGGTATCACTTTTTTTGATGCCTGATTTCAGGTGATACCAAAGTGATATCACTCCGGCAGGAAAGCAAGCGCATTGCTTTTCAGCCGGCAGGGAGTCCAGAGGGAAACCCTCTGGGCCTGGTGCAGGGCGGCAGCGTCTGCGCGGTTGCAAGGTAAGACCTTGCCCGGAGTCCAGAGACGGAGTGCTCTGGGTCGGGTGCAGGGTGACAACGCCTGCCGGGAGTGCAGAGGGCAGCGCCCTCGCTCAGAGTCCAGAGGTGAAACCTTTGGCCCAGTCATGTGTTGAGCCCGTAGGGTTCGACACATAGTACTGGGTATTACCTGTCTAAAAAAGCCAGGTCTCCTGGATCGCGTCCCTCGCTTCTTCCCTCTACCCCAACAATCCCAACCCAGAAAGGAGGTGAAAATTACTATGGCAGCTCAACGTGTATCCCGCCATAACGGTCGCGCTGGAAAAAGCGGTGCTTACAGTTCCAAGCACAATGACCGGAAATTCGACGCGGAAAATGCTGACCACATTGATTCTTCTCGGACGCATCTGAATATGTACTGGGACTATCAAAATGGTCTGCGTTCCCATGAAGAACAGGAGCATGGAAAATATCCGTCTTTTGCGGATGTCGAAAAGCAGTTCTACACGGAACGCTATTCCGACTTCGTCGCCGGTCAGAATGAGCGGAATCGGAAAGCCGGCCATTCCAAACGGAACCGTACTGCGGAAGCTCTGTTGAAAGACAGGCGGACCTGCCCGGAAGAAACGATCTACCAGATCGGAAAACAGGGCAGCGAAACTCCGCCTTCCGTCCTGATGGATGTACTCGATGATTATCGTGAGCGCTTTAACGCCCGTTTCGGAGAACATGTGCATATTCTGGACTGGGCGCTTCATCTGGATGAAACGACGCCTCATGTCCATGAGCGGCATGTTTTCGACGTGAAGAACGATTACGAGGAAATTGAGCCGAAGCAGGAAAAGGCGCTGGAAGCAATGGGAATTCCTCTTCCGAATCCGGATGAATCGTCGAGCCGGAAAAACAATCGAAAAATGACTTTCGATTCGATCTGCCGGGATCTGTTCATTGATGTCTGCAAGGAACACGGCCTTTCAATCGAAGAGGAACCCATCTACGGCGGTCAGGCTTACCGCGAGAAAAATGATTTCATCATTAAATCGCAGCAAGCTGAAATCGACCAGCAGCAGGAAGCAATCGCCCAGCAGCAACAGGCTCTGGCCAGTCTCCAGGCTCAGCAGGCCCAGAACAGCCAGATTCTAATGCAGCAGCAGGCCGAGATCGACAGCAATGCTTCATTGCTGGATGATGAAAAGGTGTTCATCGCCAGCATTGCTGCACAAGCCCATGACTCGGCTGTGAAAGTGACTGCTGAGAGCGTGGTCAGGGAAACTCAGGCCAGTACGGTCAGAGCGCTTTCTGCCTTTAAGGAGAAAAACACTTCTCCGGACAGAAAGCTGAAACCGGCCATCCGGGATGCAGTCAGCGCTTACCTTGACGGCGCAATCTCCATGATCCAGAAGCGTACCGAAAAGCTGGTCAGCTGGATCAAAGAGCGGCTGTTCAAATCCGAAGTCCGTTCGGAGAACATCCGAAAGATCGAAAAGGAGATTGCTCCTTCGATCCGTGAACAACTCAAGGCTTTCCGGCAAAAAGAACTGGAAGCACCGCCCCGGCGTAAAGTGATCCAGCGTGATCACGATTCCCGGTAAACCTGACAATTGAATATTGATAACCTTCGGTCATTCTCAACCGAAGCATTTTTATGCAGGATGTACTCCTACATCCCTGGAAACCGGGGAACCTGATGAATTCATTGCAATGAGAAGTTCCCCAAGGATTCTTTTTCCGGATCGCCGGCAGATGATTTTACCGGCGATCTTTTTATTTCTATAACTTTGGAGGAATGACAATGAGCATTTTTACTGATGTGAAGGAGGCTGTTACCGTGAAGGAAGCAGCTGAATTCTATGGTTTTTCTGTAAAGAGCAACGGAATGATGTGCTGTCCGTTTCATAACGACAAGCATCCTTCCATGAAGGTCGACAATCGGTTTTATTGCTTTGGTTGTCATGCCAAAGGCGATGTAATTGATTTTGTCGCCGGCGTTTTCCATCTCACGCTTTATGATGCTGCCCGGAAGCTTGCTGATGATTTTCATCTGCTGCCTCGTCCGCCTGAATCCGCGGCACTTGTTCCCGTTCGGCCGGATAAGAAAACCATTCTGCCCGTATCCTGGAATGATAGGTCTGCTTTCAGGACAATGCATCGGTATGAACTGGTGCTGAAGCAGTGGAAGAAAGACTACGCTCCTGTGGATCGGGACGCCGAATGGGATGAACATTTCGTGGCAGCGTTGCAGACGCTGCCTTCCGTTTCTGACTGGGTAGACCAGCTGGCCAGTAATGATCAGTTAACCCGGGAATATGCGGTAAAGGATTTGCTTGCCGACGGCACTCTGGATCAGGTCAGATTGTTTCTGCACAAGCATGCCCGTCCTGCAAAATCAGAACAGGCAGCGTAACGGGGAGGCGTATATGGAATGATAGAAAAGATTCCGCTGCAGATTGGCTGCAGCACGTCATCTCAGCAGGCTGATTCCAGGGATAACTTTCATGAACTGACTGTGATCAATACGGAGCAGGATCAGCTTCGTGCTGAAATCCGGGACAGCCTTGAAATGACCGATAAAGGTGTTGTGAAAAACACCATCGGGAACTATGTCACTGTTTTCACTCAGGATCCACTGCTGAAGGATTCGATTCGCTTCAATCTCCTGACTGAACGGATTGATATTATCGGTGATCTTGGTTGGCATCGAAGTTCATCTGTTCTGACAGATACAGATCTGAACTTTCTGCAATACTTCTGTGAAAAGAAGTATGGCCTCTCCAGCGATAAGAAAATGCGCAGTGCGCTGAGCATCGTGGCGAACAACAACTGTTTTCATCCGATTCGCCAGAAACTGGAGAGCCTGGTTTGGGATGGTGTCCCCCGGATTCGTCACTGTCTGCATCATTTCCTCGGTTCTGCTGAGGATGACTATACGGAAGAAGTTTTCCGGCATGCACTGCTCGGAGCAATCCGGCGCGTGTTCATCCCTGGCTGTAAGTATGAAGAAGTTCTGGCGCTGGTAGGCGGTCAGGGTATCGGGAAGTCCACCTTCCTCAGGTTCCTGGCGATGAATGACGAATGGTTCTCGGATGATATCCGTCGTCTGGATGATGAAAAAGTATTTCAACGGCTTCAGGGACACTGGATTGTTGAAATCTGCGAAATGCTTGCCACCAATAACGCCAAGAGCGTGGAGGAAAGCAGATCATTCTTCAGCCGGCAGAAGGATACTTATCGCGTGCCCTATGAATCCCAGCCCCAGGACAGGTTGCGGCAGTGCATCTTTGCCGGAACTTCGAATTCCTATGATTTCCTTCCCCTGGATCGGGCCGGAAACCGCCGTTTTCTTCCTGTCATGACAGATGGAACGAAGGCGGAAGTCCATATTCTCGACAATGAGGCCGAATCGCGCGCTTACATTGAACAGGTATGGGCGGAAGCAATGTCCATCTACAACGATGGTCATTACAGCATGAAATTCTCACCGGAAATCGCTAAAAAGCTGATCGAGGTGCAGAAGGACTTCATGCCGGAAGACTATGATGCCGGAAAGATTCTCGACTGGCTTCAATCCTATAAGGGCAACATCGTTTGTTGCCGTATGCTCCACAAGGAGGCTTTAGGCCGTATGGATGAGCCGAAGAAATACCAGCTTCACGCTTATGTCGAAATCATGCGAAGCGAAGCGGGTGATAAGTGGCGGAGATTTGAGAATCCTCGCAGTTTCGGACCTGAATACGGCCGGCAGAAAGGTTGGGAGAGAATCAAAACAGCCCATGATCCTCCCGCAAGGGAGGCTAATCCCGGCAATCAACTCCCCGACAACCAACCCAAGCCGAACAGCATCCCGAATGAACAGGCAGTCCAACTGGGCATGCCTGCCGAATGGCTTGAAGCCGGATAAGGGATGATTGCCAGGCTGGTTGCGATCCTGGTTGTCATAATGGTTGCTGCCTATAGCAGGCTGCACCTATTGTGAAATATATGTTTCTCTGTGTCTGTATCCGTTGCGGCAACCAAAGCAACCGTGAAAACCGAAAAAAATCGTAAACGATTCATTTCCCTCTCTCTGACAGGGAAATGAAAACGGAAAAATGTTTTGCCTTTGGTTGCCGCAACTTGGTTGTCAACCCCATCAACGAAGAAAGGAGTGTTGCCTGTGTTCGAAAAGGCATTGCCGCTTAAGCCGCAGCAGGAACCACGTACGGAATCTGCTCCGTCAGTTTCTGTTCCGCGGATGACCCTCACGGTCGAGGAAACGGCTGATGAGCTTCATATCTCCCGTCCTGTTGCCTATGAACTGGTTAAGGAACCGGATTTCCCGTCCTTCAGGATTGGAAAACGAATTCTGGTTAACCGTCTTGGGCTTCAGCGCTGGATTGATTATCAAAGCGATCAGCCCCTGCCCGATGTGGCAGACACCGCAGCCTAAACCGCTGCAGAAAATACCAATCAATCTATTGCCCCGCAAAGCTAAGGCTGTTATGATAGGTGCGAGGGGAAGTCAACCTTCCCTGTGAACCTTGATAACTGAATTAGCCGTAGTTTTGCGGGGCATTTTTATTAGGAGGAAAAAGTAAAATGTCTCGCAATAAGTTAGCTCAGCGAAGCGATGGTCGCTTCAAGGTAAACTATAAGGATAAGCAGTTTTACGGAAAGAGCAAGAAAGAAGCTCTCCGTAAACGCGAAGAATATGTCGCGCTGGAAAAAGCGGGGATCGATTACGATCACTGCGATACGCCGTTCACGGATTACGGGTTGAGATGGCTCGAGACCTACCGTGTCGATTGCAGTTCCCGTCAACAGCAGCAGTACGCCAACATGATCAAATATGCTGGCGAAAAGCTGAACAACAAGCCGATGCGGCATATCACGGTGACGGACATTCAGTCCATCATCAATACGCTGTCCGTTTATTCCACGTCCTATGTCAATAAGTTTATGACCACCCTGAGGGGCATCTTCCGCACAGCGTTTGCGGAAGGCGCAATTCTGCGCAACCCGATGGATCTGGTCAAACGTCCCAAGTGCAAGAAAGCCGAGGGACATCGCGCTCTTGAGGAATGGGAGCGTGATCTGATCAGTTCCACCTATCGTGAGCATGATTTCGGCCCGGTAGCCATGGTCATGCTTTATACCGGCCTCCGGAGGGGTGAAGCGATTTATATCGACGTTGACCGGGATGTGGACTTTGAAAACAATTTGATTACGGTACGGGGCGCAGTCAGTTTTTCCAACGGCAATCAGGCAGAGGAATCTGAAGGGAAAACGGAGAACGCGAAGCGGACGATTCCCCTTGTGAAACTGCTGGCAGATGCTCTCCGGGGTCGTCACGGTCTGCTGTGTCCGAAAGAGGACGGCAAGCTGATGTCCCAGACTGCCTTCGAAAGGAAGTATGAATCCTATATCTGCTTTCTGGAAACCAAGGTCAATGGCTGCCATAAACGTTGGTACGGCAAGACCAGGGAGCACAAGGCGCTTCTGGCTTCCGGAAAAGAACTGCCGCCCTGGAAGGACGTGACAATCCGTTGTCACGATTTTCGGGTTGACTTCTGTACCCGTTGCTATTACGCCGATATTCCGATTAAAACTCTTCAGCGCTGGATGGGTCATGCGTCCCTGAAGATGATCATGGAGATTTACACCAAGCTTTCCAAGGCTGAAGAGGAAAAAGGCGCGGTCAAGTTGACGGAATTCATGGAGAGAGGACTTGTGTCCTCAACTCCCGCTCACGAGCAGTCTGAACCCAGGGCTTGTTGACAAAATGGCCCGCTGAAAGGCAGGCTGCTCCCAGGGCTATTTGACTTTTTTGCCTGAACTGTTTTGAACCGTTTTTGAACTGTTTCAGTACGTAAAACGTGGTAAAAATGAATGAAATTACGTCTGAACATGTCAGATCTGGTAAACAGGGCTGTTTGACAATCCGGTGATAGTGAATCGCTGGAGCCGTTGAAAACAAAAGGATCGGAGGCTCATTTCTGAACCTCCGATCGAGTGAGCCCGGCGGGATTCGAACCCACGACCTTTTGATTCGTAGTCAAACACTCTATCCAGCTGAGCTACGAGCCCACACGCTGTCCGTGACAGCTCGATTATCATATCACAGCGATTTGGGTCTGTCAATCATTTTTTGCTTTTGTGTGCTTTGGAATACGATCTTTTTTGCTTTTGTGCGCTTTGAAAAAAAGCTGTCTGTAACGCTTTCATTACGGTTTGCATGATATACTGAAACTGAATGTGTGCCTGAACGGCCCGGCGGCGGGAAATACCGCGGCCGGCCCGGGCAAAAGGACCCTTTCCGCTGCTTCCCTGCTCTCCCTTTGCATGCTGATGAGCATGCTGGCCGCGGCGGCGGAATGATCCGGGCTTCGCTTTGGAAAACGGACGGGGAAAGGTTTTTCTGAAACGGACGGGGAAAGGTTTTTCTGAAAACGGACGGGAAGGTTTTGCTTGAGAACCCGGCTCAAAATGAGTATACTATTGATCGAGCTTGTTATGAGGAGGGTCTCTATGTCAATCAGCCAGTCGGTTCTCTCCGCTGTATTCAGCGATGAAACGCCCGCTTACCGTTTCCCCGCTGAACCGAATCCGGGGGATACCGTGACCATCCGGATCCGGGTCGCCAGGGACTGCGCCAGCCGCGTGATGATTCATTACGGCGCCACGATGATGGGCCCGGTGATGTACAAAACGGAGTCGGACACCTATTTTGATTATTATGAAGCGGGAATCGTCTGCGGAAAGAAGGAGATTTCCTATCGTTTTCTGATCGACTGCACGGACGGCACCCATCTGGTCTACGATCAGAGCGGTGCCCGGGTGTGCGACGGCGGTTTTACCGATTTCAATAATCACTACGCCTTTCGGTTCATTCCGGGATTCCATGTGCCCAAATGGGCGAAGGGAGCGGTTCAGTACCAGATCTTTACGGACCGTTTCTTCAACGGGGATCCCGGAAATGATGTGGTGGACAATGAATACTATTATACCGTAGGCCATTCAAAGCATGAGGAAAACTGGGACGCGACGCCGACGGACACGGACATCCGGTATTTCTACGGCGGAGACCTGCAGGGCATTCTGGACAAGCTGGATTACCTGCAGGATCTGGGCGTGGAAGTGCTCTATCTGAATCCCATCTTTGTTTCTCCCTCCAGCCATAAATACGACTGCCAGGATTACGAGCATATCGATCCTCATTTCGGCGTGATCACCGACGATGTGGATCACGTGATGCAGGCCTGGGAAAAGCATAACGGCTATGCACCCAAGTATATCCGCCGCGTAACCAGCATGGAGAATCTGGAGAAATCGGACGCGCTGTTCGCGAAGCTCTGCCGGGAGCTTCACAGCCGCGGGATGCGGATCATTCTGGACGGGGTGTTCAATCACTGCGGGTCCTTCAACAAATGGATGGACTATGAAGGCATCTATCTGGGCAAGGCGGGCTTCCAGCCGGGCGCGTTCCAGAGCGTTCACAGCCCGTACCGCTCCTATTTCCGGTTCAATGATTCCGGAAACAGCCGGACGCCGGCCTATGAAGGCTGGTGGGGCTATTCCACCCTGCCGAAGCTGAACTATGAGGACAGCCCGGAACTGCAGGAAACGATCATGAAAATCGTGGAGAAATGGCTTTCTCCGCCCTACAGTATCGACGGCTGGCGGCTGGATGTGGCGGCGGACCTGGGCCACAGCCCGGAGTTCAACCATACCTTCTGGCGGGAGTTCCGCGAACGGGTCAAGGCGATCAATCCGGACGCGCTGATCGTCGCGGAGCATTACGGGGATCCGGCCCCCTGGCTGGACGGAACCCAGTGGGATACGGTGATGAACTATGACGCCTTCATGGAGCCGGTCACCTGGTTTTTGACCGGTATGGAGAAGCATTCGGATTCCTACCGGGATGATCTTTATCAGAACGGATCCGCCTTCTTCGGCATCATGAAGGATAAAATGGCCCGCCTTGGCTACCCGTCGACGATCTGCGCGATGAACGAGCTGAGCAATCACGATCATTCCCGGTTTATGACCCGGACCAACCGGATGATCGGGCGCACGACCACGATGGGTCCGGCCGCGGCGGCCGCGGGGATTAACAAGGGCGTTTTCCGGGAAGCCGTGGTGATTCAGATGACCTGGCCCGGCGCTCCGACGATCTACTACGCGGATGAGGCGGGACAGGTCGGCTGGACCGATCCGGATAACCGGCGTACCTATCCCTGGGGCCATGAGGACCGGGGGCTGATTGAGCTGCACCGCGGGCTGATCGCCCTGAGAAAACGTTATCCGGTTCTGAAGGACGGCGGGCTGAAGCCGCTGCTGGAGGATTACGGGCGGATCGCGTATGCCCGCTTTGACCGGAAGGAGAGAACGGTGATCGCGATCAACAATACCGGCGGCGGGACGGATTTCCGCCTGTTTGTCCGGGATGCGGGCGCGCAGGAAGGAGAAATCTGGCACCGGCTGTTCCAGACCACGGAGGACGGCTTTGTCACGGAGGATGAGGAACTGGGCCCGGTTCAGGACGGGTTCATTGCCTTTAATCTTCCCCCGTTTTCCGCGGCCGTGATCGGAAACAGACGGGAGAATCCCGAACCGGTCCGGTCCGCGGACGATGAAGAAGAAGTAATTGACTTTGAATCTGAAGCGGGGGTATAATATCCAGGCTATCGGATTTCCAAATTTAAGACAAGGAGGGGACGTCATGGACGCTGGGAGTAGCAGCGGCATACCGGTTGGGCGATGTCTGCGGAATACAGGCGCTGTGGCGTTTCTTTCCGCGGAATGATCTTGTCAGCGGGCAGCCGCTGAACCGCTCGCCGCGCATGCCATATTGCTTCCGGTAAAAGGGTATCCTGAAAAAGACAGGAGGAAGCGAACATGCCAGAGCATAACGTTACAGTTGAAAACACTTTACAGACTCTGTTAGCGGAAAAAAAATATTCGACGATCCGGGACGTGCTGGTGACCATGAATCCCGCGGATATCGCTGCGGTTTTTTCGGGGATTGAACCGGACAAGCTGCCGCTTTTGTTCCGCCTGCTTCCGAAGGAGCTGGCCGCGGAAAGTTTCGTCGAGATGGAGAGCGAGGAACAGGAGGCTCTGATCCGGGGCATCAGCGACAAGGAGCTGCGCCAGGTCATGGACGAGCTGTATGTCGACGACGCGGTGGACATCGTGGAGGAGATGCCGGCCAACGTCGTTCAGCGTATTCTGGCCCAGGCGGATCCGGAGATGCGCAAGGAGATCAATGAGATCCTGCAGTATCCGGAGGATTCCGCGGGCTCCGTGATGACCACGGAATACGTGAAGCTGTCCCCCGGGATGACGGTGGGGGACGCTATTCTGCGCATCCGGCGCACCGGGGTGGACAAGGAGACGATTTATACCTGCTATGTGCTGGACAACCGGCTGCTGGTGGGCACGGTGAGCGTGAAAAGCCTGCTCCTGGCGCCGAACGATCTGCAGACCATTGACAGCATCATGGAGAGCAACCTGATTACGGTGACCACCCATACCGACCAGGAAGAAGTGGCCCGGATGATGAGCAAATACAACCTGCTCGCCATTCCGGTGGTGGACGGGGACAACCGGATGGTCGGGATCGTAACCTTCGATGACGCCATGGACGTTGTCGAGGAAGAGACCACCGAGGACATGGAGATCATGGCCGGTATGACGCCGAGCGACAAGACCTATCTGCGGTCTTCTCCGTTCGATCTGTTTAAGCACCGGATTCCCTGGCTGGCGCTGCTAATGGTTTCGGCCACGTTTACGGGGCTGATCATCTCCAATTTTGAGGAGAAGCTGGCGGCGATGGTCTGCCTGACCGCCTTTATCCCGATGCTGATGGATACCGGCGGCAACTCCGGATCCCAGAGCTCGGTAACGGTGATCCGCGCCCTGTCCCTGGGAGAGCTGGAATTCCGGGATCTGGGCAAGGTGATCTGGAAGGAAGTCCGGACCGCCCTGATGTGCGGCCTGGTGCTGAGCGTGCTGTGTTTCGCCAAAATCATGCTGGTGGACAAGCTGCTGCTGGGCACCCAGGATGTGAGCTATATGGTGGCGCTGGTGGTCGGCCTGACCATGGCGGTGACCGTGCTGTGCGCGAAGGTGGTGGGCTGTACGCTGCCGATGCTGGCGAAAAAGCTCGGCTTCGATCCGGCGGTGATGGCCAGCCCGTTTATTACCACGATTGTGGATGCCCTGAGCCTGCTGGTCTATTTCGGCATCGCCACGACGCTGCTCCATCTGTAACCGGGATGGCCGTATGAACAGTACCAGGAAAAACGCCGCGTATAACGTGGCTTACCGCGTGTTTTCCGTTCTGCTGCCTCTGGTGACAGCCCCCTATCTGTCCCGGACGGTCGGAAGGGAAGGCGTGGGTCTGTACTCCCTGGCGTGGAGCGTCAGCTATATTTTCTGCCTGATCGGCATGCTGGGCCTGAATGACTACGGCGTGCGGGCTATTGCCAAGGTCCGGGATGAGCCGGAAAAACTGAACAAAACTTTTTCCGCGATCTGGCAGATGCAGCTGCTGGTGGCGGGCATAACCCTTCTTTTCTGGTTCGGATATGTATTCCTGGTGGCGGGGGAAGAGCGGATCATCGCGCTTCATCTGACCTGGATGAGCGTCAGCTGCCTGTGCAATTTTGACTGGTGCCTGATGGGGCTGGATCAGTTTAAGCCCATTGCCCTGCGCAACACTTTTGTGAAAATCGCCGCGGCGGTCTGCGTGTTTCTGCTGGTCCGGCGGAAGGAGGATCTGTGGATTTATGCCGCGGCCTGGAGCCTGTCCACCCTGGCGGGCTGCCTGAGCTGCGCGGCTGTGCTTCGCGGACGGGTGAGCTATCATCCGGTCCCTTTCCGGGAAAGTTTGCGTCATATCGGCCCCTGCGCGGTGCTGTTTATTTCGGTCCTGGCCGTGAATATTTACCGCACCATGGACAAGGTGATGGTGAGCACCATCGCCGGGGTGACGGAGAACGGATTGTATGAAAACGCGGAGAAGATTATTTACTGCCTGAGCGGATTTATCTCCGCGATCGGAACCGTGATGATGCCGAAAGTATCCCATATGGTCAAAATGGGGGAGACGGCGCGGATCCGCCGGCATATCGACCGCAGCATGAACCTGATTCTCTGCATGGTCAGCGCCATGGCCTTCGGCGTCGCGGCGGTGGCGGACCGTTTCGCGCCGCTGTTCTACGGCGGGGATTTCGCTTATTCCGGGGTGCTGATGGCTCCGCTGGGCTTCACGCTGATCATGATCGGGTTTGCCAATGTCATCCGCACCCAGGTCGTGCTGCCCCAGGGAAGGGATACCGTTTTTGTGAAAAGCGTCTGCTGCGGGGCCGCGGTGAATCTGGCGGCGAACGCGCTGCTGATCCCCGGTATGAAAAGCATGGGCGCCGTCATCGGAACGCTGCTGGCGGAGATGACGGTGCCGGTGGTGCAGTATCTGATTTTACGAAAAGACCGGGAGCTGGATTATCCGAAATACCTGAAATACACGGGCGTATATGCCGCGATCGGCATGGTCATGCTGCTGGCCGTGAAGGGGATCGGACGGCTTCTGCCGGAAGTCTCCTGGCTCACCCTTGCCGTTCAGACGGCGGCCGGGATCGCCGTCTACACGGCGCTGACCCTGGTTTACTGGAAGATCAGCGGAACCGTCAGGATATCCGATCTGCTTTCCCGGTCCTGAGCCGTCGGTTCCCCTACCGGGGGAAGAACCGCCGTTACTTCGCGGGATAATATCTGCCGTAGATAAATTCGTGCAGCATTTCCACGCTTTCCTGGAAATTCTTGCTGCTCATGAATACAACGCTGTCTCCGTTGACGGTTTCATAACTCCAGGGCTTTTTCCCGCTTCTGTTCTTGTCCATCGGAATCCGGAACTGGGAGATCAGGGTCGCGTTTTCCTGCCCCAGCCTGGAAGCGATGCCGGACTGAAGCACCTTGGTCATCAGATCCCATATGACGCTCGGAGTGATATTGGTGGATACATAGTCCAGACATTCGCTGAACAGGTCGAAGAGGGAAATGCCGGAAGACTTGTCCAGCGCTTTCTGCATCAGCAGGTCGAGCAGATGGCGCGTGCGGGCCGTCCGCCCCCAGTCGCCGTTGATATCGCTGTCGTATTTTTTCTTCAGGGAGCTTCGGATCCGGGCATACATCAGGGCCTGCAACCCGTCCAGATGCTGGACGCCGGCGGCCACTTTCAGCTCCTGGCGGGCGGCCCTGCGCTCCTTGGTATCATAGGTATTCAGCATTTTCCCGGCGTACTTCTTGATATAGGCGTTGATATGATAGGCCTCGCCCTCGTTCAGATCCACATCGATGCCGCCCATGGAGTCGATAATGGCCACGACGCCGTAGAAATTGATCGCCACATAATACTGCACGTTCATTTCGAAATTGTGGTTGATCGTCTGAAGCGTCCGGTCCGGGAAATCATGGAAAATCCGGTTTTCATAATAGCCGTAGGAATTGGTGATTTTGGACTTCATATACCCGTTGCTGGTGGGAATTTCCACGAGGGTATCGCGCAGGAAGGAGGTCAGCTTGATCGGATTGACCTGGTCATCCGGATTCAGGGAGAGAATGATCTGCACGTCCGCGTGCTTCACGCTGTTTTTGTCGGCGTTGTCCTGCAGATCCTCCGCGCGGCTGTCCAGCCCGATCAGCAGAATATTGGTCACGTTGCCCGGCAGATTCGGATTCATCTCCAGGGAGCCGGTATTCACGTTATAGGGCTCGAACTCGAAGGAATCCAGGGACTGCCCGATTTTTTCCAGCTCTGCCAGATCCTCATCGGACAGCGGGGGCTTCTCTGCGTCATCCAGATCGACGTTTTCGACGATTTCCTCAATTTCCAGATCGTCATCCCCGTCTTCGGCCAGAACCGGGATCAACTGGCAAAGCATCAGGGACAGGACCAGCAGAATGGACAGGATCCGTTTCATAAAGTACCTCCTTTACGGATGAGAGTCGGAAGGATGATTCAGTTCATCCAGGGTCATTTCGAAGGCGGGCAGGAAGTCCCGCAGAAAATCCTGAACCTCCGGGAGATCAAACCGTTTCAGGGAGGAGCGGATATTTTCCGCGGCATAGTCGAACTCATGATTCCCGGCCCGCTTTTCCTCCAGACATTTGATGTAGGCGGCGATTTTGTCCGCCGCCTTGACCACGTCCCGGTCATATCCGGGCTCCGGCTGAAAACAGGGCTGCCACGAGGACCGGAGATCCTCCGGCAGAAGGGCCAGCAGCCGGGAAGCGGAAAGATCTTCCAGCCGGCGATAGGCCCCCCGCAGTTCATCGTTATAATACTTTACCGGGGTCGGCAGATCGCCGGTCATGACCTCGGTCGCGTCGTGATACACGGCCAGGGTGAGAACATGCTCGGGATCGGTTTTCCGCCCGTACCGCTCGCGGCCGATCACCGCGATTCCGTGGGCGATCATGGCGACCTGCAGGGAATGCTCCGCGTCGTTTTCCGGCTGGGTATTGCGCATCAGGCTCCACCTGGAAATCAGCTTCAGCCGGGACAGGTAGGCAAAAAAAGGAAAAACCATCATCCCGCTCCTTCCTCACAGTAACGGCTTATTATATCTTTTTCCGCCCGGTTATTCAAGGGAAACAAAAAGCGCCGGGAAAAACCCGACGCCGGAAACCCGGGGGATCAGCTCAAAGATTTTTTAACTCCTTCAGGCACTGCCGGCAAACCAGCTTCTCTCTGAAAGAAGTCAGGCCGCGGCTTTCTCCGCAGAAAGAACAGTTCGGTTCATACTTCCGGAGAAGAATTAAGCTGCCGTCAACACTGATTTCCAGCAGATCCTTTGTGTGGATGTCCAGCGTACGGCGAAGCTCGATGGGGATCACGATGCGCCCAAGAGAATCCAGCTGACGGGTTACACCGGTGGCCTTCATGGTAAGAACCTCCTTAAGCAGAAGGTGTCACTCCTTCCTGCCCAGTATAAATTTCAATGGATAGCGTGTCAAGCTATTTTTTTATACGATTGTATATTTCTTTTTGCATTCTCCGTCCGGCGGAGGCCCGCAGGTTCAGCCGGTCGTTGCCAAAAATCCCGCATTGTGTATAATGGAGGAAGCCTGATTATTCGGGAGGATCATTGGAAGGAGCAGGGAAAATGGCGCTGAATGTTGCGATTGACGGCCCGGTTGGAGCGGGAAAGTCTTCGGTGGCGGACGAGGCCGCGAAGCGGCTGGGGATTCTGCATCTGGATACGGGAGCCATGTACCGGGCGCTGGGGCTGACCGTGCTTCGGAGAGGCATGGATCCGGCGGATGAGGAAGCCGTGACGGCGCTTTGCCTGAATCTGCCGGTCACGGTGTCCTACGGCGCGGACGGGCAGCATACTTTTGTCGAAGGGGAGGATGTGACCGGGCTGATCCGCACGCCGGAGGTCAGCATGGCCGCCTCCACGGTCAGCCGCTACAGCGAGGTCCGGAAGGCCATGGTCCGCCTGCAGCAGAAGCTGGCCGCCGAAACGGATATGCTGGTCGACGGCCGGGATATCTGTACGACGGTGCTGCCCCGGGCGACCGCGAAGATCTTCCTGACGGCCAGCCCGGAAGAGCGGGCCAGGCGGCGCTTTCTGGAAATGCAGGCGAAAGGTATGCCGGATTCCTATGAGCAGGTGCTGGAGGAACTCCGGCGCAGGGATGACCAGGACATGCACCGGGAGGTGGAGCCTCTGCGCCGGGCGGAGGACGCCGTTCTCGTGGATTCTTCCTGCCTGACGTTTGAGGAGACGGTGGAGCGGATCCTGGCGATCGTGGAGGAAAAGAGCCATGGCTGAAAAACGCTCCTTTCTGTATGAAGCGGTACGGGGCCTTGCGTGGCTGGTATGCCGCACGGTCATGCCGGTTGTTTTTCATGACCGGGAAAAGCTGGACCGGGAAGCGCCTTATATCCTGATCGCCAATCACCAGCACGCGCTGGATCCCGTCGTCATGGCGCTGGGGGTCCGGGGCCGGCAGGTGACTTTCCTGGCCAAGAAACAGCTGGGGAGCAACCCTCTGGCGGCCTGGGCGCTGAAAAGGGCGCACTGCATTTTCGTGGACCGCCATAATATGGATATGGAAGCGATGCGGGCCTGCGTCCGGACCCTTCGGGAAGGGAAAATCCTGGTGATTTTTCCGGAGGGCACCCGGCATCATGAGGGCCAGATGGAGCAGATTGAAAGTGGCACGGCGCTGCTGGCCATGCGGAGCAAGGTCCCGCTGATTCCCATTTACATTGAGCGGAAGCTGAGCCTTTTTCACATGAACCACGTCTATGTGGGGGATCCGATTCCCTATGACGATCTGGCGGCCGGGGGGATCAACGCGGTTTCCTGTGAAGCGCTGAATGAACGGATCCGGGAGACCTACCGCCGCGTGATTGCCGATGTGAAAGAAAAAAATCACCGGAAATAAATTTTTTTTGATCAGACAGAAGGATTTTGCGCGGATTGCGAGAAAATATATAGGATGAATAATCATCGGGAGAGGATATAGTCCATGCCGGTTGAGATCGCCGCTCACGCAGGCTTCTGCATAGGAGTCCGCCGGGCTGTGGAGAAGGCGGAGACATTGACAAGAGAAGGTGTTCCTGCCTGCTCGCTGGGAGAATTAATTCATAATCCGATGGTGGTTCGCAGGCTGGCGGAAGCCGGCCTGGAGCCGATTCATGATCCTGCCGAGGCCGCGGGCCGCCGGGTGCTGATCCGGAGCCATGGCGTTTCGCCGGATGTGATTCGCCGGCTGGAGCAGGTGACCGATCAGATTGTGGATCTGACCTGTCCCTTTGTGGAGAAGGTTCATCAGATTGTTTCGGCGTGTTCCCGGGACGGGACGGCTGTCGTGCTGGTGGGCCAGAAGGAGCATCCGGAGGTTCGGGGGACCGCCGGGTGGGCCGCCGGACCGGTTTATACCGTTTCGTCCGTGGAGGAAGCCGAAAAGCTTCCCCCCCTGGAAAAAGCGGCGGCCGTCTGTCAGACCACTTTCCCGATGGCTGAGTGGGAAGCGGTTACCGCGGTTCTGCGGGAGCGGATTCCCGGGCTGGACAGTCATTGCACCATCTGCAACGCCACAGAGGTCCGTCAGCGGGAGGCGGAGGAGCTGGCCGGTCGCAGCGACGCGATGATCGTCGTCGGCGGCAGGAACAGCGCCAATACCCGGAAACTGTACGAGATCTGCCTGCGGAAGTGCAGACGGACGATCCTGGCAGAAAGTGCGGCGGATATTCCGCCCGCCTTTGCAAATATAGATTCCGAAAAGATTGGAATCACCGCCGGTGCCTCAACGCCGTCGGATTTACTTAAGGAGGTTGTCACACGCATGAGCGACATGGAAAACAAGGACCTGACCCCATCCCAGGAGGAAGAAAATCATCAGGACTTCATGGCGGAAGTCGAATCCACTCTGGTGAGGATCCGGCCCGGACAGACGTTGACCGGTAAAGTGGTGCAGATCACCGATGATGAAGTTTGCGTCAGCATCGGTTACAAGGCGGACGGCCTGATCAAGCGTGCTGATCTGGTGGACGAGAATGTCAAACTGGATGACGAGATCGAAGTCGAAGTGGTGAAAGTCAATGACGGAGAGGGCAATGTGCTGCTGAGCCAGCGCAACATCGTCAACCGGAAGGCGTGGGACGCCCTGATGGAAAAATATGACGCGGGTGAATATGTGGATGCCGTCGGGAAGGAAGCCGTCAAGGGCGGCCTGATCGCGGATGTCAGCGGCGTGCGGGCTTTCGTTCCGGCCAGCCAGCTGAGCCAGCGTTATGTCGAGAAGATCGCGGATTTCGTCGGCAAAGAGATGAAGCTGAAGATCATCGAGGTCGATAAGCAGAAGAAGCGCGTTGTGGCCAGCCGGAAGGCGGTCATCGCGGAGGAAGCCGCGGCGAAGAAGAAGGAAGCCTGGGAGAAGCTGGAAGAAGGCATCGTGATTCACGGTATCGTCCGCCGGCTGACGGACTTCGGCGCCTTCGTCGATATCGGCGGGGTGGACGGCCTGATCCATATTACGGATCTGAGCTGGGGCCGCGTACGGCATCCCGGCGATGTGGTCAAAGTGAACCAGGAAGTGGACGTCAAGGTGCTGAGCCTGGATCCCGAGCGGGAGCGGATTCAGCTGGGATACAAGCAGCTGCAGGATCATCCCTGGGATCACGCGGCGGAGAAGTATCCGGAAGGCGCGATCGTGACCGGCAAAGTGGTCCGGATTACTGATTTCGGCGCCTTTGTGGAGCTGGAGCCCGGTCTGGACGGGCTGGTGCATATCAGCCAGTGCGCGGCGACCCGGGTGGCCAAGGTGGAAGACGCGGTACAGGTCGGCCAGGAGGTTCAGGTGAAGGTGCTGGGCGTGGATCCCGAGAAGAAGCGGATCAGCCTGAGCATCCGCCAGGCGCTGGAAGACAGCGCGCCCGCTGCCGCCCCCGCGGAGAATCCCGCGGCGGACGAGTATGAAGTGGTCGCGACCGACGATCAGGTGTCGGAGAAGTTTAACGAAGCGGCTGAGGAGAAGACGGAGGAGTAATCCTGCCGGGCGGATCCGGGCCGGGTATTCAAAAGCCCCTGACTCTCAGAAACGGGAGTCAGGGGCTTTTTTTTCGCGCTTTTTCCGCGCCGGGGTTATTCGTTGGTATAATTATCGAAATATCCCTGGACCAGCACCACCGGGGTGCCTTTGTCGCCGGAGCCGCTGGTCAGGTCGCACAGGGAACCGATCAGGTCGGTCAGCTGGCGCGGGGTGGTTCCTTCGGACGCCATTTTTCCCTTCAGATCGCCGTCCTTGGCCCGGATCCGCTCTTCAATGGCTTCCCGCAGCGCGTTTCCGCTCAGGTGGGCAAAATCGCTGTCCGCCAGATACTTCAGCTTCAGCTCGTTCGGCGTGCCGATCAGGCCGGAGGTAAAGGCGGGGGAGACCACGGGATCCGCCAGCTCCCAGATCTTTCCCTTGGGATCCTTGAAGGCGCCGTCGCCGTAGACCATGACTTCCACGTGCTTCCCGGTCTCCTTCAGAACGGCGGCCTGGATATCCGTGACCAGATCCTGGCATTCCCGGGGGAAGAGCTTGATGCGGTCTTCCGTGCTTTTGTTGGAACCCAGAAGGCCGAAACGCTCGTTAAACCCGCTTCCGTTCACCGAAGCGGTCAGCAGGTCGTCCATTCCCAGAACGATCCGGGCGCCCGCGGCTTTCAGAATCCGCTTGGTCCGGGAGCGGGTATGGATATCGCAGGTGATGACCGTATCCGTATAGGAGAGAATGGACTTGGGGTGATTGGCAAAAATGATTTCCGCTTCCGCGCCTTCGGCCGCGATCAGATCGCCGTAATAGGCGACGTAGTCGACGCCGGTAAATTCGTGGGGGTTTTCACCGAAGAAATCCCGGTACTGCTTCAGGGTCAGCACGTCGGAATAGGGATTGATGCCGGCCTGATCCACCTGATCCAGGCTGACCAGGGCGTTGCCGACCTCGTCAGAGGGATAGGAAAGCATCAGAACCACTTTTTTCGCGCCGCGGGCAATGCCCTTCAGGCAGATGGCGAAACGGTTGCGGCTGAGAATCGGAAACAGAACGCCGACCGTTCCGCCGCCGGTTTTAGCCTTCACGTCCGCCGCGATATCGTCAACTGAGGCGTAGTTGCCCTGCGACCGGGCCACAACCGATTCGGTGATGGCGATGACATCCCGGTCCCGGAGGGCAAACCCTTCATCCCGGGCGGCTTCGAGGACGCTGGCGGTCACGATGCCGGCCAGATCGTCTCCTTCCCGGATGATGGGGCAGCGAATGCCGCGGGATACAGTACCGACTTTTCTGCTTTTCTTTTCCATGGAATGTTTCCTTTCCCGGGCGGATGCCCGACTCAATCACACCCGTTAAATGTACTTGATACAATAACGGAATGCAAGTATTTCCTTCGGTTTTTTTGCGGTTTTCTTCAGGCCTCTTCCTGCTCCAGCAGTCCGGCGGCGATCTGCTCATTCACCCAGAGCTTCAGATTGGAAACGCTCAGGGCGAGCTTGTCCAGCGTCGTTTTGATCTCCCGGAAGTCCTCCAGCTCATCCGGCCGGACGCGCCCGTCCTCCGCGATTTCCAGAAACCGGTCCTTGTGGCGGGACAGCTGATTCAGTGCGTTCAGGGTTTCCACCGTAATCTGAGCCAGCTCCTTGGATTCCACCCGCGGGGCGAGGATGTGGCCGATCGGACATTCGTGAACGCAGTAGTAATTGCAGAGGGAAGGCGTTTTATAATACTCCGCCAGCAGCAGTGCGTCCTCCGGCTGGATCTGGGTCCGGCCGTTTTCAATTTTCTCGATGCGCTCCGGAGAAAAACCGGGAATCAGCTCCCCGGCTTTTTCCCGGGTCAGATCCAGGGATTCCCGGGTTGTCTGCCAGATGGATTTATTCTCTTTCGTCGACCGTCTGCCCATTGCTTTCCCCTCCGTCCGCCAGAAAATATTTTTTCTCGATCCAGCCCCGCAGTCCTTTGCCCTCGACCAGCAGATAATCGTTTTCCTCCTGAACCACGGCGACCGGCGTACCGGCCTTCCATTCGGCCATGATTTTGCTTTTGCCCTTCGGCTCCCGGCGGACGCGGACGGTGGAAGCCACCGTGGTTTTGCCGTTCACGGCGATCTGCCCGGTGAGGAAAGCGGTTTCCCCGGCCGGGAGGAGCTCCACGCTTTTCCGGGAAAGATATCCGAAGGTATCCTTCCAGGCGACGTAGACCCGGTCCTCCTGAACCTCCAGCACCGGCAGCAGGGTGCCGTAGCGGATTTTGTTATATCCGGCAACCGGCTTTCCGTCTCCGTCGGAGAACTGCGCGTCTCCGTTCCGGGTGACCAGCGCGATCAGGGGCTGATCGGAACCGATGCAGTTCCACTGCAGCTGCGTGACCGGAACCCGGACCGATTCCCCGTTCAGGATGACTTTCGCGATCAGGGATCCGAAGTAATCAACGGAAACGGGAACCGGATCCTCCGCGCCGTCGGAAAGGGTCAGCCAGGCGGGACGGATCAGCCGCATGCCCTGTCCGGCGCAGTAGGAAAGGGGAAGCCAGTATTCCGCCCCGCCGTATTCTCCGGTTTCGAAATACCAGCGAAGGCCGGGCATCTCCTCCGGGGTTTTGGCGGCGGCGAAGGTCCCGTCCTCCAGCTGAATCCAGGGGCTTTCCCCTTTGATCCGTTCATAGGTGGCGCCGGCAGCGGAATCCACGATGTGAACCATGTCGCCGCTTTCGCTGATCCGGTCGGCCAGGGCGATATGGCCGGTGACGATCATGAAGCTGAAAAAGTCTCCCCGTTTCAGACAGGAAACGATGGTGTCCGGCGAGGTGATCAGATCCGGCAGGGTGGAGAAGCCGTATGTCTCGCCCGCCTTGCGCAGAAAGGATTCGTTGGCGGTCCCCCGGCCTTCCACATAGAAGGCCTTGTAGGTCCGGGCCAGGGCGTCCGGCAGAAGATCCTCCCCGGTCATGCCCATGCGCTGCAGCGCGTGGCTCAGGGTAAACAGGGCGCACCCGGCTTTCTGGACGGAGCGGATGGCGTATTTTTTATTCTTCCACCATCCGTCCTTCTGCTGATACACCACATCGGGCCCTTCCTGAACCGGAGCCGCCCCGGAAACGGGAACCGTCACGGAGGCGGATTCGGTATCCTTTTTCCCGTAGACAACCGTGACGGTCAGCACGTGGTCGGCCTCCGTCCGGGGACGGAAGGCGGCGGTCCAGTGATCCGTCAGTTCTCCCTTGAAGATCGTTTCGCCCCCGGCGCTGAGGGAATAGATGACCCCCTGCGCTCCCTCCCGGGAGGCGGACACGGAAACGTCCACATAGTCGCCGGCCCGGACCGAAGCGGGGGACACGGAAACCTGTACCTCCGCGAAGGCGGGAAAAATCAGCAGGGACAGCAGCAGGCCGGCCAGCGGCCAGAATTTTTTCATAAGCCGATCAGGCTCCTTCTTTCAGATTTGCGGGGGAATCTGCCTCCGGCGCGGGGAGCCCGGCAACGCGCGGAAAGACCGAAGCTATTCTATCCAAAATGGGAAAGGGTGTCAACCGAAGAAGCCCCCGGGGAAAACTCCGCCGGGGGCCGCGGGGAACGGAAGGAAGCTTACAGGCAGGCGATCAGCCGCTCCGTATCCTCCGGGGCGGTGGCCCAGCTGGTGGCGATTCGCATCAGAACCCGCCCGTCGTCCCGCTGTTCCATAAAGCTCATTTCCACTTTTTCGGCCAGCGCTTCGGCCCGGGCCGGATCCAGCAGGAGGAAAATCTGGTTGGTGGGGGAGGGAACGGCCGGGGGAATGCCCTTTTCGGCCAGTGCGCTCCGGATCCGGGCGGCGGCCTCGATGGCGGGGCGGCCGATGGTTTCATACAGACCGTCCGTAAAGAGCACGTCGAACTGCAATCCGGTGATCCGGCCCTTGGCCAGGAGGGCCCCGTGCTGTTTGATCAGGGTGAAAAGATGCGGAAGGGCCTTGCCGTCCGGAATGACGACGGCTTCGCCAAACAGCGCGCCGCATTTGGTTCCGCCGATATAGAAGGCGTCGCAGACCCTGCCGAGATCCGGCAGCGTGACGTCGTTTTCGGGGCAGGCGAGGGCGTAGGCCAGCCTGGCGCCGTCCAGATAGAGCGGCATCTGAAAGGCCCGGCAGACCCCGCTGATTTCCTGAAGCTCCCGCAGGCTGTACAGCGTTCCGTATTCCGTGGGATGGGAGAGATAGACCATGCCGGGCATCACCATATGCTCCCGGTTCCCGTCCCGCCGCCAGGCCTCCGCGCAGGCCCGGATCTGTTCCGCGGAGATTTTTCCGTCCCGGTGCGGCAGGGTGAGCACCTTGTGGCCGCCGTGCTCGATGGCGCCGGCTTCGTGGGTGGCGATATGCCCGCTTTCGGTGGAAATCACCCCCTGCCAGGGGCGAAGGAGCGCGTCGATCATGACGGCGTTGGTTTGCGTGCCGCCGGCCAGAAACCAGACCGCCGCGTCCGGCACGCGGCAGGCGGCGCGGATTTTCTCCCGGGCGGATTCGGAAAAGGGATCCAGGCCGTAGCCCGGCGTTTTTTCCAGATTGGTCTCGAGCAGACGGCGCAGGATGGCCGGATGGGCCCCCTCCATATAATCCGAGGTGAAGGAAAGACGCTGAAGATGATCCATATCGGGTGTTCCTCCGTGATGCGTGAATTCGAAAGGACCTCGGGCAGCGGGATTACGGGGACTTTCCGTCGGCTCACGGCTGCAGCGCGGTCAGCGATTCATAGGTGACGCCGTATTTTTCGGCGATGCTGCGGGCAAAGGATTTTCCCTCCGGCGGAGCGATCCGGACCCGGAAGGAATTCTGCCCCTCTACGGTCTCGGCGACGAGGGAGACGGCCCGGGAGGGACAGCGCGGGCTGTTGATGCTGTCCAGATCGGCGGCAAGCTTATGCATATGCGTGTTGTAAATCACCCGGCATCCGCGCTCCAGCATCGCCTTCACCGCGTCGACGGCGATAAAGTAGCCTTCCTCAAAGGAGGTTGTGGAAAAGGTTTCGTTGAGCAGCAGCAGGCTGTGTCCGGAGCAGAGGCCGTAGATCTCCCGGAACCGCCGGCACTCTTCCCCGAGGCGGCCGAGATCCATGGTCTGGTCCTCGTCCGCGGGAAAGTGGGTCAGGACCAGATCCGCCGGGGAAAACGAGAAACGCTCCGCGGGAACGAAAATCCCGCCCTGGGCCAGCAGGAACAGCTGGCCTGCCGCCTGGGTGATGGTGGTTTTGCCGCCCCGGTTCGCGCCGGTCAGGATGTAGATTCTCTTCTCCCGGTCAAAGCCCAGGGTATTCGGGGTGACCTGCCCGGGCCGGAGCGCGGAAATCAGCTTCAGGTTATAGAAGCCTTCCGCCTGCATGCCGGCGCCGCCGGCCTCGGCCGGGAGAACCTCGGGCTTGCAGAAAATCCAGCCTTCCGCCCGGCGCTTTTCGATATATTCCGCCCAGCGGGTGTAGTAGACCAGCTCGGGAATCAGATCGGCGATGGCTTTCACGCTGATGTTCAGATATTTTCCCAGCAGATCCTTCAGCCGGCGCACGATCCGGGAGGCCAGCATGGAAGCAGCGGAATCCATCTGGCGGGTGACGCCGGCGGTTCCGTCCGCGTCGGGAACGCGCGCGAGCGTCATGGCGGCGACGGGGTTGCGCAATACGGCCGCCGTTTCAACCGCGCGCCCCGCTCCGGCGAGAAAACCGGCCTGGGGATTGGCCGGATAGAAGGAGGTGCGGCCGTCCCAGTCCGCCTCCGGCTGCAGCTGATCCTTCGGGGAAACGGACCGGATGAAGTTTTTCAGAATGCCGGACTGGGTGAAAGGCTTCCGGTTGACCGAAATCAGTCCCAGGCTGACGGCTTCGAAACGATCGTTCAGGTTGATGCCGACCGTGACGCTCTTCAGCTCGGAAGCGGAGGAATGCATCTCCTCCACGTCCTTTTTCAGGGCGGCAAAGCCGTTCTCCCGGTAAATCCGGTCGATGGAGCCGTACAGATTCCGCAGCCCTTCCGAAACCAGGTCCTGATCGGCGAGGCATTCGTGGAGCGCTTCAATGGTGATGACATAGCTCCGGTATTCCTCCAGCCGGTGCATCAGATCCCACAGGCCGGATTCGTCCCCGGTTCCCCGGTTGACAATGCCGTAATCATAGAAGGTTTTGACCTGCTCGAGCAGCTTCATCATCCGTTCCCGGATCTCCGGATGGTTCAGGATATCCGCGAAGACATCGCAGCGCCAGGCGCTGACCGCGGGATCGTCGGTCAGATGGGTCATGACCCGCCGGATCAGCTGCACTTCCTGCGGCTGATGCGCCAGCTTTTCCACGATGACGTCCAGCCCCAGATCGTGCCAGACCGTTTCGGGCAGCTCCCGGCAGCGGACCTCCTCCGGACGGGGAAAAAGGATGCTGAATGATCCGGACTCCGTCAGCATCCTCCGTCCTCCTTCAGCAGCGCGGCGCACACCGGATACCGTCTCATTTCCCGGACGGCCAGACGGCAGATCTGATCCGCTCCGTACGCGTTGAAATGGGTTTTGTCATCGTGGCCGTCGGGAAAGTCCGGATGCTCCCCGGGCTTGAGACGGACGAACAGCTCCGCCGTCTTTTCCTCTCCGAGGGACAGGTAAAGCTCCCGGCTGGCCTTCTTCAGATCGCACAGGGGAATCCCTTCCTCCTCCGCCAGCTTGCGGATCGCCCGGGGATATTCCCCGTGCGTGTAGAGCATGCTGCCCTGCCCGACAAAGAAGCGGCGGGATACGGGGGTGAAAAGAACCGGCTGCGCTTTCCGCTCCAGGGCGGAAAGGCAGTATCTCCGCAGCTCCTCCGGAAAGGTGGAGTCCGGATCCGTATGGCGCTCGTCATCCTTTTCGTCGTTGTGTCCGAACTGGATCAGGAGCAGATCCCCGGCGGAGAGCGCTTTTTCCACGGGCTCAAAGAGCCCTTCCTCCCGGAAGCTGCGGCTGGAGCGCCCGCTGAGCGCGTGGTTGTGCACCTGAACGCCCTCCCGCACATAGCGGGGAAGCGCCCATCCCCATCCCCGGAAAGGGGGCTGATTGTCCTCGACGGTGGAATCGCCGATCAGAAAAATGGAAGGCATCAAATCACCGGCCTTTGATTTTATTTTGAGTGAACCTTCTGAATTATAGGAGGCCCCCCGGGCTTTGTCAACCGAAGTCCGCGCGCCGCGCCCGGCTCCCGGCGCGCTTCCGGAGACAAGGCGCTTGACAGTGGGATGGAAAATGCTTACATTGTAGATAGCTTAACGGAAACAGACAGGTCCGGGAGACCGGAAAGAAAAAGGAGGATTTCGGAATGGAACGGTTTGCGTGGAAGGGACGGATCAGGGAAGGCATGCAGGCGGAATATAAGCGCCGCCACGATGAAATCTGGCCGGAGATGCTGGAGCTGCTGAAATCCGCGGGCATCCGGAACTATACCATCTGGAGCGACGGACGGGATGTGTTCGGATACTATGAATGCGAAAAAGGGATTGAATTCGCGGAGAAAACCCAGGCGCAGAGCCCGGTGGTGGACCGGTGGAACGAATATATGCAGGACGTGCTCGATCTGGAAATGGATCCCGAAACCGGGGCGCAGCCGAAGCTCCGGCTGATGTTCCGGATGGAGTAATCGGATATGATCTTCTTTCAGCAGTTTTATCTGGACCGGGAAAAGGATCTTGCGGTTGAGCTGAATCTGGAAGGGGAAAGGCTCTTCTATACGATCCGGACGCCGAATCATCACAGCGGAAACCTGATCATGAATCTGGCGAAAATCTGCGGACTGAAAACCGAGGAGGACGACCGGGGCCTGAAGATCCTCCGGGGCGAGGTTCCGTGCTATTTTGACGGCGGCAACCGCCGGATGTATATTTTCCGCCTGGGCAATACCAAGGTCGCGAACATCTATCCGGACGGAAGGGTGGAGCTGAAGGCGTCCATTCCGGCGATCTCGAAAACCCTGATGAGCCAGACCCGGGACTACCGCCTCGGCGAGGCCAAGACGATCGTGAAAACCTACATCCGCAGCGAATGCAAGTTCAGGACGGATCTGCATACCCATATGAACGGGAATCTGCCGCCGGACGCGCTGATCGCGCTGGGAATCGTGCATCAGATCCGCTACCCTTATTACTATATCAAAAAGCTCGGCCTGCGGTGCAGCCCGGACCAGACCGCGAAGCTGGAGCGGCGGCGGGCGCGGGCGGAACAGGAGCTCGGGGAAACGGAGCTGACCGGAAAGCACCGGGACCGGAAAATCGACGACCGCACGTTCCTGAATTTCGCGGAGCTGATTCTCGGCAATCCCGGGGACGCGCAGGCCAATATCGGGCGCATCCGGAATTCTCTGACGATCCCGAAGGACGGGCAGGCCGTCTTTGACGACCTGGAAAAGGTGTATCTGTACCGCTATGTGTTTACCCGGGGAGTGGCGGCGGAGGACCGGTTCAGCGGGATCAATATCGCGCTGATTCCCGACCGGGAGGTGTTTGGCTACGCGGAGCAGATGTGCCGGGACCGGGAAACGGAACGCTACGGGCGAAACACGCTCTATCAGGATCTGCTGCTCTGGATTGCCCGGGAATACCGGCGCCGGGGCATCGAATATGTGGAAATCTCGGATACCGGGCTTCTGAACCGGGACCGCTTTGCCGCCCAGCTGCGGGAGATCCACGAAATTCTGCCGGTGATCACCCGGGAAACCGGGGTGCTGATCCGCTTTCTGGCGGCGGTGCGGCGGGTTCCGCTGACCATTATCCGGGACCGGGTGACGCCCAACGACTATCTGGCCGGCAATCTGCGAATCCTGAAGACGATTGCCGGGGATCCCTATGTGGCCGGCAGCGATATCGTCGGGGAGGAAATCAACGATATTCTGGAGCTTCGCGCGGTGATCCGGGAGATGGTGCGCATCGCCGGGGAAAACGAAGGCTTTGTGATCCGGATTCACGCGGGCGAGAACGATTCCCTGCGAAATAACGTGGCCAACAGCCTGGCCTGCGTTACGGAGGCGCTGGAGCCGGGGCAGCGGATGCCGTCCCTGCGGATCGGGCACGGCCTGTATACCCGGGATCTGCGGACGCCCGGAGGGCAGAAGCTGCTGGAGGATCTGCGGAAAAACGGGGTAACCCTGGAGTTCCAGATCACCTCGAACGTTCGGCTGAACAATCTTTCCCGGCTGGATCATCATCCGCTGAAGCAGTATCTGGCGGCGGGAATCGACTGCGTGCAGGGAACCGACGGCGGCGCGCTGTACGGAACGGATTCGATCGACGAGGAGCTGTCCCTGGAAAAGCTGCTGGGGCTCGGCCTGGAGGAGCTCAGCGCAATGGCCGCGGCGGACCGGCGCATTCTGGCGGAAAGCCGGCGGATATTTGAGGCCCGGATGAAAGCCTTCCGCGAAGGCGGCGGGGCCGGGGATCCGGAAAAATGGTACCTGTGCCGGCTGGAGGAGACCGCCGGACTGGACCGGGATCTATGGAAGGACAGCGGCCGGGCCGACGCCTGGGAGGCGCTGCGGGACCGGATCGCGCCCCTGCCGGAGCATCGGATTCCCGTGATCGTCGCGGGCGGCAGCTTCAGCCGCAGCGCCCGCCGGGCGACCGTCCGGGAGGAGGACCGGCGGCTGCTGGACCGGCTGCTGGAAACGCTGGATCCGGAACGGGTCTTTTTCGTGATCGGCCACACTCTGACCGGGCAGGAGGGGTATCTGGCGGAAAAAAACCGGGGGCGCTTCCGCCTGGCGGCGATCGTTCCGAACCGGATTACCCGCGCGGAAAAAAACCGCCTGCTGAAATCCGGCGTTTCGGTACGGGTTTCGATCGAAAGCTCCGGCCCGGGGCTGTACAAGAGCTTCGCCTACGAGATTTTCAAGCGGAGACCCTCGGTGCTGCTGACGTTCGAGGGAAACGCGCCCGCGATGAATCTGATCCAGGAGGCCCGGAACGGGAGGTATCCCTGCGGCATTTTCGTCAATCCGCGCTCCCGGGGGCTGGCGGTGAAGGCGAAGCTGCTGGACGGCTATGTCCTGCCGCTGGAAAACCCGGAGGAAATTGCGGCCGCGGTCGGACGGCTGCCGGAAGGCTGAAGAGGAAGGAAGAATGATTACGGCGATTTCCCTTTACTATCCCATCGTGTTCGCGCTGTCGGTCCTTTTGACCGGCTGTTACGCCCTCCTCTGGAAAAAGCACGACGATATCCATATCACGCTGGTGTTTGTCCTGATTCCGATTTCGAATCTGGGCAACCTGCTTTTGTCGATGGCCGAATCGCGGGAGGCCGCGCTGATCGCCAACAAAATCTATTATGTGGGAGGCAGCTATCTTCAGCTGGTGCTTCTGCTGGCGATTTTCAGCCTCTGCCGGATCCGGCTGAACCGGGCGGTGCGCATGCTGCTGCTGGCGCTCAGCACCCTGGTGTTTGCCGGCTCCCTGACCATCGGGGGGAATGCGTGGTTTTACAAGAGCGTAACGTTTGAACGGGTGAACGGTATCGGGATCCTGCGAAAGCAGTACGGGCCGCTCCACGCCGTTTTTTACGCCATGATTTTTCTCTATTTCCTGCTCAGCGTCGGGGCGATTGTTTACAGCCTGATCCGGAAAAACCAGATCAGCCGGAAAATCCTGATTCTGCTGTTCCTGCCGGAGGCGGTGTGCGTGGCCGCCTTCTTCGTGGGACGCAGGCTGATTCCGGAAATTGAGCTGATTCCCGTGGCCTACGTGTTCGCCCAGATCGTCTATCTGGCGATTACCTGGCGGCTGAACCGCTACGACGTGACCGGAACCGTCATTGAATCCATGGCGGAAACCGGGGACACCGGCTTCATTACGTTTGACCGGAATATGCATTATCTCGGGAGCAACGGAACCGCGCGGAAGATTCTGCCCGCGCTGAACGACCTCACGGTCGACCTGAGCCTGAACCGGAGCCGCTCCATGGCGGAGCTGCTGCTGCCCTGGCTGAAGCAGTATCAGGAAACGCCGGAGGATCCGGCGAGGAACACGCACCTGCTGCCGAAGGAGGAAAAATACTACCGCTTCACCGTCGGCCCCCTGAAGCGGGGAAAAGCCAACGACGGATACCGGATGATCATCACGGACGACACGCAGGATCAGGAGCATATCCGCCTGCTGGACCAGTTCAATCAGCAGCTGACCCGCCAGGTTGAGGAAAAAACGGAGCATATCCGGAAAATGAATGATAACCTGGTGCTGAGCATGGCCGTGATGGTGGAAAGCCGGGACAATTCCACCGGCGGGCATATCCGCCGAACGAGCGACGTGGTCAGAATGCTGCTGGACGTGATGCGGAAAAACCCGCCGCCCGGGTACGACCTGACGGAGGATTTCTGCCGCCGGCTGATCAAGGCGGCGCCCATGCACGACCTGGGAAAAATCGCTGTGGACGACGAAATCCTGCGCAAGCCGGGCCGGTTTGAGCCGTGGGAATACGAAAAGATGAAAGCCCACGCCGCGGAGGGCGGCCGCATCGTGCACGAAATCCTGAAGGACACGGACGATGACGCGTTTCACCGCCTGGCGGAAAACGTGGCCCGGCATCACCACGAACGGTGGGATGGTTCCGGCTATCCGGACGGCCTGAAGGGCGCGGAAATTCCTCCGGAAGCCAGGATCATGGCGATCGCGGACGTGTATGACGCGCTCGTCAGCAAGCGGGTGTACAAGGATAAGATGTCCTTTGAAAAGGCGGACGCCATTATGCTGGAGGGTATGGGAAGCCAGTTTGATCCGGCGCTCAGGGAAACGTATCAGGCGGCCCGGCCGGCCCTGGAGGATTATTACCGGCAGCACGAAACCGCGTAGGCGCGGTTGATCCGGAAAAACGGGCGGACGCAGAAAAACGGACGGATGAGGAAAAAGCGGCCGGAAAACCGGCCGCGGGGAAGAGGGAACAGCGGTGAAGATTATTACGGTCAGCCGGCAGTTCGGAAGCGGCGGCAGGGAGCTTGGAAAGCGCCTGGCCGACCGGCTGGGCTGGGATTATTATGACAGGGAGATTATTCAGGCGCTGGCCCGGGATCAGGGCCTGGATCCGGACTATGTCCGCAGAATGCTGGGCACCCACGGCTGGCATCAGGTGCAGCTGACGTTCCGGAACAGCTTTCATCTGCCCCGGCGGGAATCGGGGGGCGGACGGAAATCCTGGTGGCGCAGCGGGAAATTATCCGGGAAATCGCGGAAGCCGGAAACGACTGCGTCATCGTCGGCCGGGACGCGGACGTGATTCTGCGGGACCGGCAGCCCTTCCGGATTTTCGTCTGCGCGGATTTGTCTTCCCGGATCGCGCGGTGCCTGCGGTACGAGGAGAAAAACGATCCGGAAAACCGCATGACGGAGAAGGAAATCCGCCGGAATATCCTGCGGATCGACCGGAACCGCCGCAGAACCCGGGAAATCCTGACCGGCCTGTCCGCGGCGGACGGAAGCGGCTTTGACCTGACGCTGAACGCGGGCCCCTGGGAAATGGAAAAACTGTCGGAGGCAGTGGCGGAGTTTTCCGAACGCTGGTTTGCAAAATGAGAAAAAACAATGAACGGAACGACCTGACCACCGGCAGCGTGTGGAAAAAGCTGCTGCTCTACTTTGTTCCGATCGCCGCGGGAACCATCATTCAGCAGCTGTACAACGCGGTGGACGGCCTGATCGTCGGGCGCTTTGTCGGTACCGGCGCGCTGGCGGCCGTGGGAGGCAGCTCGGCCCAGATTATCAACGTGCTGGTGGGCTTCTTTGTGGCGATGACGGCGGGCGCCTCGGTCGTGATCGGCCAGATTTTCGGCGCCGGGAGAAAGGAAGAACTGAATCAGGCCGTCGGAAACGCGGTGGCGGCGCTGACGCTGCTGGGGGTGCTGCTGGGCCTTTTCGGCTTCGCGGCGGCTCCCTGGCTGCTGCAGGTGCTTCAAACCCCGGCGGAGACGATCGGGGGCGCGGCCCTGTATCTGAGAATTTATTTTCTGGGCGTTCCCTTTGTCATGATTCTGAATATGGAATCCAGCATCCTCCGGGCGCTGGGCAATTCCTTTCATCCCTTCCTGTTCATGATGGCGGGATGCCTGCTGAATATCCTGCTGGACCTGGTTTTCGTTCTCCTGTGCGGCTGGGGAATCGCCGGGGTGGCGGCGGCCACGGTCGCGGCGCAGGTGCTGAACGCCGCCCTGCTGACCGCGCGCCTGATGCGCGGGGAAAAAGCCTGCAGGCTGCAGCTCCGGAATCTGCGGCTGAAGGGCGTCTACCTGGTCAACATGATGCGGCTGGGGGTGCCCTCCGGGCTGCAGTCCTCCATGTACAGCGTTTCCAACATGATCATCCAGGTGGCGGTCAACTCCCTGGGCACGCTGGTGGTGGCCAGCTGGGCCATGAGCGGCAAAACGGACGGCCTTTACTGGGCGGTCAGCAATGCGATGGGGGCCGCCATTACCGGCTTCATCGCCCAGAACCGCGGGGCCGGCCGGATGGACCGGGTGCGGCAGTGCGTCCGGCAGGGCATGATCATGGCCTTCGCGGTGACGGCCGGAATCAGCGCGCTTCTGATGCTTTTCGGCATCCCGATGCTGCGGATCCTGACCCCGGATGAAGCCGTGGTCCAAACGACCTATGAAATTATGACGTATTTCGTTCCGTTCTATGTCACCTGGGTGCCGGTGGAGGTTCTCTCCGCCGTGCTGCGCGGCGCCGGGGACGCGGTTTACCCGGTGGTGATTATCGGGATCGGAATCTGCCTGTTCCGGGTGATCTGGATCCTGACGGTCTTCGCCCGCTTCGGAACGCTTTTCTCCCTCTGCGTTTCCTATGTGATTTCCTGGGTGATTACCGGAATCGCCCTGGCCGTCTATTACCGGAAGGGCGGATGGATGACCCGCCGGCGGATTGTGGACGGATAACCGGAAAGGAGCCGCCGGCCTATTCCGCCATGTGCCGGATGACCGGAAGCTCCGGCAGTGGGCCGAAGCGGTAAAACGCGGCGGCGTTTTCATGGAAGAACCGCTGTTTCTCCTCTTCAGTCAGAAGGGGAGATTTTTCAATGAAATCCCAGCTCATCCGGTAGGTAATGGCCGTCATGGTGCGCGGATAGTCCGAGCCCCACATCAGCTTGTGCATGCCGCAGATTTCCGCGGCGGTCCGGATCGCCCGGACCGCGGAAGGATAGGGATAGTATTCCGCGTTAAACAGCCAGGTGATTCCGCCGGATTCAATATACACGTTCGGCAGGCAGGCCAGGCGGATCTGCTCCTCCCAGCCGGGGCGGGTCACCATGCCGAAGTGGCCGACGGCAATCCGCAGCCCGGGATACGCCCCGGCCAGCTCGCGCAGGGCCCCGGTCTGCGCTTCGCCGTCCGCCATATCGATGCCCAGAAAAAGGCCGCGGCGGTCCGCCGCCTCAAAGACGGCGGCATGCCGGAGCAGATCCGGATCCTTCAGGCGGCCGCCGCAGATTTTGATGCCGTCCATTCCCTCCGTGTCCGGAACGCCGTTTTCCTCATACAGGGCGCAAACCCGGAAACGGTCCGGCCAGGTTTCCCGGACCTTCCGGAGATAGTCGTCCTGATTGCCGTCGATGTACTCCTGGGTGATCACGGCGCCGCCCACCCGGGAAAAATCCATATGCGCCAGAAACCGTTCCGCGCTGTTGATTCCGTCCGTCATGGCGGGGGGCAGCATCTGCCGGATTTCCCGGCCGAACCGGCTGCGTCCGCCGCCCAGGTCGTACACGGGCAGGCCGTCCACCTTTCCGTGCTGCTTCAGCCAGAGATGCGCATGGGCGTCTATCATCGGGATCGAACCTCCTTTCCGGGTCAGGCCGGATCGGCGAACCGGAGAAGAACCTTCTCCAGACTGCCGTCGTTCTGAACCAGGGCCCGGAAGGCGGAGAGGGCGTCCAGGCAGTCATATTCCGCACTGATCATCCCGGTGACGGGAACGGCGCCGGAGGAAACCAGCCGGATCAGATCCTCAAAGTCCGCGGTAAAGGCGTTGCGGCTGCCGTAGACGTTCAGCTCCTTTTTCAGCAGCACGGAATGGAGGAAGGTGGTTTCCTTCTTCCCGTTGCCGATCAGAATCACCTGCGCCCCGTGGCAGGCCCGCTCGATGCATTTCAGGAAGGTGACGGACTGCCCGCAGGCTTCCACGCAGATGTCGAAGCCGCTGCCGCCGGTGAGGGCGGCCATCTGTTCCGCCTCATCGGGGGCGCCGGAAAGCACCACGTGGTCCGCGCCGAACTGAAGGGCCTTGTCCAGGCGGCCCGGCAGCAGATCGCAGACGGTGACCTCCGCGCCTTTGGCCTTCGCAGCCAGCAGGGCGAACAGGCCGATGGGGCCGGCGCCGACGATCAGCACCCGGTCGCCGGGTGCCACATGGCCCCGGCCGATGGCGTGGCGGCTGATGGAAAAAGGCTCGATCAGCGCGAGCTCCCGGGCATTCAGTCCGCCGCCGGCAATGATTCTTTCGACCGGCATACAGATATACTCGCAGAAAGCCCCGTCCCGCTGCACGCCCATGGTCTGGTTGTCCATGCAGGCGTTCACCCGGCCTTTCCGGCAGGCGTAGCAGGAACCGCAGTTGAAATACGGGTTGCAGGTCACCAGATCCCCGGGCTTCAGCCCCCGGTCGTTTTCCGGCACGGAAACGATCTGGGCGGAAAACTCGTGCCCGGGAATCCGGGGATAGGAGGTGAAGGGCTGATTGCCGGTGAAGCTGGCCACGTCCGCCCCGCAGATGCCGCAGTACAGAATCCGGAGCAGCGCCTCGCCTTCCGCCGGCACCGGCACGGGCAGATCCCGGATCTCGATTTCATAGGGTTTGGTAATGCAAATGGCTTTCATGATGTTCTGCCTCCTCAGCCTTCCATATTGATTTTGTCCCGGTTCCAGATGACGGCGGTTTTCATCGGGGCGTTCTTGCAGTAAATCCGGTTTTCATAGGCCCCGATGGGATCGGCGGCGAATTCCTCCCGGCCGATCAGCTCCACGATCCGGTCGTAGGAGCTCCGGGCCAGCATCTGGATGGCCTTCTCCATATGATCCTGGCGGAAGTTGATGGATCCGAAGATCAGATGGTTCTCAAAACCGAAGGGCATGGTGTCAAAGGTGATTTTCGGCCCCAGGGAGAAGCTGTTGTACAGCCCGTTGCATCCCAGCACCCGGTGGGTGAAGGCGATTTCATGCTCGGCGGAGGATCCGCTGACCCCGATGAAGGCGGTCGCCCGTCCGCCCAGGGCCCGGCAGATTTCCGCCGCCAGATCCTCCGGCCGGTCGTGGCGGCTGCGGACATAAGTCCCGCCCGCCTGCCGCAGGGCGAACTGCACCTTGGGGCTGTCCTCCGGGCTGCGAGCCACGAAAACGATCCGGGCGTCCGGATGGGCCTGGCGGATGATGTCCCCGATGAACATGCCGGTGGTTCCGAGCCCGAAAATGACCGTGCGTTCGAAAATCTCCTCCTTCGCGGCGGCGCGGGCTTCCTCCTCCCCGCACCCCAGCCGCCGGGCGGTCCGGCGGAACAGGTGGGCGGAGCCCAGGTCCTCCATGCGCTCCAGCTGGAAAAGCATGCAGGCGAAGGGATCCGGGAAAACCATTTTCTTCGCGAAGCTCAGGTCCAGCCGCCCGTCATGCACATGGCCCTCCGGGATGGCCAGCAGCATATCCGGGTTCACGTACATCCGGTCGCAGAAAAGGCCGTCCGCCCGGTCGCAGCCGTATTCGAAATAGCTCTCCTCCTCCGTGTAGCGGGTGGGATCGAGGCTGTCGCCGCCCCGGATCAGCACGATGGCAAACCGGTCCTGCGAGGGCACCCACACGACGCCCTCGTGGCCGTTGATGAGCCGGTCCTGCCCTTCCGGAAATTTGGGGCCCAGCTCTCCCCGTTTTCCCATCATCATCAGCTCGTGATCCGTGCCGCAGAAGCCGACGATGACCGGCTCCACGGGAATGCCCTCCTTCAGGGGTTCCCCCCGGAGCCGCCGGCGGGGCGGATTGATCAGGTTGACCTCCCCGTACACCAGGGGCTTTTCCGGATCGTTCCGGAAACAGGTTCCGAAGATCTTTTCCTCACTCATGTGCTGTCTCCTCCCGAATCATGATGCGGCCGTCCGCTTTTCCGGCCGCCGGGCACGCGTCCCGGTGGATCCGGAGTTCCTTTCCCTCATAAACCGTATCGGTTTGCCGGAGGGCGCCGTCCGGGGTGATGAAACGGACCGTCAGCGGCAGGGGCGCCCCGCCCGCCCCCAGCGTCAGTTCGCCGGTGGCTTCCTCGTACCGCAGGGGAATCCGGCGGCCCTCCCCGAATCCGTCCCCCGCGTCGTCGTACAGCGTAAAGGCGCCGTCCGCCCCGCCGAAAACCAGCAGCTCCCGGGGAACGGCTTCCGCGGCGCAGGCCGCCTCTCCGGCCAGGGGCAGCAGGCTGCCCGCCCGGATCATCAGGGGAAAGCGGTCCGGCGGCGTGGAAACGGATACGGCGCCGCCCGGCGTGTATTCCATGCTGAACAGATTATACCACCCACAGGGGGGAAGCGAAACCTCCGTCCGTTCCCCGCCTTCGGAAAGCGGCCGCGTGACCGGCTTGACCAGCAGCGCGCCGCCGAAAACATACTGATCGTGCAGGGGGTGCGTTTCCGGATGATCCGGAAACGCGGTCATCATGGCCCGGATCATGGGCAGCCCGGTGCGGCAGGTTTCCGCCGCGCAGGAATAAATATAGGGCAGCAGCCGGTACCGCAGGGCGATCGTCTGCCGCAGCGCGCGGTATTCCGCCCCGTCTTCCGGGCCGAAGGCCCAGGGCTCCCGGGGCGTGTCCGTTCCGTGGGACCGGAACACCGGCAGCATGCAGCCGAACTGGAACCACCGCAGGTACAGCTCCCGGTATCCGGGATCCTCCGCGCCGCCGTCATAGTCCCCCCGCCAGAACCAGGGCTCCTTCTTGCCGACGAAGAAACCGCCGATATCCAGCGTCCACCACGCCAGGCCGCTGCAGGCGGCCTTGATGCCCTCGGTGACCTGGCTGCGCAGCACGTCCCACCGCGCGCAGACGTCCCCGGACCACAGAATGGCGCCCAGGGCGCTGCTGTCGATGCCGCCGCTGCGGGCGAGCAGCACCGGCCGTTTTCCCGGAATCTCCCTCAGCCAGTGATCCCGGAGTCCCCGCAGGTGCTCCGCCCCGTACTGATTCATCCGCTCCGGATCCATCCGCACCTCGGAGGCTTCGGTAATCAGGCGCATCCGCTCGTCCGGATCCCGCTTCTCCGGGCCGCACCAGTCCGGATCCGTCATGGGCTCGCAGCTGTCGCACCACAGGGCGTCGGCGCCCCCGCTCATCCAGAAGCGCATGCACTGCCGCCAGTAGAGGTCCCGGGCGGCGGGCGAAAACGCGTCGTAAATCTGGCTGGCTGGCAGAAAGGCGCCGGCCGCCTCCATTTCCTCCCGGTCCCGTCCGGCGGAGATGTTCGGCCACACGGAAACCATCAGGCGGACGTTCATGGCGTGCAGGGCCTCCGTCAGGGCGTGAACGTCCGGAAACCGTTCCGGATCCGGTGTTTTGTCCCCCCAGCAGCCCTCCTTCCAGCTCATCCAGTCGAGCACGATGCAGTCCAGCCCCAGCTTCCGGCGGCGGAATTCCCGGGCGGTTTCCGTCAGCTCCCGGGCGGAGTGATACCGCTCTTTGGACTGGATATAGCCGTAGGCCCATTTCGGCAGCAGGGCCGGCCGCCCGGTCACCTCCGTCAGCCGCCGCAGCACCTCCGCGCAGTTTTCCCCCCGGATGACGACGAAGGAAACCGTCCGCGCGGCGTCCAGGCGGAAGGTGAATCCGTTTCCCTCTCCCTCCCAGGTCATGGCGCAGCCGGCTTCGATCAGCAGCCCCCATCCCGCGCTGCTCAGCACGAAGGGAATGGATATTTTCATGTTATGCTGGTACAGCCGTTCCCGTTCCCGGGCGTAGTCGAAAATCCCGTCCTCGTGCTGTCCCAGCCCGGTCAGGACGGATCCTTCCGGACAGGCGAAGGAAAGCCGCGCCCTTCGGGAGGGCTCCCTCTCCTCCTTTTCCCCTCCGGCGAAGGAAACCACCTCGCCGTTGGCCGTCTGGCGCGTCTCCCCCGCGCCGCCGCCCCGCAGCCGGAAAACCGGCCGGGGCAGGCTCTCGAAGGCGGTCAGGGTCAGAAAAGCCTCTTTCCCGTCCCCGTCGCTGAACGCGACGGGCGATGAAAGCGGCGCGTCCTCCGGCCGCAGCACAATCCGGGTGATTCCCCTCCCGGCTTCCTTCCGTTCCATGGCGGTTCCTCCTTTTTCCCTGTTTCTTTCGTCCCGTTCCTTTTTCCCTGTTCCTTTTTCTCCCGCTCTTTTGCTCCGGCTCCCGCCGGAGCTCTTCCGCAGACGGCTGCCGGCGCTCCTTCCTTATCCCTTGACGGCGCCGGCCGTCATTCCGGAAACGATGTATTTCTGCCCCAGCAGGTAAACCAGGATGACCGGCGCGCTCGTCATCACGATGTCCGCGCAGACCAGGTTCCAGTCCTTGAAATACATCCCGAAAAAGTTGTATACGGCCAGGGTCATCGGCCATTTCTCCGAACTGTCCAGGAAGTACAGCGGCATCACGAACTCGTTCCAGGTGTTCAGAAAGGTCAGCACCATCACGGTGACCAGCACCGGCTTCAGCAGGGGCAGCACGATTTTCACAAACAGGCCGGCCGGGGAGGCGCCGTCGATGATGGCCGCCTCGTCAATGTCCTCCGGAATCCGGCTGACGAAGCTGTGGATCAGGAAAACGTTGAAGGGGGTCTGGGTGGCGGTGTAGAGCAGAATGATACCGGTCCGGGTGTTCATGAGGCGGACGGACTGCATCACGGTCATCAGGGTGACGAAATTGATGGGCATGGCGATGCCCAGCACGATGAACAGATACAGAAAACGGTGCAGCTTCCGCCGGTTCCGGGAAAGCACATACGAAGCCATGGCCGAAAGCAGGGTGCACAAAAGCACGCTGGCAACAGAGTAACACAGACTGTTCAGAAATGTCACGCCGAGTTTGCCCTTTTCGATCACCACGGCGTAATTGGACCATTCCAGGGAGGCGGGAAGGGCAAGATTCATGTCCGACGCGGCGGTGCTGTCCTTCAGGCTGTTGATCAGGATCAGCAGCAGCGGCGCCAGCAGCAGCAGGGACAGCAGCCAGGCCAGCGCGTTGACCCCGATGGATTTCAGCAGGCGGGTTCGCTTCATGCCCTGCTTCATACCGGATCCCCCTCCTCCCGTACCATATGCCGGATCATGAAATACCCGGCGGAAACCATCAGCACGGCCATGACGGAGGAAAGCGTGGTGCCGACCGCGTAGCGGCCGAGACTGAATTCCCGGAAAACGGTGGTATACAGAACCTCCGTGGCGTGCCCGGGCCCTCCGTTGGTCAGGGCGTATACGGTGTCGAAAACCTTCAGGCCGTACAGCACGTTCAGCACGGTGGTCACGGTCAGGGTGGGCGTCAGCATGGGCAGGGTGATGTGGCGGAAGCACTGCCACGCGTTCCCCCCGTCGATCCGGGCGGCCTCATAGTACACCGGGGAAATGGACATGATTCCGGCGATCAGAATGGTCATGATGTATCCCATGCCCTTCCAGATGTCCACCGCCATGACAGAATTGAACGCGATTTTGGAATCCGTCAGCCATCTGAGCGCCATGAAGTCCAGGCCCAGGGCTCGCAGCGTCCGGTTCAGAAGACCGTCCCGCGGGTTCAGCACGGATTTGAAAATCATCCCGACGATCAGGGCGGACAGCACGCAGGGCAGGTACAGCACCGCCCGGTGAAAGTTCAGCAGCTTCACCTGCTTGGTCATCAGTACCGCCAGGGCCAGTCCCAGCACATTCTTGACCAGGGTGGTGACCACCGTGAACTTCAGGGTGTTCATCAGGGCGTGGGTGTAGTTGTAGTCGGATGAAAACACGGTCTGTATGTTCTTCAGCCCGACAAAGTGCAGCTCCTCCGAATAGATGGACCAGTCCGTGAAGGACAGGCCGATGCCCATCAGGGAGGGCAGCACATACAGCACTCCGTACAACAGCAGCGCGCCGAAAACAAACCAGGTGGGATACATTCTGTTCTTGTTCATACGCTCCTCCCGAAAGACGGAAACCGGACGGGAAACAGGCGGAAAAAAGGCGGAGGGAGCCGCGCCGGCCCCTCCGCCTTCGGAAAATTGCGCTTGCGGGACGGACCGGTCAGTTCCAGGCGGGATCCTGAGCGGCCAGGGCCTGATCCGCGCGGTTGCGGTCAATGGCCTTCAGCATATCCTCGGGGGTTTCGTCCCCGAGCAGCACCGCGGTCAGCTCGCTGCCGATTTCCATCCACTGGGGATTCACGTACTTGACGCTGGTCTGATACACCGTGCCGTGCTCCGGATAGGCGGCGTAGAAGGCGGAAATCTCGTCGGAGTAGACGTCCTTCGCGCCGGTGAAGGGCAGCGTGTTGAATTTCGGCACGTTGTCGATCAGATACTGAATGTTTTCGGGCTCGGCCAGGAAGGCCAGATATTTCTTCGCTTCCTCGATGTGGGCGGAGCCGGAGAAGATGAAGCGGGTCGGGCCGACGGGGTTCATGTTCAGCACCTGGTTGTCGCACAGCGGCATGACGAAGAACCCGATGTCCTCCGCGGGGAAGTCCGGATACGCGGCGTGAATCTCGGTGGGGAAGCCCTGGTTGGCCACGGTCATCGCGCATTCGCCGGTGGCGATGGCTTTGGCGGCGTCGGAGTACGCGTTGGCCATGTAGTTGTCGCCCCAGTACCCCAGATCCGCCATTTCCTTAATCTGCTCCACCAGCTTTTTGGCGGTGGCGCTGTCCGCGAATCCCATCTGGTTGCTGTTCAGCTTTTCCGCGGTGCCGGGTTCGGCGTGCTCGATGGCGACGCCCATCTCGCAGAACCACAGCTGATGATGCCATCCGTCGGAAACCGCCTCGTAAACCGGAATCATGCCGTCCGCCTTGATGGCTTCGCAGACCGCCTTGAATTCCTCATAATTGGTGGGCACGGACAGGTTCAGCTTCTCGAAAACCTTCTTGTTGTAGGCCACGGCCCATACGGCGGATACGTCCTGAACCGGCTGGCCGTAGAGCTTTCCGCCCACGGAGGTCTCCGCGGAGGCCAGGGGATCCACGGTGGACGCCCAGGCTTCGCCGCTCAGATCCACGGCGTTTTTTTCCACGTTCAGCTGGGTCACGATGTCGAACTGGCCGGCCTGGGAGCCGAACAGATCCGTGCATTCGCCCTTGCTCAGCTTGTTCATCAGCAGGGTGGTGTACTGGTCGGAGGGGATAATCTGGTAGTCCACCTTGATGCCGGTCTGCTCGGTGAACTTCTTCCCCAGCTCCATTTCCGCGTCCTGCACCCAGTCCTGACTGGCCATGTAGGTGATGGTTACGTCGTCTGCCAGCGCCGCGGCAGTCATCAGCAGCATCGCGGCCAGTACGATGGATAGGAACCTTTTCATTTCTTCTTCCTCCTTTTGCGTCCCATTGACTTTTTGTTCTCCGCCCTTTAGAATCTCGGTGGAGAATCGGCTTGATCTTACTATAGAAAAAGCCGGGGGAAAAAAGAATGGTATTTTTTGTCCGCTTTTATGTATTTTTTTTACATGGCCGGGCGGAAACCGGATCCGGGGACCGGAAAGGATAAAGAGGACGGGAGATGCGGCATGAAAAAGAGAAAAACGGTCCGCCGGGTGCTGTTCGGAACCTATACCGTCATTCTGGTGCTGTCCTTTTTCGCGCTGGCGGCGGTCCTGACGGTGCTGCAGCTCTCCGAAATCCGCAGCCGCACGCTGACCCGGCTGGAGCAGGAAAGCCGGGCTACGGTGCTGAGCCTGAACCGGGAAATCGACCGGATGCGCACGATGGCGATGAATATTTCCTATTCCACCCGCATGCAGGACCGGCTGCTGATGCCGAATACCTCCGGCGAAGCGGAAAAGCTGTCCGCCCTGCTCTCCCTGATCGTCCTCCCGAACCGGCCGACGGACCAGATTAATATCTACACGAAGGACGGCATGCGGATTTCCTCCGGGCTGGTGAACGGGGTTTCCTCGGGCGGGCCGGAGGATCAGCCCTGGTACGCCGACCTGGCGGATCCGGAGCGTACGCAGACGCTCCGCTTTACCGGCGTGGACGAAAGCCTGGCAAAGTTTTCCACGGATCCTTACGGCCGGAAGTTCCTGACCCTGGCGATGACGAATTACGATAACTTCGGCACCTTCTGCGGCTATATCGAAATCTGCCAGCGGGTCAGCCGCTTCGCCCAGGTGCTCTCCGCCTTCGGCCCGGAGTACGGGGAGCAGACGGCCTTCCTGGACCGGGAGGGGAGGCTGATCTGGCCGGCGGATGATCCGGAAAACGGGCTTTTTGAGGAAGCCCGGCGAATGGGCTTCCCGGAGGAGTGGACGGATTCCGGCGGCGGCCTGCTGCGCTGCGCCCCCGTGTCGGACGCGTTCCTGCTGGTCACCCGGGTGCGGGCGGAAAACCTGCTGCGGCCGGGTCTGGAGCAGATCCTGATGATGATCGGCGTCACCCTGGGCATTCTGATCCTGGTGATCGTGATTTCCAATCTGGCCTCCCGGCGTATTACCGCCCCGATCGCGGAAATGTGCGGCCAGATGACGCAGATCGATATCGAGCATCCGGCGCCGCTGAAGGAGCTGAAAACGGATCTTCTGGAAATGCAGACGCTCCACGAAACCTTCGACAGGATGCAGGGCACGCTCTCCCGGCATGTGGCCCGGCTGCTGGAGCTGCAGAATCAGGAAATGCAGTCCCGGATGCTCGCGCTGCAGGCGCAGATGAATCCGCATTTTCTGTATAACAGCCTGCAGGCGCTGCAGGCGATGGCGGAGGAGGGCATGAACGCGGAAATCGGCGAAATGTGCCAGGCGATGGCGGGCATCCTGCGCTATATCTCCTCCGATTCGGCCCAGAAGGTTCCGCTGGCGGCGGAAATCCGGCATACCCGGGAATACCTGCGCTGTATGGAAATCCGCTGCCAGGGGGACCTGACCTGGTCGGCGGACATCCCGGAGGAAATGGAAAGCGTGCCGGTGCCGAAGCTGTGCGTCCAGCTGCTGGTGGAAAACGCGATCAAGTTTTCCACCACCCTGCGTCCGCCCTGGCGGGTGGAAATCCGGGGCGTCCTGCGGCAGGACGCGTATGAGCTGTCCATCCGGGATCACGGCCCGGGCTTTGAAAAGGAGACCCTGGCGGCGCTGGAGGAGCAGATGCGGGAAATCCGGCGGACGGGAACCCTGCCCTCCCTGAAAATCAACGGCATGGGAATCCTGCATGTGTTTATCCGCTTCCGCCTCCTGTATGACGATTTCCTCTTCCGGCTGGAAAATCCCCCGGACGGCGGAGCCTGTGTGACGATCGGAGCGAAAATTCATGAGCAGAGTGTTTAAGGTGATCGTGGCGGACGATGAAAAGCTGATCGCCCGCAGCCTTTCCCGGCGCATTGAGGAATCCGGCCGAAACTTCCGGGTGGTCGCGCAGGCGGGCACCGGCCTGGAGGCGCTGGAGCTGGCCCGGGAATGGATGCCGGATGTGGTGTTCAGCGATATCAAAATGCCGGAAATGGACGGCATCGGGCTGATTTCCCGGCTTCGGGAGCTGAACCCCTCCATCTTCTGCGTGATCGTCAGCGGCTACAGCGATTTTGAGTATACCCGGGCGGCGATCCGGAATCACGCGGCGGATTATCTGCTGAAGCCGGTGAACCGGGAGGAGCTCGCCGCCCTCCTTTCCCGGCTGGAAGCCCAGCTGCAGGCCAGGGAAAAGACGGTGGTCTCGAACCGGGAGGCCGGCGCGGAGCAGATTGTGCGGAATGTGATGGCCTATCTGCGGGAAAACTACAGCCGGCAGATTGATTTCGGCGCCCTGGCGGAATCCCAGGCGGTTTCGGCGCCGTACCTGAGCCGGCTCTTCCATGCCTACGCAGGCGTCAGCCCCAGCCGCTACCTCACCGCCTACCGGATGGAACAGGCCCGGAAGCTTTTGCGGGATTCGAATCTTTCGGTCGGGGAAATCGCGGAAAGGGTCGGCTATCCGGATCCGTTCCATTTCAGCAAAACCTTCCGGAACACGGTGGGCGTCAGCCCCTCCCAGTTCCGTCAGTCCGGGGAATGACAGGAAAAAAACGGCGTCAGCCGTCCGCTGAAAAGGTCCTGCTGCTTCCCGGCCTGACGGGCCTGGCGGTGGCCGCCCTGCCGGCGGGGGTCTATACCGTCTCCATGTATGATTACGATACGGACCGGGAATGGCTCCTGCTGCAGGATGAATGGCTGGAAGTGACGAACCTCCTCCCGGAGCAGGTTCCGGAACCCGCTGAACCCGCCGACCCGGCTGAACCGGAACAGGCGGACGCCGGATGAATCCCGGAAGATGCATCCCCGAATAAAGCGGGGGATCGTGCGTGCTGCACGGTCCCCCGTCCTTTTTGGGTGTGCGGTCAGGATTCCGGGCCGAATCCCGGGCGCAGCAGGGTTTTCTCGAACTCCTCCGCCGGCAGGGGCTTGTAGAAATAGTAGCCCTGCATCTCGGCGCACCCCGTGTCCCGGAGGAATTCGGCCTGCTCCTTCGTTTCGACGCCCTCGGCGATGATCTCCGCGATCCGTTTTCCCTGCTGCCACTGCTCGGGATTGTAAAACACGAAGTTTCCCAGCTGCCGGATTTTTTCCTCGTGCTCCCGGTGTACGGAGCGGACCTTCTGCACCGCGGCCAGAACGATCAGGGCGATCAGGAGCACAATCAGGGCGGCAATCGCGCCGCACTGATGAACATAGTCGCCGAAGTCCCGCTGATACAGCTTCCGGGAGGTGTAGTCCAGAATCACGGTCTGGCGGCGGGTGTCGTCGAGCGCGGCGATGCCCCGGTTCAGGCGCCCGATCCGGGCCCGTCCCTCGGGCGTGTCCGCCGTGCCCGCGCGGAAATCCATGGAAAACACGGTCGAAGGCTGTACGACCAGATCGCCGTAGGAGGGCTTCTGCAGCATGCAGCTCCAGCTGTAGGAGTTGTGCAGCAGGGCGTCCGCCTCGCCAGCCTGCAGTGCCTTTACGCAGTCGTCCATCGTTTCGTAGGCCGTGATTTTCATCCCGTCAGGTTCCCGCCCTCCTCCCCGGTTTTCGTCTGTTTTTCATGGCCGGCCACCGGCCCCGCTTATTCCTGCTTCTTGTTTTTCACCAGGAAGTCCTGAATGCTGAATTCGCTTTCGTATACAAAGTCCATGCAGTACAGGGGCTTCCCGCCCGGATAGTCCGTATGGAAATCGTCCACGGCCTTCAGGATGATTTTCGCGCTCATGGAGGTGTCCCTCCGCTTGTCGATAAAGTACTCCGCGCCGTCGTCGCTGAAGGAGATCCGCAGCCATTCAGGCATCAGCGTGAGCCGCACCCGGATGTCCCCGGCGGCGGAATACGCGTCCGTAATGCGCTCGGTCAGCATCTCCTCCACGGCCAGGCTGATCGACATGATCCGCCGCCGGCTGAAGCCCACGGCCTCGGCCAGGGTACAGGTCAGGCTGGTCACCGGCACGATGGCGTAGCTGCTGTTCCTCACGACCACGTCGAACACCGTCACGCCGCCGGCCAGCTCCTCGTCCACCGACAGGCGCAGCAGCCGGTTGAGCAGGTCGGCGTGCAGGGCGCGCTGGTCCAGCTTGCCGTTGACGTTCAGGGGAAAGCGGTCGTACAGAAAAATGTGGGAGGGCACCTTGAAGCGGGCGATTTTGGTGCGCAGCGCCGCCTTCAGCGCCTCCGGGTCGAAGCTTTTGCCCCCGTCCGTCATGGTGACGCAAGCTTCCACGCTCTCCCCGTAAATGGGGTGGGGGGCGCCCATGACCTTGGCTTCCCGGATGTTTTCGAGCTGGTTCAGCGCGTTCTCGACCTCGGAGGGGGAGATGTTCTCGCCGCCCCGGATAATCACGTCCTTGATGCGCCCGGCCAGGTACAGATACCCCTCCGCGTCGAAGGCACCCAGATCCCCGGTGTGCAGCCACCCGTCCTCGTCGATGGGCTGCTTTTCCCGGGGCAGTCCCTGGTACCCGTTCATCAGGTTGCCGCCCCGGGCGATGACCTCCCCGATTTCGCCCTGGGGCAGGAAGCCGCCCTTGCCGTCGGAAATGCGGATTTCGACGCCCTCGATGGCCTTTCCCACCGTCTGCGCCCGTTTCTCGACCAGGTCGGAGGGGCGCACCATGGTCAGCGGAGCGGCCTCGCTCTGCCCGTACATGTTGATGAAGGTGGCGTTGGTGTACTGCAGCTCCAGCCGCATCATCTGCACCGGGGTGGACATGCCCCCCGCGATCATGCACAGGTGCAGATGGGGCGCCGCGTTTTTCTCGAAGTCCGGCGCGTCGGCCAGGCCCAGATAAACCGCGCCGACGGCCGCCATGTCGGAGATGCGGTTGGCGTCAATTTCCCGGATCAGGGTTTCCGGCTTGTAGTTGGCGGGCAGGCACACCGTTTCCCCGCGGCAGAGATACGCGTAGCTCATCAGAAGGCCCAGAATGTGGAAAAGCGGCACGGCGACGCACACGCTGCGGCCCGCGTATCCGCTGATGTTGTTGTTGAAGGCGTCGGCGTCAAAGGTCAGTGCCCGCTGGGAGATCTGCACGGCCTTCGGCCGGGAGGTGGTGCCGGAGGTGAAAATGATGAACGCGGTGTCGTTCTCCCCGGAAGCGTCAACCGCCTCCTCCCCGCCGCCGGCATACGCGGCCTGCAGCTCCGGGCAGGAGGGGCGCAGATCCAGGCACCGTTCCTCCGGAATCCCGGCCAGGCCCGCGAGCGTCCGCATGGCCTCCGGATTCTTTTTGGTCTCCCCGTTTTCGCCGCAGAGCAGGAACTGCGTTTCCGTCATGCGCAGCAGCTCCGCCGCGTCGGCGCTCCCCATGCTGTAGTTGACCAGCACGGCGGTTCCGCCCGCCCGCACGATGGCGAAAAAGGCGGTCAGCCAGTCGGCGGAGTTGTAGCCCCACAGGGCCGCCCGGCTGCCCTTCGTTACGCCCATTTCCCGGAGCCTGTTTGCCAGGCCGAGAATCCGCTTCTGCAGCTCCTCGTATGTGCAGCTGCCGCCGCTTCCGACAATGGCCGGCCGGCCCGGATGCTCCCGGCAGATGTGCTCTGAGAATAAAGAACTTTTCATGTGAGTGATCGTGCTCCTTTCGGGTGGCTGTTTCCCGCGGGGGCCGCAGCTTTTTCCTCCGGTTTCCTTCGCTTCACCGATGATCCGCGGCTCCTATAGGCTTCATTATATCACACTGCCCGTCCCGAATGGTATACTTCATTCAGGAATTTGTTCCGGCGTTTGCTCCGGCAGGGGGGAAAACAGCCGCCTGTCAAAACGCTTGTTGTGTTTTGGCGGAATAAGTGATATGGTTAAGGAACAAACGAATGTTCTGTGAAAGGGATGATTTTGATGCGTATTGCGTTGATCAATGAAAACAGCCAGGCCGCGAAGAACAGCCTGATTGAAACCGTGCTGAAAAAAGTCGTGGAGCCCATGGGCCACACGGTGGACAATTACGGGATGTATACCGCGGAGGATGAGGCCCAGCTGACCTATGTCCAGTGCGGTCTGCTGGCTTCCGTTCTGCTGAGCACGGGAGCGGCGGATTACGTGGTGACGGGCTGCGGCACGGGCGAGGGGGCCATGCTGGCGTGCAACAGTTTTCCCGGCGTGATTTGCGGCCATCTGACGGATCCTTCGGACGGTTATATGTTTGCCCAGATCAACGACGGAAACTGCGTCGCCCTGCCCTTCGCCAAGGATTTCGGATGGGGCGCGGAGCTGAAGCTGGAAATGATTTTCCGTCAGCTGTTCGGCTTCGGCCATGGAAACGGCTACCCTGCGGAGCGGGTGGTTCCGGAGCAGCGGAACAAGAAGATTCTGGACGGGGTCAAGGCGGTCACCTACCGGCCCCTGACGGATATTCTGAAGGATCTGGATCCGGATTTCGTCCGGGCAACGATTGCCGGGAAACGGTTCGGGGAGCTTTTCTACCCCAACTGCAAAGATGAGGCGGTTGCGGCTTTCCTGAAGCAGCTGTAATCAGCCGGGAACAGCGCTCCGGCGCTGCGGCTCCTGAGGAGGAAAGCTTCACTGTCCTGCGGGATACCGATCGGCCGGGCCGGAAAGCCCGGCTTTTCTTGCATTGATTTCACGGCCTTCCGGGGTTATAATTCCGGATGGAAGGGTGCGCCCGCAGCCGCAGCGCTTCCGTGCATGAATGTTTTGCGTTTTCAGGAAAAATGGAATATAATGAGCGAAAACAGGAGGAGTCGGATGGCTTGAGGGATATCAGTGTTCGCTTCTGGCAGCCGCAGGATGTCCCGGATCTGCGGGAAATCATTTCCGTATCCTTCGGGGATACGCCGGAAATGGTGAAAGCTTTTCATGACATTTTTCTCTCGGCGCCGGAAGCGTGCATGCTGGCCGCCGTGCCGGAGGAAAAAAGACCGCAGGGGCGTCCGGTGGCTGCGGCTTACTGCCTTCCCGGTCCTGTGCTGGCGTTTCGGTCCCGCCGGATTCCGTCGGTGTATCTGTATGCTTTTGCCTGCCTGCCGGCCTGGCGCGGACAGGGAATCATGAAGCGGGTTTATACGGCGCTTTTCGCGGAAGCCTGCAGGCAGGCGCCGTGCGCGTGTATCGTTCCGGCTTCGGACGGGCTGATGCGGGCCTATAACCGTTCCGGTTTTCTCTTTTCTCCCTTGGGCGGCATGCGCTCCGCGCGGATCACGGGCGCCGGAAAGGCCGGCTTTCCCCCGGCGGAACGGCTTCCGTGGCAGGAATACGCCCGGCGCCGGGAGGCCTGGCTGGAGCCGTATCCGCACGCGGTTTATCCGGACGCGTACTATCGGCTGATGACGGCGTACGGAACGGCCTTTCTGTCCGCTCCCGGCGCCCTGGCGGCCGCGACCCCGCTGGAGGGCCGCGTCCTTGTGAATGAGCTGCTCTGCCCTTCGGCCGATCCCGGGGAAGCGCTGGCGGGCATTGCCGCGGCCTGTCCGGCCGGGCAGTACGAGGTCCGGACGCCGCTGTTTTTCCCCGGCCCCGGGGAATCGCGTTCTTACGCCTGGATGGTTGAGGCGGCGGAAGCCGTCTCCCGGCCGGCGGATTTCTGGTATCCCTTTGGCATGGAATGAGCGAAAAACAGGCATCGCGGTCCAACCGCGAAAGAAAGGAAGGGATCTCCCTTGCATCACCGGACTTTTCGCCCTCTCACCCCGGAGGATCTGCCCTGGCTGGATCGCTGCAGGGACGCGGCGGTGCATCCCTTTACGGCCCTGTCTCCCGTGTCTCTGGTCACATGGGCGGAGACCTACGGACTGACGGTCGCGGGCGAGGAGGATTTCTTTGTCGTCCACAGCCGGCATGACAGGGGCTACTATGCCCCGGTCGGGAATCCGGAAAAATGCGGCGCCTTCCTGGAAGAAATCCGGGCGGAGGGAAAGCGCACGCGGCTCCTGTATGTGACGGAACCGGACGCGCGCCGGATGACGGAGAAAGGCTGGAAGATGTTTTTCCGGGCGGATCTGAGCGAATATATCATTTCCTCTGCCACGCTGGAAGGGAGGCCCGGGTTTCCCGTGTCCGAAAACTTTCAGAGAAAATGCCGCACCTTCTCCCGGAACTTCGCGGGATACCGGGTCACCCCAATCACGGAAGATCGCATGGAACGTCTGCGGGCAGTGTCGGATCACTACCTGGATGCCCAGGAAACCATGCCCTCGGACCAGGCGGTTCTGGATGCGGAGCTGGAAACCTATGACAGGCTGAAGCTGCGCGGAATCATTCTGACGATGCCGGACGGGCGGGAAGCCTTTATTCTGGGCTATGAAAATACCCCGGAAATGTTCACGATGACGATGACGCGCCATGAGCCGACGCTCCCGCCGGAGATCACGGCGGTGTGCATTCATGAATTCGCGGCGGTACTGGGCGGAAAGTATCCGCTGATCAACGTGGAGGAGGACATGGGGATGGACGGCCTGCGCCGGGCGAAGATGCTGCTTTCCCCGATGGATCTCCTGAAGGTGTATGAGGTGGTCCTGTGAGACGTCGGAAGGAAACGTTTCCTGACAAAGCCCTGTATACGCTGCCCGGAAAAATGTTTCTGCGGATGTTTCCGCCGTCCCTGATGTCCGCCCTGACGCTGGCGCTGGCGAATATTGCCGATGCCCTCGTCGTGGGAAACCGGGTCGGGGAGGCGGGCCTGGCGACGATCGGCCTGGCGACGCCGGTTTTCCTGGTTTTCAATCTGCTGGGGATCGGTTATTCCAGCGGCGCCGGCATTACCCACGCCCGCCTGACCGCGGCGGAGGAACGGGATCAGGCGCTTGCCCATTGCCGCCGGATGAGCGCGGAGCTGCTGCTCATCGGAGCCGCGATCGCGCTGCTGGGCAACCTGCTGATGGAGGCGCTGCTGACCGGGCTCGGCGCCGGACCGGATGCGCCGGAGCTCCGGGAGCTCTGCCGCGGCTATATCCGGCCGCTGATTACCGCGACGCCCCTGTTTTTCCTGAATTTTTTGCTTTATTTCTTCGCGCTCAGCGACGACAATCCCGCCCTGGCGTCGCTGGGAATGAGCGTCGGCAACATTCTGGACGTGGCGCTGAATATCCTGTTTGTGCTTGTGCTGCATAAAGGGGTGAAGGGCGCGGTTTACGCCACCGTCATCGCGCAGGCAGGCTCCGTCCTGATTCTCTCCGCGCACCTGTTTTCCGGAAGGAAGGGGATTCTGCGGCTGAAGGCGGTTCTTTCCGCCTCCTGTCCCCGGCGGAAAATCCGGCTTTCCCGCCGGAACAGCCTGAAGGCCGGCTTTTCGTCTTCCGTTTCGTACCTGTTCCAGTTCCTGTTCCTGCTGATCGGCAATCATCTGCTTCTGGCGGCCGGCGCGAAGGGAACGGCGCAGGGGGAACTGGCGGTCGCCGTGTTTGACCTGGTCATGAACTGTTCCTTCGTGACGATCTCGGTTTATCAGGCCGCGTCGGAGGCGATGCAGCCGCTGGCCGCCACCTTCTCCGCGGAGCATGACAGCCAGAGCCTGGACTATCTGATGCGGATCACGGTTGCGGCCGGGCTGGTTTCCGGGCTGATTCTGGCCGCGGCCGTCGCCGTGTTTGCCCGCCCGGTCTCCGCGGCCTTCGGGATTACCGGAGGGGAGGAACAGCGCCTGGCGGTCCGGGCAATCCGGATTTTCCTGCTGTCCACGCCGTTTGCGGGCATCCTGAGAATGATCATCAGCTATGATCAGAGTACCGGCAGGGTCCGGATTGCCGCCTTTGCCTCCTTCCTGCGAAACGCGGTTTTTCTCCTTCCCGCGGCGCTGGTGCTGGGCATTTTCTTTCCTATGGGTTTCTGGTGGGTTTTCCCGGTCTCGGAGGTGCTGAGCCTTTTGGTCCTGCTACCGCTGAGGGCCGCCCGGATGAAAAAGGCCGCCCGCAGGCGCATTCCGGTCCTGTCCCTGACGATGACGAACGACAACCGGGAGCTGGGAACGGTCCTGGAAGCCGTGGCAAAATTCTGTGAGGAGCAGGAGATTCCGCCGGGCACGGCCGTGCAGCTGCAGCTGGCGGTGGAAGAGCTTTGCGCCGTTACGATGACCCACGCCTTTTCCGGTAAACCGGAGGAATATATCCGGGTGACGCTGGCGAAGGAAAGAGGCCCCCGGTATATGCTTCACATCCGGAACAGCGCCTCCTATTTCAATCCACTGGACATGAAGATGGAAAAGGCGCGGGACGGCATGACCGCGGAGGTGATGGATTCCATCGGGGTGATGATGGTGAAGAAAAAGGCGAAAAACCTCTGGTACCGGAACTACCAGGGTTATAATGTGATGACGGTCGAATACTGATGAGACCTATGAATACAGAGAGGAGGATCCATTCATGAAAAAACGTTCGGTATCCCTCCGGATCAATCTGCTGATCCTGGTGCTGGTGGTGATCATCTGCACCGGCCTTGTCACGGCGGCCTACTGGAATAACAGCCGCCAGATTGACGAGACCTACAAGAGCAGAACCTCCCAGATTTCCGCGACCATCGCGTCCCTCCTGGACAGCAATCAGATTACGGAAATCCTGAATGTGCTTCAGTCCGAGGAATACCAGGCCCTGCGGACGGAAGCCGAAGAGGCGGAGGACAACGAACGGGTTGAAAAATATCTCGCGGAGCGGGGCATTCTGGATACCGTTCTGGAGACGGAGAAAAAGCTCAGCTCGCTGCGGGAGCTGCAGGGAGCGAAGTATATCTATCTGGTCTGCGTGATGAAGGAAAACGGCATTACCTTCTGCGATCCGGACGAACCGATGACGCAGCTGGGAATCATCTCGAAAAATGCCGGGGAGTTCGGCGGAAATGTTTCCAATCAGCATATTCCCCCGACCGTTTCCGTGACCGATTTCGGCTGGCTCTGTTCCGCCTATGATCCGGTAAAGGACGCCGAAGGGAACTCGGTTTGCCTGGTGGGTGTGGATATTGACATGACGGACGTCATGAATGCCCGCCACAGCTTCCTCTGGTTCATGCTGGCCTTTTCCGCCGGCATGGGAATCGTCGCCGTCGTGCTGGGCATCTGGCTGATGAAGAACACGGTTGTGAAGCCGCTGAAAATGCTGAGCACGGCGACGGATGAGTTCGCCGATCTCGAGGATTACACCCGCGAGAAGGTGATCAATCTGCCGATCCGGACCCATGATGAGATCGGCGATCTGTACCGGAAAACGCGCACCATGCAGACCAAGCTGCTGGATTATATGGACAATCTGGCCCAGGTGACCATGGAGAAGGAGCATATCAGCACGGAGCTGAACGTGGCCAACCGGATCCAGGCGGATATGCTGCCCCGGATTTTCCCGGCCTTCCCGGACCGCAACGAGTTCACCATCTTCGCGAGCATGGATCCGGCCAAGGAGGTGGGCGGAGACTTCTACGATTTCTTCCTTGTGGATGACGATCATCTGGCCATGGTGGTGGCGGATGTGTCCGGCAAGGGGGTTCCCGCGGCGCTGTTCATGGTCATCGCCAAGACCCTGATCAAGAACCGGGGACTGGTGGGAGAAAGCCCCTCTGAGATTCTGCAGAATGTGAACAACCAGCTCTGTGAAGGCAATGAGGAAGAGTTCTTTGTGACCGTCTGGATGGCCATTCTGGAAATCTCCACCGGCAAGGGCTGGGCGGTGAACGCCGGCCACGAGCATCCGGTGATCCGCCGGAACAACGGCCCCTTCGAACTGGTCGTCTACAGGCATTCTCCCGCGGTGGCCGTGATGCCCGGAATCCGGTTCCGCCAGCATGAGTTCCAGCTGAATCCCGGGGATTCCCTCTTCGTCTACACGGACGGCGTTCCGGAGGCGACCAACGCGAAGGGAGAGCTCTTCGGCAATGAGAGAATGCTGGAATCCCTGAACAAAAATCCGGCCACGGAAGCGACGGAACTGCTGCGGGGGCTTCGCCGCGATATCGACGCCTTCGTGGCCGAAGCGCCTCAGTTTGATGATATCACCATGCTGATGATGCAGTACTGGGGACCGCAGAACAAGGGGGACCTGACCGTCGAAGCCCGGAAGGAGAATCTGGCCCAGGTGCTCAGCTTCCTGGACGAACATCTGGAAAGCTGCGGCTGCCCCATGAAGGTTCAGGCCCAGATGGACATCGCCGTGGAGGAAATCTTCGTCAATATTGCCAGCTATGCCTATGAGAACGAACCGGGCAAGGTCACGATCCGTCTGCGGGAGACGGAGGATCCCAAAGGCATCACCGTCACCTTCGTGGATGAGGGAACGCCTTTTGATCCGGTGACCAGGCCGGATCCGGATGTGACCCTGTCCGCGAAGGAACGGTCCATCGGCGGACTGGGCATTTATCTGGTCAAGAAGAGCATGGACGATGTCCGGTACCGGTATGAGGGCAACCTCAATATCCTGACCCTGACGAAGAGATTCTGAGGGACCGGAAGGACGATGAAAAGAACAGGAGGCAATTTTATGAAACAGGTACGTCTGGGCATGATCGGGGTCGGCAATATCGGCACGGCCCATGGAGCCACCATTCTGGGCGGAGGATGTCCGGAGGTGGTGATCACCGCGGCGGCGGACCGACGGGAATCCCGCCGGGCCTGGATCCGGGAGCATCTCCCGTCTGCGGAAATCTTCAGCGAGGGAGAGGATCTGATCGCGTCGGGCCGCTGCGAGGCGGTGATGATCTGCGTGCCTCATTATCAGCATCCGACGCTGGCTGTTTCCGCCCTGCGCCACGGCCTGCACACCCTGGTGGAAAAGCCCGCGGGCGTTTATACCCTGCAGGTGCGGGAAATGAATGAGGAGGCGGACCGCCATCCGGAGCTGGCCTTCGCCCTGATGTACAATCAGCGGACGAACTGTGTCTACCGGAAGCTGAAGGAAATGATCGACGGCGGGGAGCTCGGTACGCTGAAGCGGGTTTCCTGGCTGATTACCGACTGGTACCGCACGCAGAACTATTATGATTCCGGCGACTGGCGTGCGACCTGGGCCGGGGAAGGCGGCGGCGTGCTGCTGAACCAGTGCCCGCACCAGCTGGATCTGCTGCAGTGGCTGTGCGGCCTGCCGGTGCGCGTGCGCGCCTTCTGCCATGAGGGCAAATGGCATGATATCGAGGTGGAAGACGATGTCACCGCCTACCTCGAGTTTGAAAACGGCGCGACGGGCGTCTTTGTGACCACGACCGGCGACGCGCCCGGAACCAACCGGCTGGAGATTACGGGCACCCGCGGAAAAATCGTCTGCGAAAAGGATAAGCTGATCTTCTCCCGCCTGAAGACGGATGAGCGCGAATGGTGCGTCACCTGTAAGGAGGGCTTCAAAAAGCCGGAATCGGAAACCTTTGAGGTGGAAACCGACGGGAAAAACCCGCAGCATGCGGGCGTGATCAACGCCTTTGCCGCACGGATCCTGCGCGGGGAGCCGCTGACCGCCGACGGACGGGAGGGAATCCGCGGGCTGACGCTTTCGAACGCGATGCACCTGTCCTCCTGGCTGGAAAAACCGGTGGAGATCCCGTTTGACGAAGAACTTTTCAGGTCCATGCTGATGGAACGCTGCAGTCATTCCCGCCATAAGGAAGCGGCGGATGTGACCTTCGATACCGCGGGAAGTTACTGACGCACTCCGGCGGCGGGAAAGGAGAACCCGCATGATCAACGAAATCCGTGAACAGCTGGCGCATCTGACCGAGGCCCTGGAGGCGGACCTCTACCATCCGCTGGGAGAAATAGAGCTTTCCGGCTTTCCGGCTTCCGAAGCGCTGACGCCGGCGGAGGCGGAAACCCGCCCCCGCACGCCCTGGCCGGCCGGAACCGTGTGGGGAAAGGCCTGGGATTACGCCTGGATGTTCGGCCGCTTTACCGTGCCGGCGGAGGCCCGCGGCGAGCGGATCGTCCTGGACCTGAACCCCGGCGGGGAGTCCGTGCTGTTCGTGAACGGCCGGGTTTTCGGCGCGCGGCGGGCGGACCGGATGGCTTATCCGCATCAGTTTATTTCCGACCAGACCGTCTGCCGGAAGGCGGAGGGCGGCGAGACTTTCTCGATTGCCCTGGAGGTTTACGGAGGCACGCCGCTGCCGGCCCATCCCGGCAGGCCGGTTTTCCCGGAAGAGGGGGTTTCCTTTACCGGCGGCGGTCCCGCCGTGACCGGCAGGAGTACCTTCGGCTGGTGGAACGAGGAAGCTTATCAGCTGTGGCTGGATCTGACGGTGCTGCGGGATGTGCATGACGCGCTGGATCCGCAGGATGCCTTCCGGGAGGCGCTGGCGGAGGGCTTTGCCCGCCTGCTGGACGTGCTGGATCTGGAGCTTCCCCTGCCGGAACGCCGGCGGGCCTGTGCCGCGGCCCGGCAGCGGATCGCGCCGCTGATGAACGCCCGCAACGGCACCTATGCCGCCTCCATGGGCGTGATCGCCAACTCGCATCTGGATCTGGCGTGGCTGTGGCCGGTGGAGGAAACCCGCCGGAAAACCGCGCGGACCTTCGGGGCGGTGCTGCGCCTTCTGAAGGAATACCCGGAAATGATTTTTCTGCAGAGCCAGTGTGCGGAATATGAGCTTTGCCGGCGGAATTATCCGGAACTGTTTGAGGAAGTGAAATCCGCGATCGCCGAAGGCCGCTGGATTGCCGACGGCGGCATGTGGGTGGAGCCGGATACCAATCTGGCGGGCGGGGAGGCGCTGGTGCGCCAGTTCCTGTACGGCCGCCGGTATTTCCGGGAGGTGCTGGGTGTGGAAAGCCGCGTGGCCTGGCTGCCGGATACCTTCGGCTACAGCGCCGCGCTGCCCCAGATTATCCGGGGCTTCGGGATGACCGGGCTGACCACCCAGAAGATTTTCTGGTCCTATAATGATTCGGAACCCTTCCCGCACCATGCTTTCCTGTGGCGCGGGCTGGACGGAACGGTGATTCCGGCCTTCCTCCATATGTCCTATGAAACCCGGGTGGACGCGAAAACCGTGCATGAACGCTGGGCCGCCCGGCTGGAGCAGGACGGAAGCTGCGATTTCTACCTGCCCTTCGGCCGGGGGGACGGCGGCGGCGGTCCCTGCCGGGACGATCTGGAGCAAATCCGCCGGCAGCGGGATCTGCAGGGCGCGCCGAAGCTGTACTGGATGACGCCGGAGGATTATCTGAAAAAACGAAATAACGGCTCCCTGCCCGTTTACCGGGGGGAGCTGTATGTGCCCTGCCACCGCGGAACCTATACCACCCAGGCCCTGATGAAGAAAGGCAACCGCCGGGCGGAACACGTCCTGCGCGCGTGGGAAATGCTGGCCGCCATGGCCGCCTTTTCGGGCCGGGCGGAATATCCGGCGGAGGAACTGGAGAAAAACTGGAAGCTGCTGCTGACGAACCAGTTCCACGACATCCTGCCGGGGTCCTCGATCGCGCGGGTGTACGAGGAGGCGAGGGTCGATATCGCCCGGATCCGCGATGCTTCCGTCCGCGGGGCGCGGGAGGCGCTGACGGCCTTCTGCGGGCCCGGGCCGGGTGTGACGGTGTTCAATCCCTCCCCCCACGGGGTGACCCGGATGATCCGGGCGGACGAACGCTTTGCGCACGGCGCTGCGGCCCTGGACGGCACGCGCTTCCAGGCGGCGGCCTGGCGCGGGGAGGCGCTGGTGCTGGCCCGCCTGGAGCCGATGTCGGCGCTGACGATGGTTCCCGCCGAGGTGCCCGTGCACAGCGGCGCCACGCTCTGCCGCCGGGACGGCGCCTATATTCTCGAAAATTCCCGCCTGCGGTGCGTCCTCTCGCGGAACGGCGAGCTGCTCTCCATGATCACGCTGCACGACGGGCGGGAGCGCGTCCGCTCCGCCTCCAACGTGTTCCATCTGTACCGGGATCTGCCCCGGAAGTTCGACGCCTGGGATATCGACAGCCAGACCCGGCGGCGGGAAGTGCCCCTGGACGCGGCGGTTGAGACGGAAATGGTCTGCGCGGACGGGCTTTTTGCTGAGCTGAAGGTGACCGTGCGCTTTTCTGCCTCCGTGATCACGCAGCGGATCCGCCTGACGGCTGAGGAACCGCAGCTGGAGTTTATTACCGAGGTGGAATGGCAGGAGCGTCACCGCCTCCTGCGGGTTTCCTTTGACACGGGCATCGACGCGGATTCCGCGGACCACCAGATCCAGTTTGGTTTTCTCTCCCGGCCGGCCCACCGGTCCCGCAGGTATGACGAGGACCGCTTCGAGGTGCCCGCCCATGCCTGGACGGCCCTGCGGGATGCCGCTCACGGCGCGGCGGTGCTGAACGACTGCAAGTACGGCGTCTCCGCCGAGGACGGCGTGATCGGCCTGAGCCTGCTCCGTTCTCCGACGTATCCGGACGCGGAAGCCGACCGCGGCTTCCACCGCTTTATCTATGCCTACCGGGTCTGGGACGGCCCGATGGAAATGAGCGGCCTGGCGGAGGCGGCGGAATCCCTGAATGATCCGCTGATTACGGTGCCGGGTTTCTCCGAACCGCTGCGGCTGATGAACTGCAGCGATCCCGCCGTGACCGTGGAAAGCGTCAAGCTGGCGGAGGACGGCAGCGGCGATCTCGTGATCCGGATGTACGAAAGCCTCGGCGGGGCGCGCTCCGCCGTCATTCATCCCTGCCTGCCGTTCGGCCGCGCCTGCCTCTGCTCCCTCGCCGAGGATCCGCAGGAAAGCCTGCCGGTGCGGGACGGTACCTTCACCCTGTCCTTCCGGCCCTTCGGCATCCTGACCGTGCGGCTGACGCCGAAAACAGCCTCCTGTCCGGCTTAACGGCTGCCCACCTTCGGCACGTGGTATTCCACCCCTTCATCGAAACGGACGGATTCCGGCGGCGTTTCCAGCTCTTCCGGATGATCCATATAGTGAATGATATCGAAGAAGAACGCGGCGTAGTGTGCGCCGGAACAGACCCGTTCGTCCGCCGTGATGCCGATGGGCAGCACGCGGCGCATCCGGGCCTTTCCGTCGGCCTCCGCCACGGCTTCCTTCTGAATGCTGCCCATGCCGAAGAACAGGCTCACGTTGCCGAAGTTATAGATGTGGTGCAGGGGATGATGCAGGCCGATGGAACCGTTGTTGGTGATATACAGGCCGCTGTAGAGGGGCAGCTCCCGGATCAGGGCGGCGGGGGCGATTCCGTACCGGTCCAGCAGCTTCACCAGGCCCACGATCAGGGTGGCGAGGCCGGGAACGGCCAGCAATCCCTTGGCCAGCTTGATCGCGAATCCGCCGGTCTCGGCCGCGCGGCTTTTTTCCACCGCGTAGTTCATCCGGTCCCGCACGTCGAAAAGGGTGTCCGTCAGATCGAACAGAATGCGCACGGTATCCTCGTTGCTGTCGGTTTCCTGGGGATTCTTGAGCACCGTGTAGGAGATGGAGCAGTTGTTCCGGGAATAAAACTGTTTGTTGAAAATAAACCGGTTGACCTCCGGGTTCCGGCTGACCGCCCGCACATAGGCGGCCGCCAGAATCTGCATGAAGGTTATCTTCTGGCCTTCGCGGCTCTTCTGCGCGATGTAGCGGCTCATCTTTTCAAAATCCGCCTTGTGCTCCAGGAAAACCTGGGCGTCGCAGCGCATCGGCATCAGGTAGGGGGTAATCTGAATAATCGGATCCAGGGATTTCAGCCGTTTTCCGTCAGGTCGGTGTCCGAACATGGGTTTATCCTCCTTTAATTTGGATGTCGGTCGGTTCGGGCGGCGCCGCGTTCGCAGCGGTTGCCCCAGAAGTCGATCAGGCTGCCGTTCCGGTACACGCAGATGACCTCGCAGTTGTTGGAACAGCCCCCGCAGTTCCGCTCACGGGTAACGAAATCCATATTTTTCACGGAAAAATCGAATACGGTTCTCTGCAGGCTGCGCCGGGCGAGGATCGCCGCCCCCATGGCGCCCATCAGGTGTCCGTTCTCGTCCACGAGGATGGGGCACTGCAGCAGATCCTCAAAGGCGCGGACGACGCCGGTGTTTTTGCTGACCCCGCCCTGAAACACCACCGGGGAGCTGATTTTCTTGCCCTTGCCCACGTTGTTGATGTAGTTCGACGCCACCGCGCGGCAGACGCCGGCGATAATATCCTCCCGGGGATGGCCCATCTGGATTTTGTGCACCAGGTCCGATTCGGCGAACACGGTGCACCGGGCGGCGATCAGGGTGGGATGGGTGGACTTCAGCGCGTAAGCCCCCATATCCTCCACGTCGATGCCCAGGCGCCTGGCCTGGCTGGAAAGAAACGCGCCGGTGCCGGCGGCGCACAGCGTGTTCATGGCGTAGTCCACGGCGATCCCGTTCTCCACCAGGATGATCTTGGAATCCTGGCCGCCGATTTCCAGAATGGTCCGCACGTCCGGATGAAAGCTGGTGGTTCCCACGGCGTGGGCGGTGATTTCGTTTTTCACCACGGTGGCCCCGACGATGGCCCCGACCAGCCGCCGGGCGCTGCCGGTGGCGCCGACGCCCGTAATCTGCCACTCCTTCCGGTCCCACTGTTTTTCCAGAAGGCCCAGCAGCTTCTGGACGGCGCCGATGGGATTGCCTTCCGTCCAGATATATTCCCGGGCCAGAATCCGGTTCTCCCGGTCGATGATGACCGCCTTGGTGGATATGGATCCGACGTCAATGCCCAGGAATGCTTCCCTTGTGTTCAACGTGCCACCTTCTTTCTCATTTCAACCATGTCGTAAAAGGCTTCCAGCCGGGTCATCAGCCCGACGTCGCTGGTCTGGGAATCGTAGGTCAGATGCAGCACGGGCATCTTGTAATCCCGGCTCAGGTTGGCGAGCACCGGCATGATGTCCGTTTCCGGCATGCAGCAGGCGGATTTCACCTGGATCACGCCGTCGAAATGCCGCTCGGCGTAAACCTGCGCCTGCCAGATGTCGGAGGTGGAGCTGGCGCCCATGGAATATTCGCTGAACCGGCGGATGACGGCCTGCTTGTTTTGATTGTTGTTGTTCCGCAGCATGTCGTTGGTGAGGTTCATCAGCCGGTGAACCTCCACGCCCATGTCCGCCAGCTTCTGCTCGATTTCCAGGTTCGAAAAAGGATCCATCACGGTGTAGTAGTCCCCGATGATCCCGATGCGGATCGGATCCTCCGGCTTCCGCAGGGTCACGTCCGCAAAGGCGTGGCTGGCGTTCCGGTAGGCTTCCCGGATGTCCGTGAGGCTTTGGGCGTCATACAGATCCGCGATGAACTTCCGGTAGATTTTCGGATAGGTTCCCGAAGGATCGAAGCCGCAGTTCTGGTAGTACAGCGAGGTGGTGTCGTCCAGGTGCTGCAGCATCTGAATCGCGTCATAAAGCGCCTTGCCGGCCTTCACCAGGCTGCACCGGGGGTTGATCACCTTCAGGATTTTAAGAATGTCCCGCTTCTTTCCGGTGTTGTAGAGGGACAGGTTGACAAAGTCGAAGGAATAGCCCATGTCCCGCAGAATCTGCTCCTGCAGCTCGCCGAAGTAATTCAGCCGGCAGGCCCCCAGCACCATGATGATCACGTCCGCGCCGGCCTCCAGCGACTCGATCATGCTGCCGAGCAGGGTTTTGAAGGGGGTGCAGACCAGGTCCGGACTGTTCCGCGCCCCGAGCTCCTCCGTCCGCCGCGTAAGCGGAGGCGGAAGAATGCACTGGGTTTCAAACCCCTGTTCCACCAGATATTTCAGTACGCAGTTGTATTCGCCGTAGCGGGGAAGCGCGGCTTTCCGCTTTTGTTTCATACCGTTTCCCCCTTTTGAAACCGGATGATGTCCAGAAAGCTTTCCAGGCGTGTTTCGATTCCGGCCATCCCGCTCTGGGTATCCAGCACCAGCGTCAGAATCGGAATGCCCCGGATGCGGCGGATCAGCAGCTCGTTGGTCATGGAATCCGGTCCGCAGGGAAAGGCGCTCACCAGAATGATGCCGTCCACCTTCTCCTTCCACAGATACACGCCGCCGACGATTTCCTCGCTCACGATCCACCGGCAGGTGGGGGAGAACCCGGCACAGGCCTTCCGGGCGGTTCCCGGTTCCAGGGCGTCGGCCCGCAGGGAAACCGCGCCGGACTTCTCCAGAATGTCCAGAATGGGCTTCCCCAGATACGGGTCGGAAAGAATATAGCTGTGGCCGGCCACCAGCACCTTCATGCCCGGCTGCCGGGCACGTTCCTTCTGGGCGCGTTCCTCCGCCTTCTGCCGCTGCTCCAGCGCCCGGGACGCCTCCCGCCAGGCCCGCCGGCTTTCCCTGGCCCCGAAGCCCAGCTCCGTGCCCAGGCGCTCGTAGGCCAGCGCCTCGGGGGAACCGTGCTGTACGTCGATGTTGCAGGTGATGAAGCGCTGGCCGGAGTCACGGAAAATGTTCCGCGCCTGGTCGTAGAGGGCTTCGTAGCGGGTACAGAAAAGCTCCGTGAAGCCGTAGTTGCTGTAGCGCGGAATAAAGATCCGCTCGCAGCGGCCGGTCAGGGCGTCCACATGGCCGATGAACATTTTCAGGGACAGGCATCCCTCGTCCGGGGCCAGGGCTGTGCCGGCTTCCAGAATCCCGCGGCTGCCCGGGGGACTCAGCACCGTGGAGACTCCCAGCGCCCTGAAAAAATGCTCCCACAGCGCCCCGTACCGGTAGTACAGAAGGGCCCGGGGAATACCGATGGCAGGCAGGCTGTTTTCACTCATATACCGTTCCTCTGACAGCAAAAATAAACCGGGATGCCGAAACATCCCGGCCTGTCTATATACTTTATCAGACTTGCCCTCCGCAATCAAGAGTGAGTCAGGGGGACGGTTCTCAGTGACTCACTTTACGTGAGTCACTGAGAACCGTCCCCCTGACTCATCCGTCCCCCTGACTCAATCAAGCTGATCAGAGCATCAGGTGGTAGATTTTCTCGCAGTCGGCCTCATCCAGGGTGACGAATCCCGAAATGCTGCCCGGACGGCCGTTGCCGTAGCAGAGGGCCTGGACCAGGGCCGGAATGTCCTCCTCCCGGGCGCCGAGCTCCGCGAAATTCCGGGGCATGCCGATGGAGATGAAAAACCGGCGCAGCTTTTCGATTCCTTCGCGGGCGGTCACCTCCGGGTGATCGAAATCCATCTGGCAGCCCCAGACGCGGACGGCGGCCCTGGCGAAACGCATCACGTCGTGATTCATGACATAGGTGAAAACCGCGGGGAGCGTAACTGCCAGACCGGCGCCGTGGGCACAGTCATACAGGGCGGAGAGCTCGTGCTCGATGTTGTGGCTGTTCCAGTCCTGGCTGCGGCCGACGCCGCAGGAATTGTTGTGCGCCATCATCCCGGCCCACATGATGTTGGCCCGGGCGTCGTAGTTGTCCGGGTTTTCAATGACCCGGGGCCCCTCGTGAATCATGGTCAGCAGCAGCGCTTCGATCAGGCGGTCGGTGACCTCCACTTCCCGGGTGTTGGTCAGATACCGCTCATACAGATGCGCCATGATGTCCGTGATGCCGGCGGCGGTCTGATATGGCGGGAGAGTCTGGGTCAGGGCGGGGTTGAGAATGGAGAACTTCGGGCGGATGGCGTCCCCGCTGGCGCCGCGCTTGAACATGCCGTCCTCCCGGGTGATGACGCTGTCCGGGCTGCCCTCGCTTCCGGCGGCGGCGATGGTGAGCACCGTGCCGATGGGAAGCGCGTTTTCGATCCGCTTTCCGCTGTAGAAATCCCAGAAATCCCCGTCGTATACGGTGCCGGCCGCGATGGCCTTGGCGGAGTCAATGGAGCTGCCGCCGCCGACGGCCAGGATAAAATCGATGTTTTCCTTTTTGCACAGCTCGATTCCCTCATACACGAGGCCGCTGCGCGGATTGGGCCGGACGCCGCCGAGCTGGTAACAGGGGAGGCCTTCCGCCTTCAGGGAGGCTTTCACCCGGTCGATCAGGCCGGAACGGACGGCGCTGCCCCCGCCGTAATGAATGAGAACGCGGCTGCCGCCGAAGCGTTTGACCAGCGCGCCGGCCTGGGATTCCGTGTCCTTGCCGAAAACAAAACATGTGGGAGAATAAAAGGTGAAATTATCCATGAGGGTCCTTCCTTTCTGTTTGCTGATTCCTTCCGGGCCGCCCGGCCGCGGCGGTTGACAGGAGCGTAAAACCCATGCTACAATCATGTTATTCCTTAAAGTTAACTCTAAGTCAATAGGGAATCACGAAAACACCGGAAGGATTCCGGAGAAACGCTCCCGGTTGAAAGACCGGATCCTGAAAACAGGCGGAATAGGAAATCTTATGAGTATAAAAACCAATGCTGAAAAAACCGGACTGTACTCCATTCAGGAAGTAAGCCGGAAAACGGGGCTTTCCGCCCATACCCTGCGTTACTACGAAAAAGAAGGCCTGCTGAACGGGGTGATCCGAAGTCCGGGCGGATTCCGGCAGTATACGGATGAGGACCTGGAACGGCTGGGGCTGATCTGCTGCCTGAAAAACACCGGCATGTCCATTCAGGAAATCGCCCGCTTTGTGCAGCTGACCCGGGAGGGGGATCATACCCTGGAGGAAAGGGTGAAACTCCTGCGGGAGCACCGGGAACGGGTGCTGGCCCGGATGACGGAAATGCAGACCCACCTGGAAAAGGTGACGTGGAAGCTGAGCTTCTTTACCGAAAAGCTGAAGGCGTATGAAGCGGGGAAGGATCGCCCGACGGATGCCGGGGAACCCGGCGGCTGAGACCGGCGGGCAGATCCGTGATGTGCTTCTCCGGGCTGATCCGTACCGGGTTCCCTGAGTTTTCCGGCTGTCTGAAAGCTTCAGAACAGCGGAGCGCCGGCCCGCTGTTCAACCGCCGCGCAGAAATCCGGCATCACCCGTTTCATCCGGACAAACTTCCCGTCCCGGTCCAGGAATACGTGCTCTGACGTGCCGCTGAAGACCGGCTCGCCGTTCACGCGCATCTCGTAAGCCATGGTGATCACCACGCCGTTGAACTCCTTCACGCCGGCCGCGATTTCCACCTCATCGCCGAAGGTGCACGGCTTCAGGTATTTCACCTGCAGGCTCCGGACCGGGGACAGAACGCCTTCCGCCTCCATCTTTTTATACGGGAAGCCGATCTGATCCATAAATTCGATCCGTGCTTCCTCCATCCAGTGGATGTAGTTGGCATGATGGACCACGCCCATCATGTCTGTTTCATAATACTGAACCTTTCGTTTCATACCGGCAGGCCTCCGTTGTTTTCTGTGCATAGGGTTATGATAGGACACAGCCTGCGCAGCGTCAACAGGGAAATCCTCTCCCCGGGAGGCGCTTTTCATCCTGCTCCGCTTCCGGACCGGATGTTGATTTTTTTGCTCATCCCTGCTAAGCTGTTTTCAGTACCGGAAAGGAGAAAAGCGGTTATGCCGGCGGAAAGCGGAAAGAAGATTATTATTCTGCATATCCTCACTATTTTGAAAAACTACACGGACTTCAACCATCCCATGACGCAGCAGGAGATCGCGGACAGGCTGCTGAGCGATTACGGGATGACGGTCAACCGGGCGACCGTCAAGCGGAATATCGCGGATCTGATGGATGCCGGATATGGGATCTATCCGAAGGATGAGATAGACCGGAAGGTTGTCAACAGGGAAACCGGGGAAGAAGAAGTCAATACGATCTGTACCAATTTCTATTATGAGCATGAGTTTACGGAATCAGAACTGCACATGCTGATTGACGGTCTGCTGTTCTCCCGGTCGGTGCCCTATCATCAGCGGAAGAAACTGATCAAAAAACTGGGGGAACTCTCCAGCTCGCACTTCAGCAAGCGGATGCGGCATGTGCACAGCATGAACGCGGATTCTCCGGAAAATAAGAACCTGTTCTATAACATTGAAGTGCTGGACGAGGCGATCACGAACGGAAAGCAGGTCGAGATCGTTTACGGCTATTACGGTACGGATCTGAAACTGCATGCGCGGAAAAATGCGGACGGATCCGTGAAGAAGCAGCTGCTGAACCCGTATCAGCTGGTGGCCAGCGAGGGCCGGTATTACCTGATCTGCAACAAGGACAACTATGACAATGTGGCCAATTACCGGATCGACCGCATTATGGATATCAGGCCTCTGTCAACGCCCTCCAAACCCAGGAACCGGGTGGCGGGCCTGGAGGACGGCCTGAAACTGGAGAAGTATCTGTACCAGCATGTGAATATGTTCTCCGGGGACCCGGAGAGGGTGGAGTTCATCGTCCCGGAAAGTTTCGTGAGCGTGGTCATCGATTTCTTCGGATCCCACGTTTCGTTCTTTGACATGGGGGACGGCTTCATATCCTGCAGCCTTGAGGTCAGCCTGGAAGCGATGCGCCACTGGGCAGGGCAGTTCGCGGACGTGGTTCGCGTGGTTTCGCCGGAATGCCTGGTGGAGCAGATCCGGGAACATCTCCGGAAGGCCAATGCGAATTACGGGATGTAAAGGGCTCTGTCTTTAAAAGGGCTCAGTCTTTATTTGATACCGGTCAGCGCGATGCCTTCAATGAACTGCCGCTGGAAGATTGCGTAGATAATGATCAGCGGGATCGTGGCCAGCAGGGCGCCCGCCATGATGCTGGGGTAGTCGCTGATATACTGTCCCTGCAGATAGCTGAGGCCGGCGGTCAGGGTCATCTTGGTTTTCTCCGTATTGACGATCATGGGCCACATCAGGTTGTTCCAGGCAAAGCGCAGCGTCAGCACACTGAGGGAAACCAGGCCGGGCTTGATCAGCGGCAGCATGATCCGCGAATAAATCCGGCCGTGGCCGCAGCCGTCGATCCGGGCGGCATCCTCCAGCTCAAGCGGAATGGACATAAAGAACTGCCGCATCAGGAAAGTGCCGAAGGCGCTGAACAGATTCGGCAGATAGATGGCGTGCAGCGTATTCAGCAGGCCCAGCTTCTGAATCAGCAGATACTGGGGCAGAATCAGAAAAGAACTGGGGATCATCAGCACGGACAGACAGAGAATGAACAAAATATTCCGTCCGGGAAAATGAATGCGCGCAAAAGCATAGCCTGCGGCGGAGCAGAACAGCAGCTGGCCGGCCACAATGATCAGCGATGTGAGGATCGTGTTCCGGTACATCGTGAAAAAAGGCAGCTTGTCGGGCAGCGAGGTATAAGCGTCCGGCCGCCAGCTGCGCGGAAGGATGGACGGCGGGATGGAGACCGCTTCCACCTGGGTCTTCATGGAGGTCAGAAACATCCAGATAAACGGGGCCAGCGTGATGAAACAGCCGAGGAAAAGCACGGCGTGTACGACCGCTTTGCCGTACCGGGGGTGTCTGCCGGAGCGGGAAAGCTTCATTTTGTTTTCCATGATGGCGTCCTCCTTTCCCTCAGTCGTAGTGAACCCATTTTTTCTGGATTCTCATCTGGAAGAGCGTCAGCAGCATGATAATCGCGAACAGCAGTACCGCGATGGCGCTGGCGTATCCCTTGGCGGAGTATTCAAAAGCGTTCCGGTAGAAATACATGACCACGCTCTGGGCATAGGACATGGCGATGCTCTTGGTCGGAATCATCATATAGATGACGTCGAAAATCTGCAGGGTGGAAATCACGGTCGTGATGACCACAAAGAACAGGGTAGGGGTCACCAGCGGGATGGTGATCTTCAGGAACTGCCTGATTTTTCCGGCGCCTTCCAGCTCCGCGGCCTCATAGTAATTGGAGGAGATGCCCTGTATGCCGGCCAGAAGAATGATCATGTTGTAGCCGACGCCCATCCATACGGATACGATGCTGACACACAGCAGCACGGTGTGTTCGTCAGAAAGCCAGTACTGGGGCGTCCCGCCGAAGATCCGGAAGATATGGTTCAGAATGCCGAAATCTCCGTTGAAGATCCAGCGCCAGACCATCGCGATCGCGACGGACATCGTGACGGTAGGGATGAAGTAGATAACCCGGTATACATCCCGGCCCCGGATGTTTGTGTTCAGCATGGCGGCAAGGATCAGGGCGAGAATGACGGTCAGCGGAATGATGATGACCGCGTACATCATCGTGTTTCCGAGGGAGCGCCACATGACGCTGTCCTGAAACATTTTGGTGTAGTTTGCCAGCCCCGCCCAGGAAGACCGGTTGAAGGCGCCGACAGTGTACAGGCTGTCCCGGAAAACTTTATATACCGGGTAAAAGTAGAATAAACCGAGGCCGGCGAGCAGCGGCAGAATCATGCCGTAACCCCAGGCCCAGTCGACCCGTTTCTGCCGGGTGATCCGCGTTTTGACTGTCATGCGGGCGCCTCCTTAATCAGGAATGCCCGATCCGGGAAGAGAGGCCCCGGATCGGGCCGGTGATTGTCAGAATTATGCTTCGGGATTCAGGCGGGCTTTATTGTCCCAGCCGGGCCATGATATTGCCGCAGGCTTCATCCACGGAGATGTCGAGGTTGAAGGCTTTGATCAGTTCTTCCCACATGAAGGTGCTCCATTCCGGGTTGAGCGCGGAGGGATATACGTAGGAGTATTCCGCGGCGGCCTTGGAATAGATGGACATGTTGTACTGCGGATACGCGGTGAAGAACAGATCGGAGTACTTCAGGAAGGACGGGATGGTGACGCCCATCGGTCCCAGCTTTTCATTGGCTTCCGCGCTGGCCAGGTAGGCAACCCACGCGTAGGCTTCTTCGGGATGCTTGGTCTGGGCGGAAATGCAGTTGGCCTTGCCGTGGATGACGGAGGCGCGTTTGCCGTTGGCCATCAGGGGCAGCTCGGCGACATCGATGACATCGGATACGGAGCATTCCGGAGAAACATATTCGGAAACGACCCAGTCACCGGAGAAGACCATGCCCAGTTTGCCGGCCATGAACTGCAGATAGGCGGGGTTCTCTTCCAGGGACTTCTCGGACGGGGAAACGCCCGCCTTCATCAGATCCACCCAGCACTGGATGCCGGCCCGGGTGTTTTCGTCGTTGAAGCCGAACTTCTCGTCCTCCACAAAGTATCCGCCCAGAGCGTAGACGGTGTTGTAGAAGCCCTGCTGTTCCTCATAGTTGGCGGCGATACCGTAGACGCCTTCTTCGATGCCGGTAATCGCTTTGGCGGCCGCGGCCAGGTCGTCCCAGGTCCACTCGGAGGTGGGGTAGGCGACGCCGGCTTTGTCAAACAGGGCCTTGTTGTACCACAGGCCGATGGTGTCGTAATCCATGGGGATGCCGTACTGCACGCCGCGGAAATTGTACATGGCGTTCATGGCCGGAGGATAGTTGCTCAGATCCACGTCGGACTTGGCGATCAGCTCGTCCAGGGGCATCAGAACTTCGCCGTCCGCGTACTTCTTGATGTTCACGCCGTTCATGTGGAACACATCGGCGATGCTTCCGCCGGTGGCGGCGGCTTCCAGCTTGGTCCAGTATTCATCCCAGGAAGTGGGCTCCAGGATGATCTTCACGCCGGGATGGGCTGCTTCGAACTCAGTCTTGCACTGGCTGTAGAATTCTTCCAGAGCGCCGTGCCAGAAGGCGTAGTGGATCTCGATGTCCTCCGCGCCGGCGCTTCCGGTCAGACCGAGGACCAGGGACAGGGCCAGCAACATTGCCAACAGTTTTGCCAGTTTCTTCATCTTTCTCGTCTCCTTTGATAAAATATTAAATTATTTTCTTCCGGCTTGCCGCCGGCAAGATTCAGTTTCCGCGCAGCCTGTCCGTCCAGGCGGCCATTTCGACGGCCTGCCCCGTATGCCGGGACTCTTCCGCCGCGAATACGAGCAGATGGCTCTCGACGGATCTGGAGATATCCGAAACAATCTTTTCTCCCGTTCCCCGGTCGTTCAGGAAAGCATCCATCAGCGCGACGTCTCCGCCGCTGTGGGCTCCCTGAACCTGCCCGATCAGGATCCGCTCCTGCACGCTGTTTTCCGTCATGCTGGAACGGAAGCGGTTGATCAGGATCTCGCCCGGGTCGTCGTCCCCCAGGATCTCGCCGTGCTCGCACATGATATGGATCGTGCGGTGCATCCGGTCCGTCATGCCGCAGAGCGTGAAGACCGTGGTGGAGTCGTCCTCAAATTCCATGATGACGCTCTGGTGGTCGCATACATCATTGTCGCAGCGGAACACGCAGCGCCCGTAGGGGCCGGTTCGCAGGGCTTCCAGAACGCCCGCCTCCGTCTGATCCTTCGTCAGGACGTTCGCGGGCCACTCTCCGATGTTCGGCAGGTAAACCTTTCGGGCGTCGAAGCGGCAGTCCGCGGCGGCCGGGCATTCCAGGCACCGGTCCGCGCTCTTTTCGGGCGCGTTCTCCGGCCTGAAGTAGGAAAGGCTTCCGACGGAGAAAATCCGGCGGACGCTTTTTCCTGTCAGCCAGAGCAGCAGATCCAGGTCGTGGCAGCTCTTCTGCAGGAGGATCGGGCTGGACAGCTTTTCGTTGCGCCAGTTTCCGCGTACAAAGCTGTGCGCGATATGGTAGTTGCCGATGTTCTCGGTATGTTCGATGGAGATGATTTTTCCGAGCTTTCCACTGTCCAGGATTTCCTTGAGCTTCCGGAAGAACGGGGAATACCGGAGAACGTGGCAGATGACCACCCGCCGTCCCAGTTTTTCCGCCGTGTCGGCGATCGCCAGCGTCTCCTCCGGAACCGGAGAGATCGGTTTTTCCATCAGCAGGTCGTACCCGAGCTTCATCGCGGCAATGGCCTGGGTATAGTGATCCCGGTCCATGGTGGCGATGATGGCGGCGTCCGCCATGCGGGGCCGGCGGAGCAGCTCCTCGGCGGTGCGGAAACAGTTTTCCTCCGGAATATGGAGCTCCCTCCGGGCCGCTTCCCGCCGGGCGTCGTTCGGTTCTGCCGCGGCAACAATTTTGTGGCCCTGCCGGCAGGCGCAGCCGGCATAAATCATACCGCGCTGACCTGCGCCGATGAGTATAAGATTCATCTCACATGGTCCCTCTCTGTTTTTGTTTACTAAACAATACCACAAGATTCCGGAAACTGTCAACAGCTATTTCAGAAAAAATCCAGAAAAATTTATTTTTGTTTCGTTTCACTTGACAGATACAGATTCTGCCATTATGATAGGAACAGAAGGGAAAACACAGAGTGTCCATGGAAAGGAAACGGAAAATGGTCAATATACGCGATGTTGCAAAGCTTGCGGGCGTTTCTCCCGCGACGGTGTCCCGGGTGCTGAACAACGATCAGACCTATAAAATCACAAACGAAACAAAGCAGAACGTGTTTCGCGCCGTAACGGAACTGGGGTATAAACCGCTGATCAAAAAAAGCGGCCGGACCGGGAGCTCCGTGAAAGACCAGCGCTTTTCTGTCGGCTGCCTGCTGGCCACGACGCGCGGAAAATATAAGGATCCGTATTACCTGTCCATTCTCAGCGGCATCGAGGAGGAAACGGAACACCAGGGCGGGGTCATTTCCCTGATCCATACGGAACAGGAACTGGAGGATCCGGAGATTCTGAATCGGGTGCTGAACGCGGGCCTGGACGGCCTGGTGATGATGCGGCCGCTGGAGGAATCCCTTTTCAGCCAGCTTTGTCTCCGCATTCCGCATATCGTCGGCATCGACACCGGCCATATGCCGATCGACAATATTGAATATGACCATTTCCGGGTCAGCCGGATGGCAGTGGAATATTTGTATCAGAAGGGATACCGCGAGATCGGGTTTATCGGGGGCGGCGCGGGAAACCAGCCCATGCGGCGCTCCCGCCGCTACCGGAGCTACCTGGAGACCATGCGGGAGCTGGAGCTTGAGATTCGTCCGGAATGGATTCTGGACTGCCAGTGGGATGACCAGAAATGTATGGAGCTGGTGGAGAACGTGGCGGCCGGAGCAGGGCTGCCCCGCGCAATCTACGCCTCCAGCGATCTGATGGCGATGGCGGCCCTGCGCGCGCTGTACCGGCTCGGGATCCGTGTTCCGGATCAGGTTGCGGTCATCGGGATGACGGACATCGAGATGAGTCAGTACGCGAATCCTCCTCTGACGACGATTCATGTGCCGACGGAGGAGATGGGCAGGACCTGCGCGAAGGTTCTGGCGGAAAGGATCCGCGGGGACAAGTCGCTTCCCAGGCGGATCATTCTTCCCTCGGAGCTGGTTCCCCGGGATTCCGCCTGATAATTCTTTCTGATTGAGCCGGAACAGATCCGGACACGGGGGAGTATTATGGATGAGAATATTCGGTTGTCAGAAATTCTGAAACGGTTCCGGACAGACGGAAATCCGGTCCGCTGCGTACCGTACGGATCGGGGCATATCAACCGGACCTGGCTCGTGGAAACCGGCCGGCCGCACCGCTATATTCTGCAGCAGGTGAACACCGCCATCTTTACTGATGCGGACGGGCTGATGCGCAACATCCTTCTGGTCACGGAACACCTGCGGAAAAAGGATCCGGCGCCGGGGCACGTGCTGACCCTTGTGGAAACGGCGGACGGCGGATCCTGGATCAATATGCCCGGGAATCAGCTGTGGCGGATGTATGAGTTTGTCAGCGGCGGTATCTGCCTGGACAGGGCGGAAACAGAGGAGGATTTCCGGCTCAGCGGCGTGGCGTTCGGACGTTTCCATCAGCAGATGGCGGATTTCCCCGCCCGGCAGCTGACGGAAGTGATCCCCGGCTTTCACGATACCCCCGCGCGATACCGGGCCCTGCGCCGGGCCATCCGGGAAGACCGCGCCGGACGGGCGGCAGGCGTCCGGAAGGAGATGGACTTTTTTCTGGAACGGGAGGAGACCGCGGGACGGATGGTGTCGATGCAGCGGGCGGGAGAGCTTCCGACGCGGGTCACGCATAACGATACAAAGCTGAACAATGTGATGCTGGATGAGAAAACCCGGCAGCCGCTGTGCATCCTGGATCTGGATACCGTGATGCCCGGCCTGGCGGCCAACGATTTCGGGGAATCCGTTCGCTTCGGCGCCTCCACCGCGGCGGAGGACGAACCGGACACGTCCAGGGTGCACCTGGATCTGAAAATGTACGGGGCGTTTACGGAGGGGTTCCTCGGAGTCTGCGGCGCGGATCTGACGGAAGCGGAGCTGGAAACGCTGCACGAGGGAGCCCGTCTGATGACGCTGGAGAACGGGACGCGCTTCCTGGCGGATTATCTGAACGGGGATACCTATTATCAAATATCCCGGCCGGATCAGAATCTGGACCGGGCGCGCGTTCAGATGGCTCTGGTCAGGGAGATGGAAACGAATGAGGAACAGATCCGGCGGATGATCCGGCGGATCCGGAAGGAGGCAGGCGTATGATCCGGTTCGGAACAGGCGGCTGGAGAGCCGTAATCGGGGATGAGTTTACGAAGGCCAATATCCGGCGGGTCGCGGCGGCCCTCGCGCGGAGAATGAAGCGGGAAGGCTGCGCGGAGGAAGGCCTGTGCGTCGGGTACGACCGGCGGTTTTTAAGCCGGGAAGCGCTGATCTGGTTCTGCGAAGTTCTGGCCGGAGAAGGCGTGAACGTATTCTTTGTAAACATGAGCTGTCCGACGCCGCAGATTATGTTTACCGTCAGGGAACGGAAACTGCCCTACGGAGCCATGGTGACGGCCAGCCACAACCCGGCCATCTGGAACGGGATCAAGCTGTTTACGGCCGGCGGGCGGGACGCGGCGCAGGATGTGACCGAAGCGGTCCAGGAGGAAGCGAACCGGATCAGCCCCGGGGAAATCCGGGAGATGGATTTCGAAGCCGCGAAGGCGGCGGGAATCATCCGGATCATTGATCCCCGGGATGCCTATCTGGATTCGATCCTGAGGCAGGTGAATACCGACGCGATCCGGGAGCGCAGACCGCGGATCGTGCTGGATCCGATGTTCGGTGTGAGCCTGACGGGGTTGCTGACCATCCTGTACTCCTGCCGCTGTGATATTGACGTCATCAATGACCGGCATGACGCGTTCTTCGGCCGGCATCTCCCGGCGCCGAATCCGGAAACGCTGGTGGATCTGCAGTACGCGGTGAAGGAGCACCGCGCGGATGTGGGCATCGCCACGGACGGCGACGCGGACAGGCTGGGCATTATTGACGAGAAAGGCGCCTATATTACGGCGAACGAGACGCTGGCGCTTTTGTATCTGTATCTTCTGGAACACAAAAAATGGAAGGGGCCGGCCGTGCGGAACATCGCCACCACGCATATGCTGGACCGGATCGCGGAAGCACACGGAGAACGCTGCGTTGAGGTTCCGGTCGGCTTCAAACATATCTCTGCGGCTATGGAGAAGTATGAAGCGGTCATCGGCGGCGAGTCTTCCGGCGGTCTGACCGTCCGGGGGCACATCGCCGGCAAGGACGGGCTGTATGCGGCGAGCCTGCTGGTGGAAATGCTCAGCGTCAGCGGAAAGCCGCTCAGCGCGCTGGTGCAGGAGCTTTACGAGCGTTACGGGGAGATGCATTCAGCCGAATATGACTGGGCGCTGACGCCGGAAAAGAAGGAAGAAATACACCGTCTGGTGATGACGGACAGGAAGCTGCCGGCTTTTGACCGGCCGGCGGACCGGGTCAGTTATCTGGACGGGTGCAAGGTGTATTTCCCGGACGGCTGGGTGATTATCCGTTTCTCCGGTACCGAGCCGCGGATCCGGATCTTTGCGGAAGCCCCTTCCGTAAAGGAAGCGGACACGCTGGTCCGGAAGATGGCGGACTTTGTGAACCTGCCGTGACCGGCCCGGCCGTTTACGGGCGGTAAGCCAGTTCCAGCTTGCAGAACAGATCCTCCAGCGTCATGCGAACGTCGATGCCGTCGTAAACGCGGATGAGTTTTCCGTTTGGGTTGGCGCCGTAGGTGAGGTCACTGAGAATCTCCGGCGCGTGTTCCGTGTGCCAGTTGCCGCGGAATCGGCTCATCAGCAGAACCGCCGCGGTGGTATTGTCGCCAAGGATCCAGTTTTCTCCGGTGCGAAGCAGAAAACCGGGATTGTATTCCGTATGGTTTTCCGCCACAAGCTGATTATAAAGATACCGGCCCGGCTCCCCGCAGGGATACACCCGCCGTTTCAGTTCCGCGAGGGTCACTTCCAGCGTACAGTACACATTCTGCGGGATCTGCCAGACTTCCGCGTCGCTTTCCAGCAGGACCCGGACAGCCTCCGGGTCCTGCATGACGTTGAATTCCGGACGGCCGTCCGGATAGGGGCCGCCGCCGTTCCACAGAACCACGAGGTTCGGCGCGATCTCCGGCGCCGCGTTCAGCGCCGCGGCGATATTGGTCATGGCGCCCTGCACCGCGATATACAGCTTTCCGGACTGGCGGGCTTCCCGGATGATCTGCCGGACGCCTTCGCAGTCCGGCACGTCATTCCGGCTTTTCAGGGGGCCGGCGCAGCCGCGGAAATAAGGAACGTCGTCTATTTGCGCCAGACCAAGGAGTTTTTCTATCTCCCGGTAGCTTTTTTCCATGGATTCGCCGGTGCCGCCGGCCTTCTGCTCGAAATGGGCGGCGATGATTCCCCGGATGTCGAACATGGGCGTCAGCAGATGGTGCATGATTGCGTACTGGTCGTCCGCTTCGTTTTTCGCGTCTGTGTCCACCAGCAGGCGGATGGGGGAAGCCGGAGGAATATCCAGGCCGATCCGGGCGAGTACTTCCGATCTTTTCATTGATTTTTTCTCCGTTCAGGCATTGGGAATCTGATTCAGTTCGCTGTTAATCTTTTTCAGGTCCGGGGTGTCCGCCGGGTCGTGGGTCAGGATGGACTTCATGGCGAGGCCCAGCGGAATCACGTTCTGTTCCGTCATGACGCGGACCAGGGCCGGGACATGCGCTTCCAGCACTTTCCTCGCGGCGGGATCCTCCAGCAGGTCGTTCGCTGTATCTTCAATGGAAAAATAACCTTCCCGGCGGAAGCTGTCCTCCTCCAGGAACCAGTTGCGCACCGGGCCGCCTTCCGCTTCCGGCAGCCGGTAAGACGGATCCTCCTCCGCGGCCCGCGTCCATACGCAGGCATCCGTGCAGGCGCCTGCCTCCGCGCTGATCCGGTTTTCCCCCATGCGCAGCGGAACATTCCGGAAAAGGACGGTACCGTTGACGGCGGGCCTTTCCCCGAAGGGGATTCCGTTGACCTCCAGACGGACGGCCGGCTGGTTCGTATAGCATTTCACATCCGCGCTTTCCTCCGCCCTGACCTGAAAGCGCTTTGCGCACAGGTGCAGGAAGGGCTCTTCCGACCATCTTGCCTTGTAATAATAGAAAGCGTCCTTGCGCGTCTTCCGGTCATGGGTGACGAGGCCTTTCGCGTTGATTCCTTTCTGGCCGCCCTCGTTCCGCCGGTCGCTGGAAAAATCGAACATGTTCCAGATGAAGCTGCCCCAGAGCCAGGAACGGGCTTCGATCTGCGGATAGACCGTTTCGTGCCACAGCGCCTGGTATTCCTCGGAATAATCCTTGAGCTTCGGCGCTTCGGAATGCAGGGCGGGATTGGCGTCCACGCCGTATTCGGTGATCCCGAGGGAAACGCCGGGCTGCGACGCGTGGAACCGGTCCAGCCAGGGGCCGAAGTCCTGCATTTCCCCGTAATACCAGCCGAAGTAGACGTTGTAGCCCACGATATCCGTGATCCCGTTGAGCTTGCTGGCCGGTTTCAGGGGATAGAGGTTGGCGGAGGCGGAAAGCCGTCCCGGATCCAGCTCCCGGATGAGCTGATGAAGCCGGCGGCAGTTTTCGTGCATGAACGGCGCGTCCCGGAACATGGCGATTTCGTTCTGGATGCCCCAGCAGAAAACAGAGGGGTGATGGATATTCTGCAGAATCAGTTCCGTCAGCTGAGACACGGCGTTTTTCTGAAGGGCGGGATCCTCCGTCATCTTCAGCATGGGGATTTCCGCCCAGGCAAGCAGGCCTCTGCGGTCGCATTCCTCATAGGCTGCCTGTGGGTGCTGATAATGGGAGAGGCGGACGGCGTTGGCGCCGGTTTCATCAATCAGGTCAAAATCCCCGCTGATTTCCGCGGGGGAAACAGCCGGTCCGGAACCGGCCCGGTCCTGGTGCTTTGCGACGCCCCGGAGGAAAACGGGCTTTCCGTTCAGCCGGAAACCTGTTCCGTCCGCTTCCACGGTGCGGAAACCGACCGTCAGGGAAACACAGTCCGCCGGCCGGCCTTCCCGGAGCAGCTCCGCGCGGACCGTATAAAGGGCGGGATTTTCCCGTCCGTGCCAGAGCGACGGGTCGGCAACCCGGAGCGTCGGGGAGGACGTACCGGGAAAATCGCCGCCGGCCACCGGTTGGCTTTGGGGATCCAGCACGCTGATCCGCAGGACGGTTTGTCCGCCGCCGCCGGCGATATGGGGCTCCGCGTGAATCAGACCGGTGCCGTCCCGGTCCACCGCGGTCCGGAGAATCAGGCCGTCGGTGCCGAAATAACTCCGGTCAAAACGGGTTTCCTCTCCGATGAGCAAGGAAACAGGCCGCGGTATGCCGCCGAAAACCGTGAAATCGCCGAAGTGGGGACTGACGTGCTCGTTCAGCCGGTTATCCACGAGCAGGTCGACCCGGAAGCTTTCCTTTTGCAGGGTTTCCCGCGGAACGGGAATCCGGAAACGGGAATACCCGCCCTCGTGACGGCCGGCTTCCACCCCGTCGATCCAGATCCGGCAGCACTGGTCCACCGCGTCAAAGGACAGGTATCCGGCTGCCCAGGCGGCGTTTCCCGGGACCATACGGGAATAAACCGCGCGTCCGCGCCAGGGCTTTCCCTCCCAGGAAAAGGAATGGGGCAGGCTGACGGCTGTTCCGGGAAGATCCGGAAGATTTTCCGGCAGCTTTTCCGAAGGGCAGCTGTCCTCCGGCAGTTCGCGCAGGATCCACTGATCATTGAGAGGGATGGTTTTCACGGTGCTCCTCCTTTTTTCCGTTCCACTGGATGGATTTTCGATACTCATTGGGCGTGAAGCCCTGAATCTTTTTATAGGTGCGGGTGAAGTAATTGGCGTCGGCGAAGCCGCACTGTTCCGCGATCTGCTGGACGGACAGGGCGGTGTGCCGCAGCAGGCCTGTGGCCCGGTTGATCCGGGTCTGATTGATATAATCCGTGACCGTGGTGCCGACCTCTTTATGGAACCGGGCGGAAAGGTAATTCTTGTTCACGGAGAACCGGGCGGCAAGGCTTTCCAGGCTCAGCATCTCCATGTAATGGAAGTCGATATAGTTCAGGCAGTCCCGGACGGTGCCTGAATACCGGGCGAGGGAATGCTGCTGGACCAGCAGGCAGTAATGGCGGATCATTTTGGGAATCAGGGCGGTTACCTGTTCCGGATTCTCCGCCGACTCGATCTCGGTGACAAACTGTCCGCTGATCCCGTCGATATACAGGGGATGAACGGCAGCCTGCTGGATGGCCTTGCGGCAGAGGGTGTTGACGGTGATGATCATATCCTTGATATCCCGGAGCCGGTCCGTTACGCGCTGGTCGAGAGAAAGCCCCATGAAGAGGTTCTGCTGATAGGTGGCCTCGGCGATGTCGCCCCGGCGGATGGCGTCCAGCATGGCGGTTTCCACGGCATAGCGCGCCTCCACGGAGGTATAGGGAATGGAGGAGAGGGCCACGGACGGCTTGAGTTCGTATTTTCCGGGCTGGTCATGCCGGACCCGGATGATTTCCAGTCCCGGGTTGGCCAGATAGCGGGCCAGGAATCCGGAAAACATCTGCTGCCAGCTCAGGTAATCATGAATAATGGGAATGCGCTTGAAATACCACCGGATGGCTTCCAGCGATTCGCCGGACAGGGAATGGAGAGCGAGCATCCGCTGAAAATCCGCTTCCTCATAGGAATGGTAGAGAAAGGGACCGAAGAAAAGGAAGGAACCGGCTTCCGCGTTCCGCCCCCTGAAAACGAGATAATGCAGGCCGAAGGAATCCTTGTAATCGATGACGGAGTCATCCGGAACGGCTTCCATCATGCTGCGGGCAAAGACGGTGTAGTCATAGTTTTCATACAGCTGGTCCCGGAACTGGAAATCCAGGGCGGATGCCTGCAGGGAGGAACAGTCTGTATTCAGCAGCAGATACTGTACCCGGTGTGCGCCCAGAATGATCCGGAGCACGTCCTGCAGATCCAGCAGAATCATGTGTTACACCTCCGCAAACCAGTATTCGGGTTAATTCTGTGCTAACAATATCATTATTATGATCAATTTTCAATAAAAAATGAATATTGTGCTAAAACAGGTGAATGGTGTATGTGCCATATGGGAAAAAACGATGATATATTATACATGGATAGAAACAAAGGCTTGTTTACATACCCTCCATGACCGATGAATGACAGAAAAAGCGGGATGGTGCAGATGGAAAAGGAAATTCTTTTTGAAGCGAAACACATGCGGAAGGAATTCGGCCCGACGATTGCCCTGAACGATGTGGATTTTACCCTGCGCAGGGGCGAGATCCGCGGCCTGGTCGGGGAGAACGGCTCCGGGAAATCGACGATCATGTCGATCGCGTCCGGCATGCAGCCGGCGACGAAGGGCGAGATGTTCTATAAAGGTCAGCCCTGGAAGCCGTCCACCATGGTGGAAGCCCAGGACGCTGGGATTTCCATGATTCTGCAGGAAGCAAACACCATTCCCGGCGTGACGGTGGCCCAGAATATTTTCTCCGGTCATGAGGCGGAATTTTCAAAATTCGGCCTGATCAGCATGGCGAAGATGAAAAAGGAAGCCCGGAAGGTGCTGGAGCATTTCGGGATCACCCATATCAAGGCCGGCGAGCTGATTGACAAATACACGTTTGAGGACCGGAAGCTGGTGGAGCTGGTCCGCTGTGTAACGGATCAGACCGAGATCCTGGTAGTGGATGAAACCACTACGGCGCTGTCCCTGGAAGGCCGCGAGATCCTGTATAAGCTGATCCATAAAATGGCGGAAAACGGCAAGGGCATTGTTTTCGTTTCCCACGATATGGATGAGATCCTGGAACAGTGCACGGACCTGACGGTGCTGCGGGACGGCAGGATCATCGGCCATCTGACCCGGGAGGAAATGGACGCGCCGGACGCGGTGAAAAACATCCGCTATATGATGGTGGGCCGGGAGATCGGCGATAAGTATTACCGGGAGGATTACGATACCAGCCACCGGGAGGAAGTGGCCCTGGAGCTGGAGGACGTATCCTTCGGCCGGATTCAGCATTTCAGCCTGAAGCTGCACAAGGGTGAAATTGTCGGAATGGGCGGCCTGAGCGGCTGCGGCATGCATGATATCGGCCGGATCGCCTACGGGCTGGAAAAACTGTCCGGCGGGCGCGTGACCCGGAACGGAAAGGAAATCAAATCCCCCCTGCAGGCCATTAACAGCGGCATCGGCTACATCTCGAAGAACCGTGACACCGAGGCGCTGATCCTGAACGGACCGATCCAGGATAATATCGTCCTTCCCTCCATACCGGCGCTGATCCGGAAAACCTTCATCAGCCCCCGCTCGGAAAAGAAACTGAGCGACCGGGAAATCGACAATTACCGCATCAAGTGCCACAGCGGCAAGCAGTACGTGAACACCCTGTCCGGCGGGAACAAGCAGAAGGTCTCCTTCGGAAAATGGACCGCCAAGGGATCGGAAGTCATCATCATGGACTGTCCGACCCGCGGCGTGGATATCGGTGTGAAGCAGGCCATGTACGGGCTGATTGAGGAAATGAAAAAGCAGGGGAAAGCGATCCTGATGATTTCCGAGGAACTGAGCGAACTGATCGGCATGGCGGACCGGCTGATGATCATGAAAGACTTTAAAGTGACCCATCAGGTGGAGCGCAGCCCGGAACTGAAGCAAACCGACCTGATTGAATACATGATTTAAGGAGGCCGCTATGACTGCAATTGCTCAGGACAGAGAAAAGCAAAATCCGGTCCAGTGGATTAAAAAGCACAGTTCTACGGTGGCCTCACTGGGCGGACTGGTCTTCTGCGTCATCTTCTTTACGATCGGTACGGGAATGAAGGGCGAAAGCATCTGGTCCGGCGACAAGCTGTCCACGCTGATCGGCGACGTGATTGTAACCGCCCTGATGGCGGTGGGCGCCGTGTTCATCTACTCCCTGGGGAACATGGACGTCAGTATCGGCCGGCAGGTGGGCTTGTACAGCACGATGCTGGTGCTGATCGGCAACGCGACGGGCAGCCTTCTTCCCGGCATCCTGGCCTGCATTGTGGTGGCGGTGATCATCGGCATCATCAACGGCGCGGCCGGCGAACTGCTTCATATGTATTCGGTCATTTCCTCCGTTGTGTTCATGATGGTGATCAGCGGCATTACGACCATCATCTACTCCAATGTGGGCAGCAAGAACATCATCCTGTCCGGGGTGGATCTGAGCTTTTTCCGCTCGCCGGTCAATATGGTGATCGTGCTGGTGATCGAGTACCTGGTGATCGGCTATTTCTTCTACTTCACGAAGTACGGCAAGTATGCCCGGGCCATCGGCGCCAACCAGACCGCGGCGGCCCAGAGCGGCGTCAACATCATCAAATACCGGGTGATCCCCTATATTTTCCTGGCCTTCTGCCTGGTGACGGCCTCCCTGTTCCAGATGGGCTATACCGGCGCGGCTTCGGATGCGACAGGCACCGGATTTGAAATGAACGTGATGGTATCCCTGATCCTCGGCGGCATGCCGCTGAAGGGCGGCATGAAATCCCGCCTGAGCTGTGCTGTGATCGGCGCGCTGACCTTCTCGCTGCTGGCGGTGGGCCTGCCGATTATCGGCGTGCCGACCCGCATGACCTTCATGATCAAGGCGATTATCTTCCTCGTGGTCGTCCTGATCACCTGCCGCCAGAAGAGCGGCCCGCTGCCCCGCTGATTCCGTTTTCAACAGGCGGATAGCCTGTTAAAAAAACACAACCCAAGTAAAAAAAGGAGGACTACCCGAATGAAAAAACTGATTGCGCTTCTCCTGACCATCGCCCTGCTGATGGGCCTGGCCATTGCCCCCGCCTCCGCGGAATCCAAGGGCAAGATCCTGTGGCTGTCCAACCTGAACAGCGGTATTCAGTATGAGTTTTACGTTGCCTACTGGAAGATGATCGCCGAGAACCTGGGCTACACCTTTGACGTGGTCTACGGCGATATGTCCAATGACCCCGCCGGCAACCTGAAGCAGGTGAAGAACGCTTATACGTCCGATGTAAAGGGCATCATCATCTCCATGGACGGCGGCGTTGTCAACATCATGGACGAGTATCCAGATCTGTGGGTGGTCGGCTTCTTCTCCGACATGGATTCCGTGTTTGAAGAGAACGGCCCCAGCCACGATGTGATGAACCGTGAAAAGTTCCTGGGCAACATGGGCGACAACTACATCAGCGGCAAGGCCCTGGGCGAAGCGTACGCGCAGGAAGTGATTGCCCGCGGCTATAAGAAGGTTGCCACCTGCATCTTCCCGGTGTTCGCCTATCCGAAGCACACGGTTGCGGACGCGTCCTTCCGGGCTGCCATCGCCGCTTACAACGAAACTGCGGCCGAACCGATCGAAATCGTCGGAGACGCGGAAGTCCTGGCCTTCCAGCCCCTGAGCGACAGCTATTTCCTGGAACAGGGCCGTGATGAACTGGAATGCATCATCGGATTCTGCGCCGGCACCACCTTCATCTATCCCAAGATGGTCGAAGCCAAGGCCATGGGCTTCTGCCGTGAAGACCTGCAGCTGATCACCGGCGGATTTGACAACGATCCCGACCTGCTGGCGGACTGCGGCGATGACAAGAATATCGTTTCCCTGACCATCCAGGGTGTGGAAAGCGCCATCTGGCCCATCGCGATGCTGGACGCCGCCATTTCCGGAGCCATGTACAAGGATTACCCCGGCAAAGAGCGGATGGATTCCTCCATCTACATTATCAACAGCAGTGAAAAGTTCCGGACCATGATTGAAAAGTCTCCCCTGGGACCCACCCTCGATCTGAGCAAAGCCCAGGCGCAGTGGGACGACATGAAGAACTACTTCACCTCCGTGAATCCCGACGCCAGCTACGCGGATCTGACCAAATACTGCCAGAGCTTCACCGTGGAAGGCTACATGAAGTAAAAAGCAGCCTGTAAACTGATCCCCGTTCCCTGAACGACTGATAATAAGAGGCGGATGTCCATGAAAAAAACGTTGGAAATCCTTAAGCGCGTTGCCGGTACGCTGATGCTCCCCGTGATCATGTTCGTGATTATGAAGATCATGTGTGATGCCAACGGATACAACTTTTTCGGCACCATGAAAATGTGGCAGGCGCTGATTCCCAGTATTGCCGTATCCATTTCCTGTGCCATGGGCATCGGCCTCCAGTTCAAGAACGGGCGGTTTGACTTCTCCGGCGGATCCATCATGCTGCTTTCCGCGATTATTGCCGGAAACGTAGCGAAAAACTCCGGAACGGGCAGCCCCCTGCTTTTCGGTGTCCTGTGCGTGGGCCTCTGCGTGGGCTTCAGCGTGCTGGTGGCCCTGGTCTACGTCTACGGCCGGCTGCCCATCATGATCGCGACCATCGGCATGGCGCTCCTGTATGAATCCATCACCAGCCAGATCTTCGGCGGCGGCGGAATCAACCTGGTTTCCGTCAAGTTCATCAAACAGCTGTCCGCCTATCCGCTGGTGCTGATTCCCCTGGCCGGCGCCGTCGGCGTGTACGCGGTGTACAACTACCTGACAACGACCGGAAAGCAGGGCGTCCTGCTGGCCAAAAACCAGCAGAGCGCTGTGAACATCGGCGTGAACGAAAACCGGAACGTGATCATCAGCTATATCTACAGCGGACTGATCTTCGGTTTCGCCACGATCATCTGGAGCTCTCTGGGGAAACGCGACGCGATTTTCTCCTCCCTGGCGACCGTCGGCGAGCTGTTCAGCAACATTCTGCCCGTGTTCGTCGGCCTGTACATCGGCGTGTTCTGCGGCGATACCATCGGCATCATCATGGGATCGATTTCCATCTGCCTGATGAAGTACGGCCTGCAGCTGGTGTTCAAAGCGGAACTGGGCGCGGCCATTTCCACGGCCATGATGGGCCTGTTCGTGTTCCTGGTCAATTTCGTGGCCGGGCAGGGGCAGAATATCAGAAAGCTGACCGGAAAGCTGTTCGGAAGACAGGAGCCGTTGAAGGCGTAACCTGATCTCTTTTTCAGACCACCAATCGGCGGGCGATGGCGTTGACGCCTCGCCCGCCTTTTTGAAAGGAATTCAGCCGATGAAAATTACCGATATGCGAATCAACGGAATCCGTGAACCGATGGGATTTGACCTGCCGCGTCTTTCCCTTTCCTGGAAGGTCCTGGAAAGCCGGTCCCGGAAGGCTGCGGAAACAAAAATTACCGTGGCAGGGGATCCCGCTTTTGCGGAGGTGCTGTTTGAGCAGTCCGGAACGTCCCTGCCGTCCTTCGGCCTGGAAATTCCCCTGAAAACGGCGCCGCGGACCCGTTATTACTGCCGGATCCGGGTGAAAGGGGATGCCGGGGACTCTGCGGATGCAGATTCCTTTTTTGAAACCGGCAAAATGGGGGAACCCTGGGTCGGAAAATGGATCGGTACCCGGGAAGAGGACCGCTTCCATCCCGTGTTCTTCCGGAACTTCCGGGTTCCGGAGAAGGTCGTGTCCGCGCGGCTGTACGTGAGCGGACTGGGACTGTATGAGGCGTATGTGAACGGTAATAAGGCGGGAGATGACCTGCTGGCGCCTTTCTGCAATGATTATAACGAGGCGGTCCAGGTTCAGACTTACGACGTCGGCGGGCTGCTCAGCGCCGGGGAAAACCGGATCGAAATGGTTACCGGCAACGGCTGGTACAAAGGCAGGCTGGGGTACGAGGGCGCGCGGGAAGTGTACGGGAACCGCTTCCGGGTGCTGGCCGAGCTGCGGATCCGGCTGGCGGACGGTACGGAGCAGGTGATCGCTACGGATGAATCCTGGCAGTACCGGGGCAGCGATTTCGCGGCCACGGATATCTACGACGGGGAAACCCTGGACCGGACGCTGTGGCGCGGGAAGGAAAACCCGGACCGGCCGGCCGTGCTGATGCCGGACTGCCCCCTGGCGGACCGTTACAGCCTGCCCGTGACCGTGGCGGAGAGCCTGCCGGTGCAGGAAGTGATCCGGACTCCCGCCGGGGAAACGGTGCTGGATTTCGGGCAGAATTTTACCGGATACGCGGAATACACCGCAGATTTCCCCGCCGGGACGCGGATTGTCCTCGACCACGGGGAGATCCTGCAGGGAGGAAACTTCTACAATGACAACTACCGCTCCGCAAAGGCGCAGATGATTTATGTATCGGACGGCCGGAGGGAAACGGTGCGGGCGCACTTCACGTATTTCGGTTTCCGCTATGTGCGGGTAACCGGATGGCCCGGGGAGATCCGGAAGGAGGATTTCACCGGGCGGGCGGTCAGCTCGGAACTGGATCCTGCGATCCGCTTCCGTTCCTCCGACGCCGCCCTGAACCGGCTGGCGAAGAACGCTTTCTGGGGTCAGCGCAGCAATTTCCTGGATATGCCCACGGACTGTCCGCAGCGGGATGAAAGGCTGGGATGGACAGGGGATGCCCAGGTCTTCTCGCCGACAGCCTGCTTCCAGATGGATACCCGGGCCTTTTACCAAAAATTCCTGCGGGACCTGCGGGCGGATCAGGTGAAGCACGGCGGCGCGGTCGCCAATTTCCTGCCGAACCTGGGCGGGATGCCGGGCGGATCCAGCGTCTGGGGAGATATCGCCACCTTCCTGCCGATGACGCTGTATGACTTCTACGGAAACCGGGCGGATCTGGAGGAGCAGTATCCCATGATGCGGGACTGGCTCGAATGGATCCGGCGGCAGGACGATGAACACGGCGGCGCAAGGCTGTGGAATTTCGGCTTCCACTTCGGGGACTGGCTGGCCCAGGACGGCGTGACTCCCCAGAGCATGAAGGGCGGCACGGACGACTATTTCGTAGCCGGCATGTACTATTACGCGTCCGCCCGGAAGACGGAGCGGGCGGCCCGGATCCTGGGGAAGGACGGTGACGCGGAAGAATACGGAAAGCTTGCCGGGGAGATCCGGGAAGCCCTCCTGCGGGAATATTTCACTCCCAGCGGCCGGCTGGCCGTTACGACCCAGACGGCGTACCTGCTCTGCCTGAATTTCGGGGTGTATATCGACAAAGCCCGGATCATCGCGGATTTCCGGACCCGGCTGCAGAAGGACTGCTACCGGATCAAAGGCGGTTTTGTCGGGGCCACGATGATGTGCCGCGCGATGGCGGAGAACGGAATGGAGGATCTGGCGGCTTACTTCCTCTTCCAGAAGGGCTTCCCGGGGTGGATGCACTGCGTCGGCCTGGGAGCCACCACCATCTGGGAACGCTGGAATTCCGTCCTGGACGACGGTACGATCTCCGGCACGGAAATGAATTCCCTGAATCATTATGCCTACGGTTCCGTGATGGAATATGTATACCGGGATCTGGCGGGGATCCGGGGAACGGAACCCGGTTTTACCCGGGTGCGGTTTGCGCCGCAGCCTTCCCGCCGGCTGCGGGAGATCGAATGCGCCTATGATTCCGTCAGCGGGGAGTATGCTTCCGCCTGGCGGATCAACGGGGACGGAACGCTGACGGTCCGGTTCCGGGTTCCCTTTGGCTGCACCGCGGAAGCGGCGCTGCCCGGAACGGACAGGACGGTTGAGCTGACGGCCGGCGAATATGAGGAGACCTACCGGCCGGACCGGGATTACCGGCTGAAGTATGACCTGGAAAGCCGGTTGGACGAAATGCGGGAGGATCCGGAAGCCCTGGCGGTCCTGGAGAAGGATCTGCCGAAGGCTCTGGAACTGATCCGCTCCGGAGACGCGGAATTCCTGAGCATGTCCCTGAGGGAACTGCAGTTCCTGTTCTTCCGCGGATTCAATCCGCAGATGGTCGCGGAGGGTACCCGCCGGCTGTTTGAAATAAAAGCTTTTTAAGGAGGCCAGGCAGATGATCGATCTGAGGGCAAACCCGTTTTTTCTCGACGATGAAGGGATCCGGTGGGTCAGCGAAACCCTGGCCTCCATGACCGTGGAGGAGAAAGCCGGCCAGGTTTTCTGCCCCCTGGGGCTTGCCGGCAGCGAGGAGGCGCTCCGCGGGATGATCTGCGGAATCGGGGTTGGCGGCATCATGTACCGGCCGGGACCGAAAGCGGCGATCCAGGAAACCCACCGCCGTATCCAGGAGATGGCAAAAATCCCGCTCCTGCTGGCGGCCAATACGGAAGCGGGCGGCAGCGGCCTGTCCTTTGAGGGCACCGGCTTCGGCGCGCCGATGGCGGTCGCGGCGACCGGCGATCCGGAAAACGCCTACCGGATGGGCTATACCGCCTGCTATGAAGGCGCGGCGATGGGCCTGAACTGGTCCTTTGCGCCGATCGTGGATATCGATATGGATTTCCACAATCCGATTACCAACACCCGCACTTTCGGCTCCGATCCGGACCGGGTGATTGCCTGCGCCTCCCGTTACCTGGATGCCGCGGACGAATGCGGCGTGGCTGTGGCCATCAAGCATTTTCCGGGGGACGGCGTGGACGAGCGCGACCAGCATATCGTTACCAGCGTGAACTCCCTGGACTGTGAGACGTATATGAAAACCTACGGGAGGGTCTACAGGACGCTGATCGAAAAGGGCGCGAAGACGGTGATGGTCGGCCATATTGCCCAGCCTGCCTGGGTGAAAAAACTGAACCCGGACGCTTCCCGGCGTGAAATGCTGCGGCCGGCCAGCCTGAGCCGCGAGCTGATGACCGGGCTGCTGCGGGGCGAACTCGGTTTCAACGGCCTGATCTCAACGGACTCCTCTGCCATGGTAGGCATGACCGCCGCCATGCCGCGCCGCCTGGCGGTTCCGGCCGCGATCGAAGCCGGCGCGGATATGTTCCTGTTCAACAAGGATCTTTCGGAGGATTACGGATACCTGCTCGCGGGCCTGCGTGAAGGACTGCTGAGCATGGAGCGGCTCGATGAGGCGGTAACGAGGATCCTCGCGACGAAGGCCTCCCTCGGCCTGCACAGAAAACAAAGGGAAGGGACGCTGGTCCCGCCTCCTGAAGCCCTTGCGGAGGTCGGAAAGCCGGAATTCCGTGCCTGGAGCAGCGCGGTTGCCGATCAGGCGGTTACGCTGGTGCATGACCGTCAGGCCCTGCTGCCGGTTTCCCCGGTGAAGTATCCGCGCCTGTACCTGAATGTGATCCAGAAGAGCTGTGATCCGGACGATTCCTTTGTTGCCGCCTGGAAAGAGGCTTTCGAAAAAGAAGGCTTCGAGGTCACCGTACGCGACCGGCGCGTCAGTATCGAACCTTCTGATTTCGACGCGCCGGAACTCAGCCCGGAGAAGGCCGCCCTGATGGGGGAACTTTACCGGGGCGTTGAGGATACGCGCAGGTGTTACGATCTGTATGTTTACGTCTGCAATATGCAGAACGCTTCCAACAACACGACGCTGCGCCTGAACTGGAATGTGGTGTTCGGCCTGGGCGACGACGCGCCGTGGCTCACGGCGGAGGTCCCGGTGATGATGATCTCCACCGGTTATCCCTATCATCTTTTTGACGCGCCGATGATTGAAACCTTCATCAACGCCTACAGCAGCGAGCCGCAGTACCGGCGCGCGGTCATGGAAAAAATCATGGGCCGCAGCGAATTCAGGGGTGTGAGTCCTGTCGATCCGTACTGTGGAAAAGATTACCTGAAATATTAAGGAGGAGGAGCCATGAAGTTTGACGCGGTGATCTTTGACCTGGACGGCGTAATCTGCTTCACGGATGAGTATCACTACCGGGCCTGGAAGACCATGGCGGACGGCATGGGCATTCCCTTTGACCGGACGATTAACAACCGGCTGCGGGGAGTGAGCCGTATGGCCAGCCTGGAAATCATTCTGGAAAAATACACGGGGCCGGCGCTGAGCGCGGAACAAAAAGAAGAACTGGCCCGGAAGAAGAACGACCTTTACCGGGAATCGCTGCATGAAATGAGTACGGCCGATCTGAGCGATGAGGTGAAGGAAACGCTGGATACGCTGCGGGCATACGGTCTGAAGCTGGCGATCGGGTCTTCCTCCAAAAACACGCCGTTCATCCTGGGCCAGATCGGCCTGGCCGGATATTTTGACGCCGTCAGCGACGGAAACAACATTACCCGGTCCAAGCCGGATCCGGAAGTATTCGTGAAGGCGGCTGAAATGCTGGGGATCGCTCCGGAAAGATGCCTGGTGGTGGAGGATGCGGTTTCCGGGGCCGAAGCCGGCCATGCGGGCGGTATGAAGGTGGCCTGCCTGGGCGACGCGGCCGAAAACGGCGCCGGGGACTGGAATATGAAAACGATCCGGGAACTGACCGACATTGTTAAAGGATAAGGGTGAGTACAGATGGTCGACCTGAAAGCAAAACCGTTCTCTCTCTCGGACAGCGAAATCGCTTGGGTGGAGGAAACCATTGCCTCCATGACGCAGGAAGAAAAGCTGGCCCAGCTGTTTGTGCTGCTCAAGCCGGTTCCGGGCGCGGACGAAGGGCGGATCAAAGCGCTGATGGAAAGCGTGAAACCCGGCGGGATGCGCTGGCAGGGCGGGGACAGGGAAACCGTCTTCCGGCAGAATACTTTCTTCCAGCGGTACAGCCGGATTCCCGTGCTCATCGCCGGAAACTGTGACGAGGGCGGCAACGGCGTGCTGCCGAAGGAGGGAACCTTTGTGGCCACGGCGGCGGAAGCCGGGGCGGGGGAAGGAACGGAGACAGCCTACCGGATGGGGTATGTGGCCGGAAAAGAGGCCGCCGCGATCGGGGTGAACTGGATGTTCAACCCGGTGGCGGATGTGTATAAAAACTGGCGAAACACCATTGTGAATACCCGCTCCTTCGGCAGCGACCCGGACCGGGTGACGGAATGCGTCCGGGCGTATATCCGCGGGATCAGGGACGCGGCGCCGAACATGGCCTGTACCTGCAAGCATTTCCCTGGAGACGGATGGGACGAGCTGGATCCCCACAATTCCCCGGCTTGCAACGAAGCGGATCCGGAGGAATGGCGCGCAACTTACGGCAAAGTATACCGGACGATGATTGATGAGGGGCTGGAAACGATCATGACCGGGCAGATTTCCCTGCCGGCCGTGAGCAGGGAGCTGCGCCCGGGAATCCGGGACGGGGAGATCCTGCCGGCTTCTCTGGCTCCGGAACTTCTGCAGGATCTCCTGCGGGGCGAGATGGGTTTCAACGGGCTGATTATTTCGGATGCCTCCCACATGATCGGCATGGCCGGTGTAATGAAACGGAGCGAGGCGGTGCCGAAATGTATCGCCGCCGGCTGTGACATGTTCCTGTTCACCAACGACACGGAGGAGGATCTGGGTTACCTGAAGGCCGGGATTGAGAACGGGATTGTCACGGAGGAACGGCTGGATGACGCGCTGCACCGTATTCTGGGGCTGAAGGCGCGTCTGAAGCTGTATGATGAAAGCGTCCGGTATCCGGACAGCGCCGGGCTGGACGTGATCGGCTGCGGGGAGCACCGCGGATATACCGCGGCGGCGGCCGACGCCGGCGTCACGCTGGTGAAGGATACCCGGGGACTGATTCCCGTGAACCCGGCGGAGAAGAAAAACGCGCTGCTGGTTTACGTCCGGAGCACGCCAAACAGCAAGGGAGACCGGGGCGACGGCATCCGGGAAAGGATCACGGAGGAGCTGGAGAGGGTCGGATTCTCCGTGACCCAGTGCCCGTCCTTCTATGACCTGGAGCTGGAGAACGGCGTTCATCCGATGAATTTCGTCCGGATGATGCAGCCGGGACGGCGGGAGGATTTCAGGAAGAAATACGATATCGTCTTTGTGTTTATCAATATTAAAGGATATGCGCAGCGGAACGTGGAACGCCTCAGCTGGAGCAGCGGCCACAGCATGGAGATGCCCTGGTATACGGAGGAGGTGCCGACCGTCGGCGTCAGCCTGAATTATACCAATCACCTGGTGGACTGCGCGAACATCCATACCTTTGTGAACGCGTACAGCCCGGACCGGGAGAACGTGCGGGCCGCGGTGGAGAAAATCACCGGAAAGAGCGCCTTCAGAGGGCGGGCGGACGAGACCGTGTTCTGCGGACGCTGGGATACCAGACTGTAAAAGCCGGCTCTGTAACGTGCCGCGGGGAGCCTGAAAAACAACTGACAGGGGGAATTCGATGATACCGGCTGCTTTTCTGATCGGGATTGATTCGGATGGTACCGCGTTCGACAGTATGAATATCAAACACCTGGATGCGTTCATTCCTGCGGCTCTTGAAATCTGGCCCATGGGAGCGGAAGCCGCCGCGCACTTTACGGAGATCGAAAAGACGGTGAATCTTTTCTCCTCCCTGCGGGGAATCAACCGTTTTCCGGGCTTGCTGGAGGCGTTTGAACGGCTTGAAAAAGAGTTCCCGGAAGAAAAGGGTCTGCCGCTTCTGGATGACCTGCGTGCTTATCTGGAGGGAACAACCCGGTATTCGCCCGCAACGCTGAGGGCCTGGATGGAAGACCATCCCTCCGGCGAACTGGAACGCGTGCTTGCCTGGTCGGACCGGGCGGACGAACTGTTTGCCAAAGCCTGCGAGGGACTGATGCCTTACCCCGGCGTCCGGGAGGCCGTGGAAAAAGCCTGGCCGTCCGCGGCGATTGCCGTGGTATCGTCCGCCGCGAAGGCAGGCCTGGAAAAAGACTGGGCAGCCGGAGGACTGACCCCGTATGTGGACTGTATGATGAGCCAGGAGGACGGGAGCAAGACAGCGCAGCTGCGGAAAGCCATGTCTCTGTGCGGAGACAATGTGAAGGCGCTGATGCTGGGGGATACGGACAGTGACGGCGTTTCAGCGCATGAAGCCGGCGCTCTGTTCTATCCCATCATGCCGGGAGACGAGGCCGCTTCCTGGAAACGGTTCGGCGAGGAGATCCTTCCGCTGTTTCTGGCCGGGAAATACGGCCCGGAGGAAGAAGCGAAGTATTATGGCAAACTGAAGCAGTTTCTTTCGTTCAATAAATCGTCGCAGAAATCTTCATAGTCATTTCTTCTCAGCATCCACATGATCCGCATTAACCATTCTTTAACAAATTAGTGGAGTAACCATTCCAAGGCGTTGATCTGCTTAATTCCATTGTGAGAAGTAAAAGGGACGAAATCCATAGTAATCAGGTATTTCGGATTGTGATCCTTGATACTCTCCAGCGGTGCAAGCTCGCGCGTAAGGGTTTTTCCATCAGCGTCATTTACAGTGTACGCCACCTGATAGTATTCTTCTCCATAGTCGCCTATCGCAATAAAATCAACCTCTGCTGAACCAACTTTTCCAATATGTACTTCATATCCACGGCGCAGTAGTTCCAAATATACTACGTTTTCCAGAATATGTCCCGCATCGACCTGCTTGCTGCCAAGCAGATAGTATCGCAAACCGATGTCGGAGAGATAATACTTGCTGCCTGTTGCAAGGTGCTGTTTTCTTTTAACATCGTATCTGCCTGCCTTGTAGAGAATAAAGCTTTCAACAAGCGCAGAAAGATAATTTTCCACCGTGGGCGCTGAAATCTTGCGCCCATAGGATGTCATGGTGTTCGCTATATTGGTTGCAGAACAAAGATTGCCGATGTTGTCAAACATAAAGCGGATTACGCTGTCAAGCATACCCGCATCGGATATACGATGCCTTGCAACAATGTCTTTCAAAACGATAGAAGTATAGATGCCTTCGAGATATGCGTTGATGTCCCTTCGACGGGATAATTGCAGTATATAGGGGAACGAGCCATTCTGGATATAACGTTGATACTTCATCTGCAGATCGGTCTCATCTTCCAATGCGGAAATGTATTCTCTAAAGGAAAGCGGCAACATCTTAATCTCAACATAGCGACCGGAAAGAAGAGTTGCCAGCTCGCCGGAAAGCATATAGGCATTTGATCCCGTGATATATACATCGCAGTTTGCCTTGATAAACAGGCCATCCACTGCCTTCTGAAAGTCTGGAACTGTCTGTACCTCGTCAATGAAGATATAATTCATTTTATCAGGAATCAGTCGATCTTTAACCAAATGATAGAGCTGTAAGTAATCCTGTACATCGTGATAATCGGGATCTTCAAGATTGATGCGGATGATCTGATCTTTCTGGACACCGTCATTTTGCAAATACTCGCAGTACAAATCAAACAGCGTTGATTTCCCACAGCGACGGATTCCCGTGACTACTTTTATGATCTGTTTTTCTCGGAAGCTGATAAGCTGTTCCATATAGATCGGTCGATTAATCAGGGCATGCATTGCTCACACCTCCTTTTTGCAAAACGAATATAACATAAACCGCAAATTTCTTCAAGTTTGTAAAGTGCATTTTGCAAACTTTGCATTTTTAGCCTGACCATTAATCGTGTTAATATTGAACTTTATCTGCCTTAATATTGAACTTTATCTGGTTAATACGATCACGTTATATTCATTAAAACGATAACTTCAAAGCTATTGGTTCTATGAATTCCGGTATCAGCTCCATCAAGCTGGTTTATGACCTATCACTCTGTACCAGTCAATTTTGGAAAAGTCTTTTTCTTCCATAAAGCATGGTACTGGTTGTATGGCAATATTGTCGTATCCCATTTCTCTCATCTTATCTAAAGCCAGATTGATTCCGAAAGGATGATAATGCTCCTCAAAGATCTCTCTTTGAAAAACACGGTTGTCTTTTTCGAAGGTATATAGCAGGTTGAATGTTATAGAACCATCTAGGTTATGATCCCATACCTGTACAAGATTAATGCGGTTTCCATCCCTGAAAAAAGGATTGTAGAAATAAAAGCGCTGCTTTTCCTTCTGTATCAGCTCCCAATTACGGGAATCAAAGCAGAGGAATCCGCCCGAGGTAACAAGATTATTCATTTTCTCAAGAGTCAATACTACATCGCTGTTGATGACATAGCCCAGCGCATTGCCAGTACTCACAACACAGTCAAATTTTCTTCCGTTCCAGCAGGAAAGATCACGGAAATCGCAGCACTTCAGTTCAACAGTAGTTTCTTTGGCAGATGCTTTCATTTTGCAGCGGGTCAGCATTGCTTCGCTCAAATCCGATCCGCATATCTCAATACCCAGCTCCTGCAACGGAAGCGTCATGCTGCCTGTGCCGATACTGACATCCAGCATCGTGTGAATCTCACGCTTATCCAGGAATTCTTTCCAATCCCTTCTTATCGCGTCTGTCCGAAGCACATAAATGTTCGTAAATGGGGATCAAAATAGAAACATAAAAGGATTCTTGTGCAGCCCGGTAATAAACGCATCAAAAAAGAGGAAACAAGTCAAAATAGTAGTATTTCTTTTTTGCGTTTCCTGTCCGCTTTTTTGCGCTTTGCTTGACTTTTTTCCGCCGGGGTGTTACAGTGAATCCGGTTTTGTGGGTTCTACAGTTTTATATGCTGAAGGAGGGGTATTCCATGACTGGTCTTCCTCTGATCATTGCCTTTGTGGTGGCAATCGTGCTGATGATCCTTCTGATCTCCAAGCTGAAGGTTCATCCTTTTCTCGCGATTATGGCTATCTCCCTGCTGCTGGCCATTGTCGCCGGCATCCCGCTGAAGGATATTCCCGGAGTCATCGGTTCAGGCTTCTCCGGAACCTTCACCTCCATCGGTATCGTCATCATCCTGGGCGCCTTCATCGGCACGGTGCTGGAAAAGACTGGCGCGGCTCTGAAGCTGGCGGATATGGTTATCCGTCTCGTGGGTGAGAAAAATCCGCAGCTAGCCATTGAGCTGATGGGCTGGGTTGTTTCCATCCCCGTTTTCTGTGACAGCGGCTTCGTGATCCTGAATCCCATCCGCAAGGCCCTGGTCAAGCGTACAGGCGTTTCCTCCGTGGCCATGACGGTCTGCCTCTCCTGCGGCCTTTATATCGCGCACGTCTTTATTCCGCCGACCCCCGGCCCCATCGCCGCTGCTCAGACGCTCGGCGCCGGCGAGAACCTGCTGCTGGTAATCGGTATCGGCGTACTGTGCTCCATCTTCCCGCTGATTGCCGGCCTGATTTACGCAAAGTTTATCGGCAAAAAAATCAAGAGTTCTGACGAGACCGGAGACAACGGTGAAACCGTCAAGTCCTATGAGGAACTCAAGGCTGAATACGGCAAGCTGCCTGGCGGCCTGAACGCCATCGCTCCCCTGGTGGTTCCGATTCTGCTGATGGCCCTCTCCTCCATTGCCGCCATGGCAAAATGGACCGGCGCTGTCGCCGATCTCCTGACCTTCCTGGGCACCCCGATTATGGCTCTGGCCGTCGGTACCGTGCTGGCGATCATTCAGCTGTTCACCTCCGGGAAGCAGAAGGATTTCTACAATATGACCAACGACACGCTCAAGACCGTCGGACCGATTCTGTTCGTCACCGCGGCCGGCGGCGTGCTCGGCAAGGTCATCTCCTCCTCTGACATGGTCAATTTCATTACAGCCCATGCCAATGCGCTGCAGACGATCGGCATCTTCTTCCCCTTCCTGCTCGCTGCCATCCTGAAGACCGCGCAGGGCTCCTCCACCGTGGCGATTACGACCAGCGCCGGTATTGTGGCTCCGCTGCTTTCCGTGCTGGGCTTCACAACGCCCGTGGAGATCGCTCTGGTGGTTATGGCCATCGGCGCAGGCGCCATGACGGTTTCCCATGCCAACGACAGCTATTTCTGGGTTGTTACCAACTTCGGTGAGATGCAGCCTGAAGAAGGCTACAAGACCCAGACCCTGATGACGCTGATTATCGGTCTCGCTTCCATGGTGGAAATCTTCATTCTCAGCCTCATCTTCTGATCGGCAGACATATCCCGCACATCCTGTCTGCGGACAGGGTGCGCGCTTTTTCTGATATCCGGAGGAATATATGAATCAGCAATTACGTAATCACGCGGATCAAATTGTCCGGGAAGCCATTGCCGCCGTTCAGCCGGACGCGGCGGTGCAGCGGGCGTTCCGCGGCATGGATTTTCCCGGCCGTGTCCTGCTGGTAGCCGCCGGCAAAGCCGCCTGGCAGATGGCCAAGGCCGCTTCCGACTGTCTGGGAGACCGGATTGAAAACGGTGTTGTCGTCACCAAATACGACCATGTGATGGGTCCTGTCGCGAACTTCTCCTGTTTTGAGGCCGGGCATCCGGTACCGGATGAAAATTCCTTCCGCGGAACCCAGGCCGCTCTGGATCTGGTGGCGGATCTGACGGAAAAGGATACCGTGCTTTTCCTGCTTTCCGGCGGCGGCAGCGCGCTGTTTGAAAAGCCTCTGATCACGGGAGCGGAGCTGCAGGATATTACCGGCCAGCTGCTGGCCTGCGGTGCGGATATTGTGGAGATCAACACCATCCGCAAGCGCCTGTCCCAGGTAAAGGGCGGCCGCTTTGCTCAGCTTTGCTGGCCCGGCAAAGTGGAAGCCGTCATTCTTTCAGACATTCTCGGCGATCCGCTGGATATGATCGCCTCAGGCCCTGCCTGCCCAGATACCTCCACAGCGGAGGACGCCATGCGCATCCGTGAAAAATACAGCCTGCGGATGTCCGCTGAAGCGGAACGCCTTCTGGGCATTGAAACGCCCAAGACCCTGGATAATGTGCACACCCAGATCAACGGAAGCGTGCGGGAGCTGTGCTCAGCGGTGGCAAAAACCTGCCGCGATCTCGGCTATGAGCCCATTCTGCTGACTGATCAGCTCTGCTGTCAGGCCCGGGAGGCCGGCAGCTTCCTCGCCTCCATTCTGAAGACCCATGCATCGGACAGCAAAGCCCTGGCCTTTATCGCCGGCGGTGAAACTGTTGTTAAACTCACCGGACACGGGCTCGGCGGCAGGAATCAGGAAATCGCCCTGTCCGCCGCCGCCGGCATTGCTGGATTGACCCGGGCGGCGGTTTTCTCGGTCGGCAGCGACGGAACGGACGGCCCTACCGATGCCGCCGGCGGCTATGCGGACGGGGACACCTGCCGGGAGCTTCTGGCCCAGGGACTCACAATCGATGCGGTGCTGCAGGATAACGACGCCTATCACGCGCTAGAAAAGACCGGCGGCCTGATCATGACCGGCCCCACCGGCACCAACGTCAATGATGTGTCGGTTGCTCTGCTGGAATAACGGAACCGACAGCCGGTCCGCAAAGGCCGCCATGATACCCCCTGCGGGATTCCGCAGGGGTGTGTCCGCATGCCGGATCACCCGGCGGCAAACAGAAAAAAACGTAGATTCCCAAAGCAAGTCCCACAGTGGGACTTACTTTGGGAGTTTTCTGTTTTTTTGGCCTTCTGAAGCAAGAGATATTGCACTTTTTCAATTCCATCAAAGCGGCCATAAAAAGCAGATATGGTATTCTTGATATCGTTTATTGGATTCCTTCACTGCTCAGGTTTCCGCATATCCACACTTCTTGGCATTTTTCCAGAAGCTGAAGGCCGATGCGAATAGCCAGCTCCCGTTCCGCTGCTCCCGATAGGAACTGAGGGAGCAGCAGATGCGGAGCGAGATGAATGCACCCGCGAATTACCGCTAGGCGGCTGTATCGTCGGGCAAGTACTGTATTCCGTTGGATGTCTCCTGAATATGGGGAACAGATGTAAACCAGGGGTGAATCCTTGTTTCGCGTGCCCATGGCGGGCAGCTCCTTTCTATGTGCTGCCCATCTACGCCCAGAAGTCGCCCGGTTTTATAAATCGGAAATGAAAACTTTTGGACATGACCTTTGCGTGGTATAATCTCCGTCGAATACTGAATTCCGGAGGGATGAGGTTGGATCAGGCAGAATGGGAGCACCTTACAAGCGCAGAAAAGAAGCAGGAACTGTATCTCCGCCAGAAGGATGTGCTGTCTAAATTTCTGGAGCGCGGCGCGATCTCCAGATCACAATATGAAAAGTCGCTGGGTGACCTGACTGTGAAAATGGGCTTTGCGGATGACGAAGGCCTCGGGAGGATGGAAAAGGCATGAACGTTTTTCAGGTGCTGGCTCTCGCTTTTATGCTTTTGTTTTATGGTTGCTATGGACTGAAGATGCTGAACCAACGCAACCACGGAATCAAGACGGATCATATGGGAGAAGGAAAAGTTGGCCTGCCCCGGGGCATTGAAATCTCTCTGAAGGTTGTCACCATTCTGGTTCCCATCGCTGAGTTAATATCCATCGCCATGAATACCAGCCTGCTTCCAACTTGGATGCGCTGGGTGGGCGTATGTATTGGTGCGTTCGGCGTCGCTGTGTTTATCCTCGCCGTGATAACGATGCGGGATAGCTGGAGAGCCGGTGTATCAAAAGAGGAAAAGACCGAACTTGTAACGAGCGGGATTTTTCAGATCAGCCGTAATCCTGCATTCCTGGGGTTTGACATGCTGTATGTAGGTATTCTGCTGATGTTCTTTAATATTCCGCTATGCATTCTTTCTCTGTTGGGTGGTCTGCTGTTTCATCTGCAGATCGTCAATGTTGAGGAAGACTTCCTGCTTCAGGAATTCGGAGAAGAATACGTTCAATATAAGAAGTCAGTATGCCGCTACCTCGGCAAACGATTTTCAAGGAGCGCTTCATGACAATCAGAGATCAAGTATTCAGTTTTGTTGAGAAGAAATACAAAGCCAATCCTGAATACCTCTGGCGGCGCTATCCGGACTATGCCATATTCCGGCATGTGGACAATCAGAAGTGGTTTGGCCTTGTGATGGATCTGAAAAGAAAGAATCTCGGTCTGGACGGAGATGAAATTGTAGATGTTCTCAATGTCAAATTCTCCGATCCGCTTCTTGCCGATCTTCTGATCCAACAGCCAGGATACTTCAGGGGGTATCACATCAGCAGGGGGAACTGGGTATCAATCCTGCTGGACGGAACGGTCCCTTTTGATGATATCTGCAAATGGCTGGATGAGAGCTATATGGCTACCGCTTCGAAAGAGAAGAAGCAGAAACTTCGCCCACCGAAGGAATGGATTGTGCCCGCCAACCCGAAATACTACGATATTGAGGAAGCATTCAGCCGTTCAGACGAAATAGACTGGAAGCAGGGCGCGGGGATCAAGAAGGGCGATACCGTGTTTATGTATGTTGCCGCTCCCGTATCCGCAATCCTTTATAAATGTAAAGTAACAGAAACGAATATTCCTTTCCGCTTTGATGGCCCGGTACAGATAAAGGAGCTGATGAAGATCAAGCTCCAGAAAAGGTACAAACCGGATAAATTTACCTTTGAGGTTCTTGGAAACGAATATGGTATTTTTGCTGTAAGAGGACCACGGGGAATTCCGAATAGTCTGAGCGAGGCACTGAAATGATTCGTAAGCACATCCGTTTCTGGGGACGGGTTCAAGGAGTTGGGTTCCGGTACCGGGCTTATCATGCGGCAAATTCTGTCGGGGCAACCGGCTGGGTGCGGAACGAGTACGATGGCTCCGTCACAATGGAAATACAGGGAACGGAGGAACAGATTGATCAGGTGATCCTGATGATCGAGAAGGGACGATTTGTCCGGATTGAAAACATGGACGCCCGGACAATTCCCATTAAAGAGGAAGAAAGAGGATTCTTTGAAGAATAGCCCGATGGGCTCCAGGATCGCATGGCGACATCCGAAAGGGTGTCGCTCTTTTTTTGCGGAAAAACCATTTTTCATTTATAAAATCGCGCCACTTCTGGGCGTAAGTGGCTGCGAACGGTGCAGCGCAAAAAAATGAAGCCCTTGATCTACAAGGGTCGTGTACCGTACACGAGCAGGGGTACATGACCTGCGAACGTTGAAAATAAAGGCTTCAGAGACCACAATGGTACACGAAGGATTGGTGACTGTCTTGTTCCAATGCAAAGGCATACATCGTTCAGCAATTCTTGGCAAAGCAAAGCAGCCAAGGCGCGGGATGATAACAGAGTGATCTGGTTGAGATAGCTTCCCGCTGAAAAAAACAGCACTGTTTCAGACGCTGCGAGTGCTTTCCCGCCAGATCGGCGTTGATCTAACCCGGGTCCAGCTATACGGGAAAGTGGGGGTATGAATCCGGTTGAGCAGCAGTTCGGCGGCAAGGCGGCCGATTTCCGTTCCGTGGATTCTGACGGTTGTCAGCGGCGGATCCGTGTAGGCAGACTGCGGCATGCCGTCAAAGCCGGTCACCATGATATCCTCCGGGATGGACAGCCCTCTTTTTTTCAGGGTAAGCATTAAGGGAATGGCCAGGTAATCATTGACGCAGATAAAGGCATCCGGCAGGGAGGGCATCTGATCGAGCCGGGACATCAGCCACGCGGAATCATCATAGGGGGAATTGTCAGGCTCGCAGATACAGTACTGACTGTCAAACCGAAGACCGTTCTCAATCAGAGCCTGATGATATCCATACCACCGTTCCCGGAAGGAGCCGCAATGATTGTAATCCCCGACAAATCCGATCCGCCGGGCTCCGGCTTTCACAATATGGCGGATCAGCGCCATGATTCCGGCAATATTTTCCATGGTCACCCGGTCACAGTCCATGAGGGCAGTGATTGCGTCGGGGGGCGTGTCGGTCAGTACCATGGGGATATCCAGACGGCTGATTATGTCGATATAATCCCGGTCAAAAAGCTCAATGCAGACAATCCCCGCGATCTGTGTGGACACAAAATGCGGCGGCAGCCGTTTCGCCTTCAACTCTTCCGGGGAAATCTCATAGATTTTCAGGGTATAGCCTTCCCGACTGATCCGATCCGTAAAGGAGGACAAGAACTGGGTGCCGTAGTGAAGCTGGCTGGGCAGATACCGCGTCAGCAGGGCGATATGCCCGGCGGGCTGGAGCAATACGGGGATTTCATCCGCCGGAAATCCGTATCCCAGCTCTTTCGCTTTCCGCAAAACCAGATTCCGGGTATCCTGCGGCACGGCGCCCCGGTTGTTGAATACCTTGGAAACAGTATTCCGGGAAAGACCGCAGGCACTCGCAATGTCCTGCATGGTGATTCTTCTGGAAGGCATGGTTTCAACCCTTTCTCTTCATGGTACAAACAGGCTGCTTGTTTACATATTGTAACACAGTGTCATCCTGCAAACAAGTTTACAAAATGTAAAATACAAAACAAAATCGAAGCGAATTTGCAAAGAACGAGGTGAATTACACACAAATTTACAAAATAAATGTGCAAATTGCGCATATTATATTGACATTGTGTAAATGAAGATGTAAAATGACGTTGACATCCGGAATATCGGATATTGGACGTTACAGTTACAAAGACGACACGACATTGCAAACAGGCGAGGAGGGAAAAAATGCAAGGCGTGAAGCAACTGCCTGCCGCCCGAAAGCGGCAGAAAAACACGACCTCCGGCTACAGGCTGCGGACTTTCAGGGAGAACAGTCCGTATCTCCTGATGATTCTGCCGGCGGTCCTGGTGGTATTCCTGTTCAACTATCTTCCCATTTACGGTGTCCTGATCGCTTTTCAGGATTTTATGCCCGGTGACGCGATCCTGTCAGACACCACAATCTGGGTTGGCTTTGAGAACTTCACCCGTTTCTTTAACGATGTGCAGTTCTGGCCGCTGATGAAGAACACTTTCATTCTGTGTATTGTCGGCTTCGTCATCGGTTTCCCGCTGCCGATCCTTGTTTCCCTGGCGCTCAACGCGCTGAAGCGGAAAAAGGCAGGAAAGGTTTTCCAGACGATCTATACCGCGCCTCACTTCATCTCCCTGGTTGTTCTGGTCGGTATGCTGCAGCTGTTCTTCGGCCGCTATGGCCTGGTGAACAATATCGCGTCCAGCCTGGGGGCGGAGCGGGTTTCCTATTTCCTGGAGAGTTCCGCCTTCCGTCCGTTGTATATCCTTTCCAGTAACTGGCAGGACTTCGGCTGGAGCGCAGTCATCTACATCGCTGCACTGAGCAACGTGGATCCTGTGCAGCATGAGGCGGCCATGATTGACGGAGCCAGCCGGTTCCAGCGTGTGCTCCATGTGGATATCCCTGCCATTATGCCGATGATCAGTGTGATGCTGATTATGTCTATCGGCGGCCTGATGGGCGTCGGCTATGAAAAAGCCCTGCTGATGCAGACGGACGGCAACCTGGCTGTCAGTGAACTGATTGCCACCTACGTCTACAAACGCGGTCTCACAGGGGTTCCGGACCAGGCTTACGCGACGGCGATCGGTCTGTTCAACTCCGTGATCAACGTGATCCTGCTGATCATTGCAAACACGACGTCCAAACGGTTCTCCGAGAACTCGCTGTGGTAAGGAGGGGAACGAAGATGACGCAAAAAGTACCTGCTATCAAAATCAAGAACAACGCGCTGAAGGATACGAAGGGCGACAAGATCTTCTTTGCCATCAACGCCTTCATCCTCGGTGTACTCGCACTGATTATCCTTTATCCCCTTTATTTTATTGTAATAGCATCCTTCTCCGACCCGGACGCGGTGCTGGGCGGACAGGTGGTGCTGGCCCCGGTGAATATCACGTTTGAGGGCTATGAAAAGGTGTTCCAGCGGGGTGATATCTGGCAGGGATACCTGAACACCATCATTTATACCGTGGTGACGGTGATCCTGTCCCTGGTGGTCACCATTCCCGCCGGCTGGGGCCTGAGCCGGAAAACCACGCCCGGAAAGAAATTCTGGATGATCTACTTCATTATCCCCATGTTCTTCGGCGGCGGACTGATCCCGTTCTACAACGTGATGAGCAGCCTGAAGCTGATCAACTCGCCCTGGGCGGTGATCCTGCCGGCGATCCTGAGCGTCTGGAACCTGTTCATGAGCAAGACGTTCTTCGAATCATCCATACCGGAAGGCATGCTTGAAGCGGCCCGGATCGACGGCGCCGGGAAATTCAGGACTTTCTTCTCCATCGTGCTTCCGCTCTCCAAGGCCATCATCGCCGTTATGGCGCTGTACTACGCTGTCGGACAGTGGAACAGCTACTTCAACGCCATGATTTTCCTGCAGGATGAAAGCAAATATCCGCTGCAGCTGGTGCTGAAGGAAATCCTGATCGCCAGCGAAAGCACGGTGGGCGGCAGCGGCGAGACCATCTTGCAGCAGTACCGCCTGGCGAACCAGCTGAAGTACGTATCCGTGATCGTCTCCAGCCTGCCGGTGCTGTGCCTGTATCCTTTCGTCCAGAAATACTTTGCACAGGGTGTCATGATCGGCTCCCTGAAGGGTTAATAAGGAGGAAAACAAAATGAAAAAAAACCTGAAAAAATGGCTGGTTGTCCTGATGATGGCTGTCCTGGTGATTACCCTGACGGCCTGCAGCGGCGGAGATAAAAAAGACGCCGCTCCGGCTGAAAAGAAGGAAGAAACCGCCGCTGCTCCCGCGGAAGAGAAGAAGGAAGAAGCCGCAGCTGCACCGGCTGAGGAGAAGAAGGAAGAACCCGCTGCTGCGCCGGCTGCCGCTACCGGAAATCCCCTGGTGGACAACTATGGATTCCAGTGGCAGGATGCTTCCGCTCCGATCCTGAACGAACAGGGCGCGAAGGACATCGCCTTCAGGGTGTATTCTTCCAAGAACGCCAGCGCGAAGGATTACAACGATATGAAGATTATGGCTGACCTGTTCGCCCAGACCAATGTGCAGGTCAACTGGGAAAACGTATCCGAATCCGTTTACTCCCAGCAGAAGAACCTGATCTTCGGCAACAAGGACAACCGTCCTGACGCGATCTACCACGCGGGCATGGGTGCCGGTGAAATCATCAAATACGCCAAGCGCAAGGTGCTGGTACCGATCAGCGATTATCTGGAGTATATGCCGAATTTCTCCAAACTGCTGGAGGAGCGGCCTGACATCAGGAACCAGCTGCTGAACGTGGAGGACGGAAAGATCTACTCCCTGCCCCGAATTGAAGAGATGGGCCTGCTGCAGAGCCCGAACCTGCTGTTCCTGAACATTGCCTGGACGAAGGAAGCGATTGAAGCCGGCGCGGTCAGCGACCTGACGGCGGATCAGCTGAAGGACGGCCTGGCGCTGAAGAGCAGCCAGATGGAAGAAATCCTGACCTATTTCCGGGATCATGATATGAACGGAAACGGCAAGACAGACGATGAACGGCCTCTGAGCTTCGTGTACAACAACTGGCAGGGCAACCAGTGCGACCTGTACGGCATGTTCGGTCTGAACGACAACCTGGAGCACCGGGTGCTGGTGGACGGCAAAGTGACGTACAGCGTCCAGGACGACCGCTTCAAGGAAGCGACAAACTTCATCTCCAGGTGGGTGGACGCGGGCCTGATTGACAAGGTCAGCTTTGAGCAGAGCCAGGATAACTTCCTGGCCAACGGTAAAGGCCTGGAAACCTATGGCGCCTTCTACTGGTGGGAGAGCGAGACCGTTGTTTCCAATCCCGAGAACTACATCGTGTGCAGCCCGATGATCGGACCGAACGGGGACCAGACCATCTGCGTTTCCAATAATCCGGAAGTCAGCACCGGCGAAGTGATTCTGTTCACTAGCTGCAAGTATCCGGAAATCCTGCTGGCTTATTTTGACCGGTATTACGATCCTGTGATCTCCGCCCAGATCAACTACGGTCCTATCGGCATCGTGTATGAGGAAGAGCGGGACGACAAGGGCATGCTGGTGCAGAAACCGCTGCCGGAAGGCGTCACGACGGATGAACTGCGGCTGCAGAACGCGCCGCTGGGCATCATCTACCTGGGTGAATACGCATGGAACAATGTGGTTCATATGGAACCCCGTGCCCAGCTGCGCCTGGAACGCCTGCAGCAGTGCGCAAAGCCCTTTGTGCCCGAAAACGTAACGCCTTTCCCGAACCTGCAGTTTACTTTGGAAGAGCTGAACACGCTGAGCAACTATGAGACGAACCTGAACGACTATATCCGCACCAACCTGATCAGCTGGCTGATGAAGGGCGGCGTGAGCGACGACGCCTGGGCCGCGTTCCAGAATGACCTGAACGGCAAAGTCAACCTGGCAGGCATTCAGAAGGTATATCAGGATGCCTATGATCGCTACATTGCGAAGTGATGAAGGAGGAAACCGTGATGAAAAACAGGCTGCATAAAATCATCTCCCTGCTGCTGGCTGTGTGCATGCTGGCGACGGCCGGACTGGCTTTCGCGGACGGCGCTCCTGTGCTGGATGGCGTGCATGACCAGAGCGTGATGGCCGGAACGGAATTTGACGCCCTGGCCGGTATTACCGCGACTGACGCGTCAGGCGCCGATCTGACGGATATGATTGTGATCGAATCCACTCCGTCGCTGGATTTCAAAAACGGCAAAGCGACCCCCGAAAATCCGGGCGACTATGAACTGGTTTATACCGTAACCGACGCGAACGGCGAAACCGCAGAGGATTACGCCACCCTGACGGTTACCAAAAAGACCAGTGAAGAAACGGTGTACAGGACCTTCGATTTCAGCACCGCCGCCGTGACGGACAACCGCGGATGGGAAGCGAAGATCAACGCCGAAACAGCTGATGCGACAGCGGAACTGAAGGAAGGTTCCTATATCATCGAGATCAAAAATCCCGGAAACGGAGACGGAGACGTGCAGCTGGCCAAGGCGGGATATCCGCTGAAAGCAGCGGACTACAAGATCAAGATCTGGGCAAAATCCACCAAGAAGACCTATGCGCATATCCTGGCCCGGAATGAGCAGGCGGAAGGCTGGGAAACCTTCGGCGGCGCGTTCAATGTGGAAATCGGACCGGAAATCGCTCCCCTGGAGCTGAACTTCACTTCCCCCGGCGAGGGCAGCGCGGAACTGCTGTTCAACCTGGGCAAGATCACCCCGAATCCGGACAACGCGGAAGACACCACACCGGAAGATTTCAAAGTCACCATTGACAAGATCGAACTGTATGAAATCTCCGGCGAGGAGACCCAGGTTCCGGACTATACCCCGGACTTCACCGCCGGCGAAGGCGTGGCAGTCACGACCAGTGAAGAAGCGACGGGAAGCGTCGGCTTCGCTGACGGCAAAGCGACGGTGACCATCGACACCTATCCCAATGCGGACGGCGGCGTATGGAGCGTCAAGGCTGACATCCTGCTGGGCGACACGAAGGTCGAGAAGGGCAAGAAGTATTTCTACAGCTTCAAAATGACGGCGGCCAACGGCCAGGGCGGCGAAGCACTTGTGGAAAGTGCGGAAAAAGGCTGGGAAAACCGGGCAAACTTCAATGGCATCAGTGCCGGTGCCGGGGAGGAAGCCGTCATCTCCAGCGTCTTCACCGCAGAAGCAGACGTGGATGATCCCGTGATCCGCCTGCAGATCGGTAATCCTCCGGAAGGCGCCACGAGCAACAGCATCGTGATCAGCGACGTCGTCTTCGGCCATGTGGAGGGAGACAAGGAAACCCATAAGACAACAGATGCGTTCATGCCTTTCGGCCCGAATACGGCCAACGCGACAAATCCCGCCTGTCCGTGGCAAACCTTCAACGGAACGGATGAGGAGAACGAGCGCGGTGTCGGCACCATCTGGGCGGACAATGGCAGCTTCTTCTACCGGATCGACAACGGCGGTACCGTCGACTGGCACGACAAGCTGATCTGCGGTTTCGGCGGCAACCCGCTGACACTGGCCTCCGACAGCTACTACACCGTGGAGATCACCGCCAGAGCGACCCAGACGGTATCCTGCGGCGTGTTCCTGAACCCGATGGGCGGCTGGGATCCCCGCTTCTCTGAGGGCATGGATCTGACGACGGAATTCCAGACCTTCCGCTTCTCCACAAAGGATACGTTCGTGGTGGACATGGACTTTGAGCTGCTGTTCCAGTTCGGCTCTGAAGCACTGTCCAAGATGGGCGAGGTCACGATTGAATTCCAGAACATGACGATCTACCAGATGTCCCTTCAGTAAGCAGTAAACGAACCGCAGGGAGGATGGATCCGTTCATCCTCCCTGTCCTTCTTTCAGGAGGTTTATGATGAACAAGAGAAGACTGGCCCTTCTGCTGGCCCTGCTCCTGGCATGCATAACGCTGGCGGGATGCCAGAACACACAGAACCAGAACGCGCAAAGCACTGTTACAGAGGTTCCGTCGGTCGCTGCCACCGAGGCTCCAGCGGCTGCTGACATCGCTGCCCCGGAGAATGGGGAACCGTTTGCCGTCGTTGATAACGACAAGGATTTTTCTGCGCTGCGGACACCCGGAAGCCAGGAGGAAGCCTATGAATACAGAACCTTTTTCAGGCCTGCCGTCGACGGAATCAACCAGCCTTATGTAGGGGACACGATGCCCTATTATGAGGACGGGACCTGGTATATCTATTACCTGAAAGAGGGCGGAGACTCATACAACCACTCCATTTACCTGGCGACGACAAAGGACTTTGTGACCTATACCGAATACGACGATCCCATCCTGGAGAGCAGCCGCAGCGGCGGGCAGGACGGATGGGCAGGTACGGGGTCTGTTGTGAAGGTAAAGGATACCTATTATTTCTTCTATACAGGCCATGCATCTTCCGATATCTATGAGTATATGGAAAAAATCATGGTAGCGAAGGGAACCGCTCCGGACAAGTTTGAGAAGGTGGAAGGCTGGGAGATCACACCGCCGGCTGAACTGGGACAGAAGCGGGATTTCCGGGATCCCCAGGCATACTATGACGCAGAGAACGACGTGATCCACATGACGGTGACTGCCGCGCAGGACGGAAAAGCCCGGATCCTCAAATATACCCTGAGCGGCGATCTGCAGAAAGCCGATTACGACGGGATCATATTCACGAATACGGCGGCGGAAAACTTCTGGAACCTGGAGTGCAGCGACACGTTCCGGATCGGGGACAAGTATTACCTGACCTATTCCGCACAGGACGATACCCTCTGGTACGCGATGTCTGACACTCCCTACGGCCCGTACGGGGAAGCAAAGCGGCTGGACGGAAAGCTCTTCTATGCCGCGAAGCACGTGGAAAATGCGGATGGCTCCTACATGGTCGGCTGGGCACGCCGGAGCGAATCGCCCTCCTCCACATCGGAGGTATCCGGCTGGGCGGGCAACCTGGCGGTACAGCAGCTGAAGCAGAAAGAAAACGGGGTTCTGGCACTGGTTCCGGTAAAGGCCATGGAAGCCCAGTTTGACAAAAGACGGGAATTACTGATCGATCAGGATCAGATTGAGACCCGCGCCGGATCCCGCTACAGCTACACAGACGCATTTACGGCTTATGAAAGCTTTATGCTGAAGGGAAAACTGACGTACACCGGAAAAGGAAGCTTCGGGCTTGCATTCGACTATAACGGACAGGATGACAAAACGAAGATCATCTGCCTGAATCCCAAAGAGCAGAAACTGCAGCTCACGTTTAACGAGGGCAGCACCCTGATCACTGAAACAGATGCACCACTGGAAGCCGGAAAGGAATACAGCTTCACCTATATCCAGGAAGGATCCGCCGGGATCTTCTGGCTTGGAGACGAAGCGTCCCTGACAGTACGGCTGTACGGCGTCAGCGGGAAGGCAATCCGGCTGTTTGCGGAAAATAATACCATCACATGGACTGACCTGAGAGAATACACGAGGTAAAGCGATGAAGAAAACGGTAAATCACAGTCTGCTGTTCGCCAGAGCGTATGAGCAGGCTGCAGGCGGAAAAATCCCGCGGGAAAGCCGTCCGGCATTCCACCTGACTCCTTTGACCGGATGGATGAACGATCCCAACGGTTTCTGCTATTACCACGGCCAGTATCATCTGTTCTATCAGTACAACCCGTATGATACGGAATGGGACGCCATGCACTGGGGGCACGCAGTCAGCCGCGACCTGCTTCACTGGACCTATCTGCCTGCGGCACTGGCTCCGGATGCTTCGTATGATTCCTTCGGATGCTTTTCAGGCAGCGCGGCGGAACTGCCGGACGGAAGGCATCTGCTGATGTATACCGGCGTGCGGCAGGAGGGCGGAGACAAGACAAAGGAGTACCAGACCCAGTGTATTGCCGTCGGAGACGGAACGGATTATAAGAAATATGAAAAGAACCCGGTTCTGGGCAGCAGCGCGCTTCCGGAGGGCCTGAGCCCCTATGATTTCAGGGATCCGAAAATCTGGCGGACGGAGGACGGCGGATACCGGTGTGTAGTGGGAGCCCGCAGGCAGGATAAGCGCGGCGTCCTGCTCCAGTATGAAAGCCATGATGGCTTTGATTGGCGGTATACCGGTGTGCTGGCGGAAAACGACGGACGGTTCGGCCTCATGTGGGAGTGCCCGGATTTCTTCCCGCTGGACGGAAAGCAGGTGCTGTTTGTCAGCCCGCAGGATATGCTCCCGGAAGGATTTGAATACCACAACGGCAACGGCACTGTCTGTCTCACCGGGCATATGGACGGGAACCGGTTCGTTGAGGAGCATAACCAGGCGATCGATTACGGGATTGACTTTTACGCGCCGCAGACCATTCTGACCCCTGACGGAAGGCGCGTGATGATCGGCTGGATGCAGAACTGGGATACCTGCAAAACAACCGGCTATGAGGAACGGCCGTGGTTCGGCCAGATGAGCCTGCCGCGTGAACTGTTCCTGAAGAACGGGCGCCTGTATCAGCAGCCGGTCCGGGAACTTGTGCAGTACAGGAGCGGGAAGACCGCGTACCAGAATGTCTTGCTGGACGGAGAAAAGACACTGGAGGGCATTGAGGGACGGGTTGCGGAGCTGGATATCCGGGTGCGCCCCGCAGATCCCGGCAACCCTTACCGGAAATTCATCATGTATTTTGCCCGGAATGAGAAATACTATTCCATTCTCAGCTACCGGCCCCATGAATCCTGGCTGCAGATCGACCGGAAATTCTCCGGGTCCAGAAGGGCATATATTCATCAGCGGAGGTGCCTGGTTCCCGACCGGCATGGAGAGATCCGGCTGCATGTGATCCTGGACCGCTTCAGCGCGGAAGTGTTTATCAACGACGGGGAACAGGTAATGACAGCAACCATCCTGACAGGCTCCGAGGCGAGAGGAATCTCCTTTGAGACTGACGGAAAGGCTGTAATGGATATCACAAAATATGCATTGTTTGACGGGGTATAAAAATGAAACAATATGATGTGGTTGCACTGGGAGAACTGCTGATCGATTTTGCTCCCTATTCCACCAACGAGGCGGGATATCCGATCCTGTCCGCCAATCCCGGAGGCGCTCCGGGGAATTTCCTGGCGGCACTGGCCAGATACGGCTGCAAAACTGCCATGATCGGCAAAGTGGGGGATGATTCGTTCGGAAGAGCGCTGATCGGAACGCTTCAGGAAGCGGGAATCGATACCCGGGGAATCCTGGCTGATCCGAAGGTGTTTACGACCCTTGCTTTTGTTTCTCTGGATGTATCCGGGAACCGGGACTTCAGTTTTGCCCGGAAGCCCGGTGCGGATACCTGCCTGACCCCGGAGGAAGTGGACGAGACGCTGATCGCTGATGCGAAAATCTTCCATTTCGGCACGCTCTCTCTGACAGATGAACCTGCTGCGGAGGCTACCCGGTATGCCATTAATCTGGCGAAAAAACACGGCGCGCTGATCAGCCTGGATCCCAATCTGCGCAAACCGTTGTGGAAGCGGGAGGAAGATGCCAGAGAAGCGATCGAGTGGAGCCTGCACCAAGCGGATATCATTAAGATCAGCGACGAGGAGATCGACTGGCTCTGGGGTATCTCCCCGGAAGAAGGCGCGGAAAAACTGCTGAGGGAATACCGGGCATCACTGGTATACGCGACGCTGGGACCGAAAGGATGCTACGCGACAAACGGCGTGAATCGCGTAACCGTGCAGAGTCCGGCCGGGATCCATGTTGTGGACACGACCGGCGCGGGCGATATATTCGGCGGCAGCGCGATGAGCCAGTTTATCAGATGCGGCAAAAAACCGGCGGATCTGACAGAGACGGAACTTCGCCGGATCGTCGGTTTCGCCTGTACCGCCGCAAGCCTGTCGACGCAAACGCACGGTGGGATCACCAGCGTTCCGGAGTATGCGGATGTGGAACAGAAAATAAAAGAGTGAACGGGACTTCCGCTTTTTCAGGCGAGGAGGTAAATAACTGTGTACAGCTTCAGCCCGCGTATATTACGCGGGCTGAAGCTGTTTACGAATTTACAGCCATGCCACCATAACCTTGTTGCAAACTCGACCAGTGTGTTCTGGCTATGTGGTCGAGTTTGCAACAAAATTACAAAAGCTTTTGTTTCCTTCCTTTTCCCGCAGCATTATGATATGATACTAGCGTGTAATACACGGATTATAAGGTGTACAGGCAATTACAGGAGGGCTGTTTCGGTGGATAAGGCTCTGAAAATACCGGATGACCAGTATCGTCAGTGGATTGCTGATCTCAGCAAGCGTTATCAGAGAAGCCAGATCAAGGCCGCAACTTCTGTAAACAGTGAAATGCTTGGATTCTACTGGTCTTTGGGACGGGATATTGTTACCATGAATGCGGAAAGCGAGTATGGAAGCAGTTTCTTCAATAAACTGAGTTTAGATTTAAAGACAATCATACCTGCAGCAAAGTGCTTTTCTCCTACGAACCTGCGTTACATGAAGCGTTTTTATGAACTGGTTTCTGATGTTTCTGAAAAGCTGCCCCAAATCGGGGCAGAATCAAGAGCATCGGCTGAAATAATAACGGCATTAGCCTCTTCTGATAAATTGCCCCAAGTTGGGGCAGAATTGCTCAGCATATTTTGATTTCGTTTACGATCGACAAATCGGAGCTTGCGGAGAAAACGAAAATGATAGTTGTTGATGGAAAAGGGAATGAACTTCTTGACATCATTAATGTCAATGAAACGGATGCAGTTGAAAAATACGAGCCAATCAATCATTGCTTAGTTGTTGTGAAAATAGGTGATGATTATCTTATGGGATGGAATAACTGGAGAAAAGATTGGGAAATTTTTGGCGGCTGCAGAGAAAAAAATGAAACCCTCAGGGAATGTATTACGAGAGAATGTAAAGAAGAGCTGGGGCTTGATAATATTGACTTCAAGTATTTAGGGTTAATGTATTACAGAATGGCTCCCGGATATTTCAATCCTGAATGGCATGAGGAGTATGGCGGACTTTATGGTATAACCCTGCCAAAAGAATATTTGCCGATGATAGAAGAATACAGAAATGATAAGGAGGAAATTGAAAAACTCGCTTTTTACAGTCATATTAAAGGCAAGGAAGAAATCGCTGTAATAGATGAGAAGCTGTTGGGGTATTGGAAGTAAGACATACTACAAATGACTGTGCGAATTTTGTAAGCCAGTCATTGAGGAAAACAACGAAAATCTCATCGATTTCTTTCTCAACCGATAAGAAGCGAGCTCCACAGTGTGGAGTCGCGCATATATCGGTTGCGGGGTACTGTCAATAGTTTTGCGCAAATTTTTTTCTATCCACCTAGCGGCATCCATGCGAGTGGAAAAGCATAGTTCCAACCAACGGTTACAAATTGGATTGCACTGGCCGAGTAACTAGCTCCTCCCCCGGCAGCCGTCCGGGCGAGTAT
>SVGS01000039.1 GCA_015056205.1 Clostridiales bacterium | reverse complement strand
CAGCAGGAAAACGCACAGCATACTGATCAGAATTCCTTTGCTGAGCACCAGGCCGATATCAAAGCCGATGGTGAAGCTCATGAAGAGAAGAGAGAGCAGGCCGGCGACAGTGGTCAGCGCACTTGAGGCAATCCGCATAAAACACTGGGACAGCGCTTCGGTCATGGCGTCTTCAGGGCTGTATCCGTCATCGCAGAAGCTGTTCCAGGTATGCAGCAGCATGATTGCGTAGTCGATGGACAGGGCCAGCTGCAGGATGGCGCAGACCGCAAAGGTGATGAAGGAGACGTCCGGGAAAAGGAAGTTGGTACCCATATTGATCAGAATGGATACCGCGAATACAACCAGAAGAGGTAAAGGCTCAAGCCACGCATGGCCTGAGAACAGCAAAACCAGCAGTACGATCGCTACGGCGATTGCCATAACGCCGGGAATTTCCGACCCGACACTCCGCTGTACATCCAGCTGCTGAGCGGAAGTGCCCCCGACCCAATACTTTCCAGCTTCAGGAAACATGGTCCGGAGAGCGGAAACCAGCGCCGCGGTGTCACAGTCGCGGAGGGTCAGCGTCAGGCAGCTCCAGTTCTTTCCGTTTTTTTTCACGGTGTTTTCCGTCGGATCGTACTGAACGAACCGGATTTCCTCCATCGCGTTCAGCTGATCGATGAAACCGGCTACCGTTTCTTCACTCTGATCCGCGAACATGATCTGAAGCTGCTCGGCGGAGCCGAATTCGGTTTCCATGACATTCAGTGCCCGCCTGGTCATCGTACTGTCAGAGAGATACCGGGTAAGGTCGTAGTTGATCCGGGTCCGGGAAATCTGAGGGACGCTCCAGACAGTTATGAATAAAAGAAGGAGCAGGATCCAGACACGGTATCTGACGATGCCCCCGGCAATCGCTTTCTTCATCCCACATGCCCCCCTTCTGTTTTTTCGCGCAGGAATCCTGTCACATCTGCCTTTCAAGGCGGGATTCCCTTTCGGTTTTCATATTATTCGTGTTTTTTACTCTACCACATTTCAGCTGGTTTGCAAAGAATGAAAAATCTCTGGAAATGCCTGTCTGTGCGGGCAGATGCCGATCTTCAGGAAATGCCTATGGTGGGCGCCGGCCGGAAAGGGGGGGAAGCTGGACACTTTATGGACAAATAATGTAAAATATATTTTGTCACAGATTTTGTCATGGTTTTTACCAATGCCCATCAAAAATCCGGGAGGAACGCATTCGCGTTTTAAACAGTACATTTCGTGTGAAGGAGGATGTTCAGATGGATGTGTTGAAAGCAATCTCAGATCGCAGGTCCCATCGGTCATACAGGAAGGAACAGGTGCCGGAGGATGTTCTGGGCTCTGTCCTTAAGGCCGGGCTGGAGGCGCCAAGCGCCAGGAATCATCAGCCGTGGCATTTCTCTGTCGTTCAGGACGCAGCATTGATTCAGGAGGTCCATGACGAGGCGGCAAAGGTAATGGGGAAGAACACGAGTCCCCGGTTTTCCGATCCGGATTTCCAGATGTTCTATCATGCACCGACGGTGATCTTTCTCTTTGGGGAGAAGGAGTTTTCCTGGACACAGGTGGATTGCGGGATCGCTGTTGAGAATATGGTGCTTGCAGCGGAAAGCCTTGGTGTCGGAAGCGTAATTCTGGGCCTGCCGAAGCCTGCGTTTATGGGAGAAAAGGCGGACACTCTGAGACAAAAGCTCCAGTGCCCGGAAGGATATGACTTTGTGATCGCGTTGGCTTTGGGTTATGCGGAGGATACTAAGGATCCTCATGAGCTGCATGAGGAGAAGATCAGCAGGATTATGTAACAGCAGCAAGATACCGGATGGCAGGAATTTCCAGAAAAAACTGAAAGACCTGATCTGCAGTGATGTGCCGCTGATGCTTAGTAAGCGCTACAGCAAATCACGGATATAAAAAAGGATAAGGATCAGATAAACTGGCAGGCAGAGGGAGGTGCCTGCCATGCTTACACCAATTGCGACAGTCGAGGAACGGCTTCGGATCATCAATGAGTGCCGGCAAAGCGGATTAACTGCAAATGAATGGTGCCGGCGACACGGGGTGAGGTGGAATACATATCACACCTGGGTTACCCGGTTAAAGAAGAAAGGACTGCTGGAAACAGCAGCGACCGTGCCAACTGTTGTCATCCATGAACCTGGTCTGCCGGACATTGTCAAAGTGGAACTTACCGGGAGGAAAGAAATCCGTTCAGTCGAATCAGCAGCGACAGACATATGGCAGGAAGCCGAAGATACAGTGCCGACCGGAATGGAAGCAGTCATGGAGATTGAACTGGGCCAGATTCGGATCAGAGCAAGCAACCAGGCCAATCCAATGCTTCTGGCGGAAGTAATCCGGCAGATCGGAGGGATCCAGGGATGCTAGGCGATATTTCCCGGGTAGAGAATATCTATCTGGTATGCGGATATACGGATCTGCGGAAATCCATTGACGGACTGTGCGCCGTGGTGGAGGAAGTCGTAAAGCAGGATCCCAAATCAAACGCGCTGTTTCTGTTTTGCGGCCGGCAATGCGACCGGTTCAAGGCACTTCTGTGGGAAGGTGACGGATATGTCCTGATCTACAAACGCCTGGACGCAGCCGGAAGGTACCGCTGGCCCCGGAGCAACCAGGAAGCAAAATCCCTTACCTGGCAGCAGTTTGACTGGCTTATGTCCGGAATCGATATTGAACAGCCAAAGGCGATCCGGGCCCACTACGGTTAAAGTTCCCGGACAGATGTTGTATTTCTGACTGTTTCTGAAAATATGTGCTGAAAAAGACCCTTTCCCAAAAGGAATCCATTTTCTTTATGTCGAATATATAAACATAAGGCAAATCAAGGGGAAGGAGGTCCTGAGCCATGGCTCGCAGCACTTCGAATTCACTGCTCCAAAGGGAATTGCTGGACACTATTAAAGAGCTTCGTGCCGTTATTGAGGATCTCCGAAAAGAACTGGCGGCAAGCAAGGAAAGAGAACGTCTTCTGCAGGAACAGATCGAGGGCATGAACCGCCGTTTCTTTGGCCGTTCCAGCGAGAAGCATATGGTTCAATCCGAAGGTCAGCTGGATTTCTTTAACGAGGTTGAACTGGAAGCGGACAAACAGCAGGAAGAAGAATTTCCTTATGAAGCAGAGCCTGAACTGCTCCCTGGAAAAGGAGAGCAGAAACGCAAGCCGCGCACGCCCCGGAAGGAAATGTTTAAGGGGCTTGCTGTAGAGGAAGAAATCATTGATTTGCCCGAAGACCAGAGGATCTGTACTGAATGCGGGGCCGAATTGGAATTAATCGGTCAGCGCATCGTCCGTGAAACACTGAAATATGTTCCGGCCAGGCTGACGGTTGTCAGGACAATTGCCAGGGTATATGGCTGCCCGAAGTGCAAGGAAGAGGACAATGCACATATTGTGAATGCTGAAACGCCGGATGCCCTGATTCCTCACAGTTATGCCTCTGAGTCTGTTGTTTCCCGTGCAATGTACCAGAAATTCGCAAACGCTGTTCCACTGTACCGGCAGGAAAAGGACTGGGAGCAGATGGGCGCTTTCCTGAGCCGGGGAACGCTGGGGCGGTGGATTAAGATCTGCTCGGATGAATATTTCGCTCCCTTATACGAATATTTTCACCGGCTGCTCGTGAAACGCCAGTTCGCAATGGCGGACGAGACCAGGATCCAGGTACTTAAAGAGCCGGAGCGAAACCCGGAAACGGATTCGTTTATGTGGCTGTTCCGGAGCGGAGAGGATGGATTGCCGCCATTAATCCTCTACCGATATACGGAAACCCGGGCAAAATTCAATGCAGTGGAATTCCTGAAGGGTTTCAAAGGCTACCTGATGACGGACGGGTATCAGGGATACAACAATCTGCCGGATATTATTCGTGAGGCCTGCTGGGCCCATATACGCCGGTATTTTTGTGATGCCATTCCGACTGGAAAGAAAGATGATCTGTCAGAACCGGCGGTACAGGGCGTCCAGTACTGTGACAGACTGTTTGCAATTGAACGCTACTGCCGGGAACAGTGCTATACCTATGAGAAACGGTATGAATTCCGGAAGAAAAAAGCTCCGCAGATCCTGTTGGCTTTCTGGGCCTGGCTGGAGAAGCAGCATCCTGTCAAAGGCAGCAGGATGGCCAAGGCAGTCACCTATGCCCTGAACCAGAAGCCTTATGCGGAAAACTATCTGCAGGATGGAAGATGCAGCCTTTCCAACAATCCCAGTGAAAACAGCATCCGGCCCTTTACAGTCGGCAGAAAAAACTGGCTGTTCTGTGATACTCCCGGCGGAGCCCATGCCAGCGCCACGGTTTACACAATGGTGGAAATGGCCAAGGCCCATGGACTGAATGTAGAGAAATATCTGACCTTCCTGCTGCAAAAACGTCCTCACGCTGGTATGACGGATGAAGAATTGGAGAAACTTGCTCCCTGGAGCGAAGAGGCCCGGGTCTTCTGTGGGTTCGCACAGCAAATTGCTTTCACATGATACCTGACTTGAATCAGCGCTTGCATCCATGAACCGATGCAAGCGCTTTATGATTCAAAAAGCGCTTTACCCGTGTCTGGATAAAGCGCTTACGGTTTTCTGATGCCCAAACGATCACACAGGAGAAATGATCAAAACGCCTTATGTGACCAAAAAAGGCCCCCGACGACACTGATCAACGGGAGCCAAAAAA
>SVGS01000027.1 GCA_015056205.1 Clostridiales bacterium | reverse complement strand
GAAGCAGGATGCTGGGACCGGATTTTGGTTCAAATCATGGGTCGTTTTCTGACGTCGCTGGAGTAAGCTTCAGGATAGAGAAAAGTGCCCCGCGGAGAATAGTGAGGAGTGCCCCAAAACATAGAGAGATTGGTTTTCAGGAAACAGCCGGATTTGGGAAAATCGCCGGATGCCTGAAAAATCAAGGATTCTGGGCATGTCGGGACTTGCCGGAAATACGGATTTGGGAAAGAAATTCTCCCAGAAACGTTTTTGGGACCGTTTCTCTCGGATTTGGGAACGGATTTGGGACCGTTACATCGTGTCCATATATCGCTGAAGAATATAGGTGATCAGAGCGGCTGCAGTCGATGTTTGTGGCTACAACTACATGCTCCCCGCTTATGATATTGATACAAAAAAGAATCCCAACCGCATTATTTTCGGCTCCGAAACAAATCCTCCGCGCATTCCGCAGCTTTGGAAATATGCGGAAAGTGATCCCGCCAATCTTGGCGACTTTACCTGGACGGGCTGGGACTACCTGGGAGAAACAGGCGTTGGGATTACCAATTATCAAGGAAAGATGACCTTTTCCGCCCCCTATCCGGCACTTCTTGCCTATTGTGGGGATATTGATCTGACTGGCTACCGCAGGCCATTGAGCTATCTGCGTGAGATTACATTTTGTTTGCGAAAAAATCCTTATATCTCTGTTCAGCTTCCACAGTATTACGGAGCAGATGCGAAGAACACACCCTGGGCGGTAACGGAGACCGTGCGCAGCTGGACATGGAATGGCTTTGAAAATAAGCCTGTGCATATTGAAATTTATAGCCCAGGCGATTCAGTGGCACTGCTTCAGGATGGGAAAGAAATCGGAAGAGCAGCTTTGGAAAACCATCGGGTGGGTTTTGAAACGGTCTATATGCCCGGAAAACTGGAAGCCGTTGCTTACCAGGGAGAACAGGAAATTGGCCGTGACTGTCTGACTACTGCCGGGCCAGCCACTCAATTATTCATTCATGGTTGGTCCGGGAAAAAACTGACTTTCATTGAAATCCAGGCAGTTGATCAGCAGGGGCTGCCTGTCATGGAAGGAGAACATCAGATTCATGTCGAATTAGACGGATGTATGTTAGATGGATTCGGATCAGGAGACCCTATGAGTATAGAATCCTTCCGTGAAAAACAGCACACCTCTTGCCGTGGCAGAGCCCTCCTGGCTGTTCGCGGCCGTGGAACGGTAACAATTTCTGCTGATGGTTTAAAGCAATGCAGTATCAGCTGCTGATCAGGAGAAAGCATGATGAGTATTCCGTATGAAATCAAGCAGGGCTATATCGGCCATCCGGGTCAGCTGGTTACCCTGCGCCGCGTGACCGTGGCGGAGGGTAAAGCCAAAGGCACGGAGATCATCGAGGTAAAAACAGCGGGCGGCTTGGAATTGGATATCCTGCCGGACATGGGGCTGGACATCGGGCAATGCCGGTATCAAGGCGTCAACATGAGCTGGATGAGCAAGAACGGGTACGACAGCCCCGCCGTGATCGCGCCCTATGAAAACGAGTTTGTGAACACCTTTCCCGGCGGTCTGCTTTATACCTGCGGCCTGCGTTCTGCCGGGCCCGCCAACCGGGACAACGGGGAATGGCATCCGCTGCACGGGCGGTATCATTCCCTGGCGGCGGAGCAGGTGTGCGCGGAGATCGTCGGCGATGAAATCATTGTTCGAGGCGTGATCCGGGAAACGGCGCTGTTCGGCCATGTGCTGGAAAACCGGCGCACGATCCGGATTCCTGCGTTTGGCGCAACGGTCACGATGACGGATGAAATCACCAACCCGACCCCCAGAGACGAGGAATTCATGCAGATTTACCACTGCAATTTCGGCTATCCGCTTTTGTCTGAAAAAGCCAAGCTGATCCTGCCGGAGGAGCGGGAAACCATTCCCCGGACGGAGTTCGCCAAAACGGGTCTGGGTCGGGAATGTGCATTTGATAGGCCCATCCCCGGCGAGGAAGAACGGGTATTCTTCCAGAAAATGAAGCGGGATTTCCGGGCGGTGCTGGTCAATCCGGATATACAGGTGCGCATGACCATGACCTGGAGCGGCGATACCCTGCCCATCCTGTCCCAGTGGCGCAGTATGGCTTCCGGCGATTACGTGCTGGGTTTGGAGCCCACCAATTGTTATATCATGGGCCGACATGACGAGCGGGAAAACGGCACCCTGCCGGTGCTGAAAGCCTTTGAAACGGAAAAACATACTGTGACCATTTCTTTTGAGGAGGAAAAAATCCATGAGTAAAAAGATGACTTTCGCACTGGCTTTCTGCAATCGGGGCTTCATGCCCGGCGAACTGATCTATGGAGCCCGGGACGACATGGTGAAGGCCGTCACCGACGCGGGCTATGGCTACATCATGATGGACAAGGACCTGACCCGTTACGGCGGCATCGAAACGAGGGACGAAGGCCTGCTTTACGCCAAGTGGCTGAAACAGCATGAAGGCGAATACGATGGCGTGATTTTCTCCATGCCCATCTTCGCCGATGAAAACGGGGCCATCACCGCCCTGCAGGACGCAGGCGTGCCGATCCTCATGCAGGCATACCCGGATGAAATCGGCAAGATGGACTTCGCCCACCGCCGGGACGCCTACTGCGGTAAGTTCTCCGTTACCGATGTGTTCACCCAGTACGGCGTGCCCTTTACCGTCCTGAAGCCCCATGTGGTGCATCCGCTTTCTCCCAAATTTCAGGAAAACCTGCGGGATTTCGCCGCGATCTGCAGGGTGGTGAACGGCATGAAGCGGTTCAACCTGGGCTGCATCGGCGCCCGCACCACCGCCTTCAAAACGGTGCGCTTTGATGAAATCGCCCTGCAGAAGCACGGGATCAACGTGGAATCCTTCGACCTGTCCGAGGTGTTTGACAAGATCGCCGCCATGCAGGATAATGACCCCGCTGTGCTGGCGAAAATCGAGCACCTGAAAAACTACACCGATTTTTCCCAGGTGCCGGAAATGAACATGCTGAACCTGGGCAAGCTGGCGGTGGTCATTGACCGGTACATCGAAGAATACCATCTGGACGCCCTGGCCCTGCGCTGCTGGAACGAAATGGAAGCCCACCTGCGCATCTGCCCCTGCGTGATCCTGTCCGAACTGAATGACCGGGGCATCGTGGCCAGCTGCGAAATCGACATGTGCAGCGCCCTCACCATGCGGGCCATGAACCTGGCTACCGAAAAGCCTACCGCCGTGCTGGACTGGAACAACAATTACGGCGACGACGAAAACAAGGTGATTCTGTTTCACTGCGGCCCCGTGGCCCAAGGCCTGATGACCTGCAAGGGTACCGTGACCAACCATAAGATGTTCGACAAGACGGATCCCGGCTCCGGCTGGGGCTGCAACGAGGGTCGCATCAAGGCCATGCCCATCACCATTTCCAACTGCCAGACCAAGGACGGCAAGATCGTGATTTACGCCTCCGAAGCCCGGTTCACTGACGATCCCATTGAGGACGGTTATTTCGGCTGCGCAGGTGTGGCGGAAATCGACGACCTGCAGAGCAAGCTGATTAAATTGGCTCGGGGCGGCTTCAAGCACCACACCTCCATCTGCGAAGGTCATGTGAAAGATGTGCTGAAGGAAGCGTTCACTACCTACCTGCATTATGACTGGGTGGAGATCGACGCATGAAAATCGCAGGCTTAGATATTGGAACGACCGGCTGTAAACTAACGGTTTTCGACGAGCAGGGCCAGGATTTAGGCAAGGCGTATCGGGACTATCCGGTGCGTCGCCAGGTCAGCGGCCACGAGATCGACATTTCCGTGGTGATGGACAGCGTGTACGCGGTCATTGGGGAAATGGTGACGCAGTATCCCGACATCGGCGGCATTGGCATCACCAGCTTCGGGGAAACCTTCGTGATGACCGATGCGCAGGGCACGCCCCTGCACACCGCCATGCTGTACACTGACCCTCGAGGCGCAGAGGAATGCGCCCAATTGGTGGAAACGCTGGGCGCGGACAGGATCGCCCGAATCTCCGGCTTGGCGCCCCATGAAATGTATTCCGTCTGCAAGATCATGTGGCTGAAAAAGCATCAGCCAGAGGTGTATCAGCAGGCCAGGCATATTTTCCTCATCGGGGATTATGTGGCCTGGCATTTGACGGGTGTCGCCCAGATCGATTATTCCTTAGCGACCCGCTCTATGGCCTTTGACATTGGAAAGCTCACCTGGAGCGAAGAAATCCTGGACGCGGCGGGGATCGATATTTTCCTGCTCAGCAAACCCGTGCCCACCGGCACCGCGGCGGGGTGCGTCACAAAAGCGGCGGCGGAAAAGACGGGACTGAACCCCGATTGCCAAATCGTCACCGTCAGCCATGACCAGGTGGCGGCGGCTGTGGGAGCCGGGGCCTTTGACGGAGAAACCGCCGTGGACGGCGCGGGCACCGTGGAATGCCTGACGCCCATCTACGACAGCCTGCCGGATATCAGCGTCATGAGCAAAGGGTTCTTCTCCGTGGTGCCCTACGTGATTCCCGGGAAATATGTGGCCTATGCTTTTTCCTACACCGGCGGCGCGCTGATCCAATGGTGCGTGAACACCTTCGCCAAAGCGGAACAGGAAAAGGCAAAAGAGCAAGGCGTTTCTGTGAACACTTACCTGGAACAGCAGTACAACAAACAGGAGCCAACCGGCTTGCTGGTGCTGCCCCACTTCGCTGGCGCAGCCACGCCTTACATGGATACCGGCTCCAAGGGGGCCATTCTGGGCCTCACCGCCGGAACCACGCTTTCCGAAATCTACCGGGCCTGCATGGAGGGGGTCGCCTACGAAATGCGGCTGAATTACGACGCCCTGGCCGCTTCCGGTATTCACTTTACCAAGCTCCATGCCACGGGCGGCGGGGCCAAGTCCAAGGTATGGATGCAGATGAAGGCTGATATTTTGAACCTGCCCATCCTGTCCCTGAAGACTACCGACGCGGGCACCGTGGGCAGCGCCATGCTCACCGGCGTCGCCGTAGGCGTATTCAGGGATTTGGCGGAGGCCGCAGCGGTCATGGTGCGGCAGCGGGAAACTTACCTGCCCGACCCCAAGCGACATGAACAGTATATGCGGATTTACGAACGGTACAGGAAAGTATATCAGGCGGTGCGCCCGCTGATGTAACAGGAGGAGAAAGTCATGCTTGTCAATCTGGTAGAAATTCTGAAATTAGCGGAAGAAAAAAAGTGCGCGGTGGGTGCGTTCAATACCCCCAATCTGGAGTGTATCAATGCCGTTTTGAACGCCGCGGAGCGCTTGAACGTGCCGGTGATTCTTTCCCACGCCGAGCTCCATGAGCCTGTGGCTCCCTTAGCTGTCATCGGCCCGGTGATGGTGGAAAAAGCAAAGCAGGCAAAGATACCCGTCTGCGTGCATCTGGATCACTGCGAAACCCTTTCCTATATGCAGCAGGCCCTGGACATCGGCTTCACCGGCGTCATGTACGACGGCAGTCTGCTGCCCTACGAGGAAAACTTGGCGAACACCAAGAAAGCCGTCGTCCTGGCGAAAAACTACAATTGCGGCGTGGAAGCGGAATTAGGCGCGCTGGCCTCCCGGGAGGGCGGTGCTTCCGCTGGCAGCGGCCCCGTTTACACCGATCCTGATCAAGCTGTCGTTTTCTGCAAGGAAACGGGCATCGACGCCCTGGCCCCCTCCTTCGGCACGGCCCACGGCATCTACAAATCCAAGCCCGTGCTGGATCTGGAGCGGGTGAAGGTCATTGCGGAAAAGACCGGCTTGCCCCTGGTGATGCACGGCGGCAGCGGGGTATCACCCGAGGATTACCGCACCGGCATTCAAAACGGCCTGCGCAAGATCAACTATTACAGCTATATGTCCAAGGCGGGTGTGACCGCGGTCAAAGAACTGCTGGAAAAGGAAGACGTGACCTTCTTCCACGATCTGGCTCTGGCGGCTCAAAACGCCATGGAAGCAGATGCGGACAAAGCCATGCGAGTTTTTTCGGGAAAGATACTTACACTACAGAAATAAACGAATATGCTTGATTTTCATGTCATTCTCTGATATCCTAAGGTTGTCAAGCGTGGCAACACTTTGGCAACACAAAGTCGGATAGCCCATCCCAAAGGATGGAATATGACGAATGTGGATAATAGGAGCTAAATAGGCCTAACAAAATCGCTTAGAATGGCTTTGCCTGGAGCGAGTGGGAATGATTGCCAAAAACCCGGATTCCCTTATTTTTCAATGGGATCCGGGTTTTCTTTTTGCCTCGTGGCCAACTTTTGACCCACTTTTTTTCTGGACTCATTATTTTCATTACAGAGCGTCCTGCTTTGTATTATTACGTGTGCAAAGCAAGTCAGCAATATATGGAATTATTGGGTCAGAAATGGGTCAGATAAGTGACCCGTTCTGCTTTCTGAATTCACGGCTTTTCTGGAACTGGATTGCATGCTTGACAAGGACGCCTCTGTCGAATACAATATTATCAACTTGCAAGTTGACAACTTGCCGGTTGATTAAATAGCTTGGGAGAAAAAGCATGTTTGTCGGAAGAGAATCTGAGCTGGCCGAGCTGGAAAGGCGCTGGGCAAGCGGCCGGTTTGAATTCGGCGTAGTCTATGGAACCCGTCGCATCGGCAAAACGACTATGCTTCAGGAATTCATCAAAGGGAAAAGGGCTTTTTATTATCAGGCGCGCAAGGCCGATGAAAAAGACAACCTCACCGCCTTCAGCCGCGAATACCGCCGCTTCCGGGGAATGGATGAGCATGTGCGCTATAATACATTTGCTGATGCCTTTGAGAGCATTGCGACGGATGCGAGAAGCCAACGGATGATTTTGATCATCGATGAGATTGCCTACCTGTGCCAGAAGAACCAGTCCCTTCTGTCCCTGCTGCAATTTTTTGTGGATGACGCCTTCAGGCAAGCCCAGTTGATACTGATTCTCTCGGGCAGTAATGTATCCTTCATGGAAGAAATCCTGAACAACCGGAATGATCCACTTTATCAGCGTGCCACTTTTCAGATTCATCTGGAGAAAATGCCCTTCCATGAAGCTAAGACCTTTGTGGAAGACAGAACCATCGAAGAGCAGGTTCAGTATCTCGGTCTCTTTGGACCGCACCCCTTCTATCTTGGCATGATTGATCGCTCGATTTCTTTTCAGGATAATGTCCGTCAGCTTCTCTACAGCAAATATGGAACCCTGCTGGATGCGCCGGAAAAGATCATGCCGGTCGGTGTCTCAGAGCAGAACATGTACAATTCGATCCTGCAGGCTGTCGCACTGGGTAAGCGCTTCAGCAAGGAAATTGCAGAAGCTGTCGGCGTCGAGAATAATTATGTGGCGAAATATCTGTCATCGCTCGTGCAGATGCAGGTGTTAGAGCGGCGCGAATCCTTCATCCGAAACAAGAAAACCAATTACTATGCTGTGGCAGACAGCCTGCTCCGCTTCTGGTATCGGTTCATCTTTGACCAGCGGGACGTGATTCAGAATGGTTTTGGGGAAGTGCTTTTTCGGGAGAATCTGGACGGAATCCGGGATTTCACTGCCCGATCCTTTGAAGATGTAGCCCTGCTCTGGTTGGAAGAGCAGAATCGGAATGGACAACTACCTGTGTATTATGGGCCGATTCGTAATTACAATGTTGAAAATTCCCGGATCGGCCGCTCTGTTGAGCTGGATGGCCTGGCGGAGGGGATCGGAAAACAGAATAATCACCTGCTGGCCGTGGAATGCAAGTACCGAAAGGCGCCGTTCAGTATGGCTATGCTTGATCACATGCGTGAAAGTCTTTCCCTTTTCGCTCAATATGATGTGATTGATTATTACCTCGTTTCCCGATCTGGCTTTACGGAGGAGGTATGTGCCATTCATGATCCGCACATTCATCTGGTTACGCCGGAAGACATGTTTCAGCCACGCGCCAGAAAACAAAATCAGTAACAATTCCAGGGAAATTACCCCTCGATCCACAGCAAGACAGCCTCTTTATCACGCTGATACCTGCTGTTCCGGAACTACCTGAAAATCCTGAACCTGCGGTCCTATGAGATCAAACTGACAATCGCAGTCATCATCACGAACGGTATTTACCTGCTGTGCACGATGCTGGGCGGAGCAGCGCTGTGGTGGGCCAATCCGGTTTCCTCCATGCTGCTGCTGATTTTCACATTCGTTATGAACCGGCGGATGGTTCGCACCTCAGGCGGGCAGCTGCACGGACTGCTGTTGATTCCGCGGGAGCAGAAGGCGCTGCAGACGATCAATGCGTCCCTGGGTCTGAGCAGGAATGAGATCGCCCGTTTCGGGCATAAATTCCAGACCATGTGTGAACAGAACGGCATGGAGCCCCGGAACGCGGCGATCAGCGCATTCGCGGTGGAAGAACTGCTGCTGAACGTTCTGGAGGCCCGGAAAATAAAGGATTACGCGGATATCAGCGCCCGGATCTATCCGGACCGGATGGTGATTGATTTCAGGACGCTCGGGCCTGCTTTCCAGGCAGAGGAGATGAAGCTGCTGCAAAATCAGCCAGACGATCACTCACCGAACGGTGGCGGGGATGAACTGTACACGGCTGGAACTGGCGCGGAGAGCACCCATGCCCGCGGAGTCCCCTGTCCTCCCGAAAGCGGCTTTAAAAACAGAGTGATACCGTTTCTCCGGAAAAAAGACCGTTGCCCTGTTCCGTGACTGTTCCTGATCTATTCCCCTGCATGATGACAGAAGGAGATCCCCTACGCGTACTCATCGTAGATCCTGTTCCTTGCCTGCCGCTCCTCAAGCGGCAGTTTTTCAATATCAGCGATCTCATGAGCGCCGAAGGTATCAAAGAAGCGCGATGCCGGATTCCTTATCCATGATATCGGACGTATCACAGGGGCCGCCCCGGTATTCGAAGCCCTGATACACATGCAGCCAGCTTTCATGCAGGATACCACGCTTCTTCTCAAAAACATAAGCGTCCAGAACCGCCTCCAGGCCGTCGCCGATCTGACGCACCCACAGCGGCTGCGGTTCGCTCTGATGGGCGGAAAGATGGACCCACAGCCGCGGGAATCCCGCGTCCGTCATGGTATGCTCCGCCCAGAAATTCAGAATCCCCAGGCCTTTTTCAACCGCTTCTTCGTCATCGTTGAGCCTGCCCCAGCGCAGCAGCTGGTAACCGATCCCCGCCTGCGGCAATGTCGGATCAGGGGGTGCAGATCGTGAAGCTTTACCCGGAAGGCAACGCCGAAGCGCGGTTCAGGCGCCGCCGTGTCAGCAGCCTTTATGCCTATTGCAACCGGCACGGGCTTTTCCGCCTGACCCCGTTTCGGACAGGCAAAACCCGCTGACCAGGGGACAGGAGTGAGATCGCATGGTATAATAACCCGTCGCCGTCCGGATGGATGGAAAAGAGATGGAAAAGGAGATATACGGTTCATGAATAAACTGAGAAAATGCATGACCCTGGTGATGACGGGCTGCCTGCTTTCCGCCTGCGCCGGGCCCGCCGGCGGAAAAGCTGACCGAACCGTCACCCTGGATCCCCGGAACGCGTCCGAAGTCAACGGCGGCGTGTTTGAGGGCTGGGGCACCAGCCTGTGCTGGTGGGCCAACCGGATCGGCTATTCGGATGTCCTGACCCGCCTGGCCGCGGACGCCTTCTGTGACCCGGAAAGCGGTCTTGGGCTGAACATCCTCCGCTACAATATCGGCGGCGGGGATGATCCGACGCACAATCACATCACCCGGACCGATTCCATGATGCCGGGATTCTGGAAAAACCCGGTCGTTGACGAAGCATCCGGGACCTATACCTGGGAGTATGACTGGACACAGGACGCAAACCAGCGGAATGTGCTGTCCGCCTGTCTGCAGGCCGGGGAAGAGATGATCGTGGAGGCCTTCTCCAATTCTCCGCCGTATTTCATGACCGTCTCCGGCTGCTCCTCCGGATCCGTGACGCCTTCCAGGAACAACCTTCGCGACGACGCGTATGACGCCTTCGCCCGATACCTGGCGGATGTGGCCGGGCATTTCAGCTCCGAATGGAACATCCGTTTCCAGAGCCTTTCCCCCATGAACGAGCCGAATACCGCCTACTGGCAGGCCTACAGCCCGAAGCAGGAGGGCTGCCATTTCGATCCCGGCGTAAGCCAGTCCCGGATTCTCACGGCCACAGCCGCGAAGCTCCGGGAAAAAGGCCTGGGGGATATCCTGCTTGCCGGAACAGATGAAACCAGCATCGACCTGCAGGCCGCATCGCTCTCCATGCTTTCCCCGGAAGCGCTGGAAGCCGTCAGCCGGGTGGATACCCATGCGTATTCCGGTTCAGGCCGGGACGCCCTGCGCCGAAAGGCACTCGCGAAGGGCAAAAACCTCTGGATGTCCGAGGTGGACGGCGGTGAAACTCTCGGCAAAAGCGCCGGGGAAATGGGCGCCGGCCTCTGGCTGGCCCGGGAGATCATCACGGATCTGAACGGTCTGACGCCTTCCGCCTGGATCCTCTGGCAGGTCATCGACAGCCATATCAGCAAAGACGGATACCTCGGCCGCAAGGACTCCGGCATGGTTCATACCCAGGGCGGCTACTGGGGTACCGCAGTGGCGGATCACGACCGGGAGCAGCTGGTCCTGACGATGAAATATTATGTCTTCGGCCAGTTCACGCGGTATATCCGGCCCGGCTGCCGCCTGCTTACCGTGGACGGAGACGCTGTCGCCGCGGAAGACCCCCGGCGTCAGCGTCTGGTGGTGGTCGCGATGAACGCGGAGAACCGGGAAATCCCCCTGCGCGTGGATCTTTCCGCCTTCGGAAACGCGGTACCCGCGGGAACCCATGTGCAGGCCGTCCGCACCAGCGGCACTGCCGCTTCCGGCGAGCACTGGGCTGAACTTTCGGGCCCGGATACGGACCCGGGCGGGTTCACCGCCATGCTGGCGCCGCACTCCGTAACCACCTTCCTGATCCCGGAATCTCCGCAGGAATAACCGGCTGAAAAAGAGACAGGGGACGCGCCCGTCCCCTGTCTCCCTGCATAATCTGAGCCTGGCAGAACAGTAAACGGACAGTAAAATAATTCGTGACAGTAAACAGACAGTAAACGGACAGTAAACGAAAAGCAGGCAGTAAACCATCCGAAACCTGTTTCCGTGCGGTTTTCTGAGCCGCACCGATCCTCCCGGGACCCTCTGAGCGCCGCAATCAAACCTCAGGGAATGACGGGCAAAGCGTTTTGCTCCACAGAACCCCGGCCGGCAGTATCCAAAGGCAGACGCTGATGGCCGGAGCTGTTATCAACGCAAATCATATCATAAAAGCCGGGAAAGCGAAAAGATGTTTTTCTGTTCCGTCAACCGGATTGCAGCGATGAAGGGTATGGTGTGTTATTTCGGTATTGATGAAAGCAGCGTTGACGGTATAAAGAAATTTATGTATAATTTCTTTATCAAGAAGGGGAGGGTGAATATATGCCTACCATCCGTTCCAGCGCAGATTTGCGTAACAGCTATAATGAGATCTCCACATTCTGCCATCGGTATGGAGAGCCTGTTTTTATCACAAAAAACGGAAAAGGCGATCTGGCTGTCATGAGTATAGAAGCATATGAGCAGCTGCTTGGCCGTTTTGAATTGTATGGTTTGATTCAAAAAGGATTGGATGATATCCAGTCCGGCAACACCCGTCCGTTTTCTGCCGCAATGGCTGATATTAAAGCCAGGAGAAAAAGATGAATTACGATATTTATCTCACTGCAGCAGCGGATGCGGATCTGGATAAAGCCGCAGATTATATCGATCACATACTGCTGAATCCTCAGGCTGCCGATGATCTTTTGGATGAAGCGGAAAAGCGGATCAGCGATCTCTCCGCCTTTCCTGACAAGTACCCACTGGTGAAAGATCCGGTTCTGAACGCATGGGGGATCCGCCTGACACCGGTCAAAGATTATCTGGCCTTTTACGTTATTTCAGAAGACGAAAAGCGCGTCTGTATTGTTCGTTTTCTGCACAGCAGGCAGAATTGGGCAGCTATATTGAGACACGGGTTTTCTTTTGAGTAAGGAGGAAACGCTATGCGCGAAAAGCTGATGCAGATTGCCAGAACCGCGGGAGAATTCTTCTCCGCCCGGTCCCTTTCCAGAATCGACCAGAAGGAGGGCCACGCCAATTTCGTAACCAATATTGACCGGGAAGTCGAGGAATACCTGCAGCAGGCGCTCCTCTCCCTGGTTCCGGGTTCCCGGATCATCGGTGAGGAAAAGGAAAACGACGCCCTGACGGACGCGCCGACCTGGATTGTGGATCCCGTGGACGGAACGACCAACCTGATCCATGATTACCGGTGCAGCGCCGTGTCCATCGCGCTGTGCGAAAACCGCAGCCCGGTCGCCGGCCTCATCTGGCAGCCTTATACGCAGGAGATGTTTTACGCGGAAGCCGGCCGCGGCGCGAGCCTGAACGGAAAGGAAATCCATGTTTCCGAAACGCCGTTTGACAAAGCTCTGATTGCAGTCGGCACCGCTCCGTATCACGCGGAGCTGGCGGAAAAGAGCATGGAGCTGGCTCTGGCATTCCTGCATTCCTGCGCGGACATCCGCCGAAGCGGATCAGCCGCGGTCGATCTCGCGTACCTGGCCGCCGGGCGCCTTGACGCTTTCTTTGAACTGAACCTGAAGCCCTGGGATTATGCAGCCGGAAGCCTCATCGTTCGGGAAGCCGGCGGGGTGGTCACCATGCCGCTGGAGCCCGGGGAAATGCGCTATGACCGTTCCACCGCCATCCTGGCATCCGGCGCCGTGATCGCGGAGGAGGTCCGGGCTGTGTTTGACCGGCATACGGGCAGGATCCGCTGACAGAACAAAAACACCTTCATTCTAAAAAAACTTTGGAAAAACGATATTTCCTATTGACATAGTAGGCAAATGGTGTTAATATTCTGCACAGCTTCCGGGGAGAGCCGTACCGGAAGCACGATCGAAGGAAAGGAGGCACGAACATGCTGACAGTCGAAGGACGGATCCTGAAACGCTGTTGTCGAATGCTGATCTCCCGGGCATGCACTATGGCTGGGGCGTCGGCATGTATGTGTCCGCTCCCTGAATAATCCGCAGCGGCGGAAAATACAGAAGCCATGTTGCCCGGGAGCTTATTGTGCGGCTGCCGGGATTTTCTTTAAGACCGGACGGCCGGAACAAAAGAAAGGAAGACCGTGCCGTGGATTGGGCATATATCGAAAAGGTGCTGCCGCTTTACGGGAAAGCCGCCTGGCTGACTCTGTGGACGGGCACGCTGGGAATTCTGCTGGCTGTGCTGGCCGGCCTCCTCTGTGCCGCGGCCATTCACTGGAAGGTTCCGGTTCTTCGCCGGATCACAGCCGCCTATGTGGAGCTGAGCCGGAATACTCCCCTGATCGTGCAGCTGTTCTTTATCTACTACGGCCTGCCGAAGATCGGCATCGCGACCGATCCGGCAACCTGCGCTGTTTTCGGCCTCGCCTTTCTCGGCGGCGGATACATGACCGAAGCCTTCCGCAGTGGCATCGACGCGGTGGACCGGATTCAGGATGAAAGCGCACTGAGCCTCGGCCTGACCCGGTTTCAGACGTTTTTCCATGTCATCCTTCCCCAGGCCGTTGCCATCAGCGAGCCGGCCTTTATGGCGAATGTGATTTTCCTGATGAAGGAAACCAGCGTTTTCTCCGCCGTCAGCCTGATGGACCTGATGTTCACCGCCAAGGATCAGATCGGCCTGTACTACAAAACCACGGAGTGCCTGACGCTCCTGGTGGCGGCTTATCTGATCATCATCCTTCCGCTGTCCCTGCTGGGACGCATATGGGAAAGGAGGCTGCGGCATGCCGGATTTGGGGCTTGAGGTCCTCGGAAAAGGGAAAAACTTCGTTCGCCTGCTGGACGGCCTCTGGATCGCGCTCCGCATCAGCCTGATCGCGGCCGCCATCAGCATCGGCGCCGGTATTCTGCTGGGGATCGCGGCCAGCCGGAATCGTTCCGTGGCCTCCGTGATTCTGCGGATCTGGCTGGGCATCATCCGCATCATGCCCCAGATGGTTCTGCTGTTCCTCATGTATTACGGAACCACCCGGGCCTTCGGCTGGAAGCTTTCCGGCGAGATGTCCGCCATCATCGTCTTCTCCCTCTGGGGCACGGCGGAGATGGGAGACCTGGTCCGGGGCGCGGTCAGCAGCGTTCCCGTGATCCAGAAGGAAAGCGCGGAAGCGCTGGGGCTGAAGCCCCCGCAGGTTTACCGCCTGATCATCCTGCCCCAGGCCGTGCGGAGGCTGATTCCCCAGTCCATTAACCTGATTACCCGGATGATCAAAACCACCAGCCTGGTCACGCTGATCGGCGTGGTGGAAATCCTGAAGGTCGGGCAGCAGATTATTGACGCGAACCGGAAGACAAGTCCGAATGCCGCGTTCGGGGTGTACCTGACCATCTTTCTGATGTATTACCTGGCATGCCGGCCCCTGAGCCTGGCCGCGAAGCAGCTTGAAAAACGCTGGAGGTGAGCATATGACGGAGACCGTTTTAAGCATTTCTCACCTGACAAAGCGTTTTGAGGACCAGATCATTCTGGAGGATCTTTCTCTGGATATTCACGAAGGAGAAGTAATCGTCATCGTCGGCTCCAGCGGATGCGGTAAAAGTACACTCCTGCGGTGCATGAACGCCCTGGAGGATATCCAGGATGGCGAAATCCGGCTCCGAGGCAGCCTGATCGACCGAAACGCCAGGGGCCTGCCGGAGCTGCGCCAGAAAATCGGGATGGTGTTCCAGAATTATGAACTGTTTCCCCACCTCACCGTGATGGACAACATTCTGCTGGCGCCGATGAAGGTACAGAAGCGCCGCAAAGCGGAAGCGCGGGAGGAAGCGTTGGCCCTGCTGGAGCGCGTCGGGCTGAAGGAGAAGGCGGAAAGCTGGCCCCGCCAGCTTTCCGGCGGACAGAAGCAGCGGGTGGCTATCGTCAGAGCGCTGATCATGCATCCGGAAATCCTGCTTTTCGACGAAGTGACCGCCGCCCTGGATCCGGAAATGGTCCGGGAAGTGCTGGACGTGATCGTCCGCCTGGCCGAGCAGGGAAAAACCATGATCATCGTCACCCATGAAATGTTGTTTGCCCGGGCCGTGGCTGACCGGATCATCCTGATCGGAGACCGGCAGATTCTGGAAGACAGCGACCCGGAGCAGTTCTTCACCGCTCCGAAAACGGAGCAGGCGAAAAAATTTCTCCAGACTTTTGAGTTCAGGAAAAAGCAAACCGGAAAAACAGATATAAAAAACGCAGAGGCCTGAAGGCCCGAAAGGAGAATCCCCATGAAAAAGATACTTTCCCTCATCATCGCCCTGGTACTGGTTCTGACCCTTGCCGCCGCATCCGCTGACACAGTCTACCGCACGCTGGATGATATCAAAGCTTCCGGCACCGTCAATATCGGCGTCTTTTCCGACAAGAATCCCTTCGGCTATGTGGATGAATACGGCGAATATCAGGGCTATGACGTCTACTTTGCCCGCCGGATCGCGGAGGATCTGGGCGTGGAAGTAAACTTTGTCTCCACCGAGGCAGCCAACCGCGTGGAATACCTGGAAACCGGCAAGGTGGACATCATTCTGGCCAACTTCACCGTCACCCCCGAACGGGCGGAAAAGGTTGATTTCGCGCTGCCCTACATGAACGTAGCCCTGGGCGTTGTCTCTCCGGACAGCCGTGTCATCACGGATCTGTCCCAGCTGACCGGAGACGACCGGGTGATCGTCATCTCCGGCACCACCGCCGAGGATTACCTGATCAGGAACAACCCTGAGATCCTCCTGCAGAAATACGACACCTACGCCAACGCCAAAAACGCCCTGGAGAACGGCAACGGCGTCGCATGGGCCAATGACAATACGGAAGTCATCGCCTACGCGCTGCAGAACGAAGGCTTCACCGTCGGCATTCCCTCCCTGGGCAGCCAGGACACCATCGCGCCTGCCGTCAGCAAGGGCAACGAAACCCTGCTGAACTGGCTCAACGGGGAGATCAAAGCGCTGGGCGCCGAAAACTTCTTCCACAAGGATTATGAAGCGACCCTGGTTGACACCTACGGCCTGGACTATGAGGACAGTCTGGTGGTGGAAGGCGGCGGGGTAACCGAATAAGAGAGGATGATCCGGCATGAAGCAGATACTCGCCTTCGGAGATTCGAACACCTGGGGACTGGTTCCGGGCACCGGCGAAAGATATCCGGAGCATGTCCGCTGGACGGGTATTCTGCGGAAAGCTGTCTCAAAATCGGGATATACGGTCCTGGAGGACGGCGTCTGCGGAAGAACCACCGTCTTCCGGGACCCTTTCCGTTCCGGGCTGAGAGGCGTGGATTCCATTGCTCAGTATCAGAAAACAGACAGCCTGTATGCCGTCATCCTGATGCTGGGCACCAATGACTGCAAAACCGTCTTCCACGCTTCACCGGAACAGATCGGCCGCGGGCTGGAACAGTGCCTGGACCGGTTTGAGGCCCTGATCCCCGCCGGCAGAATCCTGGTCATCTCCCCGCTCCTGCTGGGGCGGAATGTCTGGCGGCCGGAAAAGGATCCGGATTTTGACCGGCATTCCGTTGAAACCTGTTCCGCGCTGAAGGGGATCTACGCGGCCATCGCACAAAAAAGAGGCAACCTGTTTCTGGCTGCCTCCGACCATGCGGCCGCTTCCCCGGCGGATGATGAGCACCTGAACGCGGAAGGTCATGAAAAGCTTGCCGCCGCGATCCTGCGTGCCTCCGTTTTCCTCAGCCGCGTTTGACAACCAGAAAAAGCCGGTTTTGAAGATCCGCGTTCTCATCCCAGGCGTATTCTTCTTTTTCCACCCTGCCCGCGGTACCGTTCAGGCTTCTCCGCTCTCTTCGGATTTCCGGGCCTCTTCGGATCCCTTCTCAGGCGACTTTTTCATTTCCCCGTAGAAATTGACAATGATGGATGTGATCAGGGCGACGACTACGATTCCGTAAGCGCCGAGGATGACGGAAAGCACCCGTCCGAAATCCGTCACTGCGGTCAGGTCGCCGAATCCGATTGTGGTGACAATGGCAAAGCAGTACCACAGAGCGTCCTTGAAGCTTCCCATATTCGGCTCAAAAAACGTCAGAAGCAGGGAGAACGTCACAATCAGAAGCAGAAGGCCGAAGATAATCTCCGCCGCATGGGTTTTGACAACAATTTCTTTCAGGACGGAGAAACTGATCCTGGAAAAGACAATGGCCAGCAGCGAGAAAACCGAAAGCAGGAAGAGAAGAGCGCACATGGAAAAAAGGGTCGTGGCGCAGGAAACGATTCCCGCTGCAGCCACTACATTCAGGATGATTGAAATCACCCGATGATCCCGCACAACGGCGAGAACCCGTCCGGCAATCAGGGCGATGCCGCTGATGACGGAAACAATCATCGTTGTAGTCATCGTATAGCCAAACAAAACAGGGAGCAGGCCGCAGACCAGGAAAGCTGCTGCCTGTGCGGCAGAAACCCGGAAGAACCCCTCTCCTTTGTTTGCCCGAAGGCGGAAACCGCGGACAAGCCGCGCCGCGGAAAGGGTCAGGAAAAAGAGGCACAGAAAAAGGATGGAAATTGTCGGATCATAGAACTGTTGAAGCGCATTCACTGCATCAGCAGTTTCTTCTGTGATCTGCTCCGCCGGAAGTTCAAGCCCAATGCTTCCTGTCAGCAGCGCGAAGGACATACCGAAAGACATCAAACCTGTCGGAAGAGAAACCAGATTCAGAATACTTTCAACGATCATGAGAGAGTTGGCGGCCTTGCGGGTAATTGACTTAGACATGTTTCGCTCCCTGTTCTTCCTGTTTTTCTGAGAATTGCCTTATTTCTTAATGCTGTGCCAGCGCTTCTCCGCGGCGGAAGAATGCAGGAAAGCGTAAGCAGCGATACCGGCCAGGGCCATGACGCCCATGGCAGCCAGCAGGGTTGTTTCGAAGCTGATCCCCCGCTCCTGCAGGACCGAAAAGTACAGGATGGAAGGCGCAAGGGAAACAGCCGCCGTCAGCAGCATCGGGGGCATGCTGCAGGCCGAGCTCTTTACCGCCTTGGCCTCACTGGGGAAATCCAGCCTGGCGGTATACAGTCCGGTTACAATGCTCACAGCCGCGCAAAAGACGTGTGCCAGCAGCGGGAACAGGAACAGGATAACCGCCTGCATCGCAGTCATCGGTATGCCAATCACCACCAGCAGAGAGGAGGCCAGGGAGAAGGGAACCGCGATCACCAGATGGAACAGCATCTTGCTCTTCAGGATATCCTTCACCTTCAGCGGCAGGGAATCCAGAATCCAGAAATTCTTTCCTTCCACGGAAATGGAAGGCGCGCAGATATAAGCCAGGGCGGCCATCACGCCCAGAACAACGGGCATGAAATACGGTGTCAGGGCGCCCGGATCCTCCATCCGTGCATAGGATTTCAGCAGGAAGTCCAGCAACGAATTCCCGGATACCAGGGTGGATATGCCCAGAATCAGGGAAAAGGCCAGTCCCAGGCCGCAGTTCAGCATATAGGTGGAACTGTTGAAGAACCGGGTCATGTCTTTTTTAGTAAGAGACCAGACCACAGAGGATTCTTTCAGGGCTCCGCCCTTGTACTCGGTCCGCTTCGCGCCGACTTTGGTCGTCACGATCCGGATAAAGGAACGGCTCAGCAGCAGATAAACCAGCGCAAAAGGCACGATGCAGCATGCCGCGAAGATCAGCAGCTGGATCAGGCTGCCCTCCGTAATGGCCATGGCCATGGCATGGAACGGCAGCAGCACTTGCCGGAACGCATCCGCAATGTTTCCGCTGTTCTCCATGATGGTCTGCATATGGTCAGACAGGCCCAGCATGGCATAGAAATAGAAGCCCATGAAAGCAAGGGAAAACAGCAGGGAGAACAGCGCCTTGCGGCGCATCCGCCGGGTAATCAGGGAGACCAGCCAGCCCAGCACGCAGCTCAGGGTCGTTCCGATCAGCGCCAGGAGCAGAACGCAGATCAGGAAGATGATCACGTTCAGCACCCGGAGCCCGCCGTCCATGGCCCGCAGCACTCCGGCCGTACCCAGAATGGCCACGGAAAAGAGCAGGTTCAGGAAATAGAGCGCGGCCACCCGGCTGCCCAGAATGGCAGAAGGCGGAATCGGCATGGAAAGGAGCATTTCGTTGTCCTTCGCCTCAAAGATCGCCCCCTGGGCATAGAACATGGTGAACACAAAGGAAAGGAGGCAGGCCAGGGCGCCGGCCATTGCGAAGATCAGCCAGGTCATTCCGCCGTCCCGGAGCCCCCTGTAAAGCGGCGTGATCAGCAGGCCGAAAAGGCCGCAGATGAGGGCCAGCAGAACCAGGCCCCCCAGAACCATCAGGGTCAGCTTCCCTGCGGTCGCGGCCTTCCTGCTCTTTTTCTGTCCGCCGATCCGATCCATCATGGCCAAAAGGCGGGCCTTCAGCAACAGTTTAAGCATTTTTGACCTCCGCCTTCTTTTCTTCCGTGGTATATTCCTCTTCGGAAACCTTCATGTCGTCCACCAGCTCCAGGAACACTTCCTCCAGGCTCTCATTTCCCTTGACCGTCTCGATATCTCCGGACGCCAGCAGTTTACCGGCCCGGATGATGGCGATTTTATCGCACAGCTTTTCCGCTACTTCCAGCACATGGGTGGAGAAGAAGATCGCGCCGCCCCGGTCGCAGAAGCTCCGCATGAACTTTTTGAGGATGAAGGCCGCCTTGGGATCCAGGCCGACAAAGGGCTCGTCCATGATCAGCAGCTTCGGATCGTGCATCAGGGCCGCTACAATCGCCAGCTTTTGCTTCATGCCATGGGAATAGGAACCAATCTTGTCCGCCAGCGCTTCCGTGATGCCCATATCTTTGCTGTATTCCGCGATATTCTTTTCCCGGAGATCCGCCGGAACCTTATATACATCGCCGACGAAATTCAGGTACTGAATGCCGCTCATGAAGTCGTACAGATCCGGATTGTCCGGAATGTAGGCCATGATTTTCTTGCATTCCAGGGGCTTTTTCTTCACGGACATGCCGTTCACTAGGATTTCTCCCTCCGTGAAATCCAGGATGCCGCAGCAGGCCTTGATCGTCGTGGTTTTGCCCGCTCCGTTGTGGCCGAGGAAACCGAAGATTTCCCCCGGCAGGATGTGCAGGGACAGATCATCCACGGCTTTCTTGCCGCCGGCGCTGTATTGTTTAGTGTAGTGATTGATTTGCAGCATACGTTTTCCTCCCTTTGGTTATGGCTGATTCCCGTCCCCCGGCACAGCCTTCAGATTCTCCGGGGACTCTGAGGCATGATGATGTCCGGAAAGCTGCGCGGGCCTGTCGTTTTCCCTTCGGGAATACGGCCCCCTTTCCGTTATTTTTTGATTATACAGGAGAAAAGCATATTTGGAAATACCATTTCTGCCGGAAACATCCCGCCCGTGCCGCGCTGAAGGAAACGGCAAAAAAACACCCCTGTGGGCTGAACAGGGGCGCAGGGCGTTCAGTTATCTTTTCCGGGCTTTCACAAGCACGGTTCCGGCGGCGCCGGTCAGGCCCAGCCACAGGGCGGGGTTGGCGACAGGGAGACGCGGAACCGTCCCCTGTCTCCTTACGGAGTGAAAAATTCTTTCATGGCCTGCTTTCTCACATACATGAGTTTGTCAGCCTCTTCAAAGACGTTCAGAAGGGAAGAATGGCGCTCCTGATGATACTCGGCCATACCGGCGGAAACGGTTTCCCCGATTTTGATCTTTGAGCGGTCCTCCGGAAGCTCATTGATTTTCTCCATCAGCTTTTCCCGCTGCGCATAGTCTTCTCCGAGAAGAAGGACAACGAACTCGTCCCCTCCGGTCCGGAATACAGGGCTGTGGCTGAAAACCCTGCAGATCTTTAAGCAGGCATTCCGGATACAGGTGTCCCCTTCCTTATGCCCATACAGATCATTGACTGCTTTCAGATTATTGATATCGCAAACCACAACCGCAAACGGTTCCTGTGTTCCCTCTTTGATTCCCTGATTGATTTTCTCCTCCCACTGCACGTAGGCATGCTTGTTTTTGACGCCCGTCAGGGAATCGACCGTCGCCATCTTTCTGACGGCCGAGAGCGTCCGCGCGTATTCCTGTTCCTGGCGGATCTGCGCGTCTTCATCCAGCAGGCCGATAATCAGGATGGTTTTTCCGTCCTCTTCAATCTTGGCCGCTTTCAGCCGCACATAGGTCGGAAGGTCTCCGATCATCAGGCGGTAATCCAGCACGAAAACCCCGTCCCGGTTTACGGCCGCAAGCACATTCTCTTTTGTAACCTGCGAATGGAACAGCGCCTGATCATCGGGATGGATGGTTCTCAGACTGTTCTCATAGCTGGTCCCGAAGAAATCAGATCCATGCTTGGCAATACCGAGATCATCATATTCCTTGGAAGCGCTGAACTCCGTGTACTGATCGCTTTCAACGTCAACATAGTAGAGAACAATCAGGTTTCCGTTGAGTGCGGAGAGCCGCTGATATGATTTTTTCTCTTCCGCCGCATGCTCGGCGGCCATGCGGTCCTTCATCTGGGTGTCCACATTGCTTATGCCGATGATGATATACCGGTCATCCCGTTTAATCTTCATATTGACATAAACAGGTTCACCATTGATCAGCAGACGATAAAAATAGTTGACGGACCCGAGCTTTTCGATTTCTTTCAGCAGTCTTTCCTTGTTGATTCTCTCAATAAACTGCTCCCGGTCCTTCTCATAAACAAAGAGCCGGGCATTCTTCTCCGTTTCCGAGAAAAAATGTTTTCCGCGCAGTCCGTTCAGGCGGCGTTCTTTATCCGTCCTGAAACCGTATTCGATGAAGTCGTCCGTTTCCAGATCAACATAATACAGATTGAAATAGTCTTCAGACAGAGCGTTGACAACGCTTTCATAGACAGCGCTTGTGCTCAGCGCTTCCTGATAAGCCGCCCGGGTCTGCTCGTTTTCTTTTCTGATTCTGACAAACTCTGTGACATCCATTCTCATCCCGAGAAGGCACAGCCGCCCCGTTTCATCGATGAACCTCAGTTTTGTTGTCTGAAACTGTTTCTGATTTCCGGCCGCGTCAAGGACATCTTCAAAAAAGGCGTACGGCTCTTCCATGGAAAGCGCCTTCCTGTCATCCTCTGAAAAGTGCCTGGCCGTTACGGGATCAAAGATTTCGTTGTCCGTAAGCCCCACGACGCCGGAAGGGCTCTCCTTATGCGCGTATTCCGCGAACGCCCGGTTGCAGGCCAGGTACACCCCCGTCTTCGCATCCTTATAGAAGCTCATCGCAGGCATATGATTCAGAAGGGAGCTCAGGGATTCCTGCTGATGGTTCAGCTGTGCGGTCAGTTCATCGACGGCTTTGAATTCACGGATCTCCGATCTTTTCAGCGCGCAGACCAGCAGCATATCCGCAGCGATGCCAATCAGCGAAACAAGGACCTTCTGCATATTCTCCGGCGTGAACTGCGTAAAGCTGTGAGCCGTGGAAAAAAAAGCATAAGGTATAACCGAGCATGATCGCCGCCGCGACAATCCCGCCTCCATATCCGAACAGCGCGGAGCACAGCACCAGTCCCGCGATCAGAATCATATTCGGATTGGGAACATTGAAATAAAATACAAACAGGATCAGCACCGCCATGATCACGACCGTGATGACGATTTTCTTCGGCAGGCTGACCTGCAATTGCATGAGCGAGTTTCTTTTCATTCTCTCCTTCACTTTGTGTCACCTGACCTTCCTGCTTCCCCGGTCATCGAAAAAGATCTCTTCACCCCGCTGTTCCGCAGGAATGAGCTTATAAAAGTATATTATAGCACAACTTTCCCAGTAGATGCCATCCCCCGGGCACAGATTCTGCCACATTCTGCCACATAATCGTTAGACTTCTGACGTTGAAAAGTGTATTATAATAAGATATCCGGTCATGGATGCGCGCATTTTGATACCCGGGACAGCGAGGATCTGCGGGAAAACATCCCGGAGTTCCAGCACAAAGCCATGAACCAGTACCGGATCGCCGGCATCCATTTTATCGATGAGATCCCCGTGACCAGCATCGGCAAGCCCAAAAGATACCTGCTCAGGGAATATGTCCTGAGTGGGCGGAGACAACGGCTGCTGCAGAAGAGAAGATGAAGGAAGAACCGGCGCCTGCTGAGGATTCCCCGGCTCTCTCCCGGAATGCCGGCAGGGGGACTCTGAATCCGGCAGAGGTGGAGAAGGAAATATTCCGGATCGTAAAGAATATTTCTAAATATGAGCGGGAGCTCACCGCGGAGATCAGAGAGAAGATCATGGAAGCGCATCCGGACGGAACGAAGAGATCATGAACCCGTTACAGGAACGGGTGATCCATCATACAAACCGGCAGAGGAATCCGGAAAAACAAAACGAAAAGGAGCATCAAAAAATGAAACAATCCCTGCAGGAAATCTGCGAGGCGCAGATTCGCAATGAGACCGCCATGCGTAAGGTGGCAAAGATCGAATATGAGCCGGTTCTGAAGCTCTGCGCGATGATGCATGTCAATGCCGGGCGCGAGGTCAATGCGGAGCATATCAGGGAATGCAGCGGCATTCTGAAGAGCAGGACCGGCATGTTTTCGAATTTCCGCGGGACGCTGCAGCGTGTGATCCTGACGAAAATGGCACTCGCGGACGACCCGGCCGCCTATCTTGATGATGTTACAGACGTATACGGGAAACTCAAGGCGGATCACAAGCTGCCGGGCGAGATGTTCGCAATGGCGGCGACAACCATCGTGGAGAATTGCCCTGTGGAACGGCGCACGGAGGTCGTGGAGAAAACACGCCAGACCTACGCCATGATGAAAAAGCAGCATCCTTTCCTGACGGATGAAAGCGATCTGTCGCTTGTCGCGCTGATGATCATGGCCGGCAAAGATCCCGTACAGGCGGCTGACGAGGCGGAAAAACTTTTTCAGGCCATGAAGCATGATTATAAGATCGGCTCGAACACCGCTCAGTCAGCAGCCATGGTCCTTGCGCTTTCCGACAAGCCCGCGGAACAGAAATTGGAGGCTTTCTTTGGTTTGTACAACGCATGCAAAGCCGCGAAGCACGAAACCGCAAAGGATAAGGCCATGGTGATCTACGCCGCTTTTGCGGATGCCGACTATAATCTGAATGAAACGGTGGCGTCCATCGGTGAGGTGGACAACTGGCTGAAAGGACAGAAGGGCTATGGCGCCTTAACCCTCGGCACGAGCGAACGCCGTCTGTTTGCGGCATCCATGGTGCTGAAGGATCTGCAGGCGGGAGGCGCGGCTGCCGCATCAAGCGCAACGAACGCGATCACTCAGGCCATTATCGAGGAACTGGTGCTGATTCTGGTGATGATCATCCTCACGGGAATCATCGTCAGTACGACCCTGTCCAATTCGTTCAGTTAAGCCTTCCGGATCAGGACCCAACCATACACAGCAAAAAGAAATGCTAAGGAGAGAACGAAAATGAAGAAGATCTTTTTGTTGCTCGTATTCTTCTTATTCCTGTCAGCCTGTTCAGCTATTGCGGAGGAAACGGCTGAAACCACCGCCCTGATCGAACAGGCCCGGGCTGCCATAGAAGCCGGAGACTTCGAAACAGCCGTTCCGCTTCTCCAAAAGGCGGCGAATGCGGGGGATGCCCTGGCATGCTTTTACCTTGGCCATTGCTATGGTTATGGATGGGGGGTGGATCAGGATCCCGGGAAGGCAGCAGATTATTACCGGCTGGCGGCTGACCGGGGCTTAGCTGGCGCACAGTATGAACTCGGTGTCATGTATCATCTTGGCAAGGGTGTGGAACAGGATTATGAAAAAGCATTCCATTATTACGGCCTCGCCGCGGCACAGGATTATCCGGAAGCGCTGACAGCCATTGGATTTTTATACAACCAGGGACTTGGAACACAGCAGAACCTGGACGAAATGCTGAAATACTACAACCGGGCTGCTGAATACGGGGAACCCATGGCGCTGTTTAATCTCGGATGCTGTTACCGGGATGGCACCGGCGTTGAACAGGACTATGAAAAGATGCTCGAATATTTCCGGCTGGCTGTTGAGAAGGAAAATGCCAACGCGCAATTCAATCTCGGCTATGCCTACTATGTCGGAATGGGAGTGGATCCGGACGATAACGAAGCGCTCAGGCTCTTCCGGCTGGCAGCGGATCAGGAATTCCCGAATGCCATGTTTGCCGTCGGAGATTGCTATTATCTGGGACGCGGCGTGGAAAAAGACCTGGGAGCCGCCGCGGAATGGTATCAGAAGGCCCTGGATGCCGGATATGAACCGGACGAGGAAGACCGGAAGCATCTGGAAGACGTGCTGGGAAAACAGCTGAACTGAAGGTCAACAGAACACAGCACAGTCCATTCCGGCGTTCGATAAAGGAACCGGGCCGGAAAATCCGGTAATCATCATACGGGGAGGAAATCAACATGAAAAAATGGATTTCAGTCCTTCTTTGCCTGTGTTTCGCCGCCATCGGTGCGGCGTTTGCCGAAACTGCCGCGACGGAAGCTCCGGCGGCAGAAATGACCGCAGAGGAGCTTTACCAGGCCGGAAGGACTGCTCATGAAGCGGGAGACTTCGCGAAGGCGATGGAATACTACCGGCGGGCGGCGGACGCCGGCAGTGTCGACGGATTGAGAGGCATCGGCAATCTGTACGCCGACGGCGAAGGGGTGGACACGGATCCGGAAAAGGCCCTGGAGTACTATGATCTGGCTGCTGCGCAGGGCGACGCGAAATCGTTCTATAACATAGGGTTGTTATATCATTATGGTGAGATCGGGAGAGCGGACATCGGAAAGGCCATTGAATACTTTCTGAAATCCGGCGAGCTTGGCTTCGCGGATGCCTGGACGACGCTGGCATCCCTGTATCATTACGGTGAAGGGGTGGAACAGGACCTCGGCAAGGCCGCGGAATACTATCAGAAGGCGGCGGACCAGGGCGATACGTCCGTGTACTACACCCTGGGAGCCATGTATTACCGCGGCGAAGGGGTGGAGCAAGATTACAGAAAGGCCGCGGAATACTTTCAGAAGGCGGCGGACCTTGGGGTGGTTCAGGCGTTTTATGATCTGGGAATGATGTATTACCGCGGCGAAGGGACAGAGCAGGACTACAGCAGGGCCGTGGAATATCTCACGCGGGCAGCGGAGCAGGAAATACCGGAGGTGCTGTTCGTACTGGGAGAATGCCTGAGGCTGGGGCAGGGCGTGGAAAAAGACCCCGTCAAAGCGGCGGAATGGTACCGGAAAGCCCTGGAAGCCGGATATGATCCGGATGAAAAAGAGCTGGAGATGCTGAAAGCCGCGCTGGGAGATGACTATAACGTATTTTTCCCTGCTCCGGAGGAGGGAAAAGATTATTTCGTGCGGACGGCCGGAGTCCTGACAGGGAAGGAACAGACCGGCAGCATGGATCTGCGTTTCTATCTTTCGGCGCCGCATGTGCCGTATTACGGCCTGAAGGACTATGTCAATTTCATGTATCAGACAGGGCTGACGGTGACGCCCCTGGACGGCGGCGTCTGGGAGGTTGCCAACCCCAACGGGACGAAGATCCTGGTGAATCCTTCCGCCGGAACGATCGAAGCCGCGGACTGGGCGCGGTTCCAGTATCCGCCGCTGCCTTACACAGGCATGGTCGGCATCAAGGATTCACCCTGCGGCTGGTCCTATTATTCGGATGTCCTGTTTGACGGACCGCCTGCCGCCGTAACCTTCGATTTCGCGAAATACGGCATTGCGGTTTACGCGGACGAAAAGGACGTGTATCTGCCCCTGGAACTGCTGTCCACGATGTTCACGGATGTGGCCTGCCACAATGTGCTGTGGAACGGGGAATCGGTTCTGAATCCGTCGCTGGATATCAATACGATTACTGTTATGCCGGCCGAATGGTATGAGAGTAAATATATACGCGGCCTGCTGGCCGGGACAAGGCAGCGCGAAAAAGATGTGATCCGCGAGGACTACGCGGAGCTCTGCTTCACGCTGGATTATTTCTACGGCCATCCCGGTGTGGGAATCCTGGGCAGAGGCATCCGTGAAAAAGGCCTGGATGCCGCGCTGGATGACATACCGGAAATGTCAGTCATCAAAGACGGGCTGAAGAGTCCGGATATGCCTGAATATATGCTGGCTTTGTATGACCTGTTCAACATCGGCCTGAATGACGGCCATTGCATGTACAGCGGGCTCAATGACACGCTGCTTGAATATATTCAGACCCCGGAGCTTATGGCGAAGCTCACGAGCAGTGCATCCGCGGCATTACAGACTAAGACCCATACCACACAGACGGTCAGTGATGATGTCCGGAAAGCGCGGGAAGCCGTCTGGGGCAATGAGTTTTACCGGGAGTGCGGGAGTACCGCTATCATTCGGATTGATCAGTTCCGCTATGACGAGGCGGGCTGGGAAGCATACTACACCGGAAAGGGAGAAATTCCCATGGACGCCGTCGGCATAACCTGGACCGGCCTGAAGAAAGCCTCGGAGAATCCTTCGATCAGGAACATCCTGTTTGATTTATCCGTAAACTCAGGCGGCAGCAGCGATATGGTGGCATACATCATCGACCTGACCTACGGGGATCATGTTTTCCGAGGCTTCAACGTCCTGACCGGGCAGTATGAGTACGCGGTTTTGCATTCGGACAAAAACCTGGACGGCGTATTCGATGAGAAGGATGAAGAAGTGAAGTATGACTTCAACTATGCTGTGCTGACTACGCGGGCAGCTTTCTCCTGCGGCAACCTGATGCCGTTCCTGATGCAGGAACACGGCGCGGTGCTCCTCGGCGAGCCCTCGGGCGGCGGCTCCTGCTCCATACAGATCAGTGCGCTGACGAACGGCGGCACATATATGATGTCCAGCTGGCTCTGGGGCCTGCGGGACGTGAATGGAGAATCTGTGGAAGGCGGATGCAAAACCGACCTGCCCATCGCGCGGCTCGAGCCGGAGACGCCGGCCCCTGAGAATCCGCAGTTTTCCGGCATCGACTACACGCCGTACTTTGACGACGCGATGCTGGACAGGATGATCAACGAATGGTTTGAGGAACAGGCGCTGGCGCCTGCCGCGTAAAGACACCGGATCAATCTCTGCCAATAAACGCGGGATTATATTTTTCCCCGGCATCCCGGATCTACATGACAGGAAGACAAGGCCAGCTTTTTCTGCAGCCAGTCCTTTCCGTCCACAAATCGGGACACCAGGAACGATACCGCGTAATCCCCGGCCGAATTGATCATGGTCGCGATCGGGTCCACAAGGTTGCCGATCGCCACCAGGATCGGAAAAGCGAGTTCCATCTGCCCGGGGAAAAAGATGGAACAGACGATGTATTCCCCGATATATCCGCCTCCGGGGACTCCCGACATTCCTACGGAGGACAGGACCGCTACGGCGATGACGGGAAAAAACATCGTCCACGAAAGCTCCTTTCCGAACACCCCGAACAGAAACGCGATCTTCAGCACGCACGCAAAGCACGATCCGTCCATATGCATGGAAGCACCGAGGGGAACAACCATTTCAGAAACGTCCCTTGAGATTCCCGTCTGCTCCGCCACTTCCATATTGGTGGGAATCGTAGCAACGGAGGAGCACGTACCGAGGGCCACAACCGCGGGTTTTGCGATATGCCGGAACATCTCCTTCACGGCGCCCTTTCCCCCGCCGATTGCCGCAAACAGAGGGAAGGCCGTAAAGAAATAAATACAGCAGACGGGATAGTAAATCAGCATCGCCCTCCCGTAGGACTCCGTGATCATGGAGCCATAATCGGCGACCAGACCCGCGAAAATCGCGAAGAACGCAACCGGCGCGAAATAAGTCACGATGTTCACGAACTTCAGCATAACGTTCGTCAGTCCGTTCAGAAACGACGTGACCGGTCCCTCCCCTTTTTCCACGGCGTTTGTGGCAAAGCCGAAGAGCAGGGAGAAAACGATCAGCGGAAGCATGGCTTTTCTTGAGAGAAGGCCGACAAAATCGTCCGCCGTAAAGAAGTTCACGATTAAATCCGATAAAGGCGCCGCTTCTCCCATTTTCTCCGCCGGAATCACGCTCCACGGACGTAGGACCGGCGGGAACAGTTTCATCAGCACAAACATAATCGCCGCCGCGATCGTTCCCGTGATGATAAAGACGGCGATCGTCGTTCCCAGAACCTTTCCGGCGCGCTTTCTGGACTTCATTCCGGCCACGGAGCCGGAAACGGAAGCAAACACCATCGGCACCACGACGCAGAACATCAGGTTGATGAAAATTTTCCCGACGGGCGCGAGCGTACGGGCAAATTCCGGCGCCAGCCATCCGGTCAGGCCTCCGAGCACCATAGCCCCGAGCAGAATCCCAAGGAACAGATAGTTTCCCGCCGCAGGTTTCTTCCGCATGTTTTCAGCTTCCCCCTTCATTCCGTGCCGTCCGCACGGCGTCTCCTGCATGTATATATCATATCCCGCGCAAAAGTTAAAGAGCAGCCGAATTGAAAGAGTAAACGCAAGTTAACGCAACCCGGCACTTGCATTACCTTTTGCAAGTAAATTATTTCGGACGGTTTCCTGTTTTCTCACTACCGGCGGCGGCATCCTGTACGTATCAAGGGATACAAAGGTCGATTTCAATATGAGAGGACAGATCAAAATGGAAAATACCGAAAAAAGGAGGGTATAAAATGAAAGACCTGGAAAAATGCAAACTTGATGATGAGTCATTGAAGTATGTCTCGGGCGGTGCCGGAGAAGACTGGAATGAGATCGCAAGAAGAATGATGGAAAACAGTAATGAGCAGCTGGACGATTCCACCAGGAATGACATCACGAAAGTACCAGACCTTGATAACCCTCATTCGAAAAAAGCGAAAGGTAAGCTGTATAAATAAAGGACACAGGGGGGTTCGTCCCCTGTGTCTTTATTTGTGCTTTCGCATGTACTCTACCGTTTTATAGAGTGTTTCCCCGTGAAAGATCTTGTCCAGATTGCCGGCAAAATCCAGTCCGTACCGCCGGTGAAGCCGCTCCAGGTCTTCCTGAAGGGGATCCTGTTTCTCCGTGGACGGTTCCCGCAGCAAATCATCAAAATGGACCTGACGATACATTTCTCCCGTCATATGATAAATCCCCACACCAATCAGACGGACCGGGCGCTTCTGCACCTGTTCCAGCAGCCGGGCTGCTTCCCGCATAATCGCAGCTGCTGAGCGCGTAGACGCGGTGAGCCTGGAGCGGGTGATGGTTTTCATGTCGGAATAGGTGATTTTCAGGTGTACCCCCTCGCCATACAGTCCCACCCGCTCGGCTCTTTTTTCCACGCTGAGAGACAAAAGCACCAATACATCCTTCAGAAAGTCAAAATCCTCTACATCTTCCTGAAAGGTCAGCTCCCTGCTGATGGATTTGGCTTCCTCCGGCCTGTAGGCAACGACTTTCCGATCATCCTTGCCCAGGGCCTGCTGCACGATCCATTGCCCCTGCCTGCCCAGCAGACGGATGACCTCGTCCTGTCTTGTCTGAATATCCCGCACGGTACGGATGCCGGAACGGTTCAGCTTCTCCGCCGTCTTTTTGCCCACGGTATACAGGACCTGCACATCCCGATTCAGAATCAGGTTTACAAAAGCTTCTTCCGTAGGAATCTCAAAATAACCGTCCGGCTTCTTTTCTTCGCTGGCGGTCTTTGCGGCCGTTTTGGAATAAGCCACTCCCACCGAACAGGTAAGCCCCAATTCCTCCCTGGTTCTGCGCTTGATGGTATGAGCAAAAGCGCAGGCGTTCTCCCAGCTCCCTGCTTTTTCAGTCGCGTCCAGATACGCTTCATCCAGGGCGATGCTTTCCGTGGCGGATGCATATTCATTCCATATCTGATGCAGCTGATCCGATACAGCCCTGTATTTATCAAAGTTGGGATGCATATACACGCCGTTCGGACACAGGCGGTACGCTTCCTTGATATTCATGGCGGAGTGAATGCCGTATTTTCGCGCTTCATAGCTGCAGGTGGCAACTACGCCCCGCTCATGAGGCAGGGAGCCGATGATCAGCGGCTTACCGCGCAGAGAAGGATCATCCCGCATTTCCACGGAGGCATAAAAAGCATCCATATCCACATGAATGATGATCTGGGACACTTGTTATCCTCCTTCTGCCGTAATATCCGACGGGCTGACGATCCCGGCATTCATCTCCCCGTCCCTGACCTGCCCGTGGGCAGTTACATTCATCCCTGGAAACAGCCCGGACAGAAAAGCGAGAACAGACCTTCACCGAGGCCGGGGTATCCAGCCGGCAGCAGGCTCCGCCGGAACAGAAGTTCCTTTCATCCGGAAGACAGCCGGGACACGGCAGATCATGCGCTTTTGAAAATCAACAGTCATTTTACCATAAATAAAAGGATGGCTCAAGACCGCAATACGCAGAGCAGTACGCGAAGCATGGCAGCGACAGATTCGCCGGCAACTCTTACCCTATATCCAAATCATTGTGGATCGGCGCAGGAAGCCGGAGACCACGCCCTCCGCCTGTTGGGTGCATTTTTCCTTTTCCTGCCGGGCTTCACCCGGGAGACGGCGGAAAAGCAGATCCGGAGGAAGCCAAGGAGCGCGGTGCCCTGTAAAATGTACCCCCTTACTTTTTTCCTTCTCCTATGAGAAAATCAAGACAACGCCGTAGGCTAATCAACACCCCCAACCCCCTCACTCATGAGGGGCTTTTCCGTACCCGAGCATGTCTTCTTAACCCACAACATCTTGTATAAAACAACTGTCGGGTAGACAAGCTCCTTACGAAACTTGCCCCCCACGGAACCCAGCGTGCAGCTTTGGTTGGTAGACGTGCCCCTTGCGGGGCACGCCCCCAGTAGATCCCGGCGTACAGCTTTCCCGTACCGGGCTCCCCAGGTGGCGGATCATCTGTCGGATCTCTGTGTACCCGTCAGTTTTCTTCTCGGAATTCGTTTTCCTGCTCTTACGGATCACTGAGTATCCGAACAGATTTCCTCCGAGAATATTGCCACCCACAGTTTCCTTCCTTCCGAAGGCATTACCCTTCATCATTAGTACTATGGAACTGTCCGACTGCCTGCTGCCCTTCCAGTTTCCTGGCACGACTGTATGCTGTACTGCTCGATAAACTTGAGCAGAGGCAGCAGGCTCTCTCCAGTTGACTGTACATTCACCATGTGAAGCATGATCGGCACTAATGCCCCGCGGGAACACTTGCCTCCTCACCATAATCATGTATCAAATTGATGAGGCTATTTCGTATTCCTGTGTTGTTGAATAATGAAAAAATATTGGCGATAATAATTTTACTCTTGATATCATGACGGTCTATTGAAGCAAATTCACACGCGAACTAAACTTACACAAACTTACACGCGTGCTAAGATAACGGTTGACAAACTTACACGCGTGTAATTTGCATTCCATCAAATAGGATGCTGATTTTTTTCAGCATCCTACGGTCTTTTGTTATTTGCAGTTTTCAGATCCATTTTCCAACCGATTACCCGTTCCATGAAGCAGCTTTATACCGAGACATTATTATGATGCAATTATTGCGCAATAATGGAGGTGATCAATTACTTTACCATCCAGAAGCACGGATACGCGCTGTAATCCAGACTGAACCCGGGCCTTGTTTCCCTGACACTGAAGCCCTTCTCTTTGAAAAAGCGAACCTCGTCCGTATGATCCATCAGAACATACAACTCATACGGACCGGGTTCCTCCCGCATAAACGTATCCATCAGCAGACTGCCGATACCGTTTCCCTGCATATCCTTCCGGACGCTGATCCTGATCATCGTCGCCGTATTGACCGCTGTTTCAGCCAGCAAATTGTAGTATTCACGCACTACCCTGACAATGTGCTCGGAATTCCCGCCGCATTTTTCATACACGGACGTATTCCACTGCACGGGACCCCGTTTCCACAAAAGAACGCCGACGATTTCCTTCCCATCCACGGCGATGAACAGATTCTCTGTTCTGAATATCTGATCCTCAGACCGGATCATCCTGGGAATAATCAGCTCCGCTTCCTTCCTGTCTTTGAACATGGCGGGATAAATGTGCAGATCCGTATCATAGATCAGGCCCGCTATTTCCTGCAGCTGTCTTTCCGATAAGGTATGATTCGCTCTCCGGCACTGAATGCTCATCTGTTTATTCACTCCCCAGAACAGTTTTCAAGCGTCCGTTCTGTTTTCCTTAACAGCTTCCCATCCTTTTCTGACCCATTCTTCCGAATGCTTATGGATATCAATAACTTAGAATCGTATCACATTCCAGCCTGTTGATCAACGCTTTTTTGTTTCCGAATCATTTTCGATGTGCCGTCTGAGCAGGACGGTAAAGCTCAGATGGCACATCGAAAATGATTCGGTTCGGTTGATTCTTCCCGTGAATTTCTGTACAATAGAGGCGCAGAAAAGACGTATATCATGAAGGAAGTGGAGATCGGATATGAAGAAAACAGCATCGGTGGTTTTGGCCGTCATATTGATCTTTTTACTGGCGGTGTATGCTTCCGGGGAGGAACCACAAAAGCAAAGCAGCGCGGCGGAGCCCTCTGTTTCGTACAGCTATAATGAATACCCTCTGGAAAGAAACGGCATCGATCTGCATCTGGACCGCATGTCGGTCACGGGATCGAATCCGGACAGAAATATCCTCCTGATCCACGGCGTTACATATTCTTCCCACGAGTTCGATATCGATTATGAGGATTACAGCCTGGTACGGTTTCTCGCACGGGAAGGCTATGCTGTATGGCGGCTGGATATCGCGGGATTCGGTCAGTCAGAGGAAGTGGAAGACGGCTTCCTTCCGGATTCGGATTATGCAGCGGAAGATATCCATGCCGCCGTGGAGAAGATCTGTGAAATATCCGGGCAGGACAAGATCGATCTGCTGGGCTGGAGCTGGGGAACAGTGACGGCCGGCCGGTTTGTCTCAAACCATCCCGGGCATATAAACAGGCTTGTCCTTTTTGCGCCCATCCTGAGCGGCCTCGGCAAGGCCGACGTAACAGAGCCGTTCCATCACAATACATGGGAGCATGCAGCGGATGATTTCCAGAAAAATGAAGACGGGACGTTCAATTACCTGATTGCGGATCCTGTTGTCATTGAAATGCTTTGTTCAGGCTCCTGGCATTATGACAAAGAATCCAGTCCCAACGGCGGTAGACGGGATATTTGTGTGGACAAAACACAGTCTCTGATTAATCTGAAAAAAATCACGGTCCCCACGCTTGTGATCTGCGGGGATCAGGATCCCTATCTGGACTTCAGCCGCGTGAACGCGGTCCTTGACGACCTTCCGGCCGGTTCCGAACTGGAAGTGATCGAAGGAGCGTCCCATGTGGCCTTCATTGAAAAGCCGTATTATCGCGATTTTCAGGACAGGCTGATCCGATTTCTTGGCAGCGCACAGGCAGCGGGCGAAGAAAATAACGTGATATATGCCATCCGGAAAAACGGTGTACTGCGGGTAGGTACTGCAGGAGATTATCTGCCGATGTCCTATCTGGATCCGGAGACGAACACCTATGTGGGTTTTGACGCGGCGCTTGCGGAGGACCTGGCTGCCTCTCTGGGGGTGAAGACAGAGTATGTGAAAACATCCTGGCCGACCCTGATGGAAGATACTCTGGCCGGAAAATTCGATCTGGCGATATGCGGTATTACGATCACGGACGCCAGAAAAGAGCAGGCGCTGATGTCTGAGGGATATCTGGCGAATGGAAAGACGGTTCTGTGCCGGGCAGAGGACGCAGAGAAATATACATCCCTGGAAGCCATCAATCATCCGGAAGTCCGTGTGATGGAGAACCCCGGCGGACTGAATGAGAAGTTCGCCCGTGAGAACCTGCCGGATGCCACGCTGATCATCCATGAGATCAATCAGGAGATTCCGGGGCTTGTTGCTTCCGGGAAAGCGGATGTCATGATCACGGAGATCATGGAGGCAGGCTACTATGTGGGGCAGGATGAGAGGCTTGCCGCCCCTCTGATTTACGAGCCGTTCACAAACGGACAGCTCGGCGTTCTGATACCGAAAGGATCGGAAGACCTGCTGAGTTATGTGAATGAATTCCTGGAAGAAGAAAAAGAGACGGGCCGGATCGATGAGCTGGCAGAAGAATACATTTATCGATATGTCCGACAGGAAACGGACGAAGCGGCCTGACGGCTGACAGTACAGGAGGCAATATGAAGAAAACAGCAGCGGCGGTTCTTACCATTATGTTGATCTTTTCACTGGCGGCATATGCGGGAGCGGATGAAACAGCCAGGACGCAGGAGCAGACACAGACTGAAGCAGTCACACCGGATGCCGACTGGAACCTGCCGGAAACGATCGAAATGCCGCAGAAGGTCACAGCCATTTTTGAGAAGGCGATGGACGGCCTGACTGGGGTCGGCTATGAGCCGGTTGGTTATCTCGGCGAGAAGGATGGCGTGTACTGCGTTCTCTGCCGCGCGACTGTGGTGTATCCGGGCGCAAAACCGTTTTACGCGCTTGTCTATGTGAGTGACGAAGGGCTGCAGAACATCTGGGAGATCTGGATGGGCGTTCATGCGGAGAAGAAATAGGCGGCGGTTTCGTTATCAGCCTTGCTGTTTTCATCCCGGCCCAGAATTTCCGGCTCTGTGAAATTTTTTCTGTAAATCCCGGTTCTTCCACGATAAAACCAAGTTAATGGTGGCCGGACAGCAGCATGCTGTCCGTTTTCCTGTCTGCAACATTACCAGATTGCATGCGAGTA
>SVGS01000004.1 GCA_015056205.1 Clostridiales bacterium | reverse complement strand
TGACGATATGTAATTCCTGCTCCAAAAAACAAAGCCTGCCTGGAATGATGGCAGGCTTTGTTCTGAGTTGTTGCACTACGGTCTGTCAGCATGTTTGTTCAAATCATCCTTATGACCAGTAATCCAACGTTCCCGGGGTTTTCCTTTTGCCTTGTGTAAAGTGTGCCCCAACAAAAAAGGACTTCACTCTCCGGTGAGAATGAAGTCCCCAAAGACGCCGCATCCGGCACGCTTTTCCATGGATTGAACCGGGAGCTTACTCAAAGTGCAAAACGTCGTCAAACCCGGTTACGGAGAACACGGTTCTGACCAGGCGGTTCGCGTTGCGGATCACAATGCCGCCCTTCCCCTCCATGGCTTTCTGAGCCTTCAGGATCACTCTGAGCCCTGCGGAGGAAAGATAATCCAGGTCCTTCAGTTCAAAGATCAGTTTATGGACAACGGAATAATATTTTTTCAGGAACGCATCCAGTTCGGGAGAGGTCGTGGTATCCAGCCGGCCTTCCAGCGCTACGGTCAAAGTATCTCCTGTGATGTTTTCCCTGATAGTCATATCGAATCACTCTCTTTCTTTTTTTCCTGAAAACCGGACCATTCCCTGAAGTCAGAACTTCTTGATGGCAACCAGCTCCACAACGCCGCCGTGAATATTGATTTTTACCTCGTCCGTTATGGCCAGAAGAACGGAACGTTCAAACTGATCCCATTTCTGAGAGGAGATGATATCATCCGAAAGATCCGCGGCCTGGGAGGAATAGGAACTGCTGCTGTAATACTGATCAATATCCCTGCCGACCGACATGGCCCTGATGATCATTTCCTTCAGCATGCCGAGGAAGCCCTGGCCGGCTTCGTTTTTTCCGGAGGTCGTGGACTGAATCAGCTCTTCCCGCTGAACATTGCCCAGCTTCTGGCGAACGGACAGGAAGAAAGTGTAGCGTCCGTTCTCACTCTCGATCCGGAATTCGCCGTTGTCAACATGCCCTGTGATACTGTTGAACAGGGAGAGCATTTCCTCGGTGATCAGGCAAAGCTGCATGACCTGCTCCTCCGGCAGGCCGGCGGCGATCCGCTGCGTTTCCAGATTGGCATCCCTGAACCCATCCCCCGTGGAGTGAATCGCGACATAAATAGATTTCATCATCCATCCTCTTTTCTGTTATCCCATTCCGGACATTGTCATCAGCAGTTTTCCCGTGTTTGCCGCCTGCTCAGCCGCTTCCGGCGAAACCGCAACAATAAACTGCGCGAGCACGGAAAGCATCAGGCTGGCCAGCAGCAGAATGATCGCTCCGCCCAGGCGGGAGGAGATCTGCGCAAAGGGCATCAGCTCCATCCGGTTCGCCGCGGACAGGACGGCCACATCGCCCGTTCCGCCCATGTTGGACATGCACAGGCCGGCGGTAATCCCGGATTCGAAGGGGTAGAAACCTACCAGACGGCCGATAAGTGCCGCGCCGACGAAAGCGCCGATGCAGGTGGCCGTGCAAAGCAGGAGGTAGGTCAGGCTGAAGGACGAAACCACGGTGCCGATATCCAGGTAGCAGATTCCGATGCCGACCAGCAGCATGTTGGTCAGATTCTTCATGACGAACTGGAACCACTGATAGCAGGCGATTTCAATCCGTTCCGGAATAATATTCGTGATCTTGCAGATGGCCACGGTGATAATCATCCAGGCGAAGGCATGAATGGTGACGCCGGGAACCAGGGATTTCCAGACACCGGCCAGGATAAAGCCAAAGGCGAAGAACGCTCCGGAGGTCAGAAGGCCGATTCCCATGTTCTGCAGGCTCAGGTTTTCCCGCTTCGCCTGCATTTCCGGACTGATCGCCAGCTCCTTCGGGTCTATGGAGCCGGCCTTCATCAGGGCGCCGCGTCCGTTCACATTGGGGGAAGAGAGCACCTTGACCAGAATACCGGCCAGCACGATGGAAATCGCGTTGCCGATGGCTACGGCGGGCGTCATGACGGAGAGGGCTTCCGCGGCGCTCATGGAGCTGCTGGTTTCAAAAATCTTGGAAAGCGGTGTGGCGCCGGCGCCCATCCCGCCGCCCATGATCGGCAGAGCGATCAGCAGCAGCGCATTCATGACCGGATAGCCCATCAGGGCGGCCACGCCCATGCAGAGGCCGAAAGCCAGGATCAGGGCTCCGAAGATGGCGGGAAAATACCGTGCCGCGGCCTTCATCAGCAGCTTCCGGTTCATGCCCAGAATGGAACCGGTGATCAGCGCGGCGATATACCAGTCGAGGAAGCCGCCCTCTGTTTTGAAAAAGGTTCCGATATTTCCGACCAGGTCAAGCTTCCCGAAGGGAAGGGCCATATTGTAGACGGTCTGGCCGTCCACCGTTTTGGCTGCCGGAAGGATTCCGAAATAGACCAGCAGCGCGGAGCCGAAGATGCATACGATGGCTCCGCCGCCGAGGTAGCTCCTGATGACCGGCGTATGGTCGCCGATCCAGCCCAGAATCGTCCCCAGCACCATCATAAAGGCAAAGCAGCCTGTCATTCCTTTGGGCAGCACACCCAGATAGGTCGCTCCAAAGACAACCGCCGCAATGATCAGGAAAACCGGCCAGGGAAGGTTAAACAGCTGAAAAGACTTTTTTTCTCTGCTCCCGGGACTCACTTTTCCTCCTCCTCTCCTCCCGATTCCGTTTCAGACTTCAGATTCTGGCCACGCCGCTGTCTCTGGCGGCCTGCGCCACCGCCTTCGCAACCGCCGGACCGACCCGGGGATCAAAGGCGGCGGGCAGAATATAGTTTTCGCTCAGCTCATCCGCCGAAACCAGCTCCGCCAGCGCGTGAGAGGCGGCCAGTTTCATGGCCTGGTTAATATCCCTGGCCCTCACATCCAGGGCGCCGCGGAACAGGCCCGGGAAGACCAGCACGTTGTTGATCTGGTTGGGATGATCGCTCCGTCCAGTGCCGACGACGGCAGCGCCGGCTGCCAGCGCTTCATCCGGCTCGATTTCCGGCGTGGGATTGGCCATGGGGAATACGATCGGGCGCGGAGCCATGGAGGCGATCATCTCCCTTGTGACAATATGTGGGGCACTGACACCGATGAACGCGTCGGCGCCCTTCAGGGCATCCGCCAGGCTGCCGGAGAATTTCTCCGGATTGGTGATCGCCGCCATTTCCGCCTGGGCGGGATTCATCTCAATCCCCTCGCAAAGAATTCCGTTCCGGTCCACCATCTTCAGGTGCTTCACGCCCAGATCCATCAGATGGCGGCCGATGGCGATGCCCGCGCTGCCGGCTCCGTTGATGACCACCCTGACATCCTCAGCCTTCCTGCCGACCACGCGCAGCGCGTTGAGCAGGGCGGCTCCGACAACGATGGCCGTGCCGTGCTGGTCATCATGGAAGATCGGAATATCGCAGATTTCCTTCAGCTTCCGCTCAATTTCAAAGCAGCGCGGCGCCGCGATATCCTCCAGATTGATGCCTCCGAAGCTGCCGGAAATCAGATAGATCGTCCGGACAATCTCATCCACATCCTTGCTGCGGATGCAGATGGGAAAGGCATCCACGTCACCGAAGGCTTTGAAAAGCGCGCATTTGCCCTCCATGACCGGCATACCGGCTTCCGGACCGATATCTCCCAGGCCGAGCACGGCCGTTCCGTCCGTGATCACGGCCACCAGATTGCTCCGGCGGGTCAGCGTAAAGGATTTGTCATAATCCTTCTGGATTTCCAGACAGGGCTGCGCGACGCCGGGGGTATAGGCGAGGGACAGATCTTCTTTGCACTTCACCGGAACCCGGGAGATGACTTCAATTTTTCCTTTCCATTCGCCGTGCAGGCGCAGGGATTCCTCAGCGTAGTTCAACACAGATTCCTCCTGTATATGAAATTTATAAAACCCGTTTAATTCTAAGGAAAAAAACCGAAAAAATCAAGTGAGTCACGGGGAGTCACGGGGACGGTTCTCATTGACTCATTTTTGAGCGATATGCTATAATCATGGCATCAATCTTCATGCATCAGGGAGGAAATCCGGATATGCCAAGGCAAGCACGCCGCATGAGCAGCACGGGATATATGCATATCATCATCAGAGGAATCGGACGCCAGCTGCTCTTTGAAGAAGACTCTGATTATCAGTACTACCTCACAATGCTGGAAAAATACAGCATGGAAACCGGAGTACGCATCTGCGCATATTGTCTGATGGAGAATCATGTCCATCTGTTGGTTCATGGAGAAAAAGAACAGATCGTTCTTTTCATGAAAAAAAGTAATGTCAATTACGCAGGCTGGTTCAACTGGAAATATGAACGAACCGGCCATCTGTTTCAGGACAGGTTTAAAAGCGAGCCGGTCGAGGATGAAAAATACCTGTTCACGGTATTTCGATATATTCTCCGGAATCCGGAAAAGGCCGGCATCTGCCCGGCTTCAGAATACCGCTGGAGCAGTTATCACCTGTTTGAGAATCCGCCCCAGTTTATGGAGCTGGATCTGTTTCAAAAGCAGCTGAAGAACACAATGCAATACCAGACTTTTCTCTGTCTCGAAAACGACGATGAGTGTCTGGAATTCCGGGAAGCGCCGCATAATGATGAATGGGCAAAATCCGTTATCCAGAAAGAGCTGGGGATCCGGAGCGGAACAGAGCTTCAGAATCTGGACAGGAACCTCAGGAATGCCGCATTAATCAAGCTTCGGACAAAAGGATTGACCATCCGGCAGATTGAACGGCTGACAGGGATTAACCGGAATATTGTTCAGCGGGTCTCCGGACAGATGAAAAAGCCGCAAAAATGAGTCAGTGAGAACCGTCCCCTTGACTCATTTGGTAGTCTCCGGCAGAATCCAGGCGGAGTGTCAGATCCGCTTCCGCCGTTTTCCGCAGGCACAGGCGGACATTCGGCATATCGCTGAAATCAACAAACCGGGCGGCAGCTTCCGGACTGACGCCTGTTTTGATTCTTCTGTCAATCAGCCGCTCCCGGAGAAAATCTTCTTCCGCGGCGACCGAGATCGTATAATCGGCATAGTTTCTCAGCTCACTCCAGCCCGCCTCATTCAGCAGCAGATAGTTTCCTTCCAGAATCACGATTTCTCCGCTGACGGTCAGGGCATTTTCTGTCGGATTATGGAGAAGCCTGTCATATACCGGCCACCCGCACACTTCGCCGGCCGCCACCCTTCGGATGCTTTCCGTCAGCCGTTCCAGATCAAAAGTAACCGGAGCGCCTTTGATTTTCACCATGGGAATCTCTGTGCCGTCCCGTAGGACGGTATGGCTGACAAGATACTCCTGCCGTCTGTGAAAGCCGTCCATTCCGATTATCCGGATGGCGGGCAGAGCATCGTATTCATGCGTGAGATGCTCCAGAAAGCTGAGCAGCGTGCTTTTCCCGGCGCCCGGCGGCGCAGCCAGCATGACAAGAATGCGCCGGCCCTTTTCCTTCCGGATCTCCGCCAGTTTTTTGAGCAGCGGCAGAAAGATTTCCCTGACGGCCCGCTCACTGTAGGATGCGTCAACGCGGATCCCGTTGATTGTTACCTGATAATCAATCATGTCCTTCTCCAATATGTCACTTCGGTTCACAGCTGATAGAGATAGGATACCATATCATAATTCCGGTTTCCCCATGGATGCGTACCGGCTGGGCCTGTTTTTCCGCCCATTTTTTCATAGAATTTTCGGGCTTCATCATTCTCCCTGAGGCACCATACGATCATTTTCTTCCTGCCCGCAGCCCGGAAGGTATTGGCCGAATGCCGGAACAGCGCTTTTCCGATTCCGCTTTTTCTCAAAGCAAACCGGACATACAGCGCAATGATTTCACAGTCCGCCGTTTCACCGTCGGACATCTCATTCCACACGAAGCCCAGGATCTCCTTCCCTTCCGCTGCCACCGTATAAATCCGGTATCTCTGCAATTCCCTCTGATACCGTTCCTCCACGCTCAGGGAATCAAGATAATCGCTGTCGATGATCCCGCTGTACGCTTTTTTCCAGTCTTCAACAAGAATGTCCGCGATCTGCAGGACATCATCCCTCTCTGCTTTTCGGATGATCAGCTCCCGGTTTTTCTGCATGCCAATTCCTCCAAAAGAGTAATGTAGACCGTTCTGTCAGAACAGCGGATCACTCATCCGTATAGATGAAAACAGCCGCTCTGCAATGCTCAGAGCGGCTTTCTGCTTTCCGCAAACCGGATGCCCGCGGTCTTCTGTGCCTGAGCTCCTTCGCAACCCCTATGGTAAAAGCACGGCCGCAGGAAAGAACCGTAAAATGCCGGTCAATTGATCCCCTGCAGGAAATTACAGGAAAGGATCAGCAAAATGAACGGACAGCGGGAAACGGAAAGACAGCACGGATCAAAATCAGCGAAAAATGAGTCAATGAGAACCGTCCCCCTGACTCGTTTTGCCGACCAGGCCACCGGTGGTTACGTCCCGGATCGCCTGGGGAATGTCCAGGCCGACCGCGTCCTTCACCGCCTCAAAGGTCTGCAGCATGGTGCCGGCCGTATCCCGGGCCATGGATGTCGCTCCGCCTTCGCCGAAGAGAATGATCTTTTCCGTCTTGCTCAGGGGTTCGGAAACCGCGCGGGCAATATCCGGCAGCTTGTCCGTTACCATTTCCATCATGGCGGCCTGACCGTAGAGCTGCATGGCCTCCGCCTTCATCCGCATGGCTTCGGCTTCCGCCTCTCCCTTCATCCGGATGGCCTCCGCCTCTTTCTGCGCCGCGTAAAGCGCCGCGTCCGCCTCCGCCTGACGGCGGTACTTTTCCGCTTCCGCCTCGGCGATTGCCCGGTCCTTCTCCGCCTGCGCCTTTTCGCGGACTTCCACGTTCAGCCTTTCACGCTCAATCTCAACCGCCTGGCGCTTCAGCTCTGTTTCCTTTTCCAGCCGGGTCATTTCCGCGGCGGCGTGCTCCGTGGCAAAAATCTTGTTGATCCGTTCCTGCTCGATCCGGTAGGCCATTTCCGCCTTGGCGCGGGCTTCTTCCGTCTCCTGCTTGAAGGCGGCCTTCTGAACCTCCAGGTCGCGGTTCTGGCGGGCGATTTCCGCCTCGGCCTGCATTTCCGCGAATTTGGATTCCTTCTCCGCGGCCGCTTCCGCAATCCGCTTGTCCTGTTCCTTTTCGGCGACATTTCGGGCCGCCATGGTGTCGATGACAGCGCCATCCTTGTCCGAGAAATTCTGGATGGTCAGGTTAATGATTTCCAGGCCCATATTGCTCATGTCGCTCATGGCCGCCTTGATCGACTCCTGTGCGAACTTATCCCGGTTCTGCACCAGTTCCGCGATGGTCATCTGGCCGATGATCTCGCGCATGTTTCCTTCCAGTACATCCTTGGCCAGCGCCTTAATCTGGTCCGAGTTGTAATGCAGAAGCTGCTCCGCGGCCGTGGCAATGGACAGATCATCCGACCCGATCTTGATGTTGGCCACCGCGTCCACCAGCACGGAGATATATTCCTTTGTAGGAACAGGCTGGGCCGTCTTGATGTCCACCTGGGTCAGGCACATGTCCAGCTGATCAATCCGCTCCACGGCGGGAATGAAGAAGGTGGCGCCGCCCCGGACGATGCGGTAGCCGAACTTCTTGGTGGATACGGTTCCGTCCGCGTTCCGCACCTTATAGTTCCGGCGCAGCAGGCCCGAGATGATCAGCGCCGTATCCGGGGGCGCGATCTTGTAGCGGGGGATAAACTTGATCAGGATAATCAGCCCCACGAGTCCAAGGAGAATCCAGTACCAGTACTGCTGAAGAAACTTCAGAACGTCTTCCATCTTTCTGCCTCCTTCTGTCATTTGTCCTGTTATTTCCATCTGTCTCTATTATACGTTATCTCCCCTGTTTTACCAATACCGAATCCGCATTTTAGCCCCCGCTATTTCTGCGAAAACAGAGCAATAAAAAAACGGAACGGAAAAAACCGTCCCGCCGTTTCGAAGAAAAGGCCGGTGAGAATGAGTCAATGAGAACCGTCCCCCTGACTCACCCCTGACTCACGCGTTGCCGCCTCTGTTCAAAGCCCTGCCGATTCCGTGGAGCCTGGCAATACGCCCCTGATCGCTGCCGGTGCCCGGGACTCCGCCCTTCACCTGCACAACGCCGTCCAAAGGATCCAGAGCCGAACCGCCGGTGACCTGATCCAGATCCTCCGGATCCAGCTCCGCGGCATTCTCATTCAGGGTTTCCTTTGCTTTCAGTTCCTTGCTGCTCATGGTTGATCCTCCTTTTCTGTTTCAGCTCTCCCTGTATCAAAACCGTATAACGTTCGTCCACAAGGATATACGCAGCGGATGGAACGATGGCACCGGAAAAATACAGATTCGTATTTTTCTTTTCTGACACTGTATTTTTCCTTTTCCGGATGGTATGCTTGATTCACGGTCAGAGGATGACCGGAAGAACGTCCGTAAAGCGGAAACCATGCTGAAAAAGGAGGAAAAAAACATGGCAAAGAGCTTTTTTGAGGAAGTAACCGGATACCGCGTAAAGGTTGAACGGGACGGCAAAGAGATCGTGAATGTGCCCGGGATTTTCGCTCTGCCGGGGCTGCTCGCCGCTCCCAGGCTGAGCCTTCTCGGGATGGTCGCCGCGCCGCTTCTGGGGTGCAGCGTCCACCTGGAGAACGACGCCGGGAAGGAAGTGGACGTGGGAAAGACCGTAAAGGACGCCGCGAATACCGTGGCGGAAACCGCGGATACGATGGTCCGGACAGTCCGGGAGGAAATGAAGAAGGCCTGGGACGCCATGATCGCGGATGATCCGGAAAGCTGTCCCATCGGAAAGGAGAACGAAGAGGAGACCGAAGAAGAGACCGAAGAGGAGACCGACGGGCAGAAGGACACGGAAGGCGATGCGGAGACTCCCACCATTCATGTAATGCCCGAAGATCCGGAGAAAAAGTAAATCCGGGTTTCCGGCAGTCAGCCAGCGGAAGCAGCCGGATTCACCGGCAGTCAGCCGCCGGACGCACAAAGCATTCAAAAAGGGACGGTTCCACGGACACGAAAGTGCCGGGGAACCGTCCCTTTGGGTTTACCTGTTTCTCCGGATTTACCTGTTCCTCCGGGTTTACCTGTTTCTGTACAGATCCAGCATTTCCCGGATCTGCGCCGCGGGCTGGGTCAGTTTCTCGATCGAACTGCCCCGGTTCATCGCGTCGATCAGGACGGCGATATACCGGTCCATGTTCACCGAAAAGTACCAGGGCCGGTCCTTCAGGGCCGGCTTCTGCCAGATCAGGTTGGTCGTAAAAATCCGGTCAAACCAGCCGTTTTCATAAGCCCTGTCGAATTTATCCAGCCCGCTCGTAAACAGGCCGAAGGTGGAGAAAATGAACACCCGCCCGGCGCCCATTTCCTTAAGCTGGCGGGCCGTATCCAGCATGCTGCCGCCCGAGGCGATCATATCGTCGACCACAATCACGTCCTTGCCGGCAACGGAGGAGCCGCAGAAGTCATGGGCAATCACCGGATTCGAACCGTCCACGATGCGCGTATAGTCCCGCCGCTTATAGAACATGCCGATATTGATGCCGAAGAGGGAGGCCATGAACACGACGCGGCCGGTCGCCCCTTCATCCGGCGCGATGAACATCATGTGTTCGCTGTCGATCTTCAGATCCTCGTATTCCGTCAGGAGGGCCTGGGTGAACTGCAGGGAGGGCGACACGTTTTCCAGGCTCGTCAGGGGGGTCACGTTCTGCATCCGGGGATCATGGGCATCAAAGGTCAGGAGGCTGTGAACCCCCATCTGCTCCAGCTCCCGCAGCATCACGGCGCAGTCCAGCGATTCCCGCATCGTCTTTCTGTGCTGCCGGCCTTCATACAGGAAGGGCATGATCACCGTGATCCGCCCCGCCTTCCCGTTGCAGGCGGCGATCACGCGCTTCAGATCCTGGTAATGATCATCCGGAGACATCCGGTTGAGGCCGCCGTCCATCTTATACGTCAGGGAGGAGTTGCACACATCCACCAGAATATACAGATCCCGGTCCCGGACCGACTCCCCGATGATGCATTTTCCTTCCCCGCTTGAAAAGCGCGGACATTCCACGGGAATCAGAAAGGATTCCTCTTCGCGCCACTCCGACAGAATCCGGCTGATCTTCTCCCCCATCCGGGCAGCCGATTCCAGCGCAATCAGGCTTAACGTATTTTCACGGGCAGGCATTGCACTTCTCCCCTTCCTGATGGATTCCGGAAATTCCCCTGTTCAGATCTGCTGTGCTGCTATCATAGCACAATTCCGGCCGCAGCGGAAGGGGCTGCGAAAGATCACAGATCCTTCAGGAGCGTATCCAGCCTTTCCAGCGCCACGCCGTGCCGCTGATAAACCCAGGTTTTTCCGCGGTGCATCCGGAGCGCCACGGAGGTAAGAGGGGTATGCTCCAGGTAATGATAGGCCAGAAGCTTCTCATCCTCGGGATCCTCGAGGCGGGTCATCCGGTCCGTAATCATGTCGACGAGAGAAAAATAGGTATCCCTCAGTTTTCTGAGGCCGTCCTTCGCTTCCGCCAGGCGGATCACCGCGTCCTCGTTCGCGTGTACATTCCGTGAGCGGGAAACCATCTCCCCGTCCAGGGACAGGGTACCTCCTTCCGCCAGGCTTTTAAAGAGCTCCACCTTCCGCTCCGCCGCATGGAGGCAGCGCTCCACCTCATTCATTTTTCTGAAGAAATCAACCGCTTTCATATGCATCCTCCTCATCCGGCGCCCGCGGGAAAAGCCCGGGTGGTACTTTTAAGCACCACTTATTGGTAAAAAAATGCCGCCCGCCGCGCTGCTGGTAACTTTACGTACCAAAGCATAACACAGGCCCCGGCGGAAGTCAATAGGACGGCAATAAAAAAGTTGCGTAAAAGTACCAGCTGTGGTATACTTCTGTTCAGAACAGGGAAAGGAGCGGTGACAGATGGCAGTGGATCCCGGCGGAACCCTCGGACAGGTTATCAAACGGAAGCGTCTCCAGCTCGGCATCAGTCTCCGCGATCTTGCCCGGGCCGCGGACGTCAGCCATGTGACGATCATGCGGATCGAAGACGACAAATTCAATATGGTGGATCCGGCGATTCTGACGGCCATCGCGGACGCCCTTCATCTGGACCGGCTTTTTCTGCTTTCCCTCAACGGCGCCGGCGTGGAGGATGAGGATATCCGGATTATTGCCCGCGCCGCGGGAAAAATGAGTCCGGAACAGCGCCGGCAGATGCTGGCCATGCTGCGCGGATCCTTTTCGGAAGCGTTCCGGAACACCGCCAGCGACGATCTGGACGACAAAGAGGATGAATATCTCGATGAGCGCGTTTAATCCGTCTTTTGACCCGAAGGAGGCAGTCCGGAAATCCGCGTGTTTTCCGACCGGCGCCGGTGATCGATCTCGGCGATTCTGCATCCCGGAACCGTGCTGTCAAACCGGCAGGCCTCCGCATGGTCGCACCAGGCGCAGGGGGATTCCATGCCGTCCTTTACCGGCCGGGGAGAGACTTCGCCCCGGCTGATCTGCGTCACCCGTTCGGTGACCGCCGCGAGGGCGCTTTCCTCCACCCCGGCCATTTCCTCCGCGGTGACGGCGGAAACCGTATCATTGTCCGTCTGTTTTTTCGCGATTTTCACCGGCCGGGCGGCCTCCCGGATCCATTCCTCATCCAGAATCATTCCCGACGTCCGCAGACGCGTATCAATTTCCTCAGTGATCACCTGCGCGTCCTCGCTGGGAACCAGCACATCCCGGACGGGCTGATAAAGCCCGCCCGCGGCTTCATATCCGTCCAGCCCCAGCCGGGCGGCCCGGATATACAGCGGCAGCTGCAGCTGAAGGCCGGCTTCGACGGAATTCCACCGGACTTCCTTATCGGACATTTTATTATCCACGATCAGGAAATACTTTTTTCCGTCCCCGGTTTCCAGCGTATCGATCCGGTCGATCCGGCCGGAGAAGGCCACCAGATCCCCGTCGCCGGTCTGAATCCGGACGGCCGGGAGGCTGATCTTTCCGGAGGGGTCGGGGGTTCCGAAGGGAACCTCCGCCGCCATCGGCAGAAAATGCGGCTTCCGGCGGAAGGCGCGCATCATACTCGCGACAGCGGTACGGACGCCGCGGATAATGCCGGCCCCCTGATAGCGGTGCATCGTATCGGAGGTCAGGATGCCGCCCTCCCAGGCCGCGGCCCGCTCCCTCAGCAGCTGATTCAGGAGCCTCGTCTGGGTTTCCTCGGACAGATCCGGCCATTCCGGCAGCCGCATGGCTCTTTCCAGGAACATCTGCAGGACATCATGGTTGAAGGTGCCCTGCTCATCGCGCCGGAAGGCATAGGTTCCCGTCGGGAAGAGATCCAGCCCGTACTGCAGGAAATGGCGCCAGGGGCAGGAGCCGAAGGTTTCCACCCGGGAAATGGTCATGCCATGGGTGCGGTACAGGAGCCGGGCCTGTTCCGGCGTAATCCGGGCGGAAGGCGCCGCGACATGCAGGCCGTTCAGGACGCCCTCCGTCTTCTTTTTCCATTCTTCCGACCGGTACAGGGCGCTCAGCGCGTTCTGCCAGAGAACATCCTCCGGGGATTCCCCCTGCAGGAAACCCTCCCGGCTGTCCTTTGTCTCCCGCAGCCGGACCGCCAGCGCCTCCAGGGCGAAGGCCGGCGCGAAGGGACGGAGATCCGTTTCCATCAGGCCGCCGGTCACATTGGCCGGATTCATTTTTCCGACGATCCGGGACAGCCTTTTGAAGGCGGTGGAGGGCGTCATAACCCCGCCGCTGGGCCTGGCGCCGGAGCAGGAGATCATCAGCTCCTGCCGGGCCAGGGAAACGGCCTGATAGACATCCTGCTTCTGGCGGGCCGCCAGATCCATCAGGGACTGGCCGATCCGGCTGTAAGGCCTTTCCGCCCCGCCGGCGGCTTCCCGATCCCGGTAAAAGGCCTGATTGGACGCTTCAATAAATTCCTCCAGCCCGCTCCGCTCATGCTCCGAGAGGATCCCGCCGGCGGCGGAAATCTCGTTTTCCTGCAAACCCATCACGATCATGCAGCGCACGCCGGAGGAGAAGAACATCTGGGGCGGCGCGACCATCACCGCGCCGGAAAGCTGCGGCAGGGATTTAATTTTCCGCGAGGCCAGGGAGGATTCCAGCATCACGCACAGATCGCGGAGCGGCAGCGGCTCATCGCCGATAAAGGTGGCCACGGTATCCAGCAGATCATTGACCGCCGTCCACACCTGCCGGTTCCGGTCGATGCTCAGGTCGTCCTCCTGCGCAGCCAGGATTTCCTCCTGGGCCTGCAGGCGTTCATAGACGCCCGCTTCAGTGACGAACCCGAAGAGCAGCGCGGCCGCCTGTTTTCCGGTGCAGTCCTTCCGGGACAGCTGCTTTTTCAGTTCGGCAACCGGCTCGATCAGCCGGCGGCGGAGCTCCTCCAGCTCCCGCACGGTTTCCTTCCGGTCTTCCTTTTCCGGAATCCGGAAGGGCTTCAGCCACCGGGTCCGGTGAATGCCGTTTTCCCGGGCATAGTTTTCCATATCCATGACCTGCCGGGGCGTCATGCCCGTGAAGCCGGTTTTCATCAGGCGCAGGACATCCTCCCGGCAGTAGTTCAGCCGCAGAACGCGCAGCAGCGAAAGGAAATACTGGGCATACCCGCTCATCAGGACCGGCTGGTCCTGCTTGGCATTGAAGGGAATACCCGCCGCGGAAAGGGTCAGGGGCAGCAGGGACGGAAGCGTATTCTGCTCGCAGACCGCGACGGCCATATCCTCCCAGGGGATGCCGGCCCGATGCCATCCGATCAGCGTCTGGCAGGCATGCTGGCACTCCAGATAGGAGTTTTTCGCGTAATACAGCCGGACATGGGACAGATCCGGCACCCAGGTATGGGCCAGCTCCGTCATCGCCGCCTGCTGAACGGCGCCGGGGTTTTCCCGGATCACCACTTTTTCTTCCCTGTTTTCATAGATTTTCTCGCCGCCGAAGGCGCCCAGGGCATAGATATTCTTTTCCACATACGCGATGCCCGCGTCCATCCGCGGCATGAGGTCCTCCCGGAGAACCGACCAGGCCGCGTCTCTGCGCTTCAGATAATACACCAGCGCCCGGACCGAATCATTGGCCGACCGGAAAATATCCCGGTCCTGCCCCACATCGTCGCTGATCAGGCCGATCACGACCTCGTCCGCTCCCGACCCGTCCCCGGCGAAGGCCGCCTCCTCCACCAGGCTCAGGATATCATGGGTAATATAGTCAAAGCCATAGATCAGCAGCTGGCTGCGGCGGAGAATACCGCTTTTCCGGATCATCCGCACCGCGGACATCCACTGGCCGACCGTATCCTCAAAGCCTTTTTCCAGAATCCGCTGATATTCATCCCAGATCATGGCCATATCCTGCAGCTTCGCGCCGGTCCGGCGGCTGGGAGGATTGTACTCGCGCAGGAAGGCGGGGGTCAGCCGGGCCCGGGCAAAGTCGTCAATCTGGGCGGCGATTTTCGCCGCCAGCGTCGGCTGGGCCACGGAATCCCGGTAGTAGGCCAGCTCCTCCCGGTCATGATGGAGGATCCGGGAGATGATCATATTCTGGCCGTCCCCGGAGATGGGCTTTTTCTCCCCGCGGCCGGTCATTTCCCGGACCTCGCGGATCAGGGAGGACGGGGAAAAAACGTTCAGGTCGAAAATCCCGGCGTCCCGGCTGCGGTTGACAATTTCCGTCTCGCAGGCGAGGGTAAAGGACTCCGGCACCAGCACGACCGGATTCGGGGCGTGGTCAATCTCCCGGATCAGGCTGGGAATCAGCCCCGGCGCCCGGGTGGTAACAATCCGGACAGGCGTCATCCGATCTCCCTCCTTTCCACGGGATAAGCCCGGCCCGCGCTGAGCGCGAACAGCCACATTTCCCGGACCCGGACGCGGGTCAGGCGCTCAAGGGCGGCCCGGTACCAGTTCATCTGCATTTCATGCCGGGGCACGAAGGTTTCGGGCGCCGTATCGTGATCGGTCTTATAATCGATCAGGATCCACCCGTCCCCTTCCCTGAACACACAGTCGATGATGCCCTGCACCACGGTGGAGGACTGCCGGCTGATTCTCATGGAGAAAGTCGCTTCCCGCTTCACCTCCGGGCTGTGGAGCATCCGCTGCCCCAGATCGCCGGCAAAGAAAGAGACGACGCCGCCGAGCCGGATCATCTCCGCCTCCTCCCGGCTCAGAATCCGCTCCTCCCGCATCCGTTCCATTTCCGCCCGGACCGCCTGCGCCACATCGGCGCCCTCTTTCCGCAACGCCTCCAGCTGAATCAGGTGGAGGAAGCGGTGCGTCGCCGTACCGATATTCGCCGCGTTCCGGATTTCCTGCTCTTCCTCCAGGAAAGCCGGCCTGGACGGGACGGAGCTGAGGCGGAAGGTACGGACCGTTTCCGCGGGCATTCGCTTGTCCTCCAGCGTTTCCCCGCTTTCCTCCCCGGACAGGGGGAGCCCGTGCCGGGTCAGGGTCGTGACGCTGGTTTTCAGGGGGGCGGGCTCCGCGGTTTCCGGCGTGAAGAGGGGGCTCGGCGCCTCCCGGCGAAGCACCGCTTCGATGCGGGCGTCGACCGTATCCGCGGATTCCTCCGACTCCGTGATGGTCCGTCCGGAAACACAGGACAGCCGCCAGAGGGCATCCTCCGCGGTTTCGTCCGCCTCCGGCAGCGGAAGCCGTCGCAGCACCGCCGGCATGATCATATCCAGCATGCTGTCGGTTTTCCAGATCCGGGCGGCCCGGGTCCGGTTATTCCACAGCTTTTCCGCCCCTTTCTTATAGGAGCCGATCAGGCAGAGCTTCCGCCGGGCCCGGGTCATGGCCACATACAGAAGCCGGGTGCCCTCGGAAATATTCTTCCGCTGGGCGCGGATATCAAAAGCCTCCTTCCCCTGGGAATCCACGGCGCTGTTTTTCTGACGCCGCACCGCCGGAAGGTAAAGGCCCAGGGCTCCGCCGGAGGAGGAGACGTTCACGCGCAGCTTTTCGTCGCTCCGCTTTTTCCGGATGCTCTTCTGCAGATCCATCAGGATCACCGCCGGGAACTCCAGCCCCTTGCTCTTGTGCATGGTCATGATGCGCACAAAGTTATCCCCGGCGCCCATCGCGGGATGATCGTCGCTGTCGCTCTGCTTTGCCTCCCGGGCTTCCCGCAGCCGGCCGATAAAGTCCGACAGGCGCATATCTCCCGCTTTCTGTCCGTCCAGCGCCCGCTGATAGAGGGAATCCAGGTTGGCCTGGCGCGCTTTTCCGTCCGGATAGGCGCCGCGGGCCGCATAGATGCCGGTTTCGCGCATGAGCCACCAGATAAAGTCTGGTACCTGCATGGTTTCGCTGATTTTCCGCCAGGCATCCAGCTGATCCGCCGCCTGCCGGCAGCGAAGATCCACCGGCTTTTCATTCCGCTCCGCGCAGAGCTCAAAGGCCTCATAGAAGGGAACGATCTCGTTTTTCGCGAGCCGGATTTCCGCCAGCTCGGTTTCGGTAAACAGGAAGGGCGTATTGATCAGGGCTCCGACCAGGGCGTCGTCGTGATGGAGATTGTCGATCACGGTCACAAGGCTCAGGAAGGCCTTTACCTCGGAAAGACCGAAGAAGTCGGGGTTCCCCTCATAGAGGGCCGGAATATGCATTTTTTTCAGATGATCCGTCACAGCGGACGCGACGCCCTTCGCGGCCCGGAGCAGGATGACGATATCCCGGTACTGATAAGAATCCCGGCCGCCGGATTCCGCGGAGGGAGTGATCAGGGACTGGATATACCGGCCGGCCGCTTCGCACTGCGCTTCCAGCTTATCGGCTTCCTCCTCGCCCTTCTGAATCAGGAACACATCCACCGGGCCGAAGTCCCCCGGCACATTGCAGCGGAGGTTATCCCTCGGAGTATAGTCCATATCCGTGATCCGCTCGTCCATGGCTTCGGTGAAAACCTCGTTCACCGCGTCCACCACGCTCCGGCAGGAACGGTAATTGTCCTCAAAGAAGATCCGGCGCTCCTCCGCGTCCGGGTCATCGAAATAGCTTCGGCGCTTTTGCTCGAACAGGTCCGGCTCCGCGTGGCGGAAGCCGTAGATCGACTGCTTGATATCCCCGACCATGAAGAACTGATGCCCGGGACCGCTCAGGAAACTGATGATCGCCTCCTGAATCCCGGAAACATCCTGGCATTCGTCCACATAAATATACCGGTACCGGGCCAGCAGCTCATTCCGCTTGTCCGGATCCGCCATGACGCGGTACGCGATCTGCTCCATATCCGCGTAGTCGATGGCGCCGGCTTCCAGCTTCTGCCGCTCATACTGTGCGGCGGTCTCCCTCAGCAAAAGCTCCAGCCCGCGCAGCTCCCGGCGGATGACGGCGTTCAGGCGATCGTTCTTCTCATCCAGCATGGCGTCGATGCGCCGGACGGCCGTGGCGAAGATGCCCTTCGTGCCTTTCATTTCCCCCCGGACGTCGTCGAAGCTTTTTTTCCATGCCTTAGTCTCCTCGTCCGAGCCGCGGGGCACCGACGGGGTCCGGACAAAGCCGCCGGCCGCGCCTTGCAGCAGGGTTCTTTTTTCCTCAATCCCCTTCGCGCGCCCATACGCTTCCAGGAAGTTATCAACCAGCTCCGCGTCCGCCCGGGCCGTCTCCTCACAGGAAATCAGCGCCCAGGGTTCCTGCAGCAGCTCCTGTTCCCGCCGCAGGCACTCCTCCAGCCCCAGCACATCCAGGTCGATGGAGATCATAATCTCTTCGTTCCAGAGCTCAACCGGGGGCGCGCTGACGATTTTTCCGAGAAAATCAAAAGGATCCGGGATGCCCATCAGGACATTGTACAGATCCTGCACCATTTTTCCGGCCTCATCCGGACCGAAGGCGGTCATCAGGAAACCGGCCGCCTGCCGGTCCTCCGGCGTGAAGCGGTCCCTGCAGCTGAAAATCTGCTCCGCCGCGTCCGAAAAGCATTCCTCCATGATCTGCTTTTTCTCGGCATCCTTCAGCACCCGGGGATTCATGGAGGCTCCGGCGTTGTCATTATATTCCTTCAGCAGCTGCGTGCAGAAGGAGTGGATCGTGCTGATGGTCGCGGTTTCGATTTCGCTCAGGGCCCGGGCCGCCGGCTCCGAGCCTTCCCCGGCGGCTTTTTCCAGCAGATCCCGGAGTTTATCCTTCATATTCTGCGCCGCGTCCCGGGTAAAGGTGATCACGAGGAACTGGGAAACAGACGCCTCTGGATGCCGGATCAGCGTTTCCCTGATTTTTTCCACCATGACGGTGGTTTTTCCGGAACCGGCGGCCGCGGAGACCAGGATCTTCTGATTCCGCGCGTTAATCGCTTCTTTTTGTGAGAGATTGAAATCCGGCATGGACAGACCCTCCGTTTCAGCGGCCGGTGCCCGCGCGGCGCTTTTCAAGATAGAGCTTCTGATCGGCCCGGGCCAGGCAGCTTTCCAGATCGTCATTCCGGTCCCGAAGCTCATCATAGCCGGCCGTGATCTCCAGCGGATACGGCAGGCGGTTTTCCTGCTGCCGGATCCGCAGCGTTTCCCGGACTCTCTCCAGTACCTTTTCCGGCAGCCTGTCCAGGATCCCGTCCTTCACATTGTCCTGCAGGAAAACGGAGAACTCATCCCCGCCGTAGCGGCCCAGGAAGACGGAATACTCATCGCCGGGCACCGACTCCTTCAGCACGGAGGCCACCAGGATCAGTGCCCGGTCGCCTTCCGCGTGGCCATAGGTATCGTTGATTTTCTTGAAGTTATTGATATCCAGCATGATGGCATGGACCTTTTTGCCCTCGCTGTACTTCACCTGGTTCATATACCGGTCGATCTGCCCCCGGTTGTTCAGCCGGGTCAGGGAATCCACCGATACCAGGGTCTGCATATTCTGGATATAGAAATACATCATCATGACCGTGCAGCCGAAGCAGAACAGCGGCGCGTTCAGCACAAAGGTCTGAATCAGCCCGAAGATGATCACCGTCAGCGGATAGAGCCCGATCAGCCGGTAGATTTCCCGGTCCTCCCGGATCTTTGTCCGGTTCGCTTTTCTCATGGCAAAGACAAAGGCGGAAAGCAGATACAGGATTGGCGCCGCCACCATCATCGGATAATACCAGAAGCCCAGCTCTCCCTTTTCATTCACCCAGAAACCGGGGGAAATCACATAGGCCAGGATGATCGCCAGAATCGAAACAACCATGGGAATCAGGTACCGCAGCCGGATCTTCGGATCGTTCCGTTTCGGCAGATTCAGGGCGGCCGCCATATACCGGAACCAGTTATAGGCCATCAGGCTGAGCAGCACATAATTCGTAAAATTGAAGAAGACCACAGGAAAACGGGTGGGAGGAATCTTTCCGCCGATAATGGCCGCCCAGCCGAGGTCGGAAATGAAATAAAGAATATCGGAGATGATCGCCCGGACGAACCAGATCTGCTTTTCCTGGCGGGTGCTGTGTCTCCGGTCATGAATCAGCAGAATTCCCAGAATCGCAATACAGACAATGCTCGCTTCCAGATAGAAAAAGAAATAATCGCTCATCTGGCTGCCTCCTCATACAGCGCGTTCAGCTGCTCCGGCGTCACGGAGCGGACCTGATTGTAAATCACCTCGCCCTTCCGGTTCAGAACGACCGTCTGCGGCAGCGTGGCGCTGCCATTCACGATTCCGAACAGCCGCCCGTCGGAGGAATCCACGGCGAAGGAAATGCCGAAGCCCTTCCCCGCCAGATACGCGGCCGGATCCTCCGTCACAAACTGAGAATGAACCGCCAGCACGGCGATATCGTCCCCATGCTCCCGGTACAGCGCGTCGAAATGGGGCAGCTCCTGGATGCAGGGGGTGCACCAGGTGGCCCACAGGTTGATAAAGACCACTTTGCCGCGGTTTTCCGCCAGACGGAAAACGGAGCCGTCCAGGCATTCCGCCGTGAAATCCTCCAGCTGCTGCCCCACCTCGCAGCCGACGGGCGCATCGCTCCGGAAGGCCGCGGCGGGGTCGCTTTCCGCCGGAGCTGTCGCGGTTTCCACAGGGGCTTCCGTGGTTTCCGCCGGGGCTTTCGTGGCTTCTGCCGGAGCTTCCGTCACCGCCGCGGCGGGAGTTTCCTTCGGACGAAGGGCGGGATCCAGCACATTATACCAGAGCACCGCGAAACAGAGAAGCGCCAGGGCGGCCGCCCACAGGATCCGGGCCAGGGACCTGCGCTTTTCCGGGGCGTTCTCCGGCTCTCCGGCGCAGCCGATCTCCGGCGCCCGGAGCGTGATCTTTCCGGCTTTGACGGAAATCGCGCCCTGGCTGCAGCTGTCCATACAGCGGCCGCACTGGATGCATTCCCGGTCGCCGACCCGGCGGACATCCATTTCGCAGTGGGTCACACAGGCGCCGCAATGGGTGCAGCGGTTCGCGTCCACCTTCACGCCGACGATATTGATGCGGCTGAAGAGCCCGTAGAGGGCGCCCAGGGGGCACAGGAAGCGGCAGAAGGAACGGTAGCAGAAGACGCAGGCCAGGCCGATCACCAGCAGGATCACGAATTTCCGCGTAAAGAGAATGCCCAGCATGCCGAAGAAGCCGGGATTGGCCGGCAGGAGCCCGATCGCCCCTTCCAGCGTGCCGGCGGGGCAGATATATTTGCAGAAGGCGGGCAGCGGCACATCATAGGCCAGCCCGTACCACAACGGCAGCACCACCGCGAAGAGAACCAGCACGATATATTTGAGCCAGGTCAGGGCCCGGGTGACGGCGGATTTCCGGATTTTCGGCGTCGGAATCCGGTGCAGCAGCTCCTGGATCCAGCCCAGGGGGCAGATCCAGCCGCAGACCGTACGCCCGAGAATCACGCCGTAGAGCAGGAGGATGCCCAGCACATACCATCCGGCCCGGTGGCCGGAGGAAGCCAGCGCATTCTGAAGCGCGCCGAGGGGGCAGGCGCCCACCGCGCCGGGGCAGGAATAGCAGTTAAAGCCCGGGACACAGACCGCCTTCGTGCCGCCCCGGTAGATTTCTCCCGTGACGAAGCCCCGAAGATGCGCGTTGTACAGCAGGGCGCTGTAAACCTGAACCAGTCTTCTGGCGGAAGGGCGATGGCGCTGCCACCAGGATTCCGCTTGTTTCTTATCCAAGTCCAACACACTCCGTACAGATATTGATTGCCTTCAGCAGCACATCCTTCAGGCTCCCGTTCACCGTTCCCAGAATGATCAGAAGCACCGCCAGCAGCAGCAAAATCACCCGCGCCGCGTTCACCGGCCGCCGGGAAGGCTCCCCGGCCGCCTCCTTCCGGGCGCCTTTTTCCGCCTTCAGCTGCGCCTTCGCCGCGTCGATCTCCCGGAGGATGCTCCGCCGCTCCGCCAGCGCCGCCCCCGCCAGGATCAGCAGCCCCGCCAGGATCCAGGGAAAGGTACGGAGCGCCAGCGAAGCGATCATGGCTTCCAGGCCCGCCTCCGGAAAATGCTCCCGCCGCAGGCAGTAGAGGAGCACCGGCAGCAGGCAGAGCCCGAAGGCGGTCCAGCCGCCCAGCCGGATCCGCCGCTGGATCCGCCGCTCCCTGCGGAGAGCCTCCCCGGTTCCGCTGAGCCGGGAAAGGAGCAGATCGCGCTCCGCCGCCGGATCCCGGACCGGCCTGACCGCCCCGTCATCCCGGAGCCCGAGCAGCAGCCCCGCCGCCGTTACCCCGAGCGACGCGAAGAACACGGGGCTCACCCGGCCCAGCGCCTCCGCGGCGTTTTCCGGCGTATAGACGGATTCCAGCGGATGCTCCGTCTTCCGGGCGGACCCTTCCCGGTAAATCCGGACGGCCGCGGCGGAGAGCAGCACCGCCACCCAGACGCACAACACCGCCTGAAGAATCAGACAGGCTTTTTTCCGATCGAATCCGCTCATTCTTCCTTCTCCTCCCCGGCCTGTCCGGGCGGAACGCTCAGCCGTTCTTCGTCCGCTTCACCGGATTGCCGTATTTGCTCTTCATCGCCGCCTGGTGTTCCTTCCGGCAGTTACTGCAGTAGTTCGGATAATGCTGCAGCGTGCTGGGGAAGGTGAAGAAGCGGCCGCACTGCCTGCATTTGCGCCTGATTTTCCGCGGTTCGCCGGCCCGCTGCCGCTCTTCCTTTTCCCGGGCAAATTTCTGCCGGCATTCCTTGCAGTAATTCGGAATATGCTCCCAGGAGGGATCCACGGTGAAGGTCTTCCCGCATTCCCGGCAGGTTTTCTTTATTTTCGCCGGGGCCGCGGGTTCGGGCACGGGTTCGGGCTCTTTTCTCTGAAAAACAGCCTTGATTCGGTCCAGCAGTTTCATCGTTCGTTCTGTTCCTTTCTTATTTTCAACTAATTCCGGTTTGGAGGATATCATACCACAATCCTGATCCGTCCGCCAGATTCAGCTGTGTTCCGCCCCGGACTTTTCACGGTGCGCCGGAGGGGTCCGGCGTCCGCCGCGCGGAATCCTCCCGGCCGGACAGCGGCTTCAGGCAGGCCACACGCACCTCCCCGTCGGACCGCAGGGCCGGCTTTTCCCGGGCGCAGCGTTCCTCCGCCCAGGGGCAGCGGGTATGAAAGGGGCAGCCCTCCGGCGGATGCGCCGGGCTGGGCGGATCACCCCGCAGCAGGGGAACCTCCTCCCCGCGGCGGCGGGGATCCGGAACCGGCACCGCGTCCAGCAGGAACCGGGTATAGGGGTGCCTCGGATGCCGGTAGACCTCCTCCGCCGGGCCGGTTTCGCACACGTTTCCCAGATACATCACGCACACCCGGTCCGACAGATAGCGGACCACGGACAGATTATGGCTGATAAACAGATAGGTCAGCTTCCGCTCCGCCCGCAGCCCCTTCAGCAGATTCAGAATCTGATTCTGCACCGAAACATCCAGCGCCGAGACCGGCTCGTCGCAGACGATGAATTCGGGCTCCGCGGCGATCGCCCGCGCGATGCCGATGCGCTGGCGCTGGCCGCCGGAAAACTGGTGAGGATACCGGTACAGGAATTCCTCCGGAAGGCCCACCGCCCGCATCAGCTCCGCGACCCGTTTCGTGGTTTCCGCCTTTCCGCCGCAGATCCGCCAGGTTTCCAGGGGCTCGGCGATCAGATCCCGCACGGTCATCCGGGGGTCCAGGGAAGCCCAGGGATCCTGGAACACCAGCTGCATCCGCCGCCGCAGGGGGCGGAAGGCTTTTTCCGGCATGGCGGTCAGGGACCGGCCGCGGTACAGCACCTCGCCGGAAGTGGGGGCCAGCGCCCGGATCATCAGGCGGCCCAGGGTGGATTTGCCGCAGCCGGACTCCCCGACCAGGCCCAGGGTTTCCCCCTCCCGGATCTGCAGGGAGACCTCCGAAACCGCGTGGATCGTTTTTCCCCCGCCGGACGGAAAATCCCGGCTCAGGCGCCGGGCCTCGAGCAGCACGTCACTCATGGAGAGCCTCCCTTTCCGCCGGGCGGCAGCGCACGGCATGCCCGGGCGCCAGCTCCCTCAGCTCCGGCATTTCCTTTTCGCAGCGGGTTTCGCACCGGGAGCAGCGCAGGGAAAAGCTGCAGCCCTCCGGCAGATGGTGCAGGCTGGGCACCACGCCGGGAATGGTTTCCAGCGTCTCCGCCCCCTCCCCGACCGACAGCACCGAGCGGAAAAGCCCCCGGGTATAGGGATGCAGCGGGCGTTCAAACAGTTCCTCCGCGGAGGCGCTTTCCACGATACGGCCGGCATACATCACATACACCCAGTCGCAGAGCTGGGCGATCACCCCCAGATTATGGCTGATCACCAGCAGGCCCGTTCCCCGGTCCCGCAGCTCCCGGAGCAGGCGCAGAATCTGCGCCTCCACCGTCACGTCCAGCGCGGTGGTCGGCTCATCGGCAATCAGCACCCGGGGACGGCACACCATGGCCATGGCGATCATCACCCGCTGGCGCAGCCCGCCGGAGAGCTGATGGGGATAGCTGTCATACCGGACTTCCGGCTCCGGAATTTCCACCGCCCGGAACATTTCCAGCACCCGCTCCCTCGCTTCCTTCCGGGAACAGACGCCGTGCTGAAGCAGGGCTTCCTCCACCTGGCGGCCCACCTTCATGACCGGATTCAGACTGGACATCGGCTCCTGAAACACCATGGAGATTTCCGATCCCATCAGCCGCCGGCGTTCCTTCGGCAAAAGGCCCGTCAGCTCCCGGCCGCCGAGGCGGACAGATCCGCCGGCCACCCGGCCCGGAGGCCGGATCAAGCCGATCACAGCCCGGGCCGTCATGCTCTTTCCGCAGCCGGATTCGCCCACGATTCCCACAATCTTTCCCGCGGGAATCCGCAGGCTGACATCGTTCACGGGGAGGATCTCCCCCCGGTCCGTCGGAATCGTGACGGTCAGCCGGCTGACCTCGAGAATCGTCTCTTCCATGATCCGCTCCTGTTATGATTTCTGCTGCCGGGGATCCAGCACGTCCATGAGGCCGTTTCCCAGAAAATTGAACGCCAGCACGATCAGCATGATCGCCGCCCCGGGGACAAAGCAAAGCCAGGGCGCGTTGAACAGGTACTGCCGTCCGGTATTGATCATCAGGCCCCAGGAGGCATAGGGCGGCTGAACGCCCAGCCCCAGGAAGCTGAGACTGCTTTCCGTCAGAATGGAAGCGGGAATATTCAGGGTAAAAAGCACCAGCAGGGTCGGCAGGCAGTTCGGCAGGATATGCCGCCGCATGATCACCCGGGACGGAACGCCCGTGATCCGGGCGGACTCCGCGAACTCGCTGTTTTTCAGCTGCAGCGTCTGCGCCCGGACCACCCGGGCGACGTTCGCCCAGTTCACCAGGGTCAGGGTCAGAAACACATTGCCGATGCCGCCGCCCAGCGCGTACATGACCACCATGGTCAGCAGCATTGAAGGAAAGGCCAGGGTAATATCCGCGGCCCGCATGATCAGCGCATCCGCCCATCCGCCCCGGTAGCCGGCGATCACCCCCAGCAAGGCGCCCAGCAGCAGGCTCAGCAGCGCGGGCACCACGCCCACCAGCAGGGAGATCCGCGCCCCGTACAGCAGCCGGGCCAGCACATCCCGGCCTCCCTCATCCGTCCCCAGCAGATGGGCGGCGGAAGGAGGACTCAGCCGGTTCAGCAGATCCATATCCTTTTCCCCATAGGGGGTCAGCAGCGGCGCGAAAACCGCCGCCAGCGCCATCACCAGGATCAGCGCCGCGGAGACGACCGCTGTTTTGTTTTCCCGGGCCAGGCGGCGCAGCCTGTCCCGAAACCGGATTTCCTCCCCCAGCTGGCTCTGCAGCGCCAGGCTGGCGAGGGCATCCGTCTTTTTCCGTCCGGAAAGCGGCATGCCTCAGCCCCCCTTCCGGATCCGGGGATCCAGCACCGCGTAAAGGCAGTCGGCCGCCAGGCTTCCCAGAATCACGATCCCGGTGGTAAACAGGGCGGTTCCCTGCAAAAGCGGAATATCCCGCCCGGAGATCGCCTGCACCATCAGGCGGCCCAGGCCGTTCAGCGAGAACACCGTTTCCGTGATCACCGCGCCGGAGAGCAGGCCGGACAGCTGGATCGCCATCATGGTCAGGACCGGCAGCATGGCATTGCGGAGCGCGTGGCGCACCACCGTCCGGGCCGGGCTCAGCCCCTTGGCCAGGGCGGTATCGATATAGTCCTCCTGCAGGGTTTCCAGCAGCGTAACCCGGGTCATCTGGGCGATCTGGCCGGCGGAATTCCAGCCCAGCGCGATGCCGGGCAGGATGAAGCCGGTCCAGCTGTCCGCCCCCGAGATGGGCAGCCAGTGAAGCCGGAAGGCGAAAACATACTGCAGAAACATCGCCGCCATAAAGACCGGCAGGGAGATGCCCAGCAGGGAAAAGCCCGTGAAAATCCGGTCCGGCAGCCGGTTCTTCGTCACCGCCGCCAGCACCCCGCAGCCGATGCCGATGATCCAGGCGAAGAGTGCGGCAAACAGGGCCAGGATCAGCGTGTTGACAAAGGCCGACCGGAGCAGCCGGGAAACCGGCTTTCCCAGCGTAAAGCTGGTGCCGAAATCCCCCTGCAGCGCCGAGGAAAGATATCGGAAGAACTGAATATGCAGCGGCTGATCCAGGCCCATTTCCTCGCTGACGCGGGAAATGGTTTCCTGGTTGGCATGCTCGCCCATCAGGGTTTCAACGGGGTTACCGGGAACGATCCGCAGCATGACGAAGATCAGCAGCATCACCCCCGCCAGGACAATGACCGCCTGAACCAGCCGCTGCGCCAGCGTGCGAAGCATCTTACTTCAGTACAACATCCGCGGCATAGAAATCGGAGAAGCCCGCCCAGTGCGGAGCGAAGGAGGCCACCCGGTCCCCCATGCAGTAAAGATGCAGATTCGTACACAGCGGAATCCAGGCCGCGTCCTCCTGGATCAGCTTCTCCTCCAGTGCCTGGTACTCCTGCATCCGGGCCGCGTCATCCACGATCGCCCGGGCGGCCGCCACCCGGTGAATGATGTCCGTATCGGCATAGTTGAGGCTGCGGCCTTTGCTGTTGGCCTCGCTGCCGAAGAAGGTGTACATCACGTTGGCCGGATCATTATAGTCCATGCTCCAGGTCGCCATGAAGGAATCCATCTTTCCGGTTCCCCGGTGCGCCAGCCAGGCGGAGTGCTCATAGCTGACGATCTCCGCCCGGATGCCGACCGCCTCCAGATTCTGGCTGACGGAGGCGCAGATCAGCTGGACGGCTGTGCTGGAAGAAGTATCCATCGAGATTTCAAAGTGGATCTGGCCGTCGGCATATCCGGCTTCCGCCAGCAGCTTCCGGGCGCCTTCCGGATCGTAGGCAAAGCCTTCCAGGGCGTCGTTATGGCCCCAGATCCCGGTCGGAATGATTCCTTTTTCCCGGATGGCGTCGCCCATGAAGACGCCCTGGATGACCGCGTCCACATTCACCGCCATGCCGATCGCCCGGCGCACCCGGACGTCCTTCAGGAACTCATTCTCTTCATTCATCATCATGAAGATCACCCCCACCCGCGGGGTGGAAACGATCCGGTCCGCCATGCCGGTCTTGTAAACGGAGGCGACAATCGCGCTGTCCAGGCTCTCCAGATCGATCAGGTCCAGCTCGCCGCTCTGGAACTTGAGATTCTGGGTTCCGGCATCCGGCTCCACCCGGATGATTACCTTTTTCACGCTGGGTTCCGGACCCCAGTACCGCTCGTTCTGCACCAGGGTATAATGATCATTCGCCACCCACTCCGTGACGATATAGGGGCCGGAGCCGATCGTATCCGCGGGAACCTTTCCGAAGCCGGTGACCTGGGCCATGGTTTCCGCGTCCACAATGGACATGGCGGGCGAGGAAAGCTCCGCCGTGAAGCCGGCGTTCGGCTCGGTCAGGGTGATCGTAAAACGGGTGTCATCCTCCACCTGAAAGCCCTTCAGGGAATCCGCCTCACCCTTCAGGAGCGCTTCTCCCCCTTCGATTTCCAGCGGAATATCCGTATTCTGCCGGCCCACCTTCAGCAGGCGCTCAAAGCTGAACTGCACGTCGGAAGCGGTCAGGGGGCTGCCGTTGGAAAACACCACCCCGTCCCGCAGCGTGAAGCGGTAGGTCCGCCCGTCCTCGCTGACGGAGTAATCCGCCGCCAGGCTGTTCAGCACCTGGGCCTTCCCGTCCACCAGCCTGGTTTCAAACAGCCGGTCCATGACATTCAGCGGGATCAGATAATTATCCGTCGTTTCCGCCACATCCATGGTGGAAATATCGTACCGCACGGCGGCCCGCAGCAGGCCGGGCTCGACGCTCTCCGCCGCGGCAGAGCCCAGGAACAGCGCCAGTACCAGCAGCAGGGATAACCATTTCTTCATTCTTTCATTCCTCCTGTCGTTTTCTATGGTTCTATGGTTTCCTTTGTTCTCAGCTGTCCGGATTATATCATGGATGGGGAGGGCCTGTCTATTCGCATTCGTGAAAAACAACTTGACAGATGGGCCGCGGAACGAGAAAATGGAGGGGAAAGGGCAGCGGTTGCCTGACATTTCTCCGGTTTTCTTCGTATCAACTGTCAGATTCCCGGCCGAAAGGCGGCGGAAGCCGTTCCGGACCGTCCGCCGGGATTTTCCAAAAAGCATCAGGAAAACCTGTGATATGAAAGGAAGGAAAGAAAATGTTCAAACGAATGCTGATGATTCTGATGGCGGCCGTGATGCTCTGGACCGCCGCCGGCGCCGCGGCCGCGGAAGGATTCACGTCCAGCCGGGATTTTACCCTGACCCTGGAGGATCTGAAAACGCTGAACGGCGATGACCTCCGCGTTTATCAGGAAAACGGCAAAGTGACCTTTGTGGACGGGACCTGCTTCCCGGGGCCCGTGGCGAATCAGGAGGACGCGCAGGCCGTGGTGGCCGCCATGACCCCGCTGCTGACCGGCGGCACGGCGGCGCAGTTCGAGCCCTGGAGCGTGCTGAAGGATCCGAACGGGAATATCTACTATGTATTCCAGCAGGTGCAGGGGGACATCCTGGTTCAGGGCGGCGCCGTCAAGGTGATCACCGGCCGGGACGGAAAGATGCTCGGCCTGACCGGCAGCGTGATCTCCGATCTGCCCGATCCGGAAGCGGAAAACGACGCCGCCGCCCTCACCGCGGAGCAGGCGGAAGAACTGGCGCTGGCCTGCGCGAAGGAAACCCTGAAGGGCAATCCGGCCCTGGTGGAAAACGTGACGGCGAAGATCATCCTGCCCGTGGACCGGGAAATCGATATCCAGCAGGACGAAATTCCCTCCCGCTACGTCTGGGTGGTTTACACCACCAACCCCTCCGGCAGCCTATCCTCGGGCGACCTGCCCTATCTGGCCCACTATATCACGCTGAACGGGGAATATCTCTACTCCCTGCCCACCCTCATCCCGGGGGACCAGGCCGGCTCGGCCGGATATGACGCCAGCTACGTGTTCCAGTTCATGGAGCCCGCCGAATACACCGGATATGTGGACCTGTCCGACGGGACGGAGAAGGAAATCACCGTATCCGTGATGCGGGACACCCGCACCGGGATGTACTACCTGGGCAATATCGAGCATCAGATCGTGGTCGCGGACTGCTGGGAGTTCCTGTACAACCACGGAAGGGTGGTGCTGGAATACAGCCCGGACAACCGGGAATGGGACCAGACCAGCCTGCTCTCGCTCTATCAGTACTGCCGCGCATGGGATTACTACAACGCCATCGGCTGGAAGGGCGGCGACGGGGTCAATACCCCCATCATCGTGCTGAAGGATTACTGCGACGAGGAGCACCAGCCGATCGACAACGCGGCCTATGCCGGAAAGTTTTACGGCTGGCAGGCCTTCCTGTCCAGCTCCGCCAACGATTTCTCCCAGTGCCTCGACGTCTGCGCCCATGAATTCACCCACTGCGTCACCGGCGCCCTCATGACCTATAACTCCTACACCAACGACTACGGGGCGATCAACGAGGCGATCAGCGATATTCAGGGCAACCTGTGCGAGATGATGCTCGGGGACACGGAAGACACCACCTGGATATTGGGCGAGAACAGCTCCAACCCGGTGCGCAGCATGAGCGATCCCCACCGGTACCATCAGCCGGAATATGTCTGGGATGTATACTACAAGGCCGGGGTTCTCGAGCCCACGGATGTCAATGACCGCGGCGGCGTGCATACCAACTCTTCCCTGCTGAACCGCATTGCCTGGCTGCTGTGCACGCAGGGCGGCATGTCCCTGGAGGACGCCCGGGTCTTCTGGTTTGCGGCGGACTGCGCCATGGTGCCCGGATCCAACTATCCGCAGCTGCGGGAGCTGCTTCCCTGGGTCATGAAGATCTGCGGGCTGGACACCTTCCAGGAAGCGCTGAGCAGCGCCATCGCCGAAACGCGGCTGGGAGAAACCGAAATACCGGAAGCGCTGTCTGAAAACAAAGCTCTGGTGACGCTGACCCTGCCGGACAACGCGGTGTTCAGCAACGGAAAATGGACCCTGATGCTGGCCAGCGTCAACACGGAGAAGCTGAAGGAAAAAGTCCTCACCCTGGTCAGCGACGCCATCAGCGGCCGCTGGGACAACTACCCGACCCTGATCCGGGACCTCGCGGCTCCGAAGCCGCAGGAGGAAACGGAGCAGGGCCGCGGATTCCTGGATTTCCTGCTGGCCGCGATGAAGGTGGCGGGCGAACATCTGGCGGAACGCGATAAGGATCCGGAACCGGCCCCCGCCCCGAAGAAGACCCCGGAGCTCAATGAATTCCTGCAGTGGCTTCAGAAAGAGGCGCAGGAGGTTTTCTACTATGACACGGGCAGCGCGGGTCAGGACGGACGCAGCATCCGGATGATCAGCAAGCCCGGCATCACACTGCCCCTGCTGCTGTATATATCCAACAAACCCAACACGGCCATCCTGGACAGCCTGAAAGCGGTTATCCTGCTGAACGGCCGCTGGGTGGATCTCTCCGAATCCCTGTCTACCCTTTTCAAAGATCCCGAAGAACAGAACGGCGAGGAGCTCCTGACGGAGCTGATGAAATCCGGGCTTTTCAAAGAGGGAATGAAGATCCTGCAGCAGGGCGAGGGGCTGGCCGGCTTCCGGAAGGCGCTGACCCTGGATACCAAGGGCGGCGGAACGTATGAGCTGCCAACCGAAGGTCTGGATCAGATCACGCTGGACACCGCGATCACCCCGCCTCCGCCCGCTCCCACGGAAATCGTCCATAAAATGTCCCGTCCCAAAGAATAACCCCCTCCGCCTCCCCCCTCGGGGGAGGCGCAGAAAGGAGCATCCATGGCAGGAACCAAATCCCGGTTTGACGAGTACGTCAGGGAGGAACTCAACCGCTACAGGGGGATCGGTTACCCCGTCAAGTCCAATCTCCTGCACCGGATCAAAACCTGGAAAAAACCCACGAGAAAGATTCATCCGAACCCCGAGGATGAATTCTGCTTCCAGGATATCGGCCCGAACTACAAAATCATCTCCGATTACGAGCAGCAGATTCTGCAGGCCCGCAAAAACGGCACCCGGTTTTTTTCCGAGCCGCTGACCGTACAGAAGATGCATCCGGACGGCTATATGCTGCTGAACGGCCATCACCGCTGGGCGGCCGCCGTCCGGCTGGGCGAGGAAAAGGTTCCTGTCCGGATTGTCAACCTGACCACGCTGAACGAAGTGCAGAAGATGATCCGGGACGCGAAAAACAACAAACGCGTCACCTTCGATCTGGACGAAGTCATCTTTCCGCCGGACAACAGCAGCCTCATGGAACCTCCGCTGCGCTTTCCCCTGAACCGGACCTACCCGGAGCGGATGCGGCTCGGGGTGCCCGCCCTGTTCAACTTCCTTCAGCGCAGGGGATACGATATCTGGGTATTTTCCGCCCGGTATTATTCCACGGACTATCTGAAACGCTACTTCCGCCGCTACCGCATCAAGCTGGACGGCATCGTCACCGGTCTGGTTCAGAACCGGCCCGGCGTGAACGAGATCCGGGAAGAACTCAGCACCCTCACCCGGAGCAAGTATCCCCGCACCATTCACATTGACGGAAAATCGGTGCTATGCATTGACCGGGAAAAACGGCACTTCAGCGACTACGAACTCAGCGGGTCCCCGGAAACCTGGTCCCGCGAGATTATGGATTATGTGAGCGCTTATGAGAAACAGCATCAAAAGGACTAACCAGCCCCCCATGCGGGTTTCCTTCGATCTGGACGAAGTGCTTTTCGTCTCCCCGAAGACCCACAAGACAGAGCCTCCCCTTCCCTTTCCCCTGAACCGTTTTTTCCAGGAACGGCTTCGGCTGGGCACGCCGGATCTGATCAAAAGCCTGCAGAAACTGGGCTACGAGGTATGGATCTATACCTCTTCCTTCCGCACGGAACGCTATATCCGCCGTCTGTTCCGGTGCTACGGCGTCCATCTGGACGGCATCGTCAACGGCGACCGGCATCAGCGGGAAGTGCAGAAGAACAACCGAACCATTCTGCCCCAGAAGATGCCGAACCGCTACCACATCTCCCTGCACGTGGACGATGAGGCCGTAATCTGTTCCGCCGGATCCCTCTACGGATTCCGCACCTATCAGCTCTTCGCCGAGGACGACGACTGGAAGGACAAAATCATCGCCCGGGCGGAATCGATCAAAAAGCTGGAGCGCCCGGAGGACGAGGACTGACGGAGGACGGAAGGAGAAGAAAGATGTCCGGCGGCAGGGACAAAACCAACGCGATGCGCATTCTGGAGGCGCGGAAAATCGCCTATCAGGCCCATCTCTATACGCCGGACGCCGGCCTGAGCGGGGCGGAGATCGCCCGGCTGCTGGAGGAGGATCCGGACCGGGTATTCAAAACCCTCGTCACCCGGGGAAAATCCGGGCAGATTTATGTCTTCGTGATTCCGGTGGCGTATGAACTGGATCTGAAAAAAGCCGCCCGGGCTTCCGATGAAAAGGCCATCGCCATGATTCATCAGAAGGAGCTGCTGCCCCTGACCGGATACGTTCACGGCGGCTGCTCCCCCGTCGGCATGAAAAAAGCCTTCCCCACCTTTCTGGACGAAACCGCCGGGCTGTACGACCGCGTTTTCGTCAGCGGAGGGAAGGTCGGATGCCAGATCGAGCTGGCCCCGTCCGATCTGATCGGCGCGGCGGAATGCCGCCTCGCGGACCTGATCTGACGGAAGGACGTTTTTCAGAATTATGCTTTGCCGGCCTCGGTCCCGATGACCTCCCAGGCCCTCAGGGACGGGAAGGCGGAAGGATCGTCGCTCTTGACCATCCTTTCCAGCTGCAGCCAGACCACCTTCCGGCCGCCGAGATCAATCCACTGACGCTCAGCGGTCTTTTTTAATTCAAAGGCCAGCTGATCCCCGTTCGAATCGGCCAGATGCCCGCCGACCCACCAGGCGTCATGGGGAAAGTCCGCCCGCAGCGTCAGCGCCATCTTTTCGGCGAGAATCTCCCGCCCGAAGTTGATGCGGCACCAGGCGTCCTCCCGGGCGCCGATGCCCCAGCTTTCGAAGGGCCATTCGCCGTGGAAGGTGTTAAACCGGAGGCCGTCGATCACATTGCGGGCGGCGAAAACCGATTCCCCCCGGGTTTCCACGTTCGCGGTGCAGTGGGGATAAAAGTCCGTATCCCCCCGCAGATCCAGCGGATTCCGGGCCAGATCCCGCGGCCGGGAAAGCTCCTCCGCCGTCATCACCCGGGCGGTCAGGATATTTCTCGGCTGATCAAACGCTCCCGGCGCATAGGCCAGGCGCTGCTCCCCCGCCGGAACCTGCCAGCCGCACGTGCCGAAAGGGCAGAAGATTTCTCCTTCGGGCACGGCGATCCCGATCCGGACCCGGAGGTGCGCCCCGGGAAAGGAGAGGATCTCCACCCGGTCCCCGGCCTCCCAGACATGATCCAGGCACAGCCGCGCCTCATCCGGATGCGACGCGCGCCCCAGGATTTCCCCGGCCGCCGACCGTACAATGATTTCCATACCGCTGCACACTCCTTCTCTTCTGTCATTTTCCGGCTGCCCGCGCTTTTTTTCACCGAAGCTCCCCGTTTCGCCCGGTTCCCTGCTATAATAAAGGTCTCCGCAAAGCGGAGCGGGCGGCGAAACGCCGGAAGGAGCAAAAGCCATGAACGCGAACGAAACCGGATACGAGCTTAAATCCGCCAGATATCTGGCCCGGGAGATTCTGACCCGGGCGCTTCGGCCCGGAGACCGGGTGATCGACGCCACCATGGGGAACGGATACGACACGCTGTTCCTCTGCGAGACCGTCGGCCCGGAAGGACGGGTTTACGCCTTCGATATTCAGGCACAGGCGGTTGAAACCACCCGGGCCCGGCTGCGGGAAAACGGGATGGCGGACCGGGCGGAGCTGATCCTGGCCGGCCACCAGGAAATGGACCGCTATGTGACAGAGCCGGTCCGGGCCGTCGTTTTCAATCTGGGCTGGCTGCCCGGCGGCGACCACGCCGTCACCACCCGGCATGAAACCACCCGGGAGGCGGTGCAAAAGGCGCTGACGCTGCTCCGGCCCCTGGGCTTTCTGGTTCTGTGCGCCTATCCCGGCCATCCGGAAGGGGCCGTCGAACTGCGGGAGCTGACGGAGCTTTTCTCCGCCCTGCCCAACCGCCGCTTCAACGTTCTGCATCAGCGCTTTCTGAACGCCGCTCCCGGGGCGCCGGAATGCTTTGTCATTCAGAAGCAGACCTGACCTCCGGACAGCCGTTTACTCCCGCGCCGTTTCCGTTTTTTCTTCCAGCAGATCCCATACGGAGATCTGTTTTTTGTTTTCCGCGCTCTCTTCCTTCACGGGGGCTTTCCGGGGAGCGGGAGCCGCCGGCTTTTCCGCCGCCGTTTTCCGCAGCTCCAGCCGCATCAGGGCGTCCGTCTGGGAAAGCACCGAAAGAATGGCGTTGGTATAGGCCGACGAGCCTGAAAACATCGCGGTCTGCCGCATGACGGCATTCGCCCGCTGCTCCAGCGCCAGAATGTAATCATCCGAATCGTCGGAATAAAAACTGCAGGGCTGCCCGCTGATGATCACCGTTACTTTTCTCTTCTCCAAATCCGCGCCTCTTTTCCCGGAACCCGGGCAGATCCCTGTTCCGGCCGGAATCAAAAAGCAGCGGAGAAACCGAAAGGCTCTCCGCTGTCTGGATCTCAGGCTGAATCCCGTTACCCGAACTGCTTCTCGGCGGTAATTTCCACCTCACCGCCGCGAATCGCGATCCGGACGCTGTCCGCAACATGCTGCAGAATGGATTTTTCATACTCATCCCACTTCGGAATCTCGACGGACTGATCCGGATTATTCAGCGCGTCCTCCGAAATCACCTGATGGCTCATCACCTTGCTCAGAACCTCATCCGAAACCTGGTACCGGGCCCTGGCTTCGCTGGGCGCCCGCGCCGCGTCCAGAATATCGCGGAGCATGCCCAGGAAAGTCCCGGCGGCTTCGTTCTTCCCGGAGGTGGCGGTCTGAAGCAGATAGGCGCGCTTTTCCCGGGTCATCTCGGTCTGTGTGGACAGATGGAGCTTAAAATGCTTTCCTTCATTCTCAATCCAGAACGCCGCCTTCATCTCGCCGGTGACGCTCTTGACCAGGCTCAGCAGCTCCTCTGTCATGATCTCCAGATGCAGGGTGTTTTTCGCGCTCAGCCCGCTGTACTCCGCCGCCCTGGAGGCATGATCCATCGCTTCGGCAAAGCCGTTCCCCTGATTGTCAATCTCAATGATGTCCGTCCTCATATCCCACTGCCTCCTGCTTCCCGACTGCGTCTGTTACTCAATATCCAGAATATCGCTGAACCCGGTGACATCAAACACTTCGCTCACGATTTCGTTCACATGGGTGATCTTCATCCCGCCCGCGCCGCTTAACCGTTTGTGCGCGCTCAGCAGCACGCGCAGACCGGCGGAAGAAATATAGTCCAGCCCGCTGAAATCCATCGTCAGGGTGTTCACGCCGTCCAGAGAGCTCTGCAGCTCCTTTTCCAGCTCCGGCGCCGTCATCGTATCCAGACGCCCTTCCAGCGCAATGGTCAGGTCTTTACCGTTCAGTGTCTTCTTAATCGTCATGGGAATCCTCCTCTTCCGTATATTCAAACGGAATACACCGATAAATCAATTCATAATATCATTTTGCAAAAATGATGTCAAGAATTTCCCTTGCGCGGAGCCGCGGGATTGGGTATGATGAGAGGCGACTTCAGGAAGGAAAGGCGGGGAAAGCCGGTATGTCAGCCCCTTATGAAATTCAGGTGATCCGCAGCAGCCGGAGAAGCATGAGCGTGGAGATTCGCTCCTCCCGGCTGGTCGTCGTCCGGGCTCCCTGGCTGATCCCCGAGGCGGAAATCCGCCGGTTTCTGCGGGAAAAGGACCCGTGGATTCAAAAGCATCTGGCCGAAGCGGCCCGGCGGGAGGAGCAGACCCGTTCCGTTCCCGGCCTGAGCTGGGCGGAAATGACCGCCCTGGGAGAAAAGGCGGTGCAGGACCTTTCGGCCCGGGCCGCCGCCTTTGCCCGGAAGATGGGCGTCCGGTATCACGGCATCACCATCCGGAATCAGAAAACCCGGTGGGGCAGCTGTTCCTCCAGGGGGAACCTGAATTTCAACGTCATGCTGATGCTGTGCCCGCCGGATGTGATCGACTATGTGGTTGTACACGAGCTGAGCCATTTAAAACATATGGACCACTCTCCCGCCTTCTGGGCGGAAGTGGCCTCGGTGCTGCCGGACTATTCCGCGTCCCGGAACTGGCTGAAGCAGAATGGAACCGCGCTGCTGGCGCGCATGCCCCGGGGACCGGAGGAATAGTTTTTACGGATCCAGGGGATGGGGCCGGTCGGGCAGGGCTTTGAGCTTGTTCAGAATCCGCCGCATGATCAGCATGGACATAATGAACGCCAGCACATCCGCCACGGGCTGGGCCAGCTGGAGGCCCAGGATCCCGAAAAGGGCGGGAAGGATCAGCACCGTCGGAATCAGAAAGATGCCCTGGCGGGCGCTGGAAATCACCGTGCTGCTGAGCCCGTAGCCCATGGACTGGGTGCACATATTCGCCATGACATAGAAGCCCCAGAGCGGCAGCGTGCACAGCTGCAGCCGGAGGGCGGTGGTGCCGATGGAAACCACCAGGGGATCCTCCGCCCGGAACAGGCGGATAATGGAATCGCTGAACAGGAACGCCGCCCCGCCCAGCACCAGCAGGATCACGGTGGCCACCTTTCCGCAATACAGATAGGCTTCCCGCACGCGCCGGTATTTGCCCGCGCCGAAGCAGAAGCCGCATACCGGCTGGAAGCCCTGGCCGAAGCCCACCACCGCGCTGTTGATAAACATGACAAAGCGGGAAACGATGGACATCGCCGCGATGGCGGCGTTCACCGTCGCGGGATCGGAGGAGATGCCGCCCGCCACCCGGTTCAGAATGATGGTGGCGACGCTGGCGATTCCCTGCCGGCCGAGGGAGGGGATTCCGTTATACAGGATGCGGCGGTACTTCGCCGCCGTGGGGCGGAAGTCGCGGAAGCGGATCCGGATCACGCCCTTGCGGGTATTGCACATGATCAGCAGAATGCTGAAGCTGACAAACTGGGACACGGCGGTGGCGATGGCCGCCCCCGCGGTTCCCAGGTTCAGGCCGAAAATCAGCAGCGGATCCAGGGCGATATTCAGCAGGCCGCCGGTGGTGATGCCCACCATGGCATAGCTGGCCATGCCCTGGAACCGCAGCAGATTATTCATGACAAAAGAGCACATCATGAAGGGCGCCGCGTAAAAGATATAGGACGCGTAGGAGGTCGCGTGGGGCGCGATTTCGTTGGTCGCGCCCAGGAAGCGGACCAGGGGATCGATAAACAGATTGCAGAGGATCATCAGAACCGTTCCGGTCAGGAAGGCGGTAAAGAAGCCCACGGAGACAAAGGTGCGCGCTTCCTCCTCGTTTCCCGCGCCCAGGCTCAGGCTCAGATTGGTTCCGCTGCCCATGCCGATCGTAAAGGCCAGGGCCTGAATAATGGCCATGGCGGAAAACACCACGCCCACCGCGCCGCTGGCTTCCGTGCTGATGCGGCTGACAAAATAGGTATCCGCCATATTGTAAATGGCGGTCACCAGCATGGAAATGATGGTAGGAACCGCCAGGCCGGGAATCACCTTCCGCAGCGGCTCATTCAGCAGCATCTGAGCCCGGTTTTCCGCCGTCATCTTCATGGTTCCGATTCTCTCCTTCCCTGCGCTCCGGGGACTTGTCAGCCGTGCTTCTCCAGGGCTTCCCGGGCGAGCAGCAGCGCGCCCAGGGCGCCGCTGCGGGTGCCCAGCCCCGGTTCCGTAATCAGATCCTCCATCCCGTTCAGAATCCGGGGATGCCGGATATAGCCGTTCAGCAGGACCTTTGTTTTTTCCCGGATCCGCGGGAAAAGATGCTTCTGCTGCATGACGCCGCCGCCGAGAATAATCTTCTCCGGCGAGAAGGCACAGAGCGCGTTCATGCACATCTGCGCCAGGTAATCCGCCTCCAGATCCCAGGCCTCGTGATCCGGGGGCAGCTCATAGGCTTTTCTTCCCCACCGTTTTTCCATGGCTGGGCCGGAAGCCAGGCCTTCGATGCAGCCTTCATGAAAGGGGCAGAAGCCCTTCGGCGCGGGATCCCCGGATTCCGGCCGGAGCAGCATATGCCCCAACTCCGGGTGCAGCAGGCCGTGGACCAGCCTTCCCTCCACCACCAGGCCGGCGCCGACCCCGGTTCCGACCGTGACATACATACAGCTGTTCAGACCGCGGGCCGCTCCCAGCTTCCACTCCGCCAGCGCCGCCGCGTTGACGTCCGTATCGATTTTCGCCGGCACGCCCAGCCCGTCCCGCAGCATCGGCAGCAGGGGCGCCTGCTGCCAGGCCAGCTTCGGCGTGCTGGTGATCCAGCCGTAGGCCGGCGAGGCGGGATTCAGATCCACCGGCCCGAAGGTTCCGATTCCCAGCGCCTCAATCTTCCGCTCCCGGAACCAGGCCAGCATGGCCGGAACGGTCACCTCCGGCGTTTCCGTCGGAATCGTGAGCTGTTCCGTCAGCTCGTTCTGTTCATTGCCGACGGAGAGCACCATCTTCGTTCCGCCGGCTTCCAGCGTACCCAGTCTCACAGGCTTCGCCTCCTCTGTTTTCTTCCGGGCTTCGGGCGCCCGGTTCCCGTTTTCTTCCAGAAAACACCGGAAGTCCTCTGACTTCCGGTGTGATTTCCGATGGGATCCGGTTCCGGCGGAACGCGGTTGTTTCCGCGGTCCGTCAGTCGGCGAACTCCAGATCGTCGCCTTCCTCCGCGGGTTCCTCAGCCGTAACCGGGAGTCCGAAGAAGGCCTTGACGATGGCCTGGGACCAGGTGACGGTGCTGGTAATTTCGTAGTTCTGCAGATACTGCGTATAGAAGTCAAAATAGATGTTGGAGTAGATCGGGATCGTCGGCAGCACTTCATTGTACCGCTTCTGGAAGGCGATCCACTTGCTCACGTATTCGAACACATCACCGGGCTCCGTCTTCCGCATGCTGACGGCATCGTAATACAGCTCCTCGTCATCCGAATAGGTGTTGTTCCAGATCTCGTGGTTGACGGTGGGATCCGTGGAATAGGTGATAGAGGGGTCCACCACGATGTGGAAGTTGGTCGCCAGGTAGATCATGTCGGTCGTGCGTTCCGTCTGGCGGTAATAGGCCTTCAGCAGCTCTTCCATGGGCGCGGGCACCAGCTCCAGCTTAATGCCGACCTTCGCCAGGTTGTCCACAAAGTTGCCTTCCTCCTGCATGAACTCCGCCATGTGGTTTCCGGCCGGATAGAGCATCTTCAGATCCAGGGGAACGATCGTGCCGTCGATATCCTTGCAGCGGACATCGTCCACGCCGGGCCGGAAAGCCTCGCCGCTGCGGTTCAGGTTCCACTTCGCCTTGTCCAGCAGGGCAGTGGCCTTTTCCAGATCCACGGTGTATTCCACCAGGGCGTCTTCCCACTCCGTGGCCAGGGCTTCCCACGCGGCGATCATCTGTTCCATTTCCGCGTCGGTGGTGTAATACCGGTTCTTGAACTTCTTGGTGGGATCCTCCTCGCCCTCTTCGAGCTTGATCTTCACAGTTTCCTCATCGATGAAGTTCACCGGCCAGCCGACCTGGCGGGTGACCAGCAGGTATTCCCACTGCTCAATTCCGAAATATCCGTCCACCCGCAGGCCGAAGTTCTGGGCGATCTCCCCGGTTTCCGGATTCTTCACGCCGCAGTATTCGCCGGTCAGCAGATCCCGGTCCATACACCAGGCGATGGCCTGGCGCACTTCCTTCTCATGCACGGTGGGCCAGTCGTAGGTGAAGGTCAGGAAGGACAGCCCGATCCGGGGATAGTTGGAGAAGCTCAGGCCCGCTTCGCCGGCCCGGCTCATACCCTCCAGAATGGTGGGCCCGTAGGTGATCTTGTTGACCAGATCCAGCTCGCCGTCCGCCAGCTTCTGAATCATGGTATCGTTATCCGCCACCGTGAAGGAAACCTTCTGAATGGTGGGCTTGACCAGATAATAGGCATTTCCCTGGGCATCCAGCATCGGATTGCCTTCCGCGTCCAGCATCGGGATGTATTCCACCGGACCGTTTTCATAGCCGTTCGGCAGGCTGTTATGATACCAGGCGCCCTTGAAATAGGGGTTGATTTCATAATGGGAGGTCACGCCGTCCCAGCTCAGCATGGTATAGGGGCCGGAGACCACGCTGGGATGAGAGTTGTAACCGGTTTCCGGATCCAGAATGGTTTTCCGGAGCAGCTCCGCGGTATACAGGGGCTCCGTGACAGTCGGATCCTCATTGCCGATATACACGCCGTAATCCCCGGGGCCGGAATACACCTTGCATCCGGGAGCGATGACCTGAATCGGATAGGGCTCGCACAGCAGCAGGCCGACCTCGAAGAAGTAGGGCAGGAAGTCCACGTCCAGCCAGACCCACAGTTCCCGGTCGCTGTGCACTTCCACGCCGGTCAGCACCTTATCCTGAATCTCCAGGGTTTCCCCGGCGATTTCCCGGCGGCGGGCGTCGATATATTCCTTATAGCCCAGCAGATGCTCCGCCCGGTAAATCTTTCCGCCGATCTGCTCGATTTCGGGGCTCATCATCAGCAGCATGGAGAAGGCATAGTCCCACGCGGTGATCTTGCTGCCGTCGGAATAGAACAGGTCGTCGCAGAGCATCATCTTATAGACCCGGTTGCCGTATTCATCCGAACCGACGATAACTTCCTCCACCACGGAGGGGTCGAAGACGTATTCGCCCTGGTTCTGATCCCAGTTTACCAGGTTATAGCCGTGCACCAGCGCCCGTACGTCGATATCCGCCGTATCATTGCCGAAGAGCTCCGTGAAAAAGTCGCCCTTGGTAATGGTGGGATGGCCGACCTTCAGTTCCTCCGGAAACTGAATCTCCTCCAGCGGAACCTCCGCCGGGGCTTCCGCGGCGTTTTCCGCCTGGGACAGCAGCGGGAGGGACAGCATCATCAGAGACAGCGCCAGGCAAAGGATTTTCTTCATCGCGTTCACAATATCAGGCCCTTTCCTCACATATTCCGGTCCGGCGCCCCCGCGCCACCGGTTCGTCAGTCAAAGCAGTCGCCGACATGGTTAATCATGATCTCCACACCCAGAGGCGTCTCATAATCCTCGAAGATGTAGAAGGTATTGCCGGGCCGTCTCAGCGGCAGGTTGGCCTCCTCCACCGCCGGCCGCACATACGCGGTATTGGTAAAGACCGCGTTGTTTCCGTTCTCCTGCAGATCGGTGAGGGTGTAGCCCAGGGTCTGCTGCTCGGTCCAGGTATAGACGGCGGGCTGCCCGTCCAGCATCGCCGGGAGGTTATTCACCGTCCTGGACCAGCCGTTACTCTCGTTCAGCACGGCCACCGCCACGGTTTCCCGTCCGTTGGACAGGCTCATGGCGACGCTCAGCGGCCGCATGCCGGCCGCATCGTTTTCATCATCCCAGATCTTGGTCACGGAAGCGCTGACCGTTTCCGGCACATAATCATTCACCACGTTATAGCCGCGGATGGTCGTCCGGTACTGAGGTACCTGATCCTCCAGGATCGTGTAGGCAATCTCCTCGCCGGCGTCATTGTTCCGGGGCAGATTCTCGAAGGTGTAGGACCAGTTGTTCGCCGCGTTCAGCGCGGCACTGGCCGTCTCCACCCCGTCGGCATACAGCCGCACGGTGACCTGGGCCGGACGGTTGCCGTCCGCGTCGTTATTATCGTTCCAGGTCTTGACCACCGGCACGCTGACCGTCACCGCGTCCGGTTCCGGCGTGGGCGCGGGCGCATAGTGGTTATACAGCCTCGCGGTCACCGTCTTGCCGCCTTCCACCGTCAGAATCAGGCCGGTGGTGCTGTCGCTGCGCAGGGTATAGAGATCCACCAGGGTTTCGGCGTTCCGCTCCACCACCACATAGGTGCCGGGCACCAGATTATTCAGTTCAAACTGTCCGTTCGTAAACTTCGCGTAGGTCAGCCCACGGATAGGCATCTGGTCCGGATCCGGCCCCAGAATATCAAAGGACAGCGCACCCAGATTCGTGGTGGGATCCGGGAGATCCTCCGGCTTCACCGCGTCCGGCTGGCTGTAGACAAAGCGGAAGTTCAGTTCAGCTGAACCGTCAGCCAGAACCTGCACCGCGTCCGCCACACGGCTGGCGGAACCGTTCAGCCGGTAACCCGGCACCAGGGTATCCGCGTTCAGATCCTCCACCAGATAAACACCGGGCAGCACATCGCCGAAACTAACGGAGCCATTGGCTATGTCCGCATAGGTCAGGGTCGCCGGCATCATCGGATCCGGCCCGTCCACCCGCAGGCGCAGGCCGCTCAGATCGGCCCCCGCCGGCGCGCCCGAAACGGAAGCATTCAGGCTCAGCTTACCGGTCTGCAGGGTATAAATCATCTCTACACCGTTGCGATCCTTCTTGTAGCCGGCCACATCCGGAGCGGAGATCGCGTATACCGCTGATTCCATCCGTCCGTACAGATTTTCCGGCAGAGACAGTTCCAGCCCCCAGCCGTTGCTCGCGCCGACCTTCAGCTCGGCCGTATACGGATTGCCGTTCTGCAGCACCCGGACAGGCAGGGACGAAGGGCGGATCCCTTTCGCGTTATTCTCATCATCCCAGACCACCTTAGGGGTCACAGTTCTCTTCTCGACCCGATGGACATAGGTAACGGTCGTGATGTCACCGTTCACGCTGATGGTGCCGGCGGAATAATGCCCCAAATCCGGCACGCTCGCCACCGGCACGTTGCCGATCCCGGTCCATCCGTTATCCGCCTTCAGCTCAGCGCCCCCGATGGTGACGCTGGCCGGCCGGATCCCGTCCGCGTTATTCTCATCCTGCCAGTTGATGGTCACAATTCCGTATTGCTGCTGGGTCTGCTCGGCCGCGCCATAGGCCAGACAGCCCAGCGCCATCGCCAGCACACACAGGACGGACACAATCCGCCATAACCGTTCTTTCATCTGCAATTCTCCCCTCTGCTGTCGTACGGGTTCCTGCTCTTTTCAGTGCTCCAAAAAGGATATACTGATACAGAATCCATTATAGACGGATTGCCCGCCAAAAGCAACAGGGAAATATTTCCAGAACCCGTCAGACCCCTTGCGGATCCTTTTCTTCCAGCCAGTGCCGCTCTTCCTTTTCCCAGGTGCGGGAGGAAATGATGTAGCGGGGACGGCGCTTGCTTTCCAGATAGGTTTTGCCCACGTACTGCCCGATCACGCCCAGGCTGATCAGCTGGATGCCGCCCAGCAGGCAGATAATGCAGACCGTGGAAGCCCAGCCGGCCACCGTATGGCCCAGGATTGCCTCCACCACGGCCCAGATCATCAGAACAAGCCCCACCAGGCTGAAGACGATCCCGAAGCCGGTGATCAGGGTGATCGGCTTGATGCTCAGGCTGGTAATGCCGTTAAAAGCCAGGGCCAGCATTTTTTTCAGGGGATAATGGCTCTTGCCCGCCAGCCTTTCCGCCCGCTCATAATACACCTGCGCGCTGGGGAAGCCGACCAGCGGCACCAGCCCGCGCAGGAAAATATTGACCTCCTCAAAATCGGCGAAATGGCGCAGGACCTTCGCGGAGATCAGGCGGTAATCCGCGTGGTTGAAAACCACCTCCGCGCCCAGCCGGTTCATCAGCTTATAGAAGCTCTCCGCGGTGAAGCGCTTGAACCAGGTATCCGTATCCCGGCGGGAGCGGACGCCGTAAACCACCTCCGCGCCCTGCAGATACTGATCCACCATCTCGTCCATGGCATTGACATCGTCCTGCCCGTCGCAGTCGATGGAAATGGTGATATCGCACCGGTTCATGGCCTCCATCAGCCCGGCCAGCACGGCGTTCTGATGCCCCCGGTTCCGGCTCTGGCAGATGCCCAGGATCCGCTCGTCCCGCTCCGCCAGATTCCGGATGATCTCCCAGGTGCAGTCGGAGGAACCGTCATTCACAAAAAGCGCCCGGCTGTTTGGACTGATTTTACCGGCCGCCGCCAGCTGCTCCAGCTTTCCGGTAAAGAGAGGGGCGGTCAGCGGAAGCACCTGCTCCTCATTGTAGCAGGGAATCACAATCCAGAGAACGGGTCTCGCGCTCATGTTCTTTCCTCCTGTGGATCAATCCGGATCCCTCCGGACCGTTCCGGATTTTTTCCGGATTTTTCCGGATTCCGTTTCTCCGATTGTACCCTTTTTACACCGGTTTAGCAAGAAACTTGTCTGTTTTTCGGGTTTGGTGTATACTGGCGTGCGAAATCAGATTCAAAATCCGATTCCAATCCGATTCTAATGAAGCGAAATGAAGGGGACAAGCATGAGCTCCGGAAAGAAACCGAACCGCGTTATTCGGGAAAAGCGCCGTTCTGTCAGCATCCCCCGGGTGATCGCCCTGGGGTTTGCAGGCCTGATTCTGCTGGGAGCCCTGCTGCTGACCACGCCCGCCGCGTCGCGCACCGGGCGCAGCCACGGCTTTCTGACCGGTCTGTTTACCGCGACCTCGGCGACCTGCGTCACCGGACTGGTGCGGGGGGACACCTGGAGCCTGTGGAGCCCCTTCGGCCAGGCCGTGATCCTGACCATGATCGAGATCGGAGGCCTGGGCTTCATGTCCGCCGCCTCCCTGACCTTTATCGCCTTCCGCCGCCGGAAAATGAGCCTCCAGTCCCGGCTGGTCATCGCCGAATCCATCGGGGCGGACCGGCTGGGAGACATCATGACCCAGCAGAGGCGGCTGCTGTTCCGCTCCTTCGTGCTGGAGGGCGCCGGCGCGCTGATTCTGACGCTGCGGTTCCTGGCGGATTTTCCCTTTCCCCAGGCGGTCTGGATGGGCGTTTTTCACGCGGTTTCGGCCTTCTGCAACGCCGGGTTCGACATTCTCGGCTGCATGGAGCCCGGGGCCTCCATGATTCCCTATCAGTCCGACCTGATCGTCATGCTGACGCTGTCCGCGCTGATCGTTCTCGGCGGTCTGGGCTTCCTGGTCTGGGACGACGTGCTCCGGGTCCGGAAAACCCGCCGGCTCAGCGTCTATACCAAGCTGGTGCTGATCGTCACCGGCATCCTGCTCCTGGGAGGGACCGTCGGATTCTGTCTGCTGGAATGGGATAATCCCCGGACCCTGGGTTCCCTTCCCTGGCCGTCCCGAATCCTGGCCGCCTTCTTCCAGTCCGTAACCCTGCGGACCGCCGGCTTCGCCGGCATCGATCAGGGCGGACTTTCGGCGGCCGGCAAGGGGCTTTCCATCTTTCTGATGCTCATCGGCGGCTCCTCCGGATCCACCGCGGGCGGCCTGAAAACCGTCACCTTCGTAGTACTGCTCATGTTCCTGTGGAACCGGATGCGCGGGCGGCAGACCGTCAGCGTGTTTCACCGGACCATTACCGGCGAGAACGCGCTGAACGCCATCACGATTTTCACGCTGATGATCGGCATGGCCTTCTTCAGCGCCATTCTGATCTGTGCGACCGGTCCGGCCCGCTTTGAGAACGCCCTGTTCGAGACGGTTTCCGCCATCGGAACCGTGGGGCTGAGCACCGGCCTGACACCGACGCTGCGGCCGGTGCCGCAGCTGGTGATCATCCTGCTGATGTATTTCGGCCGGGTCGGCGTTCTGACGGTCAGCTGCGGCTTCCTGCGGAACAAGCCGATCGGTCAGCAATATCAATATGCCAACGCCGATCTGATGATCGGATAAGGAGGGAAAGGCTATGAAGTCCTATATCATCATCGGTCTCGGACGGTTTGGATTCGAACTGGCCGTTCGCCTGTATGCCTGCGGCGAGGAGGTGCTGGCCATCGACAGGGACGAGGCCATTGTCAACCGGATCGCCGACCGGGTGACCCGGGCGGTCGTCGCGGACGCTCAGGACTATGACGTGCTGGCCCGGCTGGGCGCGGATCATGTGGACCGGGCGGTGATAGCCATCGGGTCGGATCTGGGAGCCTCCGCCCTGATCACCATGAATCTGAAAACCCTGAAGGTGCCTTACGTCCTCTGCAAGGCGCAGAACGACACCCATAAGGAAATTCTGGAACGGCTGGGCGCCAACCGGGTCATCATTCCGGAGCGGGAAACGGCGGATAAGCTGGCCCTGGGGCTGACTTCCACCGGCATCATGGAATACATCGAGCTGAGCGACGAATACGGCATTCTGGAGATTCATGCCCCGCTCAAATGGGCGGGCCGGAGCATCCGGGAGCTGGATCTGCGTTCCCGCTTCGGCGCCAATATCCTGGCCACCCGGGAGGGAGAGAAGCTGGTCATTCCCCCGGATATCGACCGGCCCGTCCGGCGGGACGACATTTTTGTGGTGCTCGGGCCTTACAACACGATCAAAAAAATGGAGAATGCGTGACCGCATTCTCCGTTTTTCCTTCGTCCTGATTATGCTTCCGGCTTACTTTCCGGCTTCTGATCCGGTTTGCCTGCCGGCTGGGTTTCCGGGCTGCTTTCCGGCTTCTGATCCGGTTTGTTCGCCGGCTGAGTCTCCGGTTTGCTTTCCGGCTCCTGATCCGGTTCCTCCGGAAGCACGGGAAACAGGGCTTTTCCGCAGAGGGGGCAAAGCGCCTCCTCGTCAAAATCGATGTCATCCGGATCCACATCCACCGTGCCGCCGCAATGGGGGCAGACATACTGGATCAGGCCGGTCTCCGGGTCTTCCCCTTCTCCGGCTTCATCCTCCGCCGCATTCGCATAGCAGGCCGCTTCCAGATCCGCCAGATTGGCATCGATGCTTTCCACATATTCGTTCAGCTCGCCATGGGCTTCCGCCAGGGCGTCAAAAGCATCCCCCACGTCTCCCAGCACATCCAGGATTCCCAGGATCAGCTTATGGCTGTCCTTGCCCGGGTTCAGCTTCATGCCCTCCGCCAGGCCCTGCAGATAGCTGATCCGATCCGTCAGTCGGCTCATGATTACGCCCTCTTCAGATATTCGCCGGTGCGGGTGTCAATCTGGATCTTGTCACCGGTGTTGATGAACAGCGGAACCTGCAGGCTGAAGCCGGTCTCCAGGGTCGCAGGCTTATAGGTATTGGACGCGGTATCGCCGGCGAAACCGGGCTCGGTATCCGTCACTTCCAGCACCACGAAGTTGGGGGCTTCCACGGAGAAAGCGCTGCCCTTGAAGAAGCGCACGGTCACATTGGTGCCTTCCTTCACGAAGGGGATGGCGTCCTCCACCTGATCCTTGCTCAGGGGCAGCTGCTCGTAGGTCTCGGTATCCATGAAGTAATAGAGATCCCCGTCATTGTATACATACTGCATTTCCTTGGTCTCGATGATGGCCTTGGGCATTTTGTCGGTCGGGTTGAAGCTGCGCTCCACCACCGCGCCGGTCATCACGTTCTTGATCTTGGTACGAACGAAGGCCGCGCCCTTACCCGGCTTCACGTGCTGGAAATCAACGATGTTCCATACGCCCCCGTCCCACTCAATGGTAATGCCCTTTTTGAAATCTCCTGCGGTAATCATGTCTTCTTTACCTCCGTTCTTTTTTATATTCCTTTTAATTGCTCACGCTTACAAAATGATCAGCTGCCGGTCCGCCGTCGTCAGCGACTCGCTCCCGTTCTCCAGAACCAGGCAGGTATCCTCGATGCGGACGCCGCCCACTCCCGGCAGATAAACGCCCGGCTCAACCGTCATCACCACGCCGGCGCGCAGATCCTCCCTGCATTTCGGGCTCAGGCGGGGCTCCTCGTGAATATCGATTCCCACCGCGTGGCCCAGGCCGTGTCCAAAGCGGCCGGCATAGCCCTGCGCGTCAATATAGTCCCGGGCCAGCCGGTCGATCTCATAGCAGTTCTTCCCGGCGGCAAGCGCCTCGACACACATGGCCTGGGCGCGGAAAACCGTATCATAGACCCGCTTCATTTCATCCGACGGCTTTCCGAGCGCCACCGTCCGGGTCATATCGCTGCAGTACCCGTCCACCTTCGCGCCGAAGTCCATCGTGATCATATCGCCCGCCCGCAGCACCCGGGGCCCGGGAATCGCGTGGGGCAGGCTTCCGTTCTCCCCGGAGGCGATGATGGTGGAGAAAGCGTTCCCGTCCGCGCCCAGACGCAGCATGGTGAAATCCAGCTCAATCTGCAGCTCCTTCTCCGTCATGCCGGGGCGGATCTTCTCCAGGATCGCGCCGAAAGCTTTCGAGGTGATGCCGCAGGCCTTCCGGATCGCGGAAACCTCCGCCTCCGTCTTGATCTCTCGCAGCTTCTGGGGCGCCCTTTCCAGGCTGGTACAGCTGACTTCCTCCCCCACGGCGCCCCGGATTTCCCGGAAACGGTCCACGGAGAGATAGTTCAGCTCCATCTTCATCTCCGTCAGCCCCCAGGCTTTCGCCAGCTCCGCCAGCATGGCCTTTTCTGGATGATCGGAATCCGTCATCAGCACTTCAAAATCCGGCGCCTGCCGGGCAGCCTGCTCCGTATAGCGGAAATCCGTCAGGATCACCCGCCGCTCGCCGGAGATCAGCACCAGGCCCTCTCCGGTATATCCCTCCGTCAGATAGAACATATTGGAGGGATCATGAACCACAGCTGCGGAGGAAGGCTTCAGCTTCAAAAAATCAACCAGTCGCTCAGAAGCGGTCATCTTTGTATCACGCCTTTCCGGGCGCGCCCCTTTCCCGGCGACACGCCCGGCGAATATTTTACCATACTTCCTTCGGTTTGAAAAGGAAAAACTTCAGGCCAGCTCCGCCAGCACGGCTTCCGCCATCCCGTTCTTTTCACATTCCCTGCGGTGCCGGACAGGCAGTTCCCGCAGGCTGCGGACCTGATCCGGCATGGGGACGCCGGTCAGCTTCTCCAGCTCCCCGCTGGCTATGAAGGCGTCCGGCTCCCGCTCTTCCTCGTTCTTCAGCGCCCGCAGCACATCCGCGGCGAACTTGTAGGGACTGGCGGTGGCCACGATGACCGTGGGGGTCTGATCGTTCCGGGCTTTCCGGTACTGCCGCAGCACGTGGCCGGCCACCGCGGTATGGGGATCCATCAGATAATGATCCTGGAGATACCGGTTCCGGATCTCCGCCAGGGTATCCTTGTCGTCCGCGCATTCCGCCCAGAACATGGTGCCCAGCCAGTCCAGCCGCTGCTCGCCCACGGAGAAGCTGCCGCATTCCTTCAGCTGGCGCATCCAGGTGGCGATCAGCTCCCCGTCCCGGTCCGCCGCTTCATAGAGCAGGCGCTCCAGGTTGGAGGATACCAGAATATCCATACTCGGGCTGATCGTGCGGAAGAAGGTGCGGTGCGTGGAATAAATTCCCGTGTTGAAGAAATCCGTCAGCACATTGTTCCGGTTGCTGGCGCAGATCAGCCGGTTCACGGGAAGCCCCATGTTCCGCGCGTAATATCCCGCCAGGATATCGCCGAAATTGCCCGTGGGAACGCAGAAGTTCACCGGGTCGCCCATCCGGACCGCGCCCTGCTTCACCAGATCGGCATAGGCGGAGAAATAATAGACAATCTGCGGCACCAGCCGCCCGAAGTTGATGCTGTTGGCCGAGGACAGCACCCGGCCCTTCTCCCGCATCTTTTCGCCGAAGGCTTCCGACGAGAAGAGCTCCTTCACGCCGGTCTGGGCATCGTCAAAATTGCCCCGGACCGCGATGACATGCGTATTCTCCCCGGCGGTGGTGACCATCTGCAGCTTCTGCACATCGCTGACACCCTCCAGCGGATAGAAAACCGTGCAGCTGGTGCCGGGAACATCGCGGAAGCCTTCCAGAGCAGCCTTCCCGGTATCCCCGCTGGTAGCCACCAGAATGCTGACTTCCCGGGTTTCCCCGTTTTTCTCCGCGGAACGGCGGATCAGATGCGGAAGCAGCTGGAGCGCGATATCCTTGAAGGCCAGGGTGGGCCCGTGAAACAGCTCCAGCACGAAGGTGGAATCATCCAGCCTCCGGACGGGAGCGACGGCGGGATCCCGGAACCGGTCGGCGCCGTAAGCCGCCGCCACGTCCCGCTCAATCTCAGCGGGGCTGAAATCCTCCAGATACTGCCGCAGAATCAGCGCGGCCCGCTGCGGATAATTCATGCTGCCCAGCGCCGCCAGATCCGCGCCGCTGACGGTCGGAAACATGGCGGGCACATACAGCCCGCCGTTCGGCGCCAGCCCCTGCAGAATCGCCTGGCTGGCGGTCACGCAGCTTCCGCCGCGGGTAGAAAAAAACGACATAATTTCATCACACTCCAGTATCGTCCTGCATTTTTACCGACCAAACCAATATCACAAATCCCGTAAGATATGCTGAAAAAACGTGTTTTTTTATAAACAGCTTATTTTTCAAAAAAGAGGCGAAGGATCATCCATCGCCCCTTTGCTTCTTCAAGCTGAATCAGATGACGTACTTTTTCAGGAAATCCGGAAGCTCATCCGGATCCGCGCTCAGACTGAGCACAAAATCGACGTCGTGCTTGCTCCCCAGCTCCGCCAGGGCTTCCACCACCGGACCCGTCGCCGCCAGCTCCGTATGGCACAGCTTCAGGAAAGCATCCACAAACACGGTGCCCAGATCGAAGTTGGAGGAAATGATGCCGCACATGAAGCCGATGAACATCTCGGCGCTGTGAATATGATAATCTTCGGCGTTGATAAAGCGAACCTTATGATCCACGTCGAACATATAGCGATTGTCATCGTCCAGGAAAATCACATCATGGATCGCTTCCCGGGCGGTCGTATTGGTCAGGTCGATCAGGCGCTTGGTTTTCCCGGATCCTTTCCTGCCCGCGATTACCTGTATCATGGGGGACCCCTCCTCTATGGTTTTTTCTTCTTTCATTATACGCTCTTTTCGCTTCGGGCGCAATGTATTTTTCGGGAGAACGCGGATCAGCGGTGGCTGCCCAGGAAGAACAGCGCCAGCGTACCGGGGCCGGCATGCGCGCCGATGACCGAGCCGATCTCCGTGATCAGCGTGGTGTCCCGCCCGTATTCCTCCTTCAGGATCTTCACCAGCAGCTCCGCGTCCTTCAGGCAGTCGGCATGGGAAATTATGATCGGCGACCCGTCCCGGATCGTTTCCCCCAGATGCTCCGCCATCAGCCGGATGGACTTTTTCCTCCCGTGAGTCTGGGACATTTTGACCAGATGGCCCTCGTCATCCACATGCAGCACCGGCTTGACGTTCAGCGCGGTGCCCAGCAGCGCGGTGGCCGTACTGATCCGGCCGCCCCGCTTCAGATACTTCAGCTCTTCCACGGTGAACCAGTGGCAGACGTGATGCACCTCCGCCTCCAGCTTTTTCGCGTTCTCCTCCAGGGTCAGGCCCGCGTCCAGGTTCTGCTTCGCCAGATACACGAACAGCCCTTCCCCGCCGGAAGCCCCCAGGGAATCGATCACCCGGATCGTTCTTTCCGGATACTGCTCCGAAAGCGCAGCCGCCACCTTGCGGCTGTTCTCCGCGGTCACGCTCAGGCCGCTGGAAAAGGCCAGGTACAGAATATCCTTCCCCTGCTCCAGAATCGGCGTAAAGGTCCGGAAATACATATCCTCATTCACCGCGGAGGTCTTGGCTACCCGGCCGTCCCGCATCTGGGTATAAAACTCATGCAGCGGCTGATCCAGATCCGAATGGCCCACGCCATCGTCCGTAAACAAAAAAGGCATACGGATCATCTCAACTCCCCATTCCCGGGCCCGTTCAATCCCGAGATCGCAGGCCGAATCCGTTACCAGTACATAATTCTGAGACATACTTGTCACCTCATAACTTTCTGCCGGCGGTAGCCGTCAACCTTATTTATATAGCACAAAGAAGAGGCAAATGTCAATCAGCCGCGTAAAAGCTTCACCGCTGCTCTCCGGCCGCCCCGGATTCCGGGCGGAAATGCAGACATAAAACCACACTCCGTCAGAGAAATTCCCTGACGGAGTGTAGATCATCTGCCGGAAAATGCGGGATTTCAGCCCTCCGCGCCGTTCCCCAGCTCGAAGTCGGAATCCACTTCGATAAACCCGTAAGCCTGCTGGCCGTCCACCGTGCATTCGATATACCACCAGTCCAGGCCCCGGTCTTTGTAGTAATTATACTTGCTCAGAATATGGAAGCTTTCTCCCGCGCTCAGGGTCGCGAAGGACGTTCCGTGCGTCATCGGGTTATCCGTGACATAAATCACATCATTGGCGACGGCCGGGACATAGCCGAAATGCGGAACCATGCTGGATTTGTATCCCCGGACATACTTCGGCGGAATGAAGCCGACCCGCACGCCGCCGTTGTTCGTCTCATACCGGACCATCAGCCAGCCGGAAACGAAGCCGGCGTCATCCATCTTCGAATTGGTATCGCAGGAGGCTCTCCCGTTCGCGCAGCGGTAGGCGCTCTCGGAGGGAGCGGAATAAACCGGGCACGTGCCGTAGCCGATTCCATACGCGTGTTTTTCAAACTTGAAGGGCGGCAGCTCATTCAGCACCCGGGTCAGGCCGGAGTTCCCGGCCACCGCCGTCCGGCCGCTTTCCGTAGACGTTCCGGCGAAGGCCGCCGGGATCAGCGCCAGGCTCAGAACCAGAACCGCAAGCAGACAAGCCATCATTTTTTTCATTGGATATTCCTCCCATTCATTTATCAGTCTGTCCATTCTGAAATACGCAGAACCCAAGTCCGTTGGCAGCATCTTAGCACAGTTTCCCGCGTTTCGTCAATCATCGCAGTACTGCCCGCGCATCAGCAGATAGATGATGCTTTCCAGCGTTTCGGGATCAGCCCTTTTGCCCGTCCGGACATAGGTTTCCGCGATGCTGGTGATGCCGGCGGCCAGGAAGTCAACCACATAGGGCTGCAGGGAGGGGGCATAGCTGCCGGTGTGGGCCAGGTAAAGGGAAAAATCCTCCCGCAGCACGGAGCGCAGAAGCGGCATCAGATCGTGATGAGCCAGAATTTCCAGCACGCCGGCGTGCTGGATGATATACCGGCCGAAGCCGCCGCAGATCTCCCGGAAGGAATGACCGCCGCAGTCCCGCGGCCGGCCGTTGGAATAACAGCAGTCATTGCGCAGGCTGAAGGTAATCACATTATCCTTGGACTGAAACAGGCTGTAAAAGGTCTGGCGGGAAACATCCGCCCGCTTGCAGATGGCGCTGACCGAAATTTCTCCGTACGGCATTTCCTCCAGCAGCGCGAGCAGCGCGCTTGTAATCTGCCGCTGGGAGGAAAGCGCCGTTTTATTATTCCCGCAGTACATAAGCCACTTCTTTCCTTACAATCTTCTTTCTGACGGGTTCTTTCCCGCTTCATTCTTTTTGCGGGATTCTCCCCCGCTTTATTCCGGCCTGCTTCACTCCGGCCAGTTGGGTTCCCCCGCGCTTATTCCGGTCTGAAAAAAAGTTTCTGCAAAACCTTGACAACTGTCAAAGTATCGCTATAATCATTATAACACAACCTGGACAGTTGTCAAGTTGTGAAACCGGAACCGCAGGAGGAATCACGATGGCCGTATTACCATTATATGACGCGCTGGTACTGCCGGACGCGAGGGTATATCTGAAAACAGAACGATTTGAAAAAATGGCGGGCCGCGCTCCCCGGATGGACGAACGGGTGACGCTGCTGATTCTGAAGGAAGCGCTGGAGCGTGAAAGCATCACGCAGAACAGCTTCTATCCCATCGGCGTATCGGGAACCGTATCCGAAATCCACGAGGAAGGCTGGTTCGCCGTGAAAACCCGGAGCCGGGTGAATCTGGACGAACTCGCCTTCGCCCCGGACGGACGCATGGAAGCCTACACCTCCCGCCGGGAGGATACGGAAGCGCTTTCTCCTCAGGAAGCCGGGCGGAAAGCCCGGGACGCCAAGCAGGCTCTGACGGATTTTTCCAGGGGCACTCCGTGGGAGGCAGCCTCCCGGCCCTGGCTGGATCAGTTCGACACCCTGAATGACGTAGCCGCCGCCTGCGCCCCCTGGATGGATGCCACCCATGAGGAGAAGTATGCCATCCTGGCCGAGGACAGCGCCGTCCGGCGCGCCGAAATGCTGGAAAAGCTGATCTATGAAACCCTGGAAATGGGCAGGCTCAGCCAGGAAGGCTCCTCCGTCCGCCAGGAGGATTACCAGAAGATGGTGCGGGAATCCGCCATCAAAAAGCAGATGGAATATCTGCAGAAAGAACTGGACGAAATGCACCCGGAAAACGTCAGCGACATCCGGAGGCTGGAGCTGAAGATCCGGGAAAGCGCCATGAACGAAACCGCCCGGAAGGAAGCCGACAAGCTGCTGAACCGGCTCCGGCAGGAAGGCTCGGGCAGCGCGGAAACGGGGATGCTGTATAACTACCTGGATTTCCTCACCAGCCTTTCCTGGAAGAAGGAGCCCGCCCGGGAAATCGACCTGGACGAGGCGGAGAAGGTGCTGGAGGAGGATCACTTCGGCCTGAAAAAGGTCAAGGACCGCATTTTGCAGCAGATCGCCGTGATGAACCTGAAGAAGCAGCAGTCCGGCTCCATCCTGCTGTTCGTGGGCGCGCCGGGCACCGGAAAAACCAGCATCGGCCAGAGCATTGCCCGGGCGCTGCAGCGGCAGTATGTGCGGGTCAGCCTGGGCGGCGTCCGGGACGAGGCGGACATCCGCGGTCATCGCCGCACCTATATCGGGGCCATGCCGGGCCGCATCATGGACGCCATTCAGAAAAGCGGCGTTTCCAATCCCGTGATGGTGCTGGACGAGGTGGACAAGCTCTCCATGTCCTATAACGGCGATCCCGCCAGCGCCCTGCTGGAGGTGCTGGATCCCGAGCAGAACAGCACCTTCACCGACCACTATATGAACGTACCCTACGACCTGTCGGATGTGCTGTTCATCTGCACCGCCAACACCGTCGACACCATCCCGGAGCCTCTGCTGAACCGCATGGAAGTGATCCAGTTCCAGGGCTACACCCCCATTGAAAAGCAGCAGATCGCTCTGCGGCATCTGCTGCCGAAGGCCATGGAGGCCGTGGGAATCACGGCGGATCAGCTGTCCGTTTCGGAAGAGGCCGTTCAGGCCGTCATTGCCGATTACACCCGGGAAGGTGGCGTGCGGGGCCTGAAAAAGCGGATGGATACCCTGTGCCGTTCCGCCGCCGTACACATCGTGAGAGGCCGGGGGGAAACCCTCCGCGTCACGCCGGAAAACCTCCGGGAATATCTGGATATGCGGCCCATCCGCCATCGGAACGTGCGGGAGAATCACGTGCCCGGCATCGTCACCGGCCTGGCCTGGACCGCCGCGGGCGGGGACATCCTCTATATCGAGGCCATGCTGACCCAGGGCAGCGGGCAGATTGTGATCACGGGCCAGCTGGGCGACGTGATGAAGGAATCCGTGCGGCTGGCGGTCAGCCTGGTGAAGCACCGCTTCCCGGAACAGGCCCGCGCATTTGAGAATCATGACCTGCATATCCATGTGCCGGACGGCGCCACCCCCAAGGACGGCCCCTCCGCCGGCATCACCCTGACGACCGCCATCGCTTCCCTCGTCACAGCCACGCCGGTTCCGTCCACCATCGCCATGACGGGCGAAATCTCCCTGCGGGGTGAAGTGACGCCCATCGGCGGCCTGCCTGAAAAGCTGATGGCAGCCCAGCGGGCAGGGGTACGGCAGGTGCTGATTCCGTCGGACAACGAGGAGGATCTGCAGGACGTGCCGAAGGAAGTCCTGGACCAGCTGGAAATCACGCCGGTGCAGGATCTGGATCAGGTGTTCACCCTCTGCGGCATTGCGGCTCCCCAGCCCGTGGCCAGGGTTATTTAATAAAAAAAGGGAACGATGGAGACGTTCCCTTTTTTAATGGCTTCCGTCAGGTTCCGGATCCGGCCGGTTGCCGGCGGGGGAATCCTCAAAGGGTTCATACCGCCCGGTCTGAAAGATTCTCCGGATGATTTCGGCATGCGGATGATTCCGCCAGGTTCCCTGAAGAGACGGGGAAACCGCGTCAATCTCACACTCCGGCAGGCACTGCCGCAGCCATGCGGTTTCCTTCCGGAACTGATCCGGGGGCTGTCCGATCATGCTGTTCCGGATCCCCAGCCGCTTCAGGCCGGACAGATCCGCGAGCGGTTTCAGCGTCCCGATCCGGTTTCCGGACAGATTCAGATCCGTCAGGTACTCCAGCCCGGCCAGACAGGAAAGATCGCGGATCCGGTTATTGAACAGCTCCAGGTATTCCAGATGCTTTAACGTACCGACCGGGGTGATGTCCTCCAGGTCATTCATGGAAAGGATCAGCACCCTCAGCTCCGGCAGTTCTTCCAGAAAATCCAGGCGGGTCAGCCGGTTATGGCCCAGATCCAGCGCCCTCAGGGAAGGGCAGAAGCGGAGAACGGAGAAATCTTCATCCCGGTGCCGCGCGGAATGAGACGTATGGAGCGTGGAGAACGCCGTCGCATCCGTACGAATCTCATGGTCCGCAAAGCAGAGGGTCATTCCGAAATCAATCTCCGGAAAGCGGGCCGTCAGCCGCTCCGCTTCGCTTCCGGATACTTTTGTCGCGTAAAGATCCACCCGCCGGACCGCCGGCAGCCGGCCGAGGAAAGCATAAAAGGCGTCCCAGTCCTCAATCCCTTCCCTGCCCAGATCCAGGCGGAGGCAGGCCGAATCCACGGTGACCGCTCCGAAGGAAACCGGTTCCGCCTTTCCCGCCGCGAGGAAAAGCAGGCAGCCTGCCAGGGCAAGGATCCGTTTCATGATTTCCGCGCCCCCCGCGCGCAGCGTTGCTTTGTTGTCTTTTTCCATACAATGCCCCGCCTGATCCGCCGGAATCTTCCGCTCAGCCAAATGAAAGCATGTAAGTCTGAAGAAAAATCGTTCAGCGGAAAACGTGTTCAACAGAAAACGTTCAGTAGGAAGAGAAGGACGAGGAAACAGAAGGCCAGCCGATGCCGGCTTCCAGAAACGCTTCGCAGGCGGATCCCGGCACAACCCGGCACTCATCAACCATATTCATATAGCAGAAATTCTCATCAGTCAGCGGAAGATCCCGGATCCCCGCGGGAAACTGCTGAGGCAGCTCCGGTTTGAGCGCACCCCGCGCCACTGCCTCCGTATCCTCCCGGACCGGCGCGTCCGTCAGCTGCGCCAGCAGCCTGTGATCCCGGACGTTGTACAGATTTCCGTCCGAAACCGTCAGCGTGGGGTGGCCTTCCGGAATCAGAATCCGCGGAATCGTCCCGCCCCGATAGGGCTGATACAGGGTATCCGCCAGAGGATTCCCTTCCGGCTCCGCCCCGCCCGGCCGGAAGGTTACCTGTTTCAGCGTCCCGGTATCGAAAGCGCCGGTTCCGATCCGCTCAACAGAGGACGGAATCGCCACATCGGAGAGACAGGTCGAGCCGAAAGCTTCTTCCCCGATCTCCTTCAGTCCTTCCGGAAGCCGGATTTCCGTCAGCGGATTAAAGACAAAGGCCGAGTCCCCGATCCGTTCCAGTCCTTCGGGCAGCGTGACGCTTTCCAGCTCACAGCCGCTGAAAGCATACTCCCGGATCTCCCGGAGGCTTTCCGGGAGCTTCACCTCCTGCAAAGGATCCTCCAGGGCATAAGCGCCGATGACCTGAATGCCTTCCGGAATCACGCAGGAAGGTTCCTGATCCTCATTCAGAAAGGCTATCACCTGACGGCGGGATTCGTCGATCAGCAGATGATCCCGGATCACCAGATTCGGATGATTCTCCGCAAGGACCACGCGGGACAGGGACCGGCAGCTCCGGAAGGGATTACCGGTGATCTCCAGCGCCTGCGCCGGCAGCTCCACCGAAGGGAGGGGCGTCTCGCTGAGCGCAAGGCTTCCGATCCGCTGCAGTGTTTCCGGCAGCCGGATCTCCTTCAGGCCGCTCCGGATGAACGTCTGATCCGGCAGGGCGGTGATTCCCTCGGAAAGCACCGCTTTCATGAGGGAACCGCAGTCACAGAAAACCGACTCCCCCATCCATTCCAGTCCGCCGGGCAGCGTGATTTCCTCCATCAGCCCCTGCCCCATGAAGGCTTTGTTTCCGAGACAGCGCAGGTTTTCAGGAAAGGAAAAAGAAATCATCTGCGGAGAACTGTAGCCGTCAATCCGGAAGGCCTGATCCCCGATACAGGTGACGCCCGAAGGAATGGAAATGGCATAGAACGGCGTGTTAAAAAACGCGAAATCCGAAATCACGGTCAGACCGTCCGGCAGATCGATTTCGCTCTGGTCCAGATACTGCATGCCGGCAAAAGCCTGAATCCCGATCCTCGTAATACCCGCCGGCAGCTCCAGCCGGTCCGCGCCGCATTCGGCCAGGGCCCCCCGCGGAATCTCCGTCAGGGCCTCACTGAAACGAATATCCTTCAGATTCCCGCAGCGGGCGAAAGCATAGGCGCCGATAGAGGTCACCGTATCCGGAAGGATCGCCTGCGTGATCCCGGATTCATAAAAGGCATAAGCCCCGATCGTCTGCAGCCCCTCCGGAAAACGGATCTCCGTCAGATTTTCACAGCCATCAAACAGACCGTTTTCCATCCGCTTCAGCCCTTCCGGAATCCGGCAGCTTTCCAGCAACCGGCAGTGGGAGAAAGCATTTGAGCCGATCGCATTCACGGAATCGGGCATTTCGGCCGTCACCACCGGAAGGCCCCAGAAGGCGGAAGCCCCGATCGTCCGGATTCCGTCCGGTACCGTATAGGAGAATCCCCCCTCATCGGAATAAACATTCCAGACATCGTGCCAGGCGTACAGTTCATCTCGCAGACTGCTCAGGCTGAGATCCCGCCGGGCGCCGTCGGCAGGCGGCTCCGCCGGCTGATACTGTGCAGCGTATTCCCTCTGAAAATCATCGGGCAGAGGGGGCGGCAGGCAGGCGATCAGCCGATGCTCCGTCTCGTCGATCAGCGCCCCGTCCCGCACGGCAAACCGTTCGGAACGGATTTCCGGCTCGGACAGAAGCAGGCAGTTCCGGACCGGATTGGCCCCCATCGTTTCCAGTGAGGCCGGAAGCAACAGCTTTTGCAGCGCGGAATCCGCGAAAGCATAGCTGCCCACCGCTGTCACCGAATCCGGAATCACAAGGGTTTCCACCGGCGCCGCCGCGAAAGCCGCTTCCCCGATGATCCGGACCGAAGCCGGCAGAGTCACCGGGCTTTTCCACGCTTCCGTCGTACAGGCAATCAGGGTCTGTGTTTCGGAATCATAAAGCATACCGCCTTCATACCGCAGGAAGGGATGCCCCGCCGCCGGATCCAGCCGCCGGAAATGCGAACAGCCCGCGAAAGGATTGGCTCCGATCTTTTTCAGCGAAGCCGGCAGATTCATACCGGTCAGGGCATGGCAGCCCCGAAAGGCGTAGGCGCCAAGCTCCTCCAGCTGATCCGGCAGCGCCGTGTCCATCAGCAGGCGGCAATCCGCGAAGGCCCCCTCCCCGATCACCCGCAGGGTGGAAGGCAGGGTAACCGACCGCAGATTGAAGCAGTCCTCAAAGGCATAAGCGCCGATCCGGACCAGTCCCTCAGGAAGCTGAATCCGCTGAATCCCGGCCCGGTGATAATCCGGATACTCGTCCGTATAATACTTGATATCCCCCTGATTGGAAAACGCCCTGTCCCCGATGGCGCTCACCGGAATTCCGGCCAGAGCAGAGGGAATCCGCGTAATTCCCTCATCGGAAAGATACTCTGTGATCTCCGCCGTGCCGTCTTCCAGAACCCGGAACAAATAATCCCCGCTGCGCCGGATCCCGTCCGCCAGCGGAATGGATTCATCCTCCGAAGCAGCCGGATTCCCTGTCTGATCCGGCGGTTCCCCGGAAACAGCCGGATTCCCCGCCTGCTCCGCTGTTTCTCCCACAGCGGCTGCCGGGGCTGCCCAGGCTCCGCACAGGATGAGGACCGCTGAAAACAGCCCCAGGATTTGCCGCAGACGAACCTTTCCATTCTTTTTCATCATCGTCACAATCCGGCTGAACAAATCAGCCCTCAGCTCCCTTCTCCGGCTGAAATCCGGAATATTTTCCGCCGGCCGCGGATCTTTCCCGTTCCGCCCGGCCCCTGATCCCATAGAATTCATCTCATCCATTATGGTATGCAAACCGTCATCCTCTGTCAACGGGAAACGATATTTCCTCCTTAACGATGATTTTTTTCGAGTTAAGGAGGAAATATCGGACACGGACAAGTCCCATCCGGTCCGCAAAACACAAAACGAAACAGAACGACCTGGAACGGTATTCCGGCGCGGTGCTGCGCTTCTCGGGAGGGCAGGAGGAGCTGGACGTGGTCTACCGGACCCGGGCCGGGCTGGAAGCCGGCTGGCGGGTGGTTCACGCCCGGGGCATCCATCTGCATACAGAATCGGGGGGGAGCGGATCGCCCACGTGTGGTACATGGACGAGGGCTCCTATATCGAGGACGGCCGGGAAAACGGCACCCTGATCACCCAGGCGCTGAACTGGGCGCTGCATGAGGAAAGCATCCTGAACGCCGGCCATTATGACGAGCTGACGGGTCTGCCCAGCCTGACCTGGTTCTTCAAGCTGTGCGACGCGCGCATGTCAGAGATCCTCGGGGAAGGGAAGAAGCCGGTGCTGCTGTATATGGACCTGAACGGCATGAAGTTCTTCAATCACCGCTACGGCTTCACGGAGGGGGATCACCTGCTGAAGGCCTTCGCCGGAACGCTGGAGAAGCATTTCGGTAAGGAGAACAGCTGCCATATTTTCGCGGACCGCTTTGCGGCCTGCACCGCGGAGGACGACCCGGAGGACAACCTGGAAAACCGCCTCTGCGCCCTGGAGGACGAGGTGGCCGGGCTGAACGGCGGCAACTCTCTGCCGGTGCGGATCGGCGTGTATTCCGCCGCTGAAAACGAGTCCGTCAGCGCGGCCTTCGACCGGGCCAAGATGGCCTGCGACAGCATCCGCCAGACGGATGTGTCCGCCTACCGCTTCTACTGCACGGAGATGCACGACGCCTTCCGGAAGCAGCAGTATATCGCGGCCAATATCGACCGGGCGATCCGGGAAAAATGGATCCGCGTTTACTACCAGCCCATCGTCCGGGCAAAGGACGGCACCCTCTGCGACGAGGAGGCGCTGGCCCGGTGGATCGATCCGACGGAGGGCTTCCTGTCCCCGGCGGACTTCATTCCCTTCCTGGAGGAGACCGGCCTGATCTACAAGCTGGACCTGTTCGTGCTGGAGGAAGCTCTGGCCAAGATCCGCTCCCGGCAGGAGGCGGGCCTTCCGGTGGTGCCCCAGTCCATCAACCTGTCCCGGTCGGATTTTGAAGGCCGCGACATCGTGGAGGAAATCCGCCGGCGAGTGGACGCGGCGGGCGTCAGCCATGACATGATCTCGGTGGAAATCACGGAAAGCATTATCGGCAGCAGCTTTGAATACATGAACGCCCAGGTGAAGCGCTTCCGGGACAACGGCTTCGCCGTCTGGATGGACGACTTCGGCAGCGGCTATTCCGCCCTGGACGTGCTGCAGAGCATTGAGTTTGACCTGATCAAGTTTGATATGAGCTTCATGCGAAAGCTGGACGAGGGGGAAAACGGAAAGATTATCCTGACGGAGCTGATGCGGATGGCCTCCCGGCTGAAATTGGACACGATCTGCGAGGGCGTGGAAAAAGAGGAGCACGCCGCCTTCCTTCGGGAAATCGGCTGCTCCCGGCTGCAGGGCTATTACTTCGGCAAGCCCGCGCCTTATGAACCGGAGAAATAACATTTCTCCATTACTGACTCACGGGCAATATGTAACCGTCCGCACAAAATATATACTATCCGCTTCATGAAGCGGACATCATCAAATTTGCGGATATTGCCGGCAAAAAGATCAGGGAGGTGGATAATTCCTCCTTAACTATGATTTTTTATGAGTTAAGGAGGAATTATCAGCATTTTTACCAAATTATGGTTTTTCTATCGCTCTGGCGATAGTTTTTGCCGGATCACTTTGCTTTCTTTGTACCTGGCAATTAAAAAGAGTGAATGGTGAACCGCACAACCATTGTTTTATCTAATTATGATTTTCCCAATCATAATTAGACTAATTATGATTTGACAAATTATGATTTTCTTCTTATACTGATTCCGGACAAAGAGAGGAGTGATGTTCTTGTTCTATTTCCGGGAAGCAGAATTCCGTCAGCTGGATCGGTTTCTTCTGTCTCCGGCTTCAAAAGCCATGGCTGTCTACGGCAGGCGACGCACGGGAAAAACCCGGCTGATCACCGAATACATTCAGAAGAACCCGCAGAAAGCCGCGTTCCTGTATTATCAGTGCAGCAGTTACGATTATCATGCCTGCCTGACGGATTTCCTTTCCGTCTGCAGAAATCAGTTTCCAAACATTATCCTTCCCGTGTCCATGCCCTCTTTCAAAGATACAATCACTTTCCTTGGACAGGTTCTCCCTGAGAAGCTGTGTATCATCATTGATGAGTTCCCTTTTCTGGCAAAAAAGAATGATAATGTTCCGGTGGAATTCCAGTGGATCATAGACCACGGCCCCGGCTCCGTCAAATTCATTCTTTCCGGTTCCAATCTCTCTTTTATGAAAACTCAGATCGGCAGTCTGGAAGCCCCGCTTTACGGCCGGTTTGACGAAATCATGGAGGTTCGGCCTTTTTCATTTGTACAGGTGCGTTCTCTTTTCCTGAATCCGGATGACGCCATGAAAGTGTACTCCATGACGGGCGGTATTGCCCAGTATGTCATGTTCTTTTTAAGCTACCCATCCGTAAAAGAAGCCACAAGCGCTTTGTTTTTTTCTCCGGACGGCCGCCTGATCCGGGAAGCTCCCAATATGCTGCTTCAGGAGCTGAGAGATCCCACGACCTACGAACAGATTCTCCGGGCCATCGGCGGAAACAGCAGAAGTATGCCGCAGATTTCTGCGCAAAGTGGATTGGACAGCAGAGGGCTGTCTCCTTATCTGAACCGGCTGGAAAGCCTTCAGTTCATTGCGTCGGTCGCCAACCCTCTGTCCAATGAAAAGAGAAAACAGCGTTTTCGGATTACCGACGCTCTTTTCCGTTTTCACTATACGTTTATCGAACCCAACCTGTCCCTGATCAATTCTCTGCGTGAACAATCGATGGATATTATACTGGATCACCGTTACCAGGAATTTGTGGGCATTACCTATGAGGATATCATCCGTGAAAACTGTTTTCAGTATGCTCTGGATCAGAAGATTCCTTTTATGCCCCGCACGCTTGGGAAATGGTGGGGTCCTGTATTTTTGAATAACTCCTGGCAGGAATCCGAAGTCGATCTGGTTGCATACGATGATCATCATCTGCTGGTTGGCGAATGCAAATACCGGTCAAAGGCAGCCGGGATGCAGGAACTGGAAAACCTGAAACTGAAAGCACAGTTTATCCCTTCCAAAAATCGGGAAATTTTCTTTCTTCTGGCCAGCAGAAGCGGATTTACGGACAAAATTCTTGCCCTCTCTGATCCGCATCTCATTCTGATTGATCCAATCTGATCCGATTCATCATCTGCTTCATATTTGCTTTTTTTCGGCATCCGATTGATAATTCCTCCTTAACTATGATTTTTTATGATGTCAGGGTCATAAGACCCTTTCCGGCGTAAACCGATACTGACGAACCTTGAAAACTTCACACAAACATAAGTATTTCACAAGCAGTGAAACGAAAGACATCAATATCCGGGAAACATTACGTACAATTCTCTCGTCATCCTTGGATTGAGGGGGATTTCCCCTCTCAATCATGCTCCTTGGAGAGCCAGAAGCGGGTTTTCGGCATAGCGACCCAAGCCCTTCCTGAATGTGAAGATCTTTCGGAAGTTCAATGCCGCCACCTTACAGCCCGTGAAGAACCTTGTCCGTATGGTTCCTCTGGCCCGTACCCGGTCTGCATGGTAGACGTTGCTGAGTATCGACGGAACAGTTTCCACTCCGTTTCGGATCTTGCCATAGAGCTTGTATCTTTCGCTCTTCATTTCCTTCAGGAGCTTTGCCCGTTCACGTTTGTTCTGGGAGACCATCACAATTGCCGTTCTCTTATGCAGTTTGGCCTGGCATTCATCGCGGTGCGGACAATTCTGGCATTCCCAGAATCAAAAAATCAATGTCCGATCATCTGCTATTTCATATATTTTTTCTTGACATGATACTGATACAGTCGATCTGCTGTACTGGCTGGATAACAGATCAGTGTAATGGTATGTACTTTATATGGAACTTTTTTAATCGTATAAACATCATAGACTTTATCAGAAATGAAGTAGGCACCAAAGATACCCAAGGCTAGTTCAGTACTCTTGCCTAAAAAAGTTACTTTTTGTGGGCAATTATTCTTTCCTGCAAAAGCTCCAGTCTCAATTTTCCGTACTCCCGCAGGAATGATTATTTCCGTGATCGTATGTCTGTAAAATGCGTTTGGAGAAATCACTTCAAGCCCATCCGGAAATTTCACAGAGGTTAGTCCCGTTTCATAGAATGCATACTCGCCAATCTTTTTCAAAGTGGAAGGTAACCTTATTTTTTTTAGGCTTCTGCAATTTTCAAACGTTTTATCTTCAATTGATTCTATTCCCTCCGGGACTATAATTGAAGTGATTCCCGTCAGTAAAAAAGCACCGCTGCCGATACTTTTCATGCTCTTAGGCATGTCGATCTTTTTTAATTTATCACATGAACTAAATGCCTCTTTACCAATTATCTCTACTGCATTCGGGATGGAGATAGATTTCAATGAACTGCATACACTAAATGCTTTATCATCAATGACCATAAGCGAATCTGGCAATTTTACTTTTCCTAATTTTTTACAAAATTCGAATGCACTGCATCCTATCCTTTTCAAGCCTTCGGGTAATTCCAAGCTGGTGATAGCTGAGTACGCAAAGCATTCATCTTCAATATCAGTCAGTGCATCTGATAACTGCAGAGACTTCAAACCTGTACAAGTCTTGAAAGCCCTGGCCCCCAGATATGTAACCTGATCCGGGATCGTTACAGCTGTCAGCGCTGTACCGCTGAATGCATCCGCACCTATTGTTTTCAGTGAATCCGGAAACACTACTTCCTTGAGTTTTCCGCATTGTTGAAATGCCCCATCCCCTATTGATTCCAATCCTTCCGGCAAAACTATTGATTCTATTCCACACCAGCAAAACACTCCATTTCCAATTGTTTTCAGTGTTGATGGAAATGAAATTTTTTTCAGCTCATTACAATACAAAAATGCGTTCGCACCCGAAATGGATTCAACTCCTTCCGGAAAAACCAGCGATTGAACCGGCGTCCTCGAAAATATGGATTCGCCGAATGTTTGAATAGACGGGGAGAACTCCATTTCCGTCATTTTTTCGCATCCAGCAAACGCATACGCTTCAATAGCAATCACACTGTCTGCAAGCTCAGCTTTAGTTAATTCTCCCTGATCAGAAAAGGCATATTCCCCGATAATCTGGACGCCATCTCCAATAAAGATTTCTTTAATAGGTGAATATAAATCCAGTACAGGCTCTCCATTACCGATGGCAATAACAGCATGACCTTCTATGATTCCCGGCAAATATAGCGTAGTATCAGCAGGTAATACGCGAATAATAATCGCATTATTATTTTGAAGTCTATACAAAACAACTGAATCTTCCATTTCAGCCAGATATTCGTCGGCTTTCTTTTCTTTTTCAAGCCTATCCATCAACGGTTTCAATTTCATGTTTTCATCTGTTATATTCTCTTTGGCCGGTTCTAAACTCAGGCTGGGTTGTTCAAATTCGGACAAGGTTTCCGTCTTTATATCGCCAAGAGAGATCGTCATCGATTCTCTATCATTCTCTTCTATATAATATGACTCATCACCATTGGTAGTGGAAAAGCTCTCTTTGGGAAAGTTCTGAATCGTTTCAGCTACACTCTCTGATTTAGAAGCACCTTCAATCTTAACGGATTCTTTCTGAATAGAAACTGCCATTTTTTCATTTGCAGACTCGTCAAGCGGCAGAATATTCCCTCTTACTTGTTCGTTATTCAACTGTATCAAATCTTCTCGAATATATCCTCTATACACTTTTCCTTTCGCTGTAGTGTAATTGACCAAATACCATGTATATCCATCTGTTCCATTCGTATTGTCTACCACATCGAGTTCCGAACCTTTTGTTTTAATTGACACTATTTTATCTGATGCTTTATTGGGAGACTTTCTTACAGCGGCATTATTTCTTACTGTCATGGCTTTTTGAATTGCGAGGTCCACCGAACCCATAATTTCTTTTCCCACAGACGATGATTCTTTTTCTAATTCCTCTGTTGTATTCATATTCAAATTGGACCGAACTTCTGAGATGCAAGCATTCGTTCCTTCGGCCAATGCAAAAGAGTACAACAACCCTATTATAATGATCAGGATCAAGTTTTTTTTCACAGCCATATACCTCCTCATTAAAAGCACTTTTTAAGGATCAGAAACTGTCGAAAAACCGATCTGCTGCTTCAGAAAAATCTCCTGCTCAATTTTTTCCAAATTTCCGAATGCCTCCAACAGTTTCTGTTCGTTCTTTATAATTTTTCATCGTCAACGATTTCTTCTCCACCTGAATCCGTGAAACTCATTCCCGAGGCCCAATGCTGAGCATCGCGAACCCATTTTGACTGTTCTTATCGGCGAACATTGCCAAAAGGGTAACCAAACCAACCCCTTATGCGGAGATAAACGTTATGTGGAGTTATCAGCCTTCAGGCATGGCAGCATAACATCTTGAGCAGTTTATTCTCGGCATAATATCTGAGCGTTCCCTCTGTTCATCTGCATTTTCCTAATCCAGTATGCCCGCAAAACACCAAAATTATCAAACTATTTCTTTCGAATCAATCCTGCTAGCGGAATATGTTATGCCGAGATAATTGGTGATGAAATATTGGAATTACTGGAAGGCAAAATCACCTTACCATGCACATCACAAACATGTCCACGTTGGCGTCCAGCAGGTTAGAACGTAAGCTATCGCCGATATCGTCCATCCATTGACGAATGGTTTCCGCTGATGGGATTTCTCTGGCAACCCCCAGGGCGTTCTGAAAGTAATCCGGATCATCGTCAAATTCACGGACGGATTCATAGAAAGTCTTGCCCAGCGTCAGCAGACCGGTATAGGTCAGCAAAACATCGCCGTCCTTGATCTGCGGTTGGCTGCGTTTCTAATCTACCTTCCGGCGATCACACCGCTTCTTGAAGTCACTTTTCCCCAGCATAGCACCCATAATACTCTGTCCGCTGGGGGGAGATGATCCGTTCGTTCCCGAATACGACTTCAACACGCGGTTTGTACATGAAATCCCTTCATTCCTTGCGCTTCTATTATACCATGGAGAGTTTGAAAACACTACGATTCCAACACGTAATAGGTGTATTTCCACGGTACTGAATAATGTGCTTCGGCGCCAATGCTTTCAACGTGTCTGGCAAGTTGTCAAGGTTCGAGTTTCACGGATTAAGGTATACTTTTTGCAAATCAATCTTTTGTTTTTACTCTATGGCTACACAGATATCCAAAGTTATTTTACGGTTTGTGTTTCTCGATGACTTTCGAATCACGGGATTCATATTTTTTATATCCAAATTGTTCCGGATCTCTCCAAAGCATGTCGATAAAACCAATATATACAACATCGTCTATTGTTTCTATGCCATATGTCCAGTAATTATCAAATTCTATATTAGTTCTATAGTCATAGCTTGATTCTTGTTTTGCTAAACCATTTTTTTCCGACCAAGATCCAAAGTAAGCATATCCATTTTCCCCAATATAGGTTTCACTCCAGCTTGTATCGGTTATGGAGGTAAACCAATGACCAAACATCGATGTTGGCTCCTTAATCAACATGCATTCATCAAGGGGATTTCTATAAAGCCCTGTAGAAGGGTCTGGCATAGTGTAAAAGGTGTCATCATAGGCACTCAGCAGATGGTCTTCTGTTCCTTTCTCATGCAATATTGAAGGAATCAAAGCTAGTCTGGCTTCTTCTTCTGCTTGATCAAAAAGGTACTGTTTCCATTTACGGATAGTCTCTTCCTTATCAACCTTCTGGAATCCCATATAATATGGATCATCTGGATAAAGATCGAGATATAAAGTTATAAAAGTAAATTTCCCTTCAGTGCACCAATGATATTCTCCTTCTTCTATGTGTTCGTCATCATATGTCAAGACAATTTTATCATTGTGCATCTCATAAGAAAAGTGTTTTTCAGGAGCATAAGTTACGCTATTAAGAATATAACCTTGAGTTTCCTTAAACTCATAGAACTTTTCTCCATCCATTCCATAATACATTATCCATATTCCTTCAAACGTATCAGGATATGATGCTATTTGAGCACATTTTAAAGCCTCATATTCAAAGTCTTTTTCTAAATCTATAGGAATTGGGGTGGAAGTCGGAGCAGGCGTTGCTGTAGGCTTAGGTGTTGGAACGTCAATGCTGATAGGCAAAATATTTGCAAATCTATCAGCAAATTCCGAGTCACTCATTTCATATACAAAGTAGGTATCTGGAGAATACAAATGAAATTGAAATCTGTCCATGTAGCCAATGACAGAAGAATAATTATCTTTTCTTATCAGAACGTCATTTCCATCAATAATATATTCAAATTCTGTTGCTTCGACATTTGTTGTGAGATTTTTTATCACATAAAACTTTCCTGATTTAGTAAGCAGATATCCATTTTCAAGGGAACGTCCTGTGCTCGAATAACTACCAATATCCAAAGCTCGTCCAACATAATAACCTGCATAATCACTACGTAGATTCTCAGATGGCTCTTTTTCCTCTTCTCGTACAATTTTAACCTGATTAAACAAGCCATATGTTAGCTGAAAAGAATCCCCTTCCCAGACCAGATAAAAAACTGCATCCAATGCTCTTATCGTTACGCGTGCTCCGTTTCGAGAATAAGAACCAATATCCCATTTCCCTTTCAATTTGACGAGCACACTATCAGCAGAAAATTTAAAAGTAGGTAAATCACCGGAGCTTAAATTGTTTTCTTTGACGCTTTCATCATCTGGGATCCAATAACCTTCCAGATCAACATCAAATTTATCTGAAATTTTATTCAGCTCATAGGCTTTTCCTTCATTTTCCCAAAGGAGATACTCATTTTTATATAATAAAGAGATATTCATGCTTCCAATTGCATTTGCAGAATCATCAATAGATATACTCACTATATTATCATTGATCTGATACGTTCCATCAAATGGAACTGCAAACAATTGTCCGCTGACTTTCCCTGAGTCTTCAAAACAAATCAATAATGACCCAAGCTCAGAATCTGAGCCTTTCCAAATTCCAATTAGATTATCACCTGCTATTGCTATTGATAGTATGGTCACATAGAGAAGGACAAAGGCTATGAACAAAATAGATCTCTTTGTGTTATTCTTCATGGGTATCAATCTCCTTAGTAAGGGATATAGTAGAAAGAACTCATGCAGTTGATAATGCAGCGCTGAAAATGAAAGTCAAATCCTCGCAAAGTGTGAGTAGAAACTTTGCGAGGATTAAAGAACAAAGCAAATTATTGTAGTTTATTGATAATCGAATATTCAGTATAACCACATTCCTGGCACTGCCTGCTCTGAGTACCATCTTCTTCATTGGTTGGTGCTTTCACAACCTGCCATTTATCAAATGAATGCCCCTTTACAGGGATAGCTTCTGTCTTAAGAACCAATTCACAAACCGAACATTTCTGAACGTTCTGCCCTTCTTCAGAGCAAGATGCTTCTTTTGCAATTTCCCATTTCCCAGCGGTATGACCGAGCGGGGTGGACTCTTCTTTTGCAAGTATGGCATTGCATACCAAGCAATGCTGTTCATTAATCCCAGATTCAAGGCATGTGGCTGATTTTACCACAACAAATTCACCTGGCATATGCTCTGCTTTTTTCAATGTTTCACTTGAAAGAACTTCACCACACACCTGACAAAGTACGCCCTTTATTCCCTCCCGGAGACAGGTAGGCTCTAAAATCGTTTCTTCTTCTCCAGGAACATGCCCTGGGGCAGGAATCTCAACTGTTTTTGCAGATTCATTACAGAAAATGCAGGGCCAGGAAAGAATGCCTGGGGCTGTGCAGGAAGCTTCTTTTATGATTTCTGAATACTCACCCGCAGTATGTGTGTCATTAAAACAAACAGAGAATGTTCCAGCTATGCCTCCAGGGTTATAAGTTTCGGTACTTTCCATTGAGAAGCTTATAGTTTCACCCTTCCGAACTTCGCGAGTGTAAAGAAATTTCTCGCCGAGTGTTATATGTTCCTTCTTCTCACTAAGCACTCCGTTTCGATCATATATTGTAAATTTCCCACTAGTGTAATCGACTCGGCCAACTCCATATGTTATAGCAATGTAGTACTTGCCATCATCTGGTGCTGTAGTAGTAAAAAAGATTGGAAATTTATTGCCAGCTATTATTGGTGATTTAAAAGTAAACATTTGCGCATAGTCACTTTCCTCCAGTTCAAAAGCATTTGTCAGAAGATTATGTTCATTGTTTGAGGATTCGTAGTCCATAGTATCATCGTAAGATAAAGCTAGAGCAGAGATAAAATATGCACATACAGTAAGCACAACTAGCATAAACAGAAGCCTTTTCATTTTTTCCTCCTTAAACTTAAATGCGCCTGTATATACCGCAAAAACACCTATTTACTTCTGCTGATCATACAATATTGCAGGCGTCATAATACCAATTCCTCCATCTACCATGGCAACAGTGATGACTACTTATCATAGTAGGAAAAAGCAGATATAGCCATAAGAACCTTTTCATTTTTTCTTAATCCTGATGGAAATTTGTCGGGTTATTTATTTATTTCTGACTCACGGGTAATACGTAACCGAATTACAAAATAATTCCTCCTTCCACACAAAGCCAACATACAATGACCGATTTTGGTTAATACGATTATATACCGTATTCGGTTATTATGTCAACAATGAAACGAACGGAGGCTTTCTTGATTGAATGATTTCATATCAGCGGTTATGGGAAACAATGCGTAAAAAAGGAGTTACGCAATACGCGCTGATCAACAAATACCATGTCAGTCCCGGACAGATTACCCGGCTGAAGCGAAACGAAAGTGTCAGCACACACACGATCGATGTCTTCTGCCGAATACTGGACTGCCCGGTAGAGCAGATCATGGAATACCTACCGGATTCTTCGGATCAGGATTAACACTTCATGAGAAATCGGTTGACTGCTGATACGTAAAGCCGAATACACAGAAAAGTCCAAAATACAGCGGGAAAACAGGCAGATTCTGGGTGAGCGCATTCCAACACGGGCGAAAAAGTTGTATAATAGCTCCTATCTGTTGAGAGGAAGAGGGAGGTTCCTTCATGAAGCGATACTATCAGCCCGAAATCGAAACCGCCCCGAGGGAGCGGATTCTGGAAATTCAGAACGAGAAGATCGTCCGCCAGGTGCGGCACGTATGGGATCATGTGCCCTACTACCGGCACCTGATGGAAGAAAAAGGCCTGACGCCGGAGGATATCCGCGGCGTGGCGGATATTCACAAGCTGCCCTTCCTGTCCAAGGCGGATCTGCGGGACGCCTATCCCTACGGCCTGCTGGGAACGGATCTGAAAAACTGCGTCCGCATCCACTCCACCTCCGGCACTACCGGGCGGCGGGTGGTCGCCTTCTATACCCAGGCGGATATCGATCTGTGGGAGGATTGCTGCGCGCGGGCCATCGTCGCCGCAGGCGGCACGAACGAGGATGTGGTGCAGGTCTGCTACGGCTACGGCCTGTTCACCGGCGGCTCCGGCCTGCACGGCGGCTCCCACAAGGTGGGCTGCCTGACCCTGCCCATGTCCTCCGGAAACACCGAACGCCAGATTCAGTTCATGATGGATCTGAATTCCACCATTCTGTGCTGCACGCCTTCCTACGCCGCCTATATCGGTGAAGCGCTGGCGGAGCGCGGATACAAGCCGGAGGACAACAAGCTGAAGGCGGGGATCTTCGGCGCCGAGCCCTGGACCGAGGAGATGCGCCGGGAGATCGAGAAAAGCCTGGGCATCAAGGCCTACGATATCTACGGCCTGACGGAGACCAGCGGCCCCGGGGTGGCCTTCGAGTGCGAGGAGCAGGCCGGCATGCACATCAACGAGGATCACTTCTATGTGGAAGTCATCGATCCCGACACCGGCGAGGTGCTGCCGGACGGCAGCCAGGGCGAGCTGGTCTTCACCTCTCTGGACAAGGAAGCTTTCCCGCTGCTGCGGTACCGGACGCGGGATATCTGCGTGCTGAACCGGAAGCCCTGCTCCTGCGGCCGGACTCACGTACGGATGTCCAAGCCCATGGGCCGGAGCGACGATATGCTGATCATCCGCGGCGTCAACGTCTTCCCCAGCCAGATCGAAACCGTTCTGCTGAACGAGGGCTATACCCCAAACTACCAGATCGTGCTGGACCGGGAGCGCCACAACGATACCTTCGATATCTATGTGGAGGTCAGCCCGGACCAGTTCTCCGACCTGATGTCCCAGATCCAGCGGATGGAAAAGAGCCTGGAGAGCGCGCTGCGCACCATGCTGGGCATCGGGCCCAAGGTGCACCTGGTGGCCCCGAAGACCATTACCCGCAGCGAAGGCAAGGCGGTACGCGTGATCGACAAGCGAAAGCTGCATGACTGACAAAGGAGGGTTTGAGCCATGGCCATTACGCAATTGTCCCTGTTTCTGAACAATCAGCCCGGTCAGCTGGTGGACGCGGTCAGCGCCATCTCCGACCTGGGCGCCAATCTCCGGGCGATGAGCATTGCCGAAGCCAATGATTTCGGCATTCTGCGGACCATCGTATCCGATCCGGAAAAGGTATACAGCCAGCTGAAGGAACGGTTCCTGATCGTCCGCAACCACGTGGTCGCCGCCCGGATGGACGACCGCTCCGGCGCCCTGCGGGAAATCCTGGATGTGCTGAATCAGGCGAACGTGAACATCGAATACATGTACGCCTTCACCGGCTCCGGCCCCGAGGAGGCCTATGTGGTTTTCCGGGTCAACGATACCCTGGCCGCCGAGCAAATGCTGCAGGCCGCCGGAATCGACACCCTGAACGACGAGAACCTGAAGCTGTAAAAAGGCAAAATAATTAAGAAAGGTTAACCGGAACGCTTGACGGCGCCCGCCTGAAAGCATATACTGAGTCCGGTTCAACGAAAGTCACTTGAAGCTTCTTCGGGGACGGGTGCAATTCCCTACCGGCGGTACAGCCCGCGAACCGGTCCTGACAGGGCCGGCCGATCCGGTGAGATTCCGGAGCCGACAGTTACAGTCTGGATGAGAGAAGAAACGGACGGCATATTCCCTGCAAAAGCATGAATCTGCTTTCCGCCCCCTTAGCGAAGCTGCTTTGGGTGGCGGAATTATTTTTGCAAGGAGGGCTTCTGAAATGAGCAACCTGAACAACAACAAACTGACCATCGGAAAAATGACGCGGATCGGCATTCTGGCCGCGCTGGGCATCGTCCTTTCCCTGATCGAATTCTCCCCGCTGGCCGGCGCCCCCTTCTACAAGCTGGAGGCCAGCGGCGTGGCAATCATGCTGGCGGGATTCTCCATGGGATTCCCGGCGGGAATCGTGACGCTGCTGATCAAGGACCTGATCGGTCTTCTCGTGCATCCCGGCGGAGGATGGGTCGGGCAGCTGGCGGATTTCATCGCGCTGTTTGCCTTCTCGGTGCCGGCAGCCGTGATCTACGCCCGGAAAAAGTCCCGGGGGACGGCCCTGATCGGAATGGCCGTCGGAACGGTGCTCATGACGGCCGCGTCGGTTCTGGCCAATCTGTATATTCTCTTTCCCGCTTTCGGAATCAAAAACGGCGGGGACTATATCGTTCCCTTCACGATTCCGTTCAACCTGATCAAAGGAGCGGCGCTGACGATCATCACCGGGCTGATCTACAAGCCGCTGAGCCCCCTGCTGCACGAAAAGATCCGGTAAGAACCCCGGGGGATCAAGCCCGTGAGCGGCCTGATCTCTCGCGAAAAGATTCTTCCCATGGAAAAGCTCCCGGCCGGGTACACCGGCCGGGAGCTTTGATTACCTGATGATTCAATTCAGAACGGAACTCAGTCCTTCTGCCACTCAGCCACTTTGTTGGCCGCCATCCGCTTGATGGTCTCTTCCGGATAGGGGGATTCGCTGCCACCGAAGCAGTACAGGAAGTATTTGCCGCCTTCCGTCTTATACAGGGTCTCTTCATAACCCTTAGGATCGCCGAATACGCCGAAAACTTTCTTCTGCAGCAGTTCGGAAGCTTCGGTATCGTATTCTACCTTGCAGATAATCTTTTTCATGCTTCTCTCCCTTTCGCGCCTTCCGCGCTCCTTCATAATCCTGTGCTCCTTGCACGGCAGGTATTATAACATAGGCTCTCAGCGTATTCAATAGCCTTCCCTGGTTGTTTTTCAACCATTTGAGGCATTTTCATCCTCATTTGTCCGGATGATCGGCGGAAGCCGGGCCGCCGCGGGCAGCCTGCACCGGCCCGTAGGCGGCTTTGGCGGTAACCCCCCGGATGCGGCCCAGGCCGCCGGTCAGGGCGTTGATCACGTCCCCCGGCGCGTCCATGGCCACGCAGATCAGGTTAACCTGTCTGGCCCGGTAAGGGATTCCCATCCGGCCGATGATATACCGGGCATAGGTATGCAGAAGCCCGTTGACCCGGGTCACCGCTTCCTCTTCTTCCACGATGATGCTGATGACCGCTACCCGCGTTTCCATTTCTTACACGATGCCCTGGGCGTTCATGGCATCCACAACCTTTTCGAAGCCCGCGATATTGGCGCCGGCCACGAAGTTGTCCGTGAAGCCGTACTTCTTCGAAGCGTTGTCGATGTTATGATACAGATTCACCATGATGCCCTTCAGCTTCGCGTCCACTTCCTCGAAGCTCCAGCTCAGCCGTTCGCTGTTCTGGCTCATTTCCAGCGCGGAGGTGGCAACGCCGCCGGCGTTGGCCGCCTTGCCGGGCAGGAACAGAATGCCGTTGGCCTGCAGATAATCCGTGGCTTCCTGCGTGGTCGGCATATTGGCGCCTTCCGCAACCACCTTGACTCCATTGGCCACCAGGGCTTTGGCATCCTCGAGGTGCAGCTCGTTCTGGGTCGCGCAGGGCAGGGCGATATCCGCCTTCACGGTCCACACGCCGCGGCCTTCATGATACTCGGCGTTGGGGCGGTAATTCTTATACTCGGTCAGCCGGGCGCGCTTCACTTCCTTGATTTCCTTCAGGGCGTCCAGATCGATGCCTTCGGGATCATAGACCCAGCCGGTGGAATCGGAGCAGGTAACGGGCTTCGCGCCCAGCTGATAGGCCTTCTGGATCGCATAGGTCGCCACATTGCCGGCGCCGGAGACGATCACGGTCTTGCCCTGCAGGGAATCGCCGTGGCACTTGAGCATTTCCTCCGTGATATACAGGAGGCCGTAGCCCGTCGCTTCCTTCCGGGCGAGGGAGCCGCCGTAGCTCAGGCCCTTGCCGGTCAGCACGCCTTCATACAGGCCGGTGAGCCGCTTATACTGGCCGTACATATAACCGATTTCCCGGGCGCCGGTACCGATATCGCCGGCGGGCACATCCGTATCCGCGCCGATATACTTGAACAGCTCGGTAACGAAGCTCTGGCAGAAGGCCATCACTTCCCGGTCGGACTTGCCCTTGGGATCGAAGTCGGAGCCGCCCTTGCCGCCGCCGATGGGCAGCCCGGTCAGGCTGTTTTTGAACACCTGCTCAAAGCCGAGAAACTTGATAATGCCCAGGTTGACGGAGGGATGCAGCCGCAGGCCTCCCTTGTACGGCCCGATCGCGCTGTTGAACTGAACCCGGTATCCGGTGTTCACCTGCACCTGACCCTTGTCATCCACCCACGGAACCCGGAAGATAATCTGACGCTCGGGATTCACGATGCGGTCCAGCACGGCGTCCTTCCGGAACTTCTCCTCGTTGGCTTCCACCACGGGGCGCAGGGAATTCAGCACTTCTTTCACCGCCTGGTGAAACTCGGGCTGACTGGGATTCTTCTCTACTACGCGTTCAATAACCTCGTCCACATAAGACATATCCGTTTCCTCCTCCAGATTCTTAAAATGAAAGACGCCTTTAACAACACCAACCCTGTTAAAGACGCCCTTGCCTTTACGGCGATTATTCTACCTGCCGGTTTTTTCCCTGTCAATCCGGAGATTGGATTTCTTCTGTATTTTCCCCGTCCATGAATTCCACCCGGATCCGGATCCACTGATCCAGATACCGGATCGCCTTTTCAAAGCTGCCTCCGGCCGCGGGGGCCGCTTCCCGGTTAATCCCCCAGCGCTCAAAATTCATGGCCGCCGATGCCCGGATCGCGCCGGCATAGGCTTCCAGGCTTTTCAGCGTATGCTCCGGACCGCTTTCCGCCTCCCCCAGGAGCAGGGCCATTGCCGGACGGAAGATGTCCCGCCAGGTCCGCGCGGCCAGCTGCCGGAAGGCCGGCTGAGTCGTCAACAGCCAGTACAGGTTGCCGGGACGCCGGCTCATGGAGGTCATATAATTTCCCCGTGGCTCATAGCCGCGGCTTTCCATATTGCCGAAGGACAGGTCATAATCCCAGGCCGGGCCGGCGTACAGAAGCGGATCCACGAGGTCCGAATCCTTATAAAAATACTGGCTTCCGCCGAGAAAATCAAAGTTTTTGCACCATTCCTCCAGCAGGTATTTTTTTGCGAAGGAATCCGCGTCCCAGTATTCCCGCCAGTCCCGGCCGGTTTCCGGATGAACCCCGTCCGGCGCCATCAGCGCCCGCTGGGCTTCGTCCACCCGGGACGCGAGATACTGCACCTCCCGCTCACTGGGGCAGGTCGGCTCCACAATCCGGACGCAGAGTCGGGATTCCGTCTCAAAGCCCGGCTTCGCGGTATTGCCGTAGCGGTGATCCTTTTCAATCTTCGCGATATATCCCCCGGTAATATCCTCCGGATCCGCGGGAAGCCGGTAACCCCGGATTTCCGACAGAAGGCCCCAGGCCTTTTTAAACCGTGGAAGGGCGGAGAGATCCCCGGAGTTCATGGCCTCGTTTTCCTTCTCCAGATCCCGGACGGCGACCCGGTTCTTTCCGATCTGCACCTTTTCCGTAAGCAGATACAGCCCCTGATAGACCCCGTTGATCCACAGATCGGCCTGCGCGCACCGTACGGAGCAGGGCAGCCCGATCTCCCGGGCCGTATCCAGCACAATCTGATTCCGGAGCAGGCTGATATCCGTATAATTGGCCAGTAGCACCCAGGTCTTCGACCCCGGCATGCCCGCCGGCGCCATTTTTTCCGGCAGCTTCAGCTCCCAGGGCTTTTTGCTGTAGGCAAAGGTACTGTTTCCCCTTCCCTTCAGGGTTCGGATTTCCCCGCTGTAGGTCAGGGTTCCGTCAGTTTCGGCCACCGTCAGGCGTCCGCCGGAAACTTCCCTGTCCTTGCTTCGGCGGGCGGCGGCCAGCGCCTCCCCGTCCACCATCAGGAAAAGGGCCGGCAGCGGGGATCCCCGCATCAGCTTCAGCGTGGTCAGCCGTTTTCCCTGACCGTCGCAGACCGGGATCTTCCGGTCCAGAAAGGGAGTCAGATCCACCGGTTCCCCCGGGCGCGCCGGCGTTTTTTCCTCTCCGAGAAGAAGGGTTTCCTGCCCTTCCATCGTGAGGCAGACCTCCGTCAGATCCCAGATTCCCGGGGCGCAGAGCAGCTGATCGGTTCCCTGAGCCTGGCTGAGCACCGTTTCCGGGCTTCCGCTCCGGGCCAGCCTCAGGCTCCGGTCCGCGGCGGCCGCGGCCCGGCCCGCGCAGGACCAGAGCAGCAGCAGGATCAGCAGCAGGAACCCTTCTGTCCTCCGGCTTTTCATTGGCGGGCCTCCTGGATCGCCCGGATAAACTCCCGGCTCCGCTCCTCCTTCGGGTTCTCGAAGAAGTCCCGGGAAGGCCCGGTTTCCACCACCCGGCCGTCCGCCATGAACAGAACGCGGCTGGATACATTCCGGGCAAAATCCATTTCATGGGTGACCACCAGCATGGTCATGCCGTCCTCCGCCAGCCGGCGCATAACGGCCAGCACCTCGCCGATCAGCTCCGGATCCAGCGCGCTGGTGGGTTCGTCGAAATAGATGATCTCCGGATCCATGGCCATGGCGCGGGCAATCGCCACCCGCTGCTGCTGGCCGCCGGACAGCTGGACCGGATAGTTTTTGATCTTGTCGGCCATGCCGACCTTCTCCAGCATCTCCAGCGCCCTGGCTTCCGCCAGCTTCTTCTCCATCCCCCTGCCGCTTGTCAGCCCCAGGGTCACATTCTGCATCACGGTTTTGTTCTGGAACAGGTTATAATTCTGGAATACAAAACCCGTCTTCCGCCTCAGCCGGGCGATGTCCTTTTTATCCGTGCTGTGGAGGTCGAAGGGCTCCCCGTCAAACACCAGGCGCCCCTCATCCGCCCTTTCCAGAAAATTCAGGCAGCGCAGAAAAGTGGTCTTTCCCGATCCGCTGGGGCCCAGGATCGCCACCACATCGCCTTTCTCCACATCCAGGCTGATCCCGTCCAGCACGGGCTGCCCGCCGAAGCTTTTTCTGACATCCCGGATCTCAAGCATCATGCGCGGACACCTCCGTAGCTGGCCAGGCGCTTCTCGCCCTTATGCTGGATCCAGGTCAGGATCGTGCAGAAAGCAAGATAAATCAGCGCCACTTCCACATACAGCCCCAGCGACTCATACACCCGGCCGTTGATGATCTGGGCCTGGCGGAACATCTCCACCACCGTAATCGTAGCGGCCATACTGGTTCCCTTCAGCATGGAAATCAGGGAATTGGACAGCGCCGGGAAGGCCATGCGCAGCGCCTGGGGCAGCACCACATGCCACATGATCTTTCCGTAGCTCAGGCCCACGCAGTAACCGGCTTCCAGCTGGCCCACGTTCACGCCCTCCAGCGTGCCGCGGATCGACTCCGCCATATAGGCGCCTTCGTTGAAGCCGAAGACCAGGATCGCCGCGGGAAACGCTTCCAGCATAATCCCGGCGCTGGGCAGGCCGTAAAACACGATATACAGCTGTACCAGCAGCGGCGTACCCCGGACAATCCATATATAGAATCTGCACAGCTGGCGCAGTCCGCGGATCTTCGCGTACTGGATCAGCGCCACGATGACCGCGATCACCAGAGCCAAGGCGAAAGAGATCACGGTCAGGGGGATCGTGATCTCTACGCCGGCTTTCAGAAGCTTGGGGAAAGCATCCGACAGGATCCCCCACAGCCGCTCGTCCATAGTATTCTTCCTTCCGAATCGTCCGTCCTTACTCGGCCTTTGTCATATCCACGCCGAAATACTTCATACTGATCTCAGCCAGCCGTCCGTCCTGGCGGGCCGCTTCCAGAATGTCGTTGATGGCGTCCACCAGGGGCTGGTATTTTTCGCCGATGTGCAGCGGATAAGCTATGGGATCCCCCGCCAGCACCTGCACCACCTTGATCTTCGCTTCCGGGTGCTCCCGCAGGTAGTCCGCGATGGAAACCTGCGCATTGATCGTGGCGTCCACCCGGCCCTGCACCAGCATATCCATGGTCTCGCCCAGGGTGTCCACCGGCACCAGCGTCGCGCCGTATTCCTCCGCCAGAGCGGCATAGGTACTGGAGGCGCTGTTGGCGGTCTTTTTGCCCTTCAGGTCGTCCACGGTTTTAATTTCATCGTTGCTCTCCGCCACCACCAGCACCTTGTTGGAATACACGTAGGGGGTGGTGAAGCTGTAGCTCTTCGCCCGCTCTTCGGTATAGCCCACACCGTTGCAGATGATGTCAAAGCGTCCCGCGTCCACACCGGCCAGCAGCGCGTCCCAGGGCGCTTCCTGGAACACCGGTTCCACGCCCAGACCCTCGGCGATCAGTCTCGCGATATCAACCTCCAGGCCGGTCAGTTCACCGGTCTTTTCATCATGATAGGTCCAGGGGCTCCAGTTGCCCTCCATGCCGATTACCAGGGTCCCTTTTTCCTTCAGCTTCGCCAGGGCATCCTGTTCTCCCTCCGCGGCCGCCAGACCGGCGGCCACCGCCAGCAGCAGCGCCAGCAGCATTGCAGCCAACTTCTTCATTGTGAATTTCCTCCCATACGGTTTTGTCAGTTCCCTTCCATCGCATCCAGCAGGCGGTGCAGGAGCCGGTAGAGCTCCAGGGCGTCCTGCTGCGGCAGGGTGATGCAGCTTCCCATCTGCCCCGGGATATCCTTTACCTGCTCCCGCAGCTCCCAGCCCCGGTCCGTCACGGAAACATAGACCATCCGCTCATCCTCGCGGCAGCGGCACCGGTCAATCCAGCCGCTCTCCTCCATCTTTTTCAGGAGGGGCGTCAGCGTGCCGCAGTCGAGATACAGACGGCGGCACAGATCCCCGACCGAGGATTTTCCCTTCTCCCACAGCGCCAGCAGAACAATATACTGGGTATAAGTCAGCCCAAGAGGCTTCAGCAGCGGCCCGTAGGCGTTGACCACCTTCCGGGACGCCGCGTACAGCGGAAAGCACAGCTGGGTATCCAGCAGCAGCTGAGGATAAACCTGCTCCTGAAGCTTCTGCTCCTTTTCACTCATGGGTCTGCCTCCCTGTCCGTTTCTGATCTGTATTACAGGTTGCCTTCGATCCAGCTCTTCAGGGCGGGACCGGGCCTGAATCCGACGCTCTGATCCACCAGCCGGCCGTTCTTCAGCAGCAGCACCGACGGAACGGAATTGATGCCGAACTCGCCCGCCAGCTCCGGCGCGTCATCCACATCCACGTTGTAGAACTTCACCTTGTCTCCCAGCTGTTCGGAGACCTGCTCGATGACCGGCGCCAGCATTTTGCAGGGGCCGCACCAGGTCGCGGAAAAATCAACCACCGCCACCGCGTCCTTCTCCGCTTCGTTCCGGAAACCCTGTTCGTCAATCTTTTTCACCATGGTTTTGTCCTCCTCTTTTTTTCTGTTCCAGATAACCGGCGGCGCTGATGGCCGCCACATTGCCTTCTCCTGCCGCCTTTACATACTGATAAGGCGTACCGGTAATGTCGCCGCAGGCGAACACCCCGGGCAGATTCGTTTCCATTTTCCGGTTCACCCGGACGTGCGCGCCTTCCGTTTCCAGGCCGGGCACCAGCTGGCCGGGGTTCACCGCCTCCCGCAGCACAAAGACCCCGTCGGCGGTATACACGTCTGCCTCCGTGGTGACCTGCAGGCGGCCGGCTTCCCGGGAAAGGGCGGTCACCTTTTCCCGAAGCACCCGCACCGACTCCGGCAGATCCGTCTCTCCCTGATACATCGGGAAATACAGCACGGAGCGGCAGACCTCGCTGAGGAAGGCGGCTTCCGCTTCCTCCCGGGGGCTGTAACCGACAACGATTACGTCCTTTCCCCGGTACAGCGGCGCGTCACAGGTCGCGCAGTAGCTGACGCCCCGCCCCAGCAGCTCTTCCTCACCGGGCAGCGGCTTTCCCTGAACCACGCCGCCCGCCAGGATCACCGCTTCCGCCTCCAGCATTTCCTCGCCGACCTGCAGGGCAAAATAATCGCCCATGGCGTACACGGCGCCGACCCGCTTCTCCGTGATTTCGATGCCCATCTGATCCAGATGCCGGCGGAAGGCTTCCGCCATCGCCGCCCCGCTGACGGCGGGAAGGCCGGGATAATTCCGGATTTCATGGGCTTTGGCAACCTTTTCGCTCAGCCGGCGGCTGCCCAGAAGCAGAATCTTTTTATTCCGGTTCACGCTGGTCAGCGCGGCGGAGATTCCCGCCGGACCGGTTCCGATAATCGCGATTTCCACCCGTTCCATTCCCGTCTCTCCCCTTTCGTTCCGTCTCTTTCTCCGTCCCTTACAGCAGGGACGCCACGCACTCCTCGACCTTCTTCATGTCTTCCGTCGGCTCGAAGCGGGCCACCACATTGCCCTGCCGGTCCACCACGAACTTGGTGAAGTTCCACTTGATGGCGGGATTGTTTTTGTAATCCTTGTCCAGCTTCTTCAGCATGATGCCCATCGCCAGCGCCGCCGGCCCGTGGCCGAAGCCCGCGAAACCCTTCTGGCTCTTCAGGAAGGTGTAGAGCGGCAGCTCGTTCTCCCCGTTGACGTCACTCTTCTTCATCTGAGGAAACTGCGTGTTGTACTTCAGCGTGCAGAACTCATGAATCTCCTCGTCGGTACCGGGCGTCTGGCCGGCAAACTGATTGCAGGGAATGTCCAGAATTTCCAGCCCCTGATCATGATATTTCTCGTACATCTCCTCCATAGGCTTATAATGAGGGGTAAATCCGCAGCCGGTCGCCGTATTCACCACCAGCACAACCTTTCCCTCAAAATTCTTCATGGAAACCTCTTCCCCCTTGGGATTCAGCACACTGTAATCATAGAAACCCATCATTCCCCGCTCCTTTCGTCCGGATTCTTTCTGAATCCTTTTTACAAATTATATTTTATCCAATATAAATGGTTTGTCAATACCTTTTGCAAAATATTTTATAAAATATTTCAGCCGGGATTCCGGGCGGCCTCCGGGCGTTGCCGCCGGAAGCCGTTTTCGCCGAAACACGGCTTATTCCGCCGTGAGAATATGCAGATTCCGGATTTCCGCGTCCCGGATCCCGTCGTTCACCGAATAGGCGTGCTTTTCCAGATCGCCGCAGACCGCTTCCGTCAGCCCCTGATCCTGCAGCTGATCAATGATCTCCGACGCGATTCCCTCCATGGCGAAAGTTTTCTCTTCCGCCTGAGCCGGTTCGTTGCCGGTGGACAGCAGCCATTCCAGACTCCGGGCCAGATCCTCCCCACCCGGAAGCTCCCGCAGGGCCCGGAAGCTCCATTTATAATAGGGCTGATACGCCCGGTTCAGCCAGAACACCGCGCTCATGGTATGCCGCGTGAATTCCGCCGCCGCCAGCTGGGCCGCGCCGGTCTCCCCGTGGGCCAGGCACCGGCGGTAGTTATACTGCCCGCTCTGGGCCATCAGCAGCAGGCTGCCCGCCAGCCGCTTCCGCCGGATATCCTCCGGCATGGCAAGCAGCACATTCCGCGCGTCCGTCAGCAGGCCGGCGTCATCCCGGAACACCGCTCCGTTCACCGTTTCCGCCAGGGCCCAGGAGGGCAGCCGCAGCCAGTCTCTCAGGCTCATCTCCTCCGGCAGAACCCCCAGCTTTTCCCGGAACCACTCCTCCAGCCGGAAAACGCCGTGCCGCGCGCCCCCCACCGGACTCAGCTTCTGGCGTTCGACGCCCTGAAAGCTCCGGGGCAGCTTCGCGTAGGCCCGCTCCAGCTGAAACGCGGTCCGGCGGTCCACAATCTCCTCCCCCGGCAGAAAAAGACAGAACCCGGGCTCAAAATCATGATCCCGGGAGATTTCGTCATCATAGCCATAGCATTCAGAGCCGCTGCCCGTAAGGGCAGCGGCAATGATTTCCTCATATTCGGGAAACTGCTCATGAATCATGGGCGCCCCGTATGCTTCATAGTACGCCCGGCTCAGCTCCAGTCCCTTCATGCTTTTCCTCCGCGTCAGATCAGCGTCAGCCGGAAAGCCACGGGCTTCTCCGTTACAGGTCCCTCCGTCCGGATCTCCAGGCCCCGGTCCGTCTGTTTCCATTCGGCCACCCGGAGGGCCGGATCCAGCGCCTCCGCCCGCTCCACGATCACGTTCGCGGTAGACTGGCTGTTGTCTTTGCCGTGGTTCGCCAGGGCTTCCATCCGGTAGCTTCCGCCCTCGTCCCCCCGCAGGGCGACAGCGTACAGGCAGCCCTGATTTATCGTATAGCGCACATCCCGGGAGGTATAGGGCGTTTCCTTCCCGTCGCTGAACGCGCCGGTCGCCGGCTGCGTCGGTCCCTCCTCCTGGATCATGAAGGGGCGGCTGCCGTAGATCGCCTCGCCGTTTACCGACAGCCATTCGCCGATTTCCGTCAGAACCCGGGTATCCTCTTCCGAAATCGTGCCGTCCGCCTTCGGGCCGACGTTCAGAAGCATGCACCCGTTCTTGGCCACCGCGTCCGTCAGATCCCGCAGAATCACGGCGGCGGATTTATAATCATTCCCCTCCGTATAGCACCAGGAGTTTTTCGCGATGGCCGTATCCGTCTGCCAGGGCTCCGGAGGCGCGAACCGCAGTCCGCCCCTTTCCATATCCCGGGTCGCGGTTCCGTAGACAAAGGCTCCCATCTTGTTGATGAGCATCACCTCTTCGCCCCACTCCGCCGCCCGGTTATAGTAATAGGCGGCAATCTTCCGGAGGTACGGCCGGGCGGCCCGGTGCATAATCCACCAGTCAAAATACAGCTGTTTCGGGTGGAAGCGGTCGATGATTTCCACCGTCCGGATCATCCAGTCCTCCAGATACTCCCGGGAGGGAGCGGGCTCCGCTTCGTAGTCGCCGGCCATCAGATCGTCCGGCACCGGCATGGAGGGCCAGTACAGATGCGTCCGGTCGTCCGCATGAGCCTTCACATCGGAATCGAAATCCCGCCCGTGGCTCAGGAAGAACCAGTGCTCAATCCGGTGGGTGGAGGCGCAGTTGATCATTCCCGCCTCCCGGATCGCTTCCGTCAGCTCTCTGGTTGTATCCCGGCAGGGACCCATCTCCGCCGCGTTCCACCGGGAGAGTTCGCTGCGGTACATCTGAAAACCGTCATGATGCTCCGCCACCGGGACCACATAGCGGGCGCCGGCCTTTTTAAACAGCTCGCACCAGGCCTTCGGGTCGAAGCGTTCCGCCCGGAACAGGGGAATCAGGTCCTTATAGCCGAAGGAGGCGTGATCCCCGTAAACGGAGCGGTGATGCTCATACGCTTTCGACCCCTGAATATACATATTCCGGGGATACCATTCATTATCGAACGCCGGCACGCTGTACACGCCCCAGTGGATGAAAATGCCGAATTTCGCGTCCTGAAACCACCGGGGCGTCCCGTGGGCCATCAGGGATGCCCAGGTATCCGTATAGGGGCCCCCGGCAATCACTTCCTCAATTTTCCGAAGCCATTTTTCCGCGTCATAGGGATGCATGCTTTTGTCCTCCTTGTTTTGATTTTTCAGTCGGATTCCGGCCCGTTTTCCAGGATTTCCGCCGCCCGGCGGTTCAGCTCCGCCTCCTGCAGAAAGAAGCCGTAATGGCCGTAAACCGGCGCGCATTTTTCGCATACGAAGGCATAATATCCGTTCCGGGGCAGATGCTCCGCGTTCAGCAGCTCCATCGCCCGGTCCAGGTACTCCTCCGCAGTGCTCTCCGCCTGCTCCATGCCCACTTCCGCCTCCAGGGCGTCCGCCATGTTCAGCCAGGTGATCGCCTGCTCCAGCTCTCCGTTTTCCTGATGTTCCATCACATCCAGCGCGAGCCGGAACAGCACCTCCGCCTCCCGGTATTCCTCCAGTGCGGTCAGCGCCAGGGCCATATTGTTATACAGGCCCCCGAGCCGGCTGTCCCGCCGGTCCAGCAGCCGCTCATAGTTGGCCCGGGCCTTTTCGAAGCACCGCAGGCCCGCGGCGGGATCCCCGAAGGCCTCCCGCACCGTGCCAGCATTGATCCAGGTGGTTCCGGCGGTGACCGTTTCCCCCATATCCAGGGCATCCACCAGCCGCTCGGCCTGATCCGCATGGTACAGCGCCTTTTCCCGGTCCCCCTGCTTCCGGTAAAACCCCATCAGCTCGTTATTCAGCATCAGCTGACCCCGAAGATCCCGGTTCTGCTCCGCCTCCGCCAGCCAGTAGAGCAGATGGCGCTCCGCCGCGGCCCAGTCGCTCCGGTCCTCATACTGCCGCAGCCGGTCCAGAATCCGGCCCAGCGGCACCGGCTCCGCCCGCTGCTCCTCTCCCGGTTTCCCACACAGTACGCAGGCCGGCTCCACATAGTCTTCCCGTTCCAGACTCATTCCACTCCCGACGCTCCTCTGTTCATCCTGTTCCGAATATCGATCTAAGTTTATGCTACCCCGTTCGGTTCGTCAAGACGGGAAGCGCAGAAAAAAGAGCCGCATCCACAGCTCTTTTTTTGTGCAGGAACCCGCTTTTCCCCGGCTGCCGGCATTCACCCGTCAGACGGCGGGAGCCGCCTTCCGGCCGCTCATCTTCCGCCAGAGCATGACGCCGCCCACCAGCAGAATGCCGATCACGTCCGTCACGATGCCGGGATAGATCAGCATCAGTCCGCCGGCAATGGAAACCGCCCGCTGAATATACCCGACGATCCGGGCGGAGCCGGTTTTCTCGAAGACGCTGAAGCCGCTCAGGCCGAAAGTGACGCCGTACATACCGATGATGGAGGTCACGGTGATCAGCACCACATCATACCAGGCTGCGTTAATCAGCAGCATATTCGGGCTGAGCGCGAAAATAAAGGGGATGATAAAGCCGGCAATCGCCAGACGGGTAGCGTTCACACCGGTCTTCATGGGACTGCCCCCGGAGATGGCCGAGCCCGCGTAGGCCGCCAGCGCCACCGGCGGCGTGATATCCGCCACGATTCCGTAATAGAACACAAAGAAGTGAGCTGCGATCATGGGCACGCCCATCTGGATCAGAATCGGGGCGCAGGTGGAAGCCATGATGCAGTAGGTGGCTGTGGTGGGAATGCCCATGCCGAGAATGATACAGCAGATCATCGTCAGCAAAAGGCCCAGGAACAGCTTGCCCTGGGAAACCGTCACGATGGCATTGATCACCGTGGACGCCAGGCCCGTCACCGTCAGGCAGCCGCAGATAATGCCCGCGATGCCGCAGGCCACCGCAACGGAAATGCAGCCCTTGCCGCCGTTCTCCAGCGCCTCAAACACATGCACCGGCCTGAACCGCTGGTCATGCGTGCCTTCGCCCGTCTTCAGCGCCTTGCCGTGACGGAGATTGCGGTGAATATTGCTGATCACGCCCACCGCGATGGTCGCCAGGATGGAAATCGCCGCGGAAAACTGCATCGTGAAGGTCTGGGAGCAGACCAGATATACCAGCACCGCCAGGGGCAGCAGCAGGTAGCTTTCCTTCAGCAGCTCCTTCAGCACCGGGAGCTGATCCCTGGTCAGTCCCCTCAGGCCCAGCCGTTTCGCTTCCAGGTGAACCGAAAGGAAGACGCCCAGGAAGTACAGGCAGGCCGGCAGGATCGCCCGGACAATAATATCGGAATAGGGCACGCCCAGATAATCCGCCATCAGGAACGCCGCGGCGCCCATGATCGGGGGCATGATCTGACCGCCGGTGGAAGCCGCCGCCTCCACCGCGCCGGAGAAGTTTTTATCATAACCCGTTTTCTTCATCATGGGGATCGTGATGGAACCCGTGGTGACCGTATTGCCCACCGAGGATCCCGATACCATACCGCACAGGGCGCTGGAAACCACCGCCACCTTCGCGGGGCCCCCGGCGTAGCGGCCGGTCAGCCCGTTGGCCATGGCGATGAAGAACTCGGAGATGCCGGTTTTCTCCAGGAACGCCCCGAAGATAATAAACACCACGATATACTTCGAGCACACATTCACCGGGGTGGAGAAGAGACCGTTTTCATTATAGAACAGCTCGTGGACGATTTTCGCCAGCATTTTGCCGTCCTTGACATACCAGTAGACGGTGTAGGCCAGAAACACTCCGGCCACGCAGAGAATCGGCAGGCCCACGCTGCGGCGGCACAGCTCGCAGAGCACCAGCAGCCCGACAATGCCCGCGGCGAGATAAACCGGATCCTGCAGCTTCGCCTTCAGGCCGGTGTTCAGCAGCGTATGGGCGTTGAAGGTGAAATAAAAGAAGGCTGCGGCGCCGGCCAGCATCAGCAGAATATCATACCAGGGCATATGATTGACCCGGACATGACCTTTGCGGGCCGGATAGATCAGATACCCCATGATCACGACCAGGCCCATGAAGGAACTGAGCCGTACCTGCTCCAGGAAATTCGCAAACAGCGTGACATAAATGCAGTACAGGGAAAATGCGGCCAGCACCACGCCGACGACGATTTTCGGCGCGCCTTCCCAGATCCGGGTATTGCTTTCCCGGTCATACTTCCGCATGATCGCGTTCACATCGGCCGCGACATGCCCTTTTTCTTCCGCCGCCGGTACCTGCGGCAGGGTCGGTTTATTGTCTTTCTTACTCACAGATGAACTCCCCTCAGATTCTTTCGGGCCGTCTATGTTTCTTCCGTTTCCTCACGGAAGGAAAAAGAATCCGCCTTTACAGATGAAAGGCGGATTCCTGAATCAGCGGTTACTGCGCAGCGGTCTCCACCGTGATGCCCTGCTCGGCGAAATACTTCGCGGCGCCGGGATGATAGGGCAGGCCGCAGGTGGACGCGTAGGCCAGATCCAGTTCCGCGCCCTTGGCATGCGCTTCGGTGATGGCGTCCTTCCCTTCGAAGATCGTTTTCACAATGGTGTAAGCCTGGTCATCCGTCACCTGGCCGTTGGCGATGATCGTCGCCTTCACGCCGACGGTGACCACATCGTCCGCCTGGTTGGCATAGGTGCCGGCGGGGATCACACTGCGGGTATAAGCGGAGGAGATCTCCTGCAGCTTCGCCACATGCTCGTCATCCAGAGAGACGAGATAGGTTTCCTTGCTGGTGGCCAGATCCGTCACGGCCGGGGTCGGCGCGCCGGCCACGACGAAGGCGGCGTCGATCTTTCCGTCTTTCAGCGCTTCCGCGGAATCGCCGAAGGACAGGTACTGGGGCTTAATATCCGCTTCCGTCATATCATAGGCGGCCAGGAAATCCATCGCGTTGAAATACACGCCGGAGCCGGAGGAACCGATGGACACGCTGCGGCCCTTCAGATCCGCCATGCTCTTGATTTCGGGATTGCAGGTAACCAGCTGCACGGTTTCGGTGTAGAGCGCGGCGATCGCGGTAAAGCTCTTGACGGGCTTTCCTTCATAGCGCTCGAAACGGATGCCGTTAAAGGCGTAGTTGGCCACGTCGTTCTGCACGAAGCCCAGCTGCGCGTCCTCGATATCCAGCGCGTCGATATTGTCGGCGGAGCCGGTTCCGGCCACGGCGGTCACCGCCACGCCGGAATTGTTGGTCACATAATTGGCCAGCACGGTACCGTAGGCATAATAGGTTCCAGCCGTCCCGCCGGTGGTAAAGGTCAGGGAATCCGCCAGCGCGGCCGCGGAACAGAGCACCATCATTACACTCAGCAGCAGGGCAATCCATTTTTTCATCATCATTCTTCCTCCCATCTCACAAATCAGAAAATTCTGTTGCATTTATCATACAACAGAATTCCCGTTTCATGTGTTTTTTTCGTGTTTTGCCTGTCAGTCCCTGATTTCCGGCAGGATTCCCTTCATCCGCCACCCGCCGCTCCAGCGCGTCAGCGGCGCGGGGCTGCCCGGCAGGATCCGGCCGGCCTTTTCCTCCCCGACCGAAGCGGCCGGCGAGGACGTGCACATCGCGCAGGCCTCCTCCGGAGAAATCCCCCAGCGATGAATCAGGTTTTCCATCGCCTGCGGCATGGTCAGCACGGAGCCGGCCAGCGTACCGTCCTCCAGGCGGGCCTCCCCCTGCCGGACCAGCACCTTCTGACCGCCCAGCGAGTAGCTGCCGTCCGGCATTCCCGCCGCCTCCATGGCGTCGGTGATCGCGGCAATCTTCTCCGCTCCCTTGCACCGCAGCGCCAGCCGGATAATATCCGGATGCAGATGAACGCCGTCGCAGATCAGCTCGCAGATCAGCCGGTCGTCGGTCAGCGCCGCCCCGGGAACCCCGGGGGCGCGGTGATTCAGCGGGCTCTGGGCATTGAAGGTATGGGTGACATGATCCGCTCCCCACTCCGCCGCCCGGTGCACGGTTTCCGCATCCGCCGCGGTATGGCCGACGGATACATGGATTCCCGCGGCGGCCGCGCGGCGGATCAGCGCCTCGCTGCCCGGCAGTTCCGGCGCCAGGGTGATCAGCCGGACGATATCCGTTCCGCCGGTCATTTTCTCCAGGAAGGCCCAGTCCGGATTCCGGAAGCATTCCTTTCGCTGCGCTCCGGCCTTCTCCGGATTCAGGAAGGGCGCTTCCAGATGAGCGCCCAGCACCCGGGCGCCCCGGAGCTCCGGCCGCGTCCGCACCGCCCGGATTCCTTCCGCCGCCCGCCGGGTTTCCTCCGGGCCGGCGCTCATGGTGGTCGGGCAGAAGGCCGCCACTCCCAGCCGGTACAGTCCCCGGCTCATCCGGCGGACCGCTTCCTCGCCCCGCATGGCGTCCTGCCCCTGATAACCATGAATATGCACATCCACAAACCCGGGCAGCAGATAATCCCCTTCCAGATCCAGGATTTCCTCCCCCGGAAGGGCGGTCAGCCCTTCCCCGGTTTCCGTCACCCGGTCCTCCGCCATCCGGACCTGAACGTCCGTGCGGAAGCGCCCGTCCATCCAGGCTTTGGCATTGATGATGATCATGCCTGATCCCTCCCGCCTGTCAGAATGATTTTCAGTTCCTCCGCCAGCAGCCGCCCTGCCTTCCGGTTCCATGCGGCATTCGGATGCTGCCGGGCTCCGTAATCCTCCGGTCCGTAATCCGGGAGGGCGAAGGTGGCAAGACCGGTCATTCCTTCCTCCCTCGCCCGGGCCACCGCTTCCTCCGCCAGTTCCGGATGGTGCCCGGTATCCGGAAGTATCCAGACGATTTTCGCGCGCGGATGGGCGGAACGCACCTTTCGCAGCAGAGTCAGGCAGCCCTCCAGGATCCGCGGCCGGTCCTCTTCCATGCCGCCCGTATTGAAAACGCCGCCGCAGTCGTTGGTCAGCAGGCGGATGCAGACCGCGTCCGCCTGCCAGGAAGCAAAATTGCAGGGTTTCCGGCAGCCCCGGCTCTCCGCGGCCGGGCCATGAAGCACACCCACATTCAGCTCATAGCCGTCCGTCATGTTTCCGGCCGGATCATGCTCCCAGTTCCAGGCCACCCCGTAGCCGCTCTGGGAAAGCAGGCGGCATTCGGCATGCAGCAGTTCGCAGGCGGTCCAGGCATAGCCCGCCCGGGCGGAAAACCAGGGCGTCACCCATTCCTCATTATCCTTCGCCGCCAGCACCCCCTCGCCGCTGGTCAGGGAATCCCCGATAAACTCAATACGGTAAACAGGCTCCGGCAGCGGCTGCAGCTCCCCTTCCAGCCTCAGCGCGTGAAGCAGGACCGTGGCTTCCGGAGAGGCCGGCATACACTGCGTTTCCTTAATCAGGGTCACGCGGCGGGATTTGTCCGCTTCCAGCCCCAGCAGCAGCGGATAGAAGCGGCGGCCCGGCTCCACCGGGAAGCGGGCGATCGGGCAGCCGTCCGCCAGCACGATCATCCAGAAAACAGGCGAGACCGCCGGCGCCTCCAGTTCCGCCCAGCAGTCAGAACCCCGGAAACCGAATTCCACTCCGGTTCCGGTCCAGTCCAGCGCAAGCGGAATCCGGGTCCGGTCCATCCGCCCCAGAATCCGCAGATTCGGCGTATCCGAAGCAACGGGAAAAACGGTTGTCATCATGGCTCCTTTCCGGCGAAAAGCGGCAGCCGGGAACACCGGCTGCCGCAGTCATCCGAATTGATTATTTCAGCATGGATTTTTCCCAGCAGTCATAGGGCTTCAGACCCAGCAGCTCCACCACGGTGGGGGCTACATTGGCCAGGCCGAAGGGACTCTCCGTATCCATTTCATGGCGCTCGTCCGGATCATGAATAATGAAGGGAACGGGATTCAGGCTGTGCGCGGTCCGGACGGAAATCACGCCCTTTTTGTTCTTCTCCAGCATCTGGTCGGAGTTGCCGTGATCCGCCGTCACCACCAGGATGCAGCCATGCTCATCGCAGGCCTTCTGAATCCGGGCCAGCTCCAGATCCACGGATTCCACCGCGATCTCCGTAGCGTACAGGTTGCCGGTATGGCCCACCATATCGCCGTTGGGGAAATTGCAGCGGATAAAGCCGTACTTGCCAGACGCGATCGCCGCGATGACCAGATCCGCGATTTCCGTGGCCTTCATCCAGGGGCATTCATCAAAGGAGCGGACATCGGAAGGAACCTCCTGCCAGGTTTCCAGCTCCTCGGAGAACTTTTCGCTGCGGTTGCCATTCCAGAAATAGGTCACATGGCCGTACTTCTGCGTCTCGGAGCAGGCATACTCATTGATGCCGTTCTCCACCAGCAGCTCCGTCAGGGTATGGCGGATCTGCGGGGGATTCACCAGATAGGAATGGGGAATATGCAGGTCGCCGTCATATTCCAGCATGCCGGCGTATTTCACCTGCGGCACCGCGCCCCGGTCGAAATGGGCAAAGGAAGCATCGCCGTCAAAGGCCATGGAAATCTCCAGCGCCCGGTCTCCCCGGAAGTTGAAGAGGATTACGGAATCCCCGTCCTTCATGGCGCCGACGGGCTGACCGTTCTCCGCGATCACAAAGCCGGGCAGATCCTGGTCGATCACGCCGGGATTCTCCGCGCGGGCGGTCTCGATCGCTTCCCGGGCGGAAGCAAAAGCTCTGCCTTCCCCGTGAACATGCAGATTCCATCCCTTTTCCACCATGCCCCAGTTCGCCTGATACCGGTCCATGGTCACCACCATCCGGCCGCCGCCGGAGGCGATCCTCCCGTCAAAGGACGCGTCGTTCAGCTCCGCCAGCGTCCCTTCCAGCTGATCCACATAGTCCAGCGCGGACGTAGCAGGAACATCGCGCCCGTCCAGCAGAATATGAACCCGGGCTTTGCCGACGCCTTCCTTTTTCGCTTCCTTCAGCATCGCCAGCAGGTGGGAAATGTTGCTGTGCACATTGCCGTCGGAAAGCAGGCCGATGAAGTGCAGCGCTCCGCCGGAAGCCTTCACGCCCGCGATCAGATCCTTCCAGGTATCCGAGGAATAGATCTTGCCGGATTCGATGGACTCATTGACCAGCTTGGCGCCCTGGGAGTAAATCTGTCCGCAGCCCAGCGCGTTGTGGCCCACTTCGCTGTTGCCCATATCGTCATCCGTCGGCAGGCCGACCGCCGTCCCATGCGCCTTGATAATCCGGAAGGGATCCTTTTCCTTCATGGCATCCAGGGTCGGCGTGGTCGCTTTGGCCACCATATTTCCCAGTTCATTCGGCGTTTCTCCCACGCCGTCCATAACTACCAGTACGACAGGCTTTTTCATATAACTGCGCTTCCTCCTCATCCATACATTGACAAACCCGGCAAATCCGCCGTTTCACCGGAAAAAGGATAGCGCAAACCCCCGCAAAAGTCAATGTACACTGGTTTTTTGCTGTTTCCTCATTGACGGGGAAAAAAACTGAATCTATAATGATTGAAATCTCATTCTAAGGAGGCGGAACCTTATGGCCAAGCTGACGATCGCCAGCGAAACCTGCAAAGGCTGCGGCCTGTGCGCGGATGTTTGTCCCCGTCATCTTCTGGCGCTCAGCAGGGAGATCAATTCCAAAGGGTATCATCCGATCGCCATCACTGATCAGGCTCAGTGCATCGGCTGTGCTTTCTGCGCCCGGATGTGTCCGGACGCGGTCATTAAAGTGGAAAAATAAAAGGAGGAAGCGTATCCATGGGTCAGAAAATGCTCATGAAGGGTAATGAAGCCATCGCTGAAGCCGCTATCCAGGCCGGTTGCCGCTTCTTCTTCGGCTATCCCATTACCCCTCAGAACCAGATTCCCGAGTACATGTCCAAACGGCTCCCGAAAATCGAGGGCGGCTGTTTCCTGCAGGCGGAAAGCGAAGTTGCCGCCATTAACATGGTCTACGGAGCGGCCGGCGCCGGCGCGCGGGTGATGACCTCCTCTTCCAGCCCGGGAATTTCCCTGAAGCAGGAAGGTATTTCCTATATCGTCGGAGCGGAGCTGCCCTGCGTGATCGTCAATATGGTGCGCGGCGGCCCCGGTCTCGGCTCCATCCAGCCGGCGCAGTCCGACTATTTTCAGTCCACCCGGGGCGGCGGCCACGGGGATTACCGCATGCTGGTGCTGGCTCCCTCTTCCGTCCAGGAAGCCGTGGAGCTGACCCAGGAGGCTTTTGATCTGGCGGATCTGTACCGGAATCCGGTGCTGATCATGGGCGACGGCCTGATCGGCCAGATGATGGAGCCTGTGGAGATGCCCGAGCGGAAGCCCCGGACGGATCTGCCGGAGAAAACCTGGGCGGCCACCGGCTGGGAACCCGGCTGCGGGCGGGACCGGGCCGTTATCAACTCCCTGTATATCGACCCCGCCGTTCTGGAAAAGCATGTCAACCACCTGTATGAGAAATACGCGGCCATGGAAGCCAATGAGTGCCGCTGGCAGGAGGAAATGACGGAGGACGCGGAGTACGTCATCGTCGCCTACGGCACCACCGCCCGGATCGCCCGCAGCGCCATGCGCAAGCTGCGGGAAGAGGGCATCCGGGCCGGGCTGATCCGTCCCATTACCCTGTGGCCCTTCCCGTCCGCGCCCATTGCCGCCGCCGCGAAGCATGCCAAAGCCATCCTGACGGTGGAAATGAGCATGGGCCAGATGGTGGAGGATGTCCGGCTGGCCGTGGAAGGGGCGGTTCCCGTTCATTTCTTCGGCCGCACCGGCGGAATCGTGCCCACCGTGCGCGAAATCATCACGCAGGTGGAAACCCTGGCGAAAGGAGGTCACTGATCATGGCTGTTGTTTATGAGAAGACAAAACTGCTGACCGATAAGCCGCTGCATTACTGCCCCGGCTGTACCCACGGCATCATTCACCGGCTGGTTGCGGAGGCCATTGACGAGCTGGGCATTCAGAACCGGACCATCGGCATCGCGCCGGTAGGCTGCGCGGTCTTTGCCTACGATTACTTCAACTGCGACATGATGGAAGCCGCCCACGGCCGGGCGCCCGCGGTTGCCACCGGCTGCAAGCGGGTCAATCCCGGCAACATCGTCTTCACCTATCAGGGAGACGGGGATCTGGCCTCCATCGGCGCGGCGGAAATCACCCATGCCGCCACCCGCGGCGAGAACATCACCGTGATCTTCGTCAACAACGCGATTTACGGTATGACCGGCGGCCAGATGGCTCCCACCACCCTGCCGGGCCAGGTGACCACCACCTCCCCCTACGGCCGGGATCCGAAGCTCTGCGGATATCCCATCCGCATCAGCGAGATGCTGGCCACGCTGGACGGCCCCGCCTTTATTTCCCGGGTTTCCGTCCACGACGTCAAACACATTCTGGACGCGAAGAAATCCATAAAGAAGGCCTTTGAGACCCAGCTGGCCGGGAAAGGATTCTCCCTGGTGGAGGTTCTCTCCGCCTGCCCCACCAACTGGGGCATGACACCGCAGGAAGCGCTCAAATGGCTGGAACAGAATATGATTCCCCAGTATCCTCTGGGCATCAAAAAGGAGGTTGAGTAAATCCATGGAAGCTCAATTTCTGATTGCCGGATTCGGCGGCCAGGGCGTGCTGCTGATCGGTCAGCTGCTGGCCAAAGCCGCCATGCACGAAGGGATGAACGTATCCTGGATGCCGTCCTACGGCCCGGAAATGCGCGGGGGCGAAGCCAACTGCGCCGTGGTGATCTCCGATGAGCCCATCGGCTCTCCCCTGGTCACCGAAATTCCCATCGCCGTCATCATGAACAAGCCCAGCATGATTAAGTTTACCCCCGCCATGGAAAAGGGCGGCATCATGCTGTATAACTCCTCCCTTATCGATATTACGCCGGACCGGGATGACATCACCGCCATTCCCGTGGACTGCAACGGTATCGCCGAAGCGCTGGGGAACTCCCGCACCGCCAACATGGTGATGCTCGGAGCCATTCTGCAGAAAACCGGCGTTGTCTCCATCGATTCCGCCATGGAAGCGCTGAAGGCGACCTTCGGCCCGAAGAAGGAACATCTTCTGCCCATTAACCGGCAGGCGATGGAACGGGGCGCCGCGGCGGCCGCCGCTTATTAAGCCCCAGAAGCCCTCAGAAAAGGATCCGGCTGACGTCCGCCGGATCCTTTTTTTACGGTTTTCAGGATTTCTGATTCAGATTCTTATCTCAACGGGATGATTTTACCTTTGCGAACCGGCCCGACCTCATCCCCGTTCAAGGCGTGCCGGATTTCATTCAGCGCCTTCTGATGCCGGATTTTAACGGCTCCGTAGCTCAGACCCATCAGATCCGCAATCTCCGTCAGCGGTTTCCCGTCATAATAGCGGAGCACGACGATATCCCGCAGTTCTTCCTCCAGACCCCGCAGCGCCCGCGCGAGTTCCTGCAGCGTTTCCGTCTGCAGCAGGTTCTCGTCCAGCTCTGCCAGATCCGGAATCTCTTCGCTGAGTTCCTCCGTCGGACGCTTCCGGCGGTAGGAGTCAATCAGCGTATTCCGGGTAATCGTAAAAATCCAGGTACTCAGAGAACTCTTCGTCCGATCGTAATCCCCGATCTTCCGATAGACCTTTTCAAACACGTCCGCCGTCAGATCCTCTGCTTCGGCCCGCCGCCGCACCCGGGCCATGATGTATCCCATTACCTTGCCGCTGTACGCGGTGTATATTTTCTCCCGATCCTCTTCGGTGAGAATCATGCCTTCCCGGGCTTGCAGCGACTGTCCTGCTGATTCGCCGCAACACCGCCCGCCGCGTTCACGATAAACAGATCCTCATCACCCAGTTCGCGCATGGTATACCGGGCATGAACCTCATCGATCACCGCCTGCAGAGCGCTGTTGTTCTCGAACCGCTGAAAATCGAACAACCTCATCATTGTTCTTTCCATCTCAAGCCCCTCCTTTCTCCTCGTGATTCATCAGTTGATACGGCTGATTCGGAAGCATGGCAGCGACTCCCTCACTTTTTCCGGAAAAAGATTTTTCCGACCGTCAGGTGGGTTTTGCTTCCGTATCCAGCCGCTGTCGTTCCACCAGTTCGGCAAATTTGCCGCCCCGGGCGATCAGCTCCTCATAGGTTCCGCTCTCGGCAATGTTTCCATTCTCCATCAGCAGAATCCGGTCGCAGTGCCGGATAGTGCTCAGCCGGTGGGCAATCACGATCCGGGTGCAGTTCAGATGATCCAGCGCATCACTGACCTTCTGCTGCGTCAGGTTATCGAGGGCGCTGGTTGCCTCGTCAAAAATCAAGACCTTGGGTTTGGGCGCAACCGCCCGGGCAATCATCAGCCGCTGCTTCTGTCCGCCGCTGATGCCGCCCTGGCCTTCCGCGATCACGGTATTCATGCCCATGGGCATCGCCCGGATATCTTCCGCGATTCCGGATATTTCCGCCGCCTCCCACGCGTCCGCGAGGGTCAGCTGCGGCGCGGAAATCACAATGTTCTGATAAATATCTCCCTGAATCAGCACGCCGTCCTGCGTGACGGAACCGATGTGCCGGCGCAGGCTCCGGAGATCCAGCGAGTTGATATCTTTTCCGTCATAGTAAACGGCGCCCCTCTCCGGGGTTTCAAAGCCCAGCAGCAGTCGTACCAGGGTGGACTTTCCGCAGCCCGTCCGCCCCACGATAGCGATATACTCGCCGCTCCGGATCTTCAGGTTCAGGTTGTCCAGCACATAGGGCATGGAAGGCTGATAGCGGAAGGAAACGTTGTTCAGTTCGATGTTTCCCTTGATCTCCGTCAGAATTTCCCGGCCTTCCGAGGATTCCGGCTCCCCTTTCAGAATCGGTTCCGCCATTTCCAGAGTCGGCTTAATGGTGGAAGCGGTCAGAGCAATATCCGCCAGGGCCTGAAAAGCCGCGGTGACCGCGCCGAAGGCGCTGGTAAAACCGATATACTCGCTGGGAGCCACCCCGGAGCTGACCGCCAGATAATACAGAACCAGATTGCCGGCCAGGGATACCGCCAGGCTTAAGGCTGAGCTCAGCTTCAGCAGCATCGCCGGGTTATACTGAATTCTGGCCGTGGTCGCATACATTCTGGCCCAGCGGGAAAACATCCGTTTCTCGGCTCCGGCCAGTTTGATCTTCTGCACCCCGTTGATCATTCCGTAGGTCATGCCATCCAGCTTCGCGTTTTCCTGCATCAGCCTTCGGGTGTAGCTGACCTGCCGCAGCGTCGTCACCACCGTCAGCAGGGTGGAAACCAGCAGAATGCCGAGGGACGGAAGCGCCAGCGCCGGAGCGATGACAAAAATCTGGCCCACATACAGAAGGGAAGTCAGGCTGGTCAGACCGACCGACAGGATTTTTCCCACGATCAGCATGCCCAGCTGGTTGACGGAGGCCAGCCGGCTGCTCAGTTCACCGGAGGAAAACTGGCGGAAAAAGTTCGCCGGCAGATTCAGCACGCGCATCATATTCGCCGACTGCACGGATATGTCCGTTTTGATCTGCAGCCGGTTCATCATCAGCGTGCGGGAGACACCGAGCAGCGACGAAGTGATAATGGCGGAGAGAATAAACACAGCCGTGCTGAGCAGCATATCATCCCGGCCGCTCTGATAGATGGGGCCGGTCATCATCATATAAACCCTGGGCGTCAGCAGCCCGACCGCGGTAATCATCAACGTGATCCCCACCAGAATCAGGATATCCGACAGGCTGATGGACTTCATCATATAGACCATCAGATCCCGGATACTCAGTTTTCTCTGGGGCAGAGGCCGGTAAAAGCAGACCGCGTCCCGCTCCAGCTCCTGCGCGTTCTTCCGGTTAATCCGGATCCTGTTTCCGGTGTCCGGATCCACACGGTAATATCCGCCGATCCCATAGGGCAGCAGCGTCACCAGTTCTCCCGTTTTCTTCACCGTCCCGATCAGGGGACCGTACGAGTCTTTATACCATCCCTCCGTCAGCGCCACCGGACGATACATAATCCCGTAGGGACGCATGCAGTATTCCAGCTTTTCGTTGAAATTCCGCACAGAATCCGGTGCAGTCCTGGGCTTCAGTCTGAAGTATCGCAGCACCGTATCGATCTCTTTCTGATCATTCGGCTGCCCTTCCGAGCTCAGCAGGCTCCCGGTATCCTGATCTCCCAGAATCGCCTGAGCAATCCGTTCCATGGATTCCGTAAAATCCTGCTGATCCTGTCTTTTCCTTTCCTGAATCTGATCACCGAACAGTCCCATTTCCGCACCTCCTTTCCGCCGCCGGCATGTCCGGCCCTGTTTGACTGATGCGCATGTTAATCACTGGAAATCATCCGGGTGTAAACCCCGCCCTTCCGATAAAGTTCATCGTGCGTGCCCCGTTCCACAACCTTGCCGTGATCCAGCACGATAATTTCATCGCAGTCCCGGATAGTGCTCAACCGGTGCGCCACCACGATGGTAGTGATGCCCCGTTCCCGGACCGCCTGAACCAGATTGCATTCCGTTCTGGCATCCAGCGCGCTGGTTGCCTCGTCCATAATAATAATGGAAGGATCCTGCGCCAGCACCCGGGCAATCTCCATCCGCTGACGCTGTCCGCCGGACAGATCCCTGCCGTTTTCCGACAGCCGGGCCTGATAGCCTCCGTTCCGCTGCAGGATATCTTCGTGCAGCTGCGCGTCCCGCGCCGCCAGAATCACTTCAAAATCCTGAATGCTCTGGTCCCACATCCGGATATTGTTGGCAATGGTATCCTCAAAAAGGATGATATCCTGATCCACCACGGCGACGGATCCCGTAAACACGCTCTTCGGAATGGTCTGGATCGGGCGCCCGTCAAAGAGGATCTCGCCGCTCCAGGGAGCATAAAGCCCGCTGATCAGTTTGCTGATGGTGCTCTTTCCGCTTCCGCTCATCCCGACCAGGGCCACGCTGTGTCCCGGCTTCACGGACAGGTTAAAATGCTCGATCAGCGGAGGCGAAAGCCTTGAATAGCCGAAGGTGATATCCTTCAGTTCCAGCGCTCCCTTCAGCTTGCCTTCCAGCTTCTCTCCCTCCGCGGGATCCGGCGCGAAGCGGTCGTCATCCGGATAATTCATCACGTCTTCCAGACGTTCCATCTCTCCGCGCATTTCCTGAATGGAAGCGCCCGCGTTAATCATTTCCGTAGCCGGCGCGATAAAGCTGCCCATATACTGTTTAAACGCGGTAATCATACCCAGCGTAAAATTACCGTGCATTGCCAGCCAGACGCCCAGAACCACAATCACCGAATCGGCGATCAGGGACACCAGCGAAGGAATGGTGTTCAGCCAGGTTTCTATTTTCTGAAAGCTGACCTCCTGCGCGTTGACCGCGGCGTGATATCCGCTCCACTTCTGAAAAAAGCCGTTTTCCGCGCCGCTGGCTTTCAGGGTCTCAATCTGACTGATGCCGGCCATCGTGGTCGCCGCCAGATTGCCGCTGTCCCGCAGCTTGACCCGCATCACTTCCATCCGTTTCCGGCTGATCACCATACTGACCCCCAGGTTCAGGATGATGCTGATCAGACCGACCAGGGTCAGCAGCAGACTGTAGCGAATCATGACCACCAGGTAGAAAATCATCATGACCGCGTTCAGCACCAGGGGCGCCAGCGTATTCACCAGCGTTTCGGCAATCGCGGCGTTGCTGGCCTGCCTTCCCTGAATGTCTCCGCTCATCCGCTGGGAGAAAAACACGATCGGCAGCTTCAGCACCTTCCACATATAGGTGCTGTTTCCGATCGCCGCCATTTTTCCGCTCAGCCGCAGATTGTAGATTTCCTGGATTCCGGCCAGCAGAATCTGCAGGAAGCCGATCCCCGCCAGGATCAGGAGAAACGGCATCAGCAGTTCCCGGTTTTCCCCGGTCAGCAGGCGGTCCATAAAAATCCGTGTCATTCCCGGCTGAATCAGGCCGAACAGATATCCGAGCAGCGTGACGGCAACCGTGAAAAGCGCCGCGGTCCGGGTTCCCTTCGCCCTGGCGCGGATAAAAGACAGAATGCTCCTTCTTTTGCCCCCCGGCTGAAAGGACTCGGACGGCTCAAAGATCATACATACGCCGGTAAAGCTCCGGTCGAATTCGTCCATGCTGACCTTTACTTTTCCCCGGGCCGGGTCGTTCAGAACCGCGTATTTGCCCTGGAATCCGTCCAGCACCACAAAATGATTGAAATTCCAGTGAATAATGCAGGGAAAGGATCCCATTTCCCGAAGCGCCTCCGGTTCGCACCGGTATCCCTTGGCGGACAGGCCGTAATTTCTGGCGGTCAGCAGAACGTTTCTGGCATTGCTGCCGTCCCGGGAAACGCCGCAGTCATAGCGCACCTGTTCCAGCGGAATCCATTTGTCATAATACGCCAGAATCATTGCAAGACAGGCCGCACCGCATTCCAGCGCTTCCATCTGCAGAATCACCGGCACCCTGGCGACCTTTTGCCGCACCGGAGTCTTGATTGACTGTTTCTTCATGCCGCAAGCCCTCTCCCTCTGCCGTCTCAGTTAAACAGAAGGCTCAGCAGCTGCGAAGTTTTATAGCTGATCTGAACAGTATATGCCCCGTCCGGCAGCGACATCAGAAGCACCGCTTTCTGCAGCCCGTCCGCATCCGTCGTCATGGAACTGATCGTTCCCGTAATGTCACCGACCCGGACCATCATCCCTGTCGCGACCACTTTCCGGGCGGTTTCATCCCGCAGGGCGATCGTCATGGTTCCGTTCTCCACCGTCCCCGTCGCTTCGATCCGACTGGTGATTTCCATCTGGGAAGCCCACCAGAAACCGGCAATCAGAAGCACCAGGATCGCCGCCAGCAGCACCCACACCATCGGCGTCGTCACCTTCAGATACTGATCCAGCTGATCCGGAGACTGAATCCGTTCCAGACTCGATTTACGGTAGATTTCCTGTCGCTGTTCCATTTCCATTCCTCTTCCCTGCCGGCATCCCTGAACTTTTCCGGAATACCGCCGGCCTTTTTCCCTGTACAAAGGCGACTTTCCCGCGCCGTTCCGGTCATCCTCCCCGCGTCCTCATCCGGAATAGGACAAATGTGTATTAAAAACCACACATCTGTTTTATTCCCTTTACAATGATTCCTCCGACGGCTGACCGCAGCCGGATGAATACTGCGGCAGTCTGCCCGAAAACAATCCGGCGCAAGGAGGCATCCCCCATGTCATCAAAAGATTACATTCACATCATGCGCGAACTGCGGGAGGATTCTGATCAGACCCAGCAGCAGATTGCCGAGCTTCTCGGAACCAGTCAGACCATGTATTCCCGCTACGAGCGCGGCATTAACGAGCTGCCGATCCACCATGCCATCACCCTGTGCGAACACTTTAACGTCAGTCTGGATTACTTCACCGGCCGGACGAAGAAGAAAAACCCGTAAACCGCCCTTCCGTCAGAGAACCTGTTCCGCCTGCGCGGAGGCCTCCACCTGTTCCGCCACCGGAACATCCGGATAATCCGTGGTCACCGGCATCGGCAGGGACTGCATATAAGTATGCATGGCTTCCGCCACCCGCTTGCTGTTGGCCACCGCTTCAACCACCGTCCGGGCTCCGCTGGCCGCGTCTCCCGCTGCAAAAACGCCCGGCCGGCTGGTATGCCCGTCCTCATCCACCGTCAGGAGCCCGCTCCGGACCGTGTCGATCCCCTTTGTCGTGGTCACCAGATTGCTTTCCGCCCCCTGGCTGACAGCGATGATCACCCCTGTGCAGGGGTACAGCTTTTCCGTTCCCGGAACGGGAACAATGCTGCCGTCCTCTTCCACCCGGCTGTCCGCCAGGATCACCCCGTCCTCACGGATTTCCAGGGTAACTTTGTTCAGGATGAAACTCACGCCCTCCAGCTTCGCGTAGCTGCTTTCGTACTGGCTGGCCGTCAGCTTATCCGTCAGATTCACGCAGGATACAAACCGGGCGCCGTGACGGATCGCCGTCCGGGCGCAGTCCATGGCGCTGTTCCCCGTTCCGATCACAATGATCCGCTCCCCCAGCCGGAACGCCGCCGGACTGGCCAGATAGTTAATCGCGTAGGTCACGTGCCCCAGGCTTTCGCCGCGGACATTCAGCTTACGGGGTTTCCAGAGACCCGCGCCGACAAACACGCTCTGAAATCCGTCCCGGAAAAGATCATCAATGGTGACGGCGCTGCCGATATAGGTATTGGGCCGGAAACGGATCCCCTTCAGTTCCAGATGCCGGTAGGCCATGTCGTCCAGAACCGCGTCCGGCAGCCGGAACTCCGGAATCCCGTATCGCAGCACACCGCCGATCTTGTCCCGGCTGTCAAAGATCGTCACCTGATAGCCGTACCGGGCCAGAATGATGGCGATCGTCAGTCCGGCAGGCCCCGCCCCGATAATGGCAGCCTTCCGGCCGTTGGACTCGGCGGGCCCCTTCACCATCTGGTTCGCGTAGGTGGAGGAAATATAGCTTTCAATAATAGAAAAATGCACGGGCGCTTCCTTGATTCCCCGGACGCAGTGCCCTTCGCACTGATTTTCATGGTTGCAGACCAGAGCGCATACCGTGGTCAGAGGATTGTTCTCAAACAGCATCCATCCGGCTTCGTTCAGCTTCCCGGCCTTGAGCAGCCGGATCACCTCCGGGATAGGGGTATGAATCGGGCATCCCTGCTGACAGCGGGGATTTTTGCATCCCAGGCAGCGATTGGCCTCTTCCATCACATGCAGCGCCATGGTTTCTCCCTCCGTCCTTCTCTGTTTGCGAACACAGCTCCCATTATTCTATTAAAATTCTTCTGTTTCCTGCGGATTTCCTTCCTGCCGGTTCAAAAAACATCTTCCCGGCCGGCAGCCTGCTCCCGGCTTTCCTGCCGGTGCTGCCTGGCCAGCCACACGCTCAGCACCGCCACATCCGCCGGATTCACCCCGGGAATCCGGCCCGCCGCCGCCAGGGAAACAGGCTTCTGCTTCGCCAGCTTCTGCCGGGCTTCCAGCCGCAGGTGCTCCATTTCCGAATAAGGCAGATCCTCCGGCAGCCGGGTTTCCTCCAGGCGTCTGGCCTGGGCGATCATCTGGGCCTGCTTTTCCAGATAACCGGCATATTTGACGGCAATTTCCGCCTGCTCCTCCGCGGCGGGGGATCCCCCTGCCAGCTCCGGCTTCAGTCCGGCCAGATCCTTCAGATGAATCGCGGGTCTCTTCAGCAAATCCTCCGCCTTCAGGGATCCGGCGGCTTCCGGTTCTCCTTTTTCGGCCAGAAAACGGTTCAGCGCGGCTCCCGGGGCGAACCGGGTGGTTTGCAGCTTTCGCCGCAGTTCTTCTGTTTCGCGCCGCTTCCGCTCCGTTCTTTCCATGCGTTCCGCGGAAGCCAGGCCGGCCTCGAAGCCGATCGGGGTCAGCCTCAGATCCGCGTTATCCTGGCGCAGGTAAAGCCGGTGCTCCGCCCGGGAGGTCATCATCCGGTAGGGTTCGTCCGTCCCCTTGGTGGTCAGGTCATCCGTCAGCACGCCGATATAAGCCATATCCCGGGTCAGCAGGATTTTCTCCCGCCCCTGCAGGCTCAGCGCCGCGTTCATGCCGGCCAGCAGTCCCTGGGCCGCGGCTTCCTCATAGCCGCTGGTGCCGTTGATCTGGCCGGCAAAGAACAGCCCGCCGATCCGCAGGCTTTCCAGCGTGGGGCGCAGCTCCAGGCTGTCGATGCAGTCATACTCAATCGCGTAGCCGAGGCGGGTGAACTCGCATCTGCGCAGCCCGGGAATGGTCCGGTACATCGCCCACTGGACATCCTCCGGCATGGAGGTGGACATACCCTGCACATACCATTCCCGGCTCTCCAGTCCCTCCGGTTCCAGAAAGATCTGGTGCCGGTCCTTATCCGCGAAGCGCACCACCTTATCCTCAATGCTGGGGCAGTAGCGGGGCCCGATGCCGTGAATTCTGCCGCTGTACAGGGGCGCTCTGTCCAGATTATCCAGAATGATGCGATGCGTCTCCGGAGTAGTCCAGGTCAGATAACAGCTGAGGGTATTTTCCAGCCGCCGGTCCGTCAGGAAAGAAAAGGGGGTCACCGGCTCATCCCCCTTCTGTTCCTGCATTTCATCGAAATCTATGGTTTTGACATCCACCCTCGCCGGCGTTCCGGTTTTAAAGCGCCGCAGCGAGAAGCCCAGCTCCTCCAGGCCGGCGGAAAGCGCGTTGGCTCCCGACAGGCCCTGGGGGCCGCTGTCCCGGCGGTATTCTCCGATGATGATGCTGCCCCGCAGATACACCCCTGTAGCCACGATCACGGCCCGGCAGGGAATCCGGGAGCCGGTAGCCGTGGTGACCGCGGTCACCCGTCCGTTTTCCGTTTCCACGCTCACCACTTCCCCCTGCCGCAGCGTAAGCCGGGGCTGGGTCATGAGCGCTTTTCTCATCCGGTTCTGATACGCCTGCTTGTCCGCCTGCGCCCGTAGGGCATGAACCGCCGGCCCCTTGCCGGTATTCAGAATGCGGCTCTGCAGAAAGGTATCGTCAATCGCGAGCCCCATCTCTCCGCCCAGGGCATCCAGTTCCCGGACCAGGTGCCCCTTGGCGGAGCCGCCGATCACCGGGTTGCAGGCCATCAGCGCCACACCATCCATATTGAGCGTCAGCAGCAGGGTATCCATCCCCATCCGGGCCGCGGCCAGCGCCGCCTCGCAGCCCGCGTGTCCCGCGCCGACTACCACCACATCCGCCATCTGTTCCGTCTCTCTTTCTGTATCAGCCGTTGGGGGATTCCCGGGGATCCAGACGCCAGTCCCAGTTCCGGGGAACCTGCGCCTCCTCGGGAATGTCCCAGGTATAACCCTCCAGATCCGTATAGCGGGTCACGGTCAGCACCACCATCCCCAGCGGATCGGTGAAGGCCGCGTCCCTGAAGGTGAACTGTCCGTGTACGGAGCGCATTCCCGGATCCAGCGCCAGGGGATAGGTCCCCTCAAAGGAGGTACTCTCCCCGTCCACATTGCAGACCATGGGATTCCCTTCCCGGTCAAAGCATTCCACCCGGAAATGAACCCTGGCAATGGTAAAATCGCTCATGTTCCGCAGCACAATCCGGATCCGGTTGTCCGCGTCCACCCACAGCCCTTCCACCAGCACGGCGCCGTTATAATCCCGCACCCTGATTTCGCCTGTCGCGGTATAGCCGCCATCCTCCGTGGTCACCGTCAGGCTGGTATCCCCCACCTGGTTTCCCGTCAGATAGCAGGCGTTTCCGGTACCCCGGGCGGTGGCGATATAAGGATCTCCCGTGGTCCAGATCATATTCTGGTTATTCGCGTCCCGGGGAACGGTCAGCGCCGTCGCCCGGTGATATTCATCATACAGCTGCACATGGTGGAGGAAAACCTTCAGCTGCACCCCCAGCACCGGCTGGATCACCGTCACCTTGATCCGTCCGGTTTTGTTGGATTTGTCCGCGGCTTTGGCCGTAATGGTCGCCACGCCCCGCTTCAGGCCCCGGACCAGTCCGCTGCCATCCACCGTCGCAATGGCGGTATGATTGGTGGAGAAGGTTACCGACTTGTCACTGGCATCCTCCGGTTCAACCCGCCAGCTCAGCTGGGCCGTTTCCCCCACCTTCATGGAAATGCCCTGCGGATCATCAAAGACGATGGCGGTTACCCGCTGAACCACCCGGACCTGCGCGCTGGCCGTCAGGGCCGGATTGGAAAGGCTGGTCGCGGTAACCGTGCAGGTGCCCGCCCGGCGTCCGGTCACTTTGCCCGCCTCCACGGTGGCAATCTCCGGATCGGAGCTTTCCCAATGGACGCTTTTGTCGCTCGTGTCCGCGGGAGAGAGGACGGCTTTCAGATAAACAGGTTTCCCGTTCGCAACCGCCTCAATCTCCGCGTGGTTCAGCGTAATCGCCTCCGCGGTACGGGTTACCGAAACGGTGATGGTCGCTGTGGCTCCGGAACCGTCCGCCGCCTTTGCCGCAATCACCGCATTTCCCTTTTTCAGCCCGGTGATCACCCCGTTCTCATCCACCGAAGCAATCGTCGGATTCCGGGACGACCAGATGACCGACTGAAGAGAAGCGTTTGACGGTTCACAGGAGAAATCCGCCTGCAGCATCCCGCCCACGGCGACCTTCCGGCTCCCCGCGCTGAGCTCCAGCTTCCGGACCGGTTGAATCACCGCCACCCGGATGGTTTCCGTCACCTCCGGATTCTGAACGCTGGCAATCGTCAGATTGCATTCCCCCCGCTGCTGCGCCTGCAAAACAGCGCCGGAAACCCGGGCGACCCCCGCGTCGTCTGTGGAATAAACAACCTTCGTACTGCTGGCGTCCTCCGGAGTGCAGACCGCTTTCAGCTGCACGCTTCGCCCGGCCGGAATCACCAGCACCGGACCGTCCGCCGGCTCCTTCAGCAGTCCCTCGATCTGCAGATCGGAGGAATCGTAAACCGGCAGCCCTTTCGTATTCAGCGTGACCCGCGTTACCCGGCGCAGAACCGTCACGTCCAGAACCGTTTTCCAGCGCTTCTTGCCGATCGCCAGCCGGGCGGTCACGCTGGCCTTCCCTTTCTTCAGCGCCGTCACTGTCCCGTCCTCCGAAACGGAGACCGCGGCCGGACTGGAGGAAACATAGGTAATCTTCCCTTCCTCCGCCGCGGCTCCTTCCCGGAGAATCTCCGTCTGAAACGTTTCCCCTTCATACAGAACGACCTGTTTTTCCGTGAATGACCAACCCGGATCCGCCAGCGCCGTTCCCGCCGTCAGCATCAGCAGCAGAGCCAGCAGAGCCGGCAGAGCCGTCGTCCATCCTGTTTTTTTCATCGCGATCCTCCGTTCTGATAGCCGCACCGGCCTTCTGCCCATGAAACGAACAGGCTGCCGGCTTCCTTCCCGTATACAGAAAAGATGCCGCCAGGCCGGCGGCACCGTATCAGGTTTCGTTCAGTGACTGTCCATATAGGAGCGAACCAGCTCCTCCACAATCTCATCCCGCTCCAGCCGGCAGATCAGGCTCCGGGCGGCATTATAGCTGGTAATATAGGTTGGATCCCCGGAGATGATGTACCCCGTCAGCTGGGTGATCGGATCATATCCCTTCGCCTGCAGCGCGCCGTAAACATACATCAGGATGTCATGCGCCTCATTCCCCGTACCGACGATGGGATTAAGCTTCATGGTATTGAACTGTTCCTCCACGGCGAATCCCCCCCCTATTTGCTGTCTGCAGGGATATTATACCTTAACGGAGCCTCCGCTGACAAGCGTTTCCTGTGTTTTTTTCATTTCCATATCATACATAGCCAGCGTCATATATTCCAGTCTCCTTTCCTCGTTCGATTTGACGGCGGCAACGTCAGGCATCGCCCAAAAGCGCCGCTCCGATCATGCCCGCCTCGTTGCCGAGGCAGGCGGCGCGCACCGGAATATCCGGACGTTTTTCATCGGCCTCCCAGCGGGGCAGCTGCGCGCTGACCGCATCCAGCAGAAAGCTTCCGGCCCGGCTGACCCCGCCGCCCAGAATGATCATCTCCGGTTCCAGCAGGACGATCATCCCGTCGATCACCGTCGCCAGATACCGGACATATTCCTGAAAGACCGTCATCGCCCGGGGATCCCCGTCCCGGGCACAGTCCAGAATCATCCGGGCGTTCAGCCGGGAGAGATCCCCGCCGGTTTCCGTCAGCATGCGGGTATCCCGGAAGAGTTCACAGGCCCGGCGCCCCATCCGGATCAGCCCGGTGGCGGAGCAGTACTGCTCCACACAGCCGCTGCGGCCGCAGGTGCAGGGAACGCCCCCGGGTACCAGGCACATATGCCCGATCTCTCCCGCATAGCCAAAGGCGCCGTTCCACACCTTCCCATCCAGCACGATGCCGGCTCCCACACCGGTTCCCAGGGTGATCATGACGCAGCTCTTCGTTCCCTTTCCCGCGCCGTACCGGCTCTCCGCCAGAGCGGCCGCGTTGGCATCGTTTCCCAGATGAACGGGCAGGGAAACATAACGCCGCATCAGCTCACGCAGCGGCAGATGATACCAGCCCAGATTGTTGCAGTTCGTCACCACGCCCGTTTCATCGTTCGCGGCGCCGGGAACGCCGATGCCGACGGAGGCCAGCTCCTCCGGGCGAAGCCCCGCCTTCTCCGCGGCCTCCGCCAGTACGCCGGCCAGATCCGCGGCCATCTCCTCCGCCGGTCTTCCCGGGCAGGTCGGCCTCTCCGCCACCGCCAGCAGCTTTCCGTCCTCCGCCAGGATGCCCGCCGCCATATGGGTTCCGCCCAGATCAATGCCTCCGCGTACCATGTTTTTTCACCTTCCCTGCCGTTCTCCGGATGACCGGTTATCCCTGTTGGATCCGCTTCTTTCCCGGAGGCCTTTTTATAAATACTGGGTCCGGTCGTTTCCCTGCTTCCAGGTCAGCTCCAGGCTGCCCGCCCGCAGGGTTTTCGTCCGCGGGTCGAACCGGGGGTTCAGCAGCCGGGCCGTTTCCGCAAAGTTTTCCAGGCTTCCGGTTTCCCGGCCGGCGCACAGGCAGACCGCCGCGATCTCCGATCCCCACATCCGCTGCTCGCAGTTTGCGTTCATCCCCTGCCAGGGTTCCATGGGAACACTGCTCCACAGGCCGATATATCCCTGCCCCTTTCGCAGCAGCAGCCAGTTTCCCTCTCTCCGGATTTCCTCAAACCGGCATTCCGGACAATACAGATGAATATAATGCAGCGGATGCTCCTCCGGAATTTCATAGATCATGCCCAGAAGGCTGCCCTCCTGCTTCAGCGCCGGAAAAACGCCGTTCCCGTGCCAGTAACCGGGCCGCATATCCCCGCCCTCCTCGGCGGAACCGGGATGATTGATGAACACAGCGGCCGCCCCGTCCAGCGCCGCCGTCCACAGATGCTGCTGATAGCCGTAGCCGCCGGGCTGGAAGCACGTGGTTCCGTGAAAGCGTTCGTTATACGCCTTCACGAAGGCACGGTCGGAGGGCCAGCGGACAAAGGGCTCCCGGGGGATCTGCACGCTGGTCAGGCACCAGTCCTCATGTTTTTCCAGCACAATCCGCGCATTTCCGGTCACATAGGTCAGCGAAGCCGTATCCGCCATCAGCTGCTTCAGATCCGCCGGAAAGCGGTAGCTGCTGGTCGCCTGGAACGCCAGCCACCCCTCGCCCAGATCCCAGGGCTGCGCGGGATCCGCCGCGTTCATCAGCGCCATCGCTCCCGCGGAGAAGGGATAAAGAATACCCCGGTATACCCGGCCCTGGGGCGCGATGATTCCGCCCTTAAAAGTATGAAGCGCCAGCATGCGCAGCAGCCGGTCCGTAACCCCGGCTGCCCGGCGCGAAAGCTCCGGCTCCGCGTAATCCACGACATTTACCAGCGCCGCAAAGGTCACGCACATATAAACCGTGCTCAGGAATTCCTCAAAGCCCCAGGTTTCCACATCGTCCAGCCATTCCTTCAGCTTTTCCCGGCCCCACTCCCGCAGCTCTTTCCCGCTGCGGCCCGCCAGCGAAAACCATTCCTCCGGAAACATTTCGCCCGCCAGCATGGCAGCGGTATAAAACATCAGGCAATGATTCTCGCTCCAGAAGCACATCCCGTCAAAGCCGTCCATGTCCATCCAGTAGCGCCAGTGAATCAGCGTATCCCGGATCCTGGCCTGAAGCGCTTCGGAAACCGGATAGTTTTTCAGATACCGCAGGAGTCCGCAGACCAGGAAATCAGCGCAGTCCACCCGGCGGTCAATCAGCGTCAGCATATCCTCCAGCAGCTGATGATCCCGCGGGCCCGGCCGGCCGAGCGCCTGTCTGGCCAGCAAATTCACGATCGGAAAGCCGAATTCCTCCCCGCGGGTCATGTTTTCCACCTCTGCGATCCGCGTGTAAATCAGCTTCCTGTTTTCCTCTTCATCGGGAACAGGCCGGATCAGCGCCGGCCGGATCTGTTCCGTCCGTTCAAACATTTTTGTCAGAAATTCATAGCCCACCGGCGTCCGGAGCCGCAGATACGCCAGGTCTTCCGGAACGGAAAGTTCCTTCTGTCCGACGATTTCCCGCCAGTCCGGCTTTGCTTTTGACTTTTCCCAGTCCGCCTCGACGGTTACCGGCGCCCAGGCGGTTCCGGCCGGAGCGGCTTCGGAAAACCGCAGTCCCTCCCGCGTCAGCTCCGTTCCCGCCAGAAAGCGCAGCGCCCCGGCGGCGGATTCCGCCAGCTGCCGGTCCGGAAGGCTGATTCCCAGATCCCGGGGAGAATCCGGAAGCTGCAGGCCGAAAACGCTTCGGGTATCCCGGACCCCGAGGGTTTCCCCGCAGAGATAGAGGAGATTGGCACCGGGTTTCAGCCGCAGCTCCAGACGGGCCTGCCTGATCGGCTTGTAGACCGGCGCGTCAATTCCGCCGATCCATTCCCCGTTCAGCGCCACGTCCATCGCCGCATAGGACCAAAGCACCGCCCGAACCGTCTGCTCCCGATCCGCAAGGATCACCGCCGCCGCGTCGAATTCCACCCGCTTCATCGTGGAATAGAATTCCGACAGATTGACAAAGGCGCAGTCCGGGCCCCCATAAAACCGCCAGGGCAGCCCCAGCCGGCTGTTCTCCCCGGCCCGGGGAACCGGCAGACCTTCCGGCCTCGGATGCCGGGCAATCCCCGCCCGCAGGCGCGCCTCATAGAGCAGCTGATTGCAGTCCCGTTCTTCACTGACGAAAGGGGTGACAAGCGGTCCGGAAACCATATAGCAGGGAATAAAACCTTCCCGGTCGAGCTGCCAGGAAAACATACGCGTTTTTCCTCCTGTTCTCACGGATTGCTTCCGGTCCTCCGCCGCCGGATTTCACGAAACCGGACGGAGGCTCTCCGGAAAGAGACAGCCTGCGGGGCTTGGACCGCAGGCTGTCTCGTCATTCAGGTGTTTATTTTATCCCTTGACCGCGCCGGAAGTCAAGCCGCCCATGAAATAACGGCTGAAACAGACGAACACGATCAGGATCGGGATAATGGCGATGGTGGCGCCGGCGAACATGATGTTCCAGGCCGCCGCGCCGTCCCCCGCGTTTTTCAGCATGTTGACGCCGACCGTCAGGGGACGAAGATTCTCATTGGTCATGGTGAATACCCGGGGCATGATGTATTCGTTCCAGCCCTGCCGGAAGGACAGGATCGCGATGGTGGCCATTGGGCCTTACGCGCAATTGATTTTCCCCAAAAGGTCATGTAAGATATAGGAAAAGAGCAGACACAGGAGGAAACCACCATGAAAACCTATCTGGAGCAGGTTCTCGCCCCCAGAATTCAGGGGGACGGCGGCTGGGTGGAATACGTATCGGAGGAAGGTGATCAGCTGACGCTGATCTTCCGGGGAGAGTGTTCCAAATGCCATATGCTGGACCGCTGTACCGCCTGGATGGAATCCCGGATTCTCGAGGATACCGGACGGACCCTTCATATCCGCTCCCTTCGCAGGAAACCGTTTTTCTGGGACAACAACTGATGCTGTAAAGGAGGACGCACCATGGCGCATGTAGAAGTCGTCCGCCGCTCCATGCGGCCGGAGGAATGGACCGCCCTTCGCTTTTCCTGGCTGAAGCGGGGCGTGATTGAGGACCGGGAGGAAATACTGACCTGGCGGATTCAGGATGCCCGCCAGACTGCGGAGCAAACCTATGAATTCAACGACGGGCCGGAGCGGGATCTTCGCAGGGGGGATCTGTATTTCACGCCGGACGGCACCGCCTTTATCCGCGCGGAAGCGGATATTCCGGAACGTTTTAAAGGAAAGAAAGTGTATCTTCATCTGCACACCGCCGCGGAGATGATCGTGAAAATCAACGGGCGCTATGTGGGCGGAATCGATCCGAACCGGGACCGGGTGCTGCTGAACGGCTATGTGGACCGGAATCATCTGCGGATTGAAATCGAGGCCTATAACCGGTCCAAGCCGGACGATGAGCGGAATCCGGAGGTCATGGCGGTTCGGGGATGCCGGCAGGTTTTTGAGGGCGGATATCTGGTGACCCTGCGGGAAAACGTGCTCAGTCTCCTGTACGACTACACCCTGCTGATGGATATCGCCCAGTCCGGGTACTTCAATGAGGACTACCGGCATTTTCTGTTCACGGAGCTGAGCCGGGCCCTGGACCGGATCGACTTTGACACCTGGGAAGGCGTGGATGACGCTGCCGACTGTGTGGAAAAGAGGATCTATGCCAATACGGACTTTAAGGGCGCCGGAAACGTCGCCCTGGTGGGTCACTCCCATCTGGATATCGCCTACTACTGGCGCCGGATTCACGCGGTTCAGAAAAACGCCCGGACCATCCTGATCCAGCTGCGGCTCATGGATCAGTATCCGGAGTTCCGCTATACCCATACCCAGGCCTACACCTACGAAACTCTGGAAAAGTATTATCCGGAGCTCTTTGAGGAACTGAAACAGCGAATCCGGGAGGGACGCTTTGAGCCCGTCGGCGCAATGTATGTGGAGCCGGACTGCAATATTCCCGCGGCGGAAAGCCTGATCCGCCAGTTTCTGTACGGACAGCACTTTTTCCGCCGGGCTTTCGGGAAGACCATCGATAACGCCTGGCTTCCCGACGTTTTCGGCAACAGCTGGATCATGCCGCAGATTCTGAAGAAGAGCGGGGTGGACTATTTTGTTTCCAATAAAATGTCCACCTGGAACGACACCAACCGTTTCCCCCACAACAATTTCCTGTGGAAGGGTATCGACGGCAGCACCGTATACGCCTGTGTGCCTCCGACCCACTTCATCACCTGGAATATGCCCAGCCAGATTCAGGAAAACTGGGAAGCCTATCAGGATAAGGAAACCGGCGGGCAGACCCTTTCCATGTACGGATACGGGGACGGAGGAAGCGGCGTGACGGAGGAAATGCTGGAGCTGGCCCGCCGTTTTCCCAAAGTCTCCGTGATGCCGAAAACCGAGCTGACCGGCGGAGCCGAATTCCTGCACCGCAACCTGAAGGACAACCCGAACCTCAGTACCTGGGACGGGGAGCTGTATCTGGAGATGCACCGCGGGACCTTTACCACCAAATCCAATCTGAAAAAGCTGAACCGCATGCTGGAATTCCGTCTGCGGGAAGCTGAACTGCGGGCCGCTCTGGCGGCCTGGAACGGAGAAGCCTATCCCGCAGAGGAGCTGCGGGACTGCTGGAAAAAGCTGCTGCTGAACCAGTTTCACGATATTCTGCCCGGATCCCATATTCATCCGGTTTATCAGGACGCCATGGCGGACTACGCGGAGATCGGCAGCCGGCTGAACGCGCTGCTCTCCGGAGACACTGCGGAGCTCCGTTTCAATTCCCTGCCTTTCCCGCGGGCGCTGCCTTCCTTCATTCCCGACGGGAACGGTCCCGTTACGCGGAACGGAGAAACGGGATACTGGTCCATGCCCGCCATGGAGGGGCTTGCTTCCGGCGATGTTCCGCCGCTGCCCGCCCGTCCCGGCTGGTGCCGGGTCACCCCCGCGGAGAACGGCAGCCTGCGGATTACCACGCCGCATTACATTCTGACGCTGCTGCCGGACGGCAGCTTTGCCTCCCTGCTGGATACCGATCTGGACCGGGAATGGGTCAAAACCGGCTGCGGCTTCAACCGCCTGCATATCTGGGCCGATCATCCGGGGATGTACGACGCCTGGGATATTCTGCCGAACTACCGGGATGTGGAGATTCCGCTCACTGTCAGCACGCCGCTGGCCAATACCCGGCTGGATGAAAGCAGCGCGGAGTTCTCCGTGACGCTTGCCTCGGAGCGGAACCGCTGGACCATGATCATCCGCCTCTTCGCGGACAGCCGGGGAATCGAGGTGGAGCATCGCTGCGACTGGCAGGAGAAGCACCGGCTCGCCAAAGTGAACTTCGGCGTCAACGTGCTGACCCGGGAACTGGTCTGCGATACCAGCGCCGGATTCATCCGCCGCCCGCTGACGAAAAACACCTCCTGGGAGCAGGCCCGCTTCGAGGTCTGCCATCACAAATGGTTTGATCTGAGCGAGACCGGCGCCGGCCTGGCGGTTCTCAATCAGGGCAAATACGGCGTCGGGCTGGAAGGCGAAGAAGTCAGCCTGAGCCTGCTGCGCTCCACGATCCGTCCGGACATTCTCAGCGACGTCGGAACCCACCATATCAGCTATATGATCCTCCCCCATGACGGAGACGCCCCTTCCGCCGGAATCAACAACCTGGCCTATGACTATAACATTCCCCTGCTGCGGGGCAATCCCCGGATCCCGGAGGACTGGCGGCGCTTCCTCTGCGATTCCGGCTGCTGGCTCCAGTCCCTGAAGCTTTCGGAAGACGGCCGGCTTCTGGTGCTTCGGCTGAGCGAACAGAACGGCGCCCGCAGAAAGCTTGTCTTCCCCGCCCCGGTCCGCCTGCTGAATATGCTGGAGGATGATCAGGGCGAAATCACCGCCGCGGAATGCAGGCCTTTCGAAATTCTGACGGTGGGAATCCCGCTCGCCTGATTTCATGTCCCAATCCCATGACCGATTTGATAGGAGAATCTGTATGCGCAACGAATTTCAGGATCTTTCCGTCACCGCTCTCAACCGGCTGCCCATGCGCACCACCCTGATTCCCTGGGAGGACGAAGCCTCCGCCCTGGCCGGAGAGCGGGCGGCCTGCCCCTGGTTCCGCTCCCTGAACGGATGCTGGGACTTCACCTGGTTTTCCTCCTGGCGAGAGGTGGAATGGCTTTCCGGCCGCGCCGGAACCGGCCGATCCGGATCCATTCAGGTCCCCGGTGTCTGGCAGCTGCAGGGCTACGGAATTCCCCAGTATACCAACGTCCGCTATCCCATTCCCTATGATCCGCCCTGCGTCCCGGACGACACGCCGGTCGGCGTATATGAACGGGATTTCTCCCTGCCGGAAACCTGGCTCAGCCGCCGGACCGTGCTGCGCCTGGAAGGCGTTTCCTCCTGCTGCTATGTGGAATGTAACGAAAAATTCATCGGCTTCAGCAAATGTCCCCATCTTCCGGCGGAGTTTGACCTGTCAGCCGCTCTGCGTCCGGAAAAAAACCATCTGCGCGTCACGGTTCTGCAGTGGTCCGACGGTACCTACCTGGAGGATCAGGATATGTGGCGGTTCGCCGGACTGTTCCGGGATGTCATGCTGCTTTCCTTCGCCGAAGCCCGGATCGCGGATCTGCGCACGGAGGCGACCCTGGTTCACGATTACCGGGACGGCAGCCTCTCCGTCAGCGCAAAGATCCTGAACGCTCCGGAAGCCCGGCTCCGCCTGCTGGACCGAGACCGCTGCCTGATCGATCAGGTGCTGCCGGTCCGGGAGGAAACGCTGACTTTTGACGCTCTTCTGCCCGGTATCTCCCCCTGGACGGCGGAAACGCCGGCCCTGTATGACCTGGTGCTGTCCATTCCCGGCCACACGGAGCATACGGCAATCGGCTTCCGGATCATCGAAATCCGGGACGGCGTCTTCCGGGTCAACGGATGCCCCGTCAAGCTGCACGGGGTCAACCGGCATGACACCCATCCCCTGCTGGGCTACACCACCCCGGTCAGCCATATGAAGCGGGACGTGCTGCTCATGAAGCGGCACCAGATCAATACCGTCCGCACCAGCCACTATCCCAACGATCCCCGCTTTCTGGACCTTTGCGACCGTTTCGGCCTTTATGTGATTGACGAAACCGATCTGGAATGTCACGGAGTCCGGCAGTTCGGCTCCTTCGACCTGATCGCCGAGGATCCCCGGTGGGAGGCGCAGTTTGTGGACCGGGGCACGCGCATGGTGCAGCGGGACCGGAATCATCCCTGCATCCTGATGTGGAGTCTGGGCAACGAATCCGGCTACGGCCGCAATCACGCGGCCATGGGCAGCGCCATGAAGCAGCTGGATGCCTCCCGGCCGCTGCACTATGAAGGAGACCGCTACCAGCCGGAACCGGTCACCGCGGACGTCACCTCCCGGATGTATCCCTCCCCGGCGGATATCATCGCCTATGCGGAAGAAGGCCATCAGAAGCCTTATTTCCTCTGTGAATACGCTCACGCGATGGGCCAGGGACCCGGTCTGCTGGAGGATTACTGGCAGGCCTTTGATCAGCATCCTCAGCTGATGGGCGGCTGCGTATGGGAATGGGCAGATCACGGTCTGCTCATGCGCCGGGACGGCCGAACCTGGTACGCGTACGGAGGAGATTTCGGAGAGTGGCCTCATGACGGCTGCTTTTGCGTGGACGCGCTGACCTGGCCGGACCGGACGCCTCATTCCGGGCTGCTGGAATTTGCCCACGTCAACCGGCCCGTCCGCGTCCGCTGGGAGAATGAATCGGAGGGGCTGATCCACCTCCGGAATCTGTATGATTTTCTGTCCCTGAGCCATCTGCAGATCCGCTGGGCGCTCCGCCGGAACGGCGTCACGCTCCTTACCGGTGAACTGCTGCCCGATACTCCGGCCCGTTCCGGAGAAACGATCCGGCTGAATCTTCCCCCCTGTCCGGCCGGCGCGACGCTGGATTTTGATTTCCTGCTGCGCCGAAACGAGCCCTGGGCGGAAGCCGGCACCCTGGTGGGGCAGGATCAGCTGTTCCTCTCCGGCGGCAGCGAGCCAGAAGCGCCCGTTCTTTCCGCCGGCCCGCTCCGGATTCTGACGCCGCCGGACCCGGAGGCCGTCACGGATGAAATCCGGGTGGAAGGGGAGCATTTTTCCGCCGTTTTCTCCCGGGAGGGACTGGCGGAGCTGGTGCTGAACCGGAATCCGCTCCTGGCGGAAGGGTTCAGGCCCAGTCTCTGGCGGGCGCCGACGGACAACGATCAGGGCGGCTCCTCCAAAATCGCCGCCCGGTGGCGGGAGCTTGGGCTGGACAGGCTCAGCTGCCGCAGCGAAAAAATGGAAGCCAAAGCCCGTGAAAACTGTGTCCGGATCCGCCTCTCCGGCCTCTACGGACCCAAAGGCAGGCCGCAGCTCCTGCGGATCGAACAGCTGTATACCGTTTTCGGCTCCGGGCTGATCACGCTGACGCTTCGCTTCGAACCGCTTCGTGAAATACCGGTCTACCTGCCCCGTCTCGGCCTGCGAGGCGCGCTGCCGGGAGATTTTGACCGCGTGATCTGGCAGGGCCGCGGCCCCGGCGAAAGCTATCCGGACAAGAAGGGAGCCGCGCTGATCGGCCGCTGGAGCGCCCCGGTGGCGGAAACGCATGTGCCCTATATCCGTCCGCAGGAAAACGGCGCGCATGAAGATACCGCCTTTGCCGCGGTCATGAATGCCCGGGGAATCGGCCTGATGGCCGCCGGCGACGCGTTCTCCTTCAGCGTACATGATTATTCTCCCGAAGCGCTGACGGAAGCAGAGCACACCATCGACCTGCGGCGGGAGGAAAACGTCACCCTGTGTCTGGACGGCGCGATGGGGCCCCTCGGAACCGCTTCCTGCGGACCGGAACCCGCGGAGGCGCTCAGGCTGACGCTGCAGGAACCCCGCAGCTTCCGTTTCGCGTTCCTTCCCTTCGACGAAGAAAGCCTCTCCGTGGACGCCGCCGGGCTCGTCTGCCGGTCCGCCCTGCGCTGAAAGCTTTTTTCCGCCGAATCCGCCCCGTTTCTCAGAAAAAAAGCCTTGTCTCTCCTGCCCGATTCCATGTATAATAAATTTTAGCATTTTCGGGAAAGGAAGTTGCGAGGAATATGGAAGATACAAACCGCAGCAATTTTATCTGGGACGCGATCCGTCAGGATCTGGAGGAAGGGCGTTATACGGAAATTCATACCCGCTTCCCTCCCGAACCGAACGGTTATATGCATATCGGTCACTGCAAGGCGCTGATCATGGACTTTCTGACCGCCGAGAAATACGGGGGAAAATGCAACCTGCGCTTTGACGATACCAATCCCGCCAAGGAAGACACGGAATACGTGGAAGCCATCAAGCGGGATATTCACTGGCTGGGCTTTCACTGGACCGGCGGGGAATTTTATGCCTCGGATTACTATGACAAATGTTACGAAATCGCCGAGGACTGGATCCGCCGCGGACTGGCTTATGTGGATGAGCTGAGCAAGGACGAAATGCGGGAATACCGGGGCACGCTGACCGAGCCCGGAAAGAACAGCCCCTGGCGGGACCGGCCCTGGGAAGAAAGCCTGGATCTGTTCCGCCGGATGAAGAACGGAGAATTCCCGGAAGGCAGCAAGACGCTGCGGGCCAAAATCGACATGGCTTCCCCCAACATCGTCATGCGCGATCCGGCCATGTACCGGATTCTGTACAAGGAGCACTGGCGGACGGGGAACAAGTGGTGCATCTATCCCATGTATGACTTTGCCCATCCCATCGGAGACGCCCTGGAGGGCATCAGCCATTCCATGTGCTCCCTGGAATATGAAATTCACCGGCCGCTGTATGACTGGGTAGTGGAAAAAAGCGCGCACATGCTTCCGGCCCGGCCCCGTCAGCTGGAGTTCTCCCGGCTGAACATGACGCGGACCGTCATGAGCAAGCGCTATCTGCGCCAGCTGGTGGAGGGCGGATACGTATCCGGATGGGATGATCCCCGGATGCCCACCCTGTCCGCCATGCGGCGCAGAGGGTATACCGCGCAGGCAATCCGCAGCTTTGTGGATGTGATCGGCATGAGCAAGGCGGATTCCGTGGTGGATTTCGCCGTGCTGGAGCACTGCGTACGCGACGATCTGGGAGAAACCGCTCCCCGGGCCATGGCGGTGCTGAATCCGCTGAAGGTGGTTCTGACCAACTGGCCGGAAGGAGAAACGAAGCCGGTGACCCTGGAAAATCATCCGGATCACCCTGAAATGGGAAGCCGTGAGATTCCCTTCTCCCGGGAGATCTATATCGAGCAGGAAGACTTCATGGAAGTCCCGGTAAAGAAATATCAGCGCATGTTCCCCGGCAATGAGGTCCGGCTGAAGGGCGCCTATATCGTCCGGTGCGACGAATGCGTGAAGGACGCGGACGGAAACGTGACCGAGGTTCACTGCACCGTCGATCCCGATTCCTTCTCCGGCAGCGCGGGAGCGGACCGGAAGATCAAAGGGAAAACCCTGCACTGGGTTCCCGCCGGAGACTGCGTGCCGTTCGAAGCCCGCCTGTACGAGCCGCTGCTGAACGATGACGATGCCGCGGAAGACGAGGAAACGGACCGGAAGGATTTCATTTCCCGTCTGAATCCGGACAGCCTCCGCGTCTGCCGCGGAGTGGCCGAAAGAATCATCGCGGACGCGGAAACGGGAAGCACCTTCCAGTTCCTGCGCACCGGCTATTTCTGCAAGGATCCGGATTCCACGCCCGAACTGCCGGTGTACAACCGCACCGTCGGGCTCAAGGATACTTTCAGCAAACAGGCGCGCTAACCCCCTGACACCCACAGACCATTGAGGAGGAATTTACATATGCAGGTTCGTACCCGTTTTGCCCCCAGCCCCACCGGTTTTCTGCACTTAGGCGGTCTGCGCAGCGCGCTGTATGGCTATCTGTTCGCCCGGAAAAACAAGGGTTCCTTCATTCTGCGGATCGAGGATACCGATCAGGAGCGCTATGTGGAAGGAGCGACCCAGGTCATTTATGATACGCTGCGGGACTGCGGCATGAACTGGGATGAGGGTCCCGACGTCGGCGGCGCCTACGGTCCCTATATCCAGAGCGAGAGAAAAGATCTCTACCTTCCCTATGCCCGCCAGCTGGTGGAAAGCGGCCATGCTTACTACTGCTTCTGCACCAAGGAGGAGCTCGAGGAGCGCCGCCAGGCGGCGGAAGCCCGGGGTGAAGTTTTCAAATATGACAAGCATTGTCTGCATCTGTCCAGGGAAGAGGTGCAGAAGAAGCTGGATGCCGGCGTGCCCTGGGTCATCCGCCAGAACGCTCCGACGGAAGGCGAAACCTCCTACCACGACGAAGTTTTCGGAGATATGACCTTCCCGAACGACTCCCTGGACGACATGGTGCTGATCAAGCAGGACGGCATGCCCACCTATAACTTCGCCAACGTGATCGACGACCATCTGATGGGCATCACCCACGTCATGCGGGGCATGGAATACCTGTCCTCCACGCCGAAATACAACCTGCTTTATCAGGCCTTCGGCTGGGAAATCCCCGCCTATATTCATATGCCTCCGGTCATGCGGGACGAGCATCACAAGCTGTCCAAGCGGGACGGAGACGCCTATTATTCCGATTTTATCGCCAAGGGATATCTGTCCGAGGCCATTATCAACTATCTGGCGCTGGTCGGCTGGAATCCCGGCACGGATCAGGAATTTTTCTCCATGGACGAGCTGATTGACGCTTTCGATGTGCACCGGATCAATAAAGCGCCCGGCATTTTTGACGTCAACAAGCTGACCTGGTTTAACGCGGAGTATATCCGGCGTCTGGCTCCCGAAAAATACCTTGAGATGGTCACTCCCTGGTTCGACCGCGTGCTCGCCGGAAAAGGAATCAACTATCCCCGGCTGGCGGAGCTGATGCAGGACCGGACAGAGATTTTCAGCCAGGTTCCCGATATGGTCGCGTTTCTGGGAAAACTGCCGGACTACAGCGCGGACCTGTATACTCACAAAAAAATGAAAACCAACCGCGCGATTGCCCTGGCCAGCCTGGAAATGATCCGGCCGGTGCTGGAAGGCATCAGCGACTGGTCCGAGACGGTCATTCACGATACCGTCATGGCCGCGATCGCGGAGGCGGGTCTGAAAAACGGCGCGGTGCTCTGGCCTCTTCGCATCGCCATTTCCGGTCAGGCCAGCACCCCCGGCGGCGCGATCGAAATCGCCTGGCTGCTGGGAAAAGAAGAAACCCTGCGCCGGTTGGACACAGGGCTGGAGATGCTCCGGAGCGTCAACTGACGCTCCCCTTTTTTACCGTTTATCCCGGTCCACAGCCTCCAGGAACAGCAGTCCGATGATAAAATACAATACAATAAAGGCCAGCAGAAAGGTCCAGGTTCTGAGCACGTTTTGCGTGGTAAAGGCATAGTTGCTCTTCTGCAGATACTTTGCCGTCACCTCTCCGACCTTATGCCGCACTTCGTCGATCGACAGCACCCGCTGGATCCGGGTCACAAAGCTCTGGGGATCTCCTCCGCCGCTCATGGTGTTGACCGCGGTCAGCATGACGCTGGATTCCTGCGCGTTATAATTGGATACCGTATTGATGGCCTCAATACCCCATTTACTGATGGTTCCGTTGGACAGCTTCTGGCCGACGTCGTTCAGCGGGATCACGAAATTGGCAAAGACCAGCTGTACAATCAGTACAAAGGGCATCACGGTCATCGCCGTAACGGTTGTGTGCACGATACAGGAAATCATCAGCCCCAGCACATCCGCCGCATAGGTGATCAGGAACATCGTAATCCCCAGATCCACCAGGAAGCTGCCGGTCACCACGCTTCCGGCCGGCATATGCACCTTGAAAATCAGGAAGATCGCCATCGTCAGGACCACCTGAATCAGACAGATCATCGCCTGATAAATCATATGCGCGGCCAGATAGGATGAAATATGCAGTCCGGCGCGGTGCTCGCGCTTGATGACGCCCCGCTCCTTGCAGACGGCCTGAATGGAATTGAAAATCCCGTTCCAGATCGACACGCAGGTAATGGCGAAGGAGGCATAGGCGGTTCCCTCCATATTGGTGAACATCCGTCTGCCGATCACGTACACCACCAGATACGCAATGATGGCGGAAAGCGGAATGACCTTCCAGTTTCCCTCATTGATAAACATCCGCAGATGCTTTCCCAGGAAAATCGGAATCTGGCCGAGCCGGCTCTTGTATCGGACTTCCCTGTAGTCCGTCTCCTGCACCGGTTCCGGCTCCGCTCCGGCCTCCCTGAAAGCCTTCGGCTTCCGATTCTCCTTCTCCTGCGAATAGATTCTGTATTTTTCGATAAACTCGTCCGCCCGGCCTTCTCCGCCTTCATTCACCGCATTGATCCGTTTCACAATACCTTCCAAGGAATCGGTGCTGAAGAAGCGCTTCGCTTCTTCCACCTCCCCGTAGAAAGCCAGCTGGCCGACGTGCGTCTCCGTTCCCTTGCCCAGAACGATTACCTTGTCAAACAGATGGGCCACCCGGTCCGGCGCATGGGTAATCACCAGAACCATCTTTCCCTGGGCGGCAATCAGCCGCAGGTTCTCCATCAGCTCCGTCGCCATAATCCCGTCCAGGCCGGAATCCGGTTCATCCAGAATGAACAGATTGGGGCTGGCCACAAATTCCGTGCAAATGGACAGCCGCTTTTTCTGGCCGCCGGAGAGCTTGCTGACCAGCGTATCCTCCCGCCCCGACAGGCCGAAGGTTTCCAGCACCATATGAATTCTGGCTTTCTTCTCCGCCTCTGTCATATCGGCGGGAAGACGCAGATCCGCCGCGTTGCGCACAGTCATCAGCACCGTGTCCTCTTCCCGCAGCAGGTTTTCCTGGGGCACAAAACCAATCCGGTGCTTTACCTGTTCATACTGCTTATAGTAATCCAGCCCGCCCTCGGTAATGGTAGCCTTGGCTTTTTCATATCCGGTGACGGCGTTGACAAAGGTGCTTTTCCCGGCGCCGGATCCTCCCAGGATCATGACCATATTGCCCGGCTCCACGGACAGATTAATATCCTTCAGCAGCGTCTCTTTCTTCAGGACGCTTTTCACGGACCGCTCATCGATCGAGATCGACAGTCCGCCGCGAACCGTATGAGAACCGTACAGCAGGCCGGAGCCCTCGAAAATAAAACGGGCGGAACCGATGCTCAGGCAGTCGTCGAACTGCAGCTGCGCCCCCTCCTGCGCCTTCTCCCCGTTCAGGAGCAGCTCATTTTCGCCGATCCCGGTCAGATCCCAGCGGCTGTTTTCATATTCCAGCGTCAGCGCGATCGCATGATCCTCTTCCTCATTTTCAATGGTCACACGGTGCCGGCCGTCATCCATATTGATGATCTGCCAGTCCATCGAAGAGGCAAATTCCTCCATGAATACGGCGGTCAGCATCCGGTCGTTGGACATGCGGATCACCGTATTGTCCTTCAGGATCCGCTCCTCTCCGCAGCGGACAGCCTTTCCGCCCACAAAAGTATAAACATTCTCGCTCAGATTGCGGAAGATCCACCGGCCGTTTTCAAAGCAAAACTCGCATTGCTCCTCATCCAGAAAAGGATAGGTCAGCTGCAGGCTGGTCGTCGTATAGACTTCCATCTCCCTGCGGCCATGAATCCTGGCCCGCTGAAAAATGACATACTGTTTCGGCTTCTCCTGTCCTTCAAAAAAGACAAGGCCTGCCGGACGGGCCGGCTTATCGGTATGACTCATTCCTGTTCCCTCCTGTCAAGATTTGTTTCAGTGTATCCTTCAGCATCTCCAGATCCGATTCCGTCAGCCCTTCCAGTCCGTTCAGCAGCTGCATGGCAATCGTCATTCTCGCATCCCGGATGGTATCCTGATCCTTCTCATCCAGAGAATCGATATCGATAAGGTCTTTCTCATTCATCCGTTTCAGCAGCACGCCGACCGCCTCGGCGGTTTCCTGCTTCAGTCCCAGCTCCACCATCACCTTCACCGCCACGTCCGGGTTTTCAATCAGCCACATGGTCGCTTTCATCATACCCTCGGTGACGATATTCTTGACATCTTCCATATTCAGCAGATCACTCAGCTGCTGATCCTGACTCAGCTGCGAAATCAGCTGAATGATCTCATGCAGTCCGGCTTTGTCCTGATCCCGGTTTTCATCCGTAATCAGAGAATTCTGAATATCCGCCGTATCCGTCCGGTCCGGGTCTTCCGCTGTTCCGAATCCGGCGGTAAAAATCAGCAGCAGAATCAGTATCCAGGCTATTCCCTTTTTCATCGTTTTTCCTCCTCCCCTTCTCCGTCTTGTCTGTTTTCCTCCCGGGCTTTGTTTTTTTCAGCCCTGCGGGAGGGAATCTTTGCCAGAAGCAGCGTTAACGCCCCGATCAGCAGGAACAGATAATAGGTAAAAAAGCGCCAGATCAGCAAGGCCAGACCGATGGTACCATTCTGAAAAACGCCCTTGAAATACAGCAGGAATCCGCCTTCCTGCGCTCCGGAGGCGCCCGGCAGCGGCGTATAGCTGGCGCTGATGAACAGCAGGGCGCTCAGCGTCAGCACCCGGTGCAGCGCCGTTCCGGTCTGTCCGAACGCGCAGTAAACGAAGACCGTCGTTCCCATCAGGCCCAGCATGCTCAGCGCGCTGCAGAGCAGCTGAACCAGAATCCGTCCTGCGCTGCGCATCAGCTCCTTCATGGCTGTGTGATAGGTATCCAGGATTTCGGACACCCGGGCGATCGTCGTCTCCGGCTCGCGAATCAGACGAATCCGGGCCAGAAAGCCGATCAGGCCCTGGACCACCCGCTGAATAAACATCCTTCGAAAGGCCGAGAGCAGCACCAGCGGAACCGCCGCAAAATTGATCAGCCATCCGATCCGGACAAACCAGATGGCATCCCCCAGCTGGGCATAAACAAAATCACGGTTCACCAGAAACAGCACAAGGCTGATCAGGCAGGCCATAAACTGGTTGCAGATGAACCGGACCGTGATCGCCACCGTTCCGTAACCGACGGATACCCCCGCCTTCCGGAGCGTGTAAACCTGCATGGGCTGCCCGCCGGAAGCTCCCGGCGTAATATTGCTGTAGTAAAAACCGATCAGAGTGGCCCCCAGCGAGCGCCAGAAGGACAACGTATATCCCTGCCTGCGCAGATAGATCAGCGTTCCCAGGCTCTCAAACCCCACATAGAATCCCCAGCACAGGAAAAGGCAGCCGATCCATCCCCAGCTCATCTGCTGAAGCGCCTGCCAGGCATCGCCGAGCTCCGGGTTGCTGAACGCGACAATAAAAACGAGAGACAGGGACAGCACAATAAAGGCCGCGCTGAGGATCTTCTTCAGCTTCGGATTCACAGCCGCCCCTCCCTCCTTCTTCCGCAGCAATACAGAACCAGCTTATTCTATCCTGTTTTATCCCGGATGTCCAGATAAACAGACTGATTCCCATATGAACCCGGAAACCGCGCAATGTATGAAAATGAAAACCGCTTATCCGTCAGAGACAAGCGGCTGATAAACTGAAATGAGAAGGGCCCCCTTCCGAAAGCTTGCGCTTAATCGTCCTCAACGGCCAAAATCTGATCAAATCCCGTTTGTTCCAGGATCTCACGGATCATTTCATTGATTTCCGCAATGATCACGCCGTTTTCGCATCCTTTTTGCATAATCAGCAGGACGCGAAGCCCGGCGGATTCCAAGCACTATCATTCTATATAAACCGCTGCTTTTTTGCAACAGAAAAGCGATCAGCGCCTACGGAATTTATCTCATTGCCCTCCAGTTCCAGAAGGGCTTTCTTTCGCAGGATTCCTCCCCCCATATCCGGTCAGGCTCCCGTTCGATCCTACCACCCGGTGGCACGGCACGATGATGCAGATCGGATTATGGCCGACCGCGCCGCCGACTGCCTGCGCGGACATTCTATCGAGTCCGCGCTCCTTTGCGATTTTACCGGCAATCCACCCATACGTAACCGTTTCCCCGAAAGGGATTTCACACATGATCTCTCCGACACGATTGCGGAAATCGGAGCCTGCCAAATGGATTGCCGGAAAGAATCCGGGATCGCGGCCCGAGAAATATATATCCAGCCATTCTTTCGTCTGAGCAAAATAGTCCGTTTCGCGCCGAATGGCTCCTTGTTTCAGTCCCGGCCCGGCATCCCTGCCGCCTTCCGTAAACCAAAGCCCCGTTAATCCCCGCTCATCTCCGGCCAGCAAAATGTTCCCCAAAGGGGATTCATACTCATTTGTGTAAATCACGGTTTCACCTTCCATTTACAGATTATTCGGAACCAATGAAATGCCGTAAAAAGCATCATCTCCCTGAATCTAAAGATTATCTGTTTTCAGCCGTTTCTGCAAGATTTTTCCCCGAGAATATGCTATGATTGAAGCTGGGAACCCCAACCGGGCTTTTCCAAAGAACCTTGAATTTTCCTGCCAAAGAAGGAGATTTTGCGGATGGAAGTTTGCTTCGGAATACCGGCAGACATCGATCTCTGGATGAATCTTGTGCGCCAGGTCAGTTCGAATTTCCCGGGTCTGGAAACAGAAGAAGATCTGGAGAAGCACCGGCAGACTGTGCTGAAGTTTATGGAAAAGCGGCAGGCGCTGTGCGTGAAATCCGATGATCAGATTCAGGGAGTGCTTTTGTTCTCCAGAAACCGGAATATGATCTGTTGTCTGGCAGTCTCTCCCGGGCGCCGGCGAAAAGGCATTGCTTCAAGGCTTCTGGAAACAGCCCTCAGCGAACTGGACAGAAGCAGGGATATTTCTGTATCCACCTTCCGTGAAGGGGATGAAAAAGGAGCAGCCCCCCGTGCTTTATACAGGAAATTCGGTTTTATCGAAGCCGAACTGACAGAAGAATTCGGATATCCGAATCAGGTGTTTGTTTTGCAAAAGCCATCGATGAAAATCGAATTCAGAAAAGCCGGCATACCGGACGCGGAGCAGCTCATAGAGATTTACAATGCTTCATTTTACAGCGATTATCTCAGATACGGCGAATGTCCCGCGTACGGAAGAACCATAGAGATGATGAAGCAATCAATCATTGATTATCCCAAATTCCTGATTCTCTGCGACAGCAGACCCGTTGGCTGTATTTCCTGCAAAATGCTGGAGAAAGGAGTCTATGAAGTTGGATGCCTGTGCGTTATTCCGGAGTATCAGGGAAAAGGAATCGGATCCGCCGCTATGGAATTCGCCAAATCCTATTATCGGGATTGGAGCAGATTTACCCTGGTAACACCGGTGGATAAACACGAAAATGTCAGGTTCTACACGAAAAAATGCGGGTTTGGTATCCGTTCGGCAGAAATGGACGGGAGTGTTAAGGTAGCCCGGTTCGTTCTGGAAAGAGAGAACGAATTAAATCAGGCGGGCTGTATGAAATAACGCTGCCCGGCACCGCAAGCCCGGATGATCTGTATAACAGCGCTGCGGATCAAGAAGAATCATAAGCCTCGCCCGGTACAGTCACATTAAAGGGAAAGAGCCAATTGCACTGATTGATGAAAAGCTGCCTGAGTATTATAATCAAAGAACCATGAACATTCTTAAATCACTATGACTCGTGAGGAGGAACGCCATGATTACCAGACAGTTTCAGGAACTTACGCTCTCCGCTCTCGGCTTTGGCGCGATGCGCCTGCCGGTGCTTGACGGCCAGGACAGTCGGATTGACCAAAAAGAAACCTTCCGCATGGTGGACGAAGCCATGGCGAAGGGGATCAACTATTATGATACCGCATCGCTATGGTAGTCCCGTACAGGACCATCCCCGGATTCTGCCCGGCTTACCACATGAACAAGGACAAATGGATCACCATCCTGCTGGACGGATCATCGGAGAAGAAAGATATTACAGCATTGCTGGCTATGAGCTATACGATGACCGCGACAAAGGTCCGGAGGGTGAAGCGTGTTCCTGACAGCTTTGAATTTATATCAGTACACACGAAAAAGGAGGGGCGACATGGAAAACACTTTTGGGAAAAACACTAAGAAACTAGGTTTCGGAATGATGCGGCTTCCTGAACAGGCAGCATCCGGAAAGTTTGGAAGAATCGATATTGAGCTCACCAGAAAAATGGTGGACTACTTTATATCCGAGGGATTTACCTACTTTGATACGGCCTGGATGTACTGTGGATTCAAGAGTGAGGATGCTGCCGGCGATGCCCTTGTAAGCAGGCATAACAGAAACGAGTTTACATTGGCTACCAAGCTTCATTGCGGCTTTTTCAATAACGAGGAAGAAAGGGAGAAAGTGTTTACTACCCAGCTTGAGAAAACCGGGGTGGATTATTTCGACTACTATCTTCTTCATGATCTCGGAGAGGATCATTATAAAAAATATCAGAAATTCGGATGCTTTGAATGGCTGGCAGATAAGAAGAAAGCCGGATATGTCAAACATATGGGCTTTTCATATCACGACAGGGCTGATCTGCTGGACAGGATACTAACTGAGCATCCTGAAGTTGAATTTGTTCAGCTCCAGCTCAATTATCTTGACTGGGACAGCGAGGTGATACAGTCTGGAAAATGTTATGAGGTGTGTGAAAAACATGGTAAGCCCGTGATCGTCATGGAACCTGTCAAGGGCGGGACTTTGTCCAATGTGGTGCCTGAGGTCGAAAAACTGTTTAAGGACTATGCACCTGATATGTCGATTGCTTCCTGGGCAATCAGATTTGCAGCAAGTCAGCCAAATGTAAAGATGGTTCTTTCCGGCATGGGGAACATGGATATGCTGACGGATAATACAGGTTATATGAAAGATTTTACTCCATTGAATGATAATGAGATGGAAATCATAAAAAAAGCAATCGAAGTGATCAATTCAAGTATTGCCATACCCTGCACAGGATGTGCCTACTGTGTGGATGGATGTCCGAAAAACATTCCGATACCTAAATATTTCTCTGTTTATAATGCTGAGATGCAGGAATATGAGGGGAAACCATTTACCCCTCAGGGCGAATATTATGACAGACTTACTCAGGTGTATGGCAAACCGGGTGACTGCATAGGCTGCGGTAAGTGTGAGAAAATCTGTCCTCAGCATCTGCCGATCAGAAACAACCTTAAACTGGTGGCTTCACAGTTTGGCGAATAATACTATCAAATACAAGCCGGTTATCCTTTATTGCCTGATGGAGTATGAGCCTGTGCGGTTTAATGAGATGCAGCGGTATCTTGGCAGGGTCGCGGATAAAACCCTGAGCCTTCATCTGAAGGAACTTGAGCGCGATGGACTGATCCATCGAAAGATGTATCCTGAAATTCCTCCAAAAGTAGAGTATTCCCTGACAGAACGAGGGAGCTCACTCATGGAAGTGCTGGATCAGTTATGTACCTGGGGAAATGAAAACAGAAAGCAATGTTCTGAATGAGAATGAGTATTTCAAATCTTTACAGGAGCCTTGAATCATGAATGAACCGAAAAACATTGAAGTCCGGGGAGCGCGCGTCCATAATCTGAAAAACATTGATGTGGACATTCCGCTTCATGAAATTGTCGGAATTGCGGGGGTGTCCGGATCCGGAAAATCGTCTCTTGCCCTGGGCGTTCTTTACGCGGAAGGATCACGAAGATATCTGGAATCTCTTTCAACTTATACGAGGAGACGGATGACGCAGGCTTCCCGGGCGGATGTGGATGAGGTGCTGTATGTTCCCGCTTCCCTTGCGCTGCATCAGAGGCCCGGTGTGCCGGGAATACGCTCGACATTCGGCACAGGCACAGAACTGCTGAACAGTCTTCGGCTGATGTTTTCACGTCTTTCATCCCACCGTTGTCCCAACGGACACTATGTGAAGCCTGGGTTTCAGGTGGCACTGATGCAGGAGATCGTATGCCCGGAATGCGGCGAACGCTTTTACGGTCCCGGGGCGGAAGAACTTGCGTTCAATTCGCAGGGGGCCTGCAAATGCTGCGGAGGGACAGGCACAGTCCGGACAGTGGACCGCAGTACCCTGGTTCCGGATGAGAGCATCTCCATTGATGACGGCGCTGTCGCTCCCTGGAATTCCCTGATGTGGTCTCTGATGACAGACGTCTGCAGAGCCATGGGTGTACGGACGGATATTCCGTTTAAAGACCTGACTGCGCGGGAAAAAGAGATCGTCTTTGACGGTCCCATGGAAAAGAAGCATATTTTCTACCGTCCGAAAAAGGCGGATACCGCGACCGCAGGCGAAATGGATTTTACCTATTACAGCGCAACGGCAACCGTTATGAACGCGCTGAGCAAGGTCAAGGACGAAAAGGGCATGAAGCGTGTGGAAAAGTTCCTGAAGGAGGATGTCTGCCCCGAATGCCATGGCACACGCTTGTCGGAGGAAGCCAGAGCGCCGAAGCTGATGGGGATCTCGCTCGATCAGGCCTGTGAAATGACGCTGAAAAATTCGGTTGAATGGGTCAGACGTGTTCCGGATTCCCTGCCGGAAGAAATGCGCCCGATGGCACATAACATCTGCGAGTCCTATCTGGAAACTGCAGCCCGGCTGCTGGACCTGGGACTGGGGTATCTTTCTTTGGACAGAGCGTCCTCGACCCTGTCCACCGGAGAGCGGCAGCGGATGCAGCTGGCCCGGGCGGTCCGTAACCGGACAACCGGCGTTCTGTATGTCCTGGACGAGCCTTCCATCGGATTGCACCCGGCCAATATTGTCGGGCTGAACGGGGTGATGCATGATCTGGTCCGGGATGGTAATTCCGTTCTGTTGGTTGATCATGACACACAGATTCTGAAAGAATCCGACTGGATCATCGAGATGGGGCCAGAAGCCGGAAGGAACGGTGGAACCGTTATTGCGGAAGGAACTGTTGAGCAGATTGAAGAAAACAAAGTCTCCGTTATTGGCAGGTATCTTTCCGGAAAGCAGGCTCAGGCCCGGAAACGCACCGGAAAAGATCTGTTTGTAAGCGGAGAGATCCGCATGGAAACAGACCGGATCCATACGGTCAGGCCGCTGTCTGTTCGTATTCCGAAAAAAGCACTGACTGTGATCACCGGCGTTTCGGGATCAGGGAAGACAACCCTGATTCTGGAAAGCCTTGTTCCGGCACTGGAGGTTCTTTGCAACGGCAAAAAAATGCCCGATCATGTCAGGAAGATCAAAGCGGACGGAATCCAACACATAAAACTCATTGACGCGACACCGATCGGGATCAATGTCCGTTCCACGATTGCCACCTATGCCAACATTCATGATGAACTTCGGAAGATCTATGCGGGAACCAAATCGGCAAAGCAGCTTGGATATAAGGCAGGAGACTTTTCTTACAATACAGGATCACTCCGGTGCCCGACCTGCGATGGCACAGGACAGATCGCCCTGGACGTTCAGTTCCTTCCGGATGTGGAGATCATCTGCCCGGAATGCCGCGGGTCGCGATACAGGAAAGATGCAAAGAAAGTACGTTGTCAAAACAAGGCGGGAGAGGAGCGCTCGCTGCCTGAGCTGATGGAGATGGACGTCAGCACCGCGCTTGATTTTTGCCGGGAAATGAAAACTGTGAAACCAAGGCTGCAAATCCTGCAGGATCTCGGACTCGGTTATCTGACGCTTGGTGAAGAAACGCCGGGATTGTCCGGAGGTGAAGCGCAGCGGCTGAAACTTGCGTCTGAAATGGGAAGGCAACAGGATGATACTGTTTTCGTTTTTGATGAGCCGACCATCGGACTGCATCCGAAGGATGTGGAAACCCTGCTGAACGTTTTTCAGACACTGATTGACCATGGCGCAACGGTCATTGTGATTGAACATGACCTGGATGTCATCCGCTCCGCCGATTACATCGTTGACATGGGGCCTGAAGGCGGTGAAGACGGAGGGAGAATCGTTGCGTGCGGGACACCGGAAGAAATCCGGTCCTGCCGGGAAAGCATCACCGGCAGATATATTTAAGCAACGGACTGAAAAAGATGAACCGGTCTGAATGGACTACGGTGAAATCTGTATTCTGCTCTCTGGTTTCATATTCTTATCATAGGATTCTTTGTCCAGAATCGGTAGCCAGTATGGGCTTGCCAAAATGTCTTTTGATTTTTCTCTTTATCAGTGGAGGCGCAGGATGCATCATAATTTCCTTTTCGACCTGGACCAGACATTGCTGGACTTTCACGCCTCTGAGTATAAAGCACTCGGAATCGTCCTGAGAGCAAATGGGCTTTCATTCTCAGATAAGATTTATCAGGCTTTCAAAGCATACAACAAATCCCTCTGGCTGGAACTTGAAAAAGGGAATATCTCGAGGGCAGAACTATTTACGAAGCGGTTCCTGGATGTTTTCAGTCGGTGCGAAGGAGATGCTTCAGGACTCGATCCCCTGGAGGTCAACGATGAATTTATCAGGACAATGTCTGTAAACGGCGTGCTGATGGACGGTGCACTGGAATTCGTCAGAAAGCTCAGGAAAAATATACCGGATGCAAGGATCTATATCGCCTCCAATGGCGCAACCATAAATGCAAAGGGCAGGATTGCTTCTACAGGCCTTGACCGGTACATTGACGGCATGTTTATCAGCGAGGATATGGGGGTGACTAAGCCCAACGCGGCCTTCTTTGATATTTGCCTGGATCGAATCGGAGAACCGAAAGCTTCATGCATTATGATCGGCGATTCACTTTCTTCAGATATGCTCGGTGCAAAAAACGCTTCCCTGGATTCCGTATGGTTTATGCCTTCCGGAAATATTATGGAAGCAAGAATGAAATACGATATTGACTACTGCGCTTCTTCTTTCGATGAACTGTATGATATTCTGAAAAAGTGGGCATTGCAAAGCTCATTCTGTAATCTCCTTTATGCTTTGTACTCATAAATACGGTTCTTCATAGAGAGTTCCTCCTTTTTTATTCAACACGTTCCCGGCTGGAAACGGTGTTTCCCGGGAGAGATACAAATGCTTTTCGGTAAAAAAGCAGGGACATGCCGGTGGCAATCACCCAGCCAATGGGCCAGGCGCACCAGATCCCCGTGGACTGCAGCGCCGTGCGGGAAAGCAGGATCGCCAGCATCACCCGCAGGATCAGGTCGGTAAAGGTGGCCGTCATAAACTGCCGCATCATGCCCGCTCCGCGCAGCACGCCATCCGCCGCCAGCTTGGCGGAAACCACGAAATAGAAGGGCGACAGAATGCGCAAAAAAACGATGCCGGTTCGTAAGGCCTGCTCCGTCGGATCATCCATGAAGAACCGTACCAGCGCCTCTCCCGCAAAGAAATAGAGCAAACAGAAAGGGACGCACAGCAGCCACACCATTTTCAGCCCCGACCGCAAGCCTTGCCGCACACGCTCCCTTTTGCCCGCGCCGATGTTCTGCGCGGTGTAATTGGAAATGCCGTTGGCCAGCGTGGTAAAGGAAGTAATCACCAGGTTATTCAGCTTCACCCCGGCGGAATACCCCGCCATCACGCCTGTTCCAAAGCCGTTGATCACGCCCTGGATCACCAGGTTGCCCAAGGAGATGAAGCTCTGCTGCAGGGTGCTGGGCACGGCGATGGCAATGATCTTTTTGAGCAGCACGGCAGAAAACAGTGGCGCTTTGCCCTTCCCTGACGACAGCGCCCGCATCCGCCTGAGCACGACGATCATAGCCAGCGCGCAGCTGATCCCCTGGCAGATGAAGGTGGCCCAGGCCACGCCGGCCACGCCCATGCCAAATGCAGTGACAAACAGGATGTCCATCCCAATATTGGCGGTGGAGGACAGCGCCAGAAAAACAAAGGGCGTGCGGGAATCCCCCAGTGCTGCGAACGTCCCTGTCGCCACGTTGTAAAAGAACATAAAGGGCAGGCCCAGAATGTAAATATCCAGGTACAGCGCCGAATCCGCCATGGCGTTTGGCGGTGTGTTCAGCAGAGCCAGAAGCCGGCGGCTGCCCACCAGCCCGGCGGTCATCAGCACAAGGCACACCGCGCCCGTCAGCAGCATGGCAGTGGAAACGGCGGTTTTCACCTGCCGATAATCCTTGGCGCCGAATAAGTGCGACACCACCACAGAGCAGCCCATATTGCAACCGAAGGCGAAAGCGATGAAGATCAGCGTGATCTCATAGCTGTTGCCCACGGCAGCCAGGGCACCTTCCCCAATGAATTTTCCCGATACCCAGCTGTCAGCAATATTATATAGCTGCTGAAAGATGATGCTGCCAAACAGCGGCAGGCAGAAACGCCATAATACGGAGGACGGTTTTCCCTCCGTCAGATCCTTGTTCATGGTTTGCATGCTTCCCATCGTGCGTGAATTTGTGTATTCTTACACAGAAATGATTATACACTTGACTTTGTTCTCCGTAAAAGATATCTTTTATATATCGGCTATCAGGATTTGATATAGAGGAGGAAATACATGGCGGCATCCTATGAATCATATCGGATTTTCTATCATGTAGCCACCTGCGAAAGCTTTACCATGGCGGCGCGCATACTGCACAACAGCCAGCCCAACATCACCCGGATCATCAACCGGCTGGAGCAGGAGCTTGCCTGTCAGCTTTTCATTCGCAGCAACAAGGGAATTACCCTGACCCACGAAGGGGAAATCCTCTTTGCGCACGTACAGGAGGCCGTGCAGCACATCGCCTGCGCCGAAACCGAGCTGAAAAACATGGCCCATCTGCACGACGGGCAGATCACCATCGCCGCCAGCGAAGTGGCGCTGCGGGGCACGCTGCTGCCCGCCCTGCGGGATTATCGGCAGGAGTATCCCGGCGTACAGATCAACGTGCGCAGCACGACCAGCGAGGACGCGATCTTTTTGATCCTGCATGGCCTGGCCGATCTGGCCATCGTCACCAAGCCACTCCATGAAAACGCTTCCCTGAGCGTAGAAACCTTGGCCACTTTTCCCGACGTGCTGGTGGCCCCCGCATCCATTTCCCCAAAGGCCGACCCTGAAGTCTGCTGTACTTTGGAACAGATCGCTTCCTGGCCCTTTGTGGCGATGCACCGGAAAAGCGTGAGTTATGAAATGCTGTGCGGATACTTTGCCCGGCATGGCCTGCTGTTTCATCCCACTACCTTCGTATCCGCTATGTCCCAGATCGTGCCCATGGTGTGCAGTGGGCTGGGCGCAGCCTTCCTGCCAGAATTTATGGCCCAGGAACATCTGCGTGCCGGAGAAATCGTCATAATCCGCTTGACCGATGATCCGCCAGCCCATACCGTGTGCATGATCACCCGGGCGAACCAGCCTGCCAGCGCAGCCTGCCGAGAACTGATGAACAGGCTGCTTGAGAATACATGCAGATGAACCATATTGCGGCAAAGACGCCACTGAATCATCTGGAACGCTTGCACAGCCCACGTACATTTGACCGCACGGATTGTCTCAGAATGATGAAATGACCGTTTTATTCCGCGCAGCACATGGTATCAATCATTCGCTTCGGGAATTGGGGCTGGATTACGTAGATCTGATGCTGATCCATCAGCCCGGGTGGAACGACGAAGCGGTGTATTGGGCCCTGGAGCAGGCGGTTCGGGACGGGAAAGTTCGCTCCATTGGCATCTCCAACTATTACACCCCAGAGGCCGTGGAGGAAATCCTGTCCTTTGCCAATATCACGCACAAGTTCGATGTGCTGCTGGTTTTCATGTTCGACCGTATTGGCAGGCGGGATGATGAAACACCGTTTGTGGTGCAGTGGTTTGTTCAGCAGGGCATTGAGGTCTGGAGCGCCCGTGAAGGTGAACAGCGCTTCGATAATTACGTCGACAAGCTCCTGAACTACATCCGCTTCTGGCAGGTATCGGGTGAAAGTGAAAAGACTTCCATCCGTGTAAAAACAAAGCATTCCCAAATGGTGCAGGAGGGCCAGTATCGGGGCGGCCATGTTCCTTACGGCTACAAGCTGGAGCATCAGGGCCGCACAAACAAAAAGAATCAGCAGGTGCGGGATCTGGTCGTTGACGAGGATGAAGCAACCATCGTCAAAGAGATCTTCGACCTGCTGACCAATCACGGGTACGGCACAAACCAGGTCGCGCAGTACCTGAATGAAAAAGGGACGGGCGATCAACCTGTCAACATCGAAAATTAAACTGCACACTCTAAATTATTAATGTTCGTGAATGAATATAATTGAGAGAAGCTAACAATATGCCGGTCAGGCCCTCTCAGGGGAAGAAGAGCGTTTGTCTGAGAGATAGAAAAACCCTCGAAAGCCTTGGTTTACTGGTCATAAGGAAGTATTTGATCATAACTATGCCGACAGACCGTAATGCTGAGTTCTCAAAGGAAATGCCATGAAAAACCGCTGTCTGGATGCACCAGTGACAGCGGTTTTTCATATACGCAGATATGATCGGTATTATTCGTTGAAAACGGGATTTGCGGTTAACGCGTCTTCTACTGCTTTTTGATCGTAATACAGAGCAATCAATGTCAGTCTGTCAATGATTCCTGTTTCTGCAAGTCCATAATCTCTTTGCAGCAGTTTGATCGCATTTTCTATGTCAGCATCAGAAGCATCATCCGGTTCCGCGCTCAGGTATCCCCGGCTGAACAGGGACAGGCACACTTTTTCCGCATAATCGGACACAGATTGATGAACCGGATCATTGTACCCATACCATTGCATGATCTGCGTAACGAAATCCTTCAGTTCTTCTGTGTTTTCAAAATCCGGAGGCTTCTTCCAGAATTTTTTCGGCCATCCTGATACTGACTCAGATTTCCCGGGTTCTCTGATTCTGGACACGGTACAATGATTCTCCGGGTCAGTCAGATTGTAAGCCTGGAAAGTTACCCTGTTGGAATACCCTTTTGAGGAAAATACGCCGTTCCTGTAAGTGGAATGGTAATTAAACTTCTGCTCTACAGAGATCAGAATATCTGCCTGATCCGGATCTTCGATAAAGCGGATCGTTCCTCCGGATGCTTCTTCGATCTCTCCCGCCCACTCCTGCAGATATTTGGTAATGTCATTGACCAGACCTTTTTCGCTGACCGGATACATGCCATCTTTGTTGATGCCAACTTCGCAATCCAGGCTGGTAATCAGATAAGCGATCAGCGGATGGGGATCCGAAGGCGTGTACAGAAAAGGTTCAGTCGCTTCCAACCCATATTGTTCCGCGAGAAGTTGCGTAGTATTATACACTGGTTTCTCGTTCTTTACATTCCCCCAGGACAGGGACAGACCTGGGCTTCTATCTGTATCCTCTGAAAGTGCACCGGCAGAAAACAATGCCAGGAAAAGGAACAGCACAATACACGCATTGAAGATCTTCCTCATGGAATTTTCTCCTTCATGAATCAAACGGATGCCAAGACTCTCAGCCGGAAAAACAGTTACGGAAAAAGCTTCCTGATATATAACCATAATTCCGTATACAGGGGATCCCACCATGTATCTCCATTTTGCAGCATGATCGTACCCGTGAGCCTGCGCTTGTTATATCCGAGGTCCTGAAGCATTTCCCCGGTACGCGCGTCATGGACGGTGATATGCGTCAGAGGATAGTGCAGATGCGCATCACTTTTGCTGATGCCACCTTCGTAAGTAACAGAGCAGCGGATGATATAATCTGCCGCATCAACAGTATCAGGAATCCGGTCCGCGGGCAGCGCGGCTTCCAGAATAACATCATACCAGGATACCGTATCCTCATTGGGAATTGTCAGATCAAAAACCGTCAGAAATGTTCCGTCTGCTTTCAGTTCCGATTCATGAAGTTCATTCCCATAGGTTATTGCCGGCGGAACAATTTTGCCCGCTCTGGCTGTATACCCTTGGCTCAGATAATCGCTGACCGGATCTTCTGAATTCTCCGCCAGCATAGGAAGCCAGTTCTGAGCCACATCACGGACAAAGGTCTGGTCCGCTGTTTCCTTGCTGCGCAGTGCGGAGACCACCGTGCAGAGTTTCATTCCGTTATGAATATAAGGAGATTCAGACTGCATACAGGCGGGAAGCAGCGTCTCCCTTCGCTTTTCAGATGACAGTAAAGCATTCGTCATCTTTTCAAAGGAGTCAGAACCGGTTCCCCATGGGTCTTCCGCAATCATCCGGTCAAGATCGTTTTCCTCATAGACCCGTACAAGGGGCATGTCCAGTCCGAGTTTCTGAATGTAAAGTGCGATATCCTCTTCTCCAAGGTTTGAACTGATATCCCTGGTGCTGATGATCATTGCCGCGCGGCTGTTGATATTGCCCCAGCCGGTTAGACTTGTAACAGAAATGTCATCGCCGTAAGACAGCAGAACAATCGTAAAGTATTTGGAATACTCTATGGTTGTTTCGCCCTCCGCTTGTGTGAAGCGGGCAGCCTGTGCGTAGTCCGCACTGAATTGCTGATTAATCAATTCTGCCAGCGCAGGTCCAACGTCTTCCCAATTGGCAGACGCATAGCTGCTGTCCATCCCCAGTGCGGTTTTTACTGACTCGGCCTGATCTTCCGAAAATTCAAGAACAATGGCTTTATCCGGAGACAGATAAGGCGTCTGTGCAAACTGCGCCAAATAAGACCGTTGCCTGGCCGTTTCTGCTTTTTCCATCCGATCCAATGAATTGCCTGCGATCTCTGCGGTCATGGCCATTGCCCATTCAATTCTTTGAAGATCCAGGCTTTTCGTTTCTATCCCATAATCTTCCGCATTTGCGGCAGAATAGGCTGACGAGCACAATATCAGTACACAAAGCATACAGATAACCTTGATTCTTCTACTCCAAGCCACCATGATCGATGCCTCCCCGGAATTCATAATGATACAAATATAGATTATCAGAGAAGAGAAAAAAAGAGGTGGTCTGGCTGACCACTTCCAGATTCATTTATGATCAGTTTTTCCTGCTGCTTCAAACACTCTCTCCGCATTTGCAAGAATCAATGCCATTTCGCCAAGTGTAATATCTGTCGGTTTGTTCACACCGGTCATAATACCGTTTTTCTCGGCAAATGCCACGGCAACCCGCACCCCGGGATAGAAGCCGTTATCATCCTTCAGGCTTGTCCAATCCGCAACAATAGCCGGATCATGCAGCTTTACCGCAGCATATGCCATAACATCACGGTTTAACACATGCGTTTCATCCCATCCCCACGGCAGGAAAAATGCATCATTTTCACAAGGCATATCCTCATTGACCTTGTATACATAATCATGATCGAGTCCGTACAGATTAATCATGGCTGAACGCAGATCTCCAATATTCGCAAAATCATCCGCCGGTTCAAACATCGTTGTGTTGTATCGATTCTTCATATAGTCGACAGCGTCCGCGATACGTTCCTCGTCAGACAGAACAGCCGGGATCACCGTGCCGGAGAAAGGAGAATATGTGACGGCCCGATACAGGCAAAATCCTCCATATATGAGCAGCGTAGCAGCAAACAGGATGCATAGTACTGTTACTGTAATCCGGAAAATCTGAGCTTTTGGATTTGCCCTGAGCAGTGCCTTTTTCACCTGATCTACATCAGAATAGCGTTCCTCGGGTGAAAAAGCTGTACATTTGCGGATGACACCTGAAAGCGGACGATAAATTCTGCTTTCCTTATCCTCTTTCGTTTTTCCGGTCAGAAGCCAACGCAGCAAAATGCCAAGAGAATAAATATCTGCTCTGGCGTCAGTCTGGGAAAAACCATACTGTTCAGGCGGCGCATAAGACTTTGTGCCAAAAAAAGTAGTATCGTTCTCATGACCGCTGCGATAAACACGCGCGATATCAAAATCAATCAGGGCAACGCTTCCGTTTGGACGGATGATGATATTCTCTGGTTTGATATCCCTGTGAATAACAGGCTCAGGCCTGTGATGAAGATATGCAAGGATATCGCAGAGCTCACTGCAAATTCTGATATTATCCTCCTCAGACAGGTTGTTTTCTGCTGCATAATGATCAAGTGAAACGCCGTTAATGTATTCCCTAACAGTGACAAGCATATCATCATTCTGAAAAGACGCTTTTTGCTTTGGAAGCCCTTCATGGTTCAGGTTTGCAAGCAAGTCTTTGTTATCCCTGAACGTCCAGGTTTTACGATCGTAACATTTTGCGATGCAGTTTTCTCCACGCCTGTCCTGGACAAGGAATGTAATGACCCCAATTTGTTCTGAAAGGCATTCCATGATGCAGTATTCTTCAAGAAAGTCCGGAGGATAATGAAACTTGTCATCTGCCTTCAATATTGATTGCAATAATTCGTCATTTTCCATCCCATTTGCCTCCGAGCAGCGGCAGCCCGTTCTCATACAGCAGTTGCTGCGTATTCAGAAATCCCATATGACGATGGAGGCAGTATGCAATGACCGCATCCCTCTTCACACGTGGATGAAGGGGGGCAACCCGTGCAATCTTCAGTAACTGCTGGGTTTCATCTGAATCGAATTCAAAGCCAAAGGCAAACTGGAGAACCGTGTCGCGTGACGGATTCCTGGCTCCCGAGAACAGACGATGGCCATATGAGCGCTCAATCCCGCCGCGCTTTATAATTGCTTCAGGCTTTTCCTTCTTTGTTTCAGCCAGCTTCGTGATAAACACTGAGAATTCCGGCATTTCCTGCTGGCTGCCGGTGTGATCAAGATACTGATCCAAAGAAGACGCCTTAAACAATCTTCCCCATAGTTCAGATGTGGACAATTGATCAGTACTTTTCTCATTGGCACGGCATCCGGGCGTTGTTTGCTGTCTGTTATTCATGCTCTCTCTCCCGCATTGACACTCGCTTTTTGGATTTATTCACGATTACCGTCCACATCGTCTTCTGTAGCAGCAGGAAGATTAATGAATTCTTGCAGTTTCTTCCGCAGCACATTCTTATCAGGCAAGTGGAGCTGATATTCCGCGACCATCATTGGTGAAAGTGTTCGGCTCATTGCATATTCAACGACTTCATCGTTTTTGGATGCACACAGAAGGAGACCGACGCTCGGATTTTCATCCGGTTTCTTTATCTGCCGATCCAGACCTTCCAGATAGAAATCCATCTTGGATACATATTCCGGCATAAATTTGCCGAGTTTCAATTCGATCGCAACAAGGCAGCGCAGAACCCGATGGAAGAATAGAAGCGTCCGACATTCATATACATCAGGATCAATTCCTCGTTCACCTTGCGAAACGCATTAGAACGGGCGGTTTCGATAATTGATACTACTTCATCGAATGTCCTTCTGAGATCATTCATAGGTGATTTCTCCCTCCGGATTGTGTCAACACCGCTGACACTTTTCAAAATATCCCTTTACGAAAGCGTCAGGATCAGCGATATCCTTTGTATTATAACGTAATCTATTCATCCACGATGATCAGCTGGAAATAATCCGGCGGAATCTTCAAATCACCGTCCAGGCGAATGATATTCTTGCCTTCTTTCTCTTCCTCCTGCGTCGTCCGCTCGTCTTCAGCGTCCTCGCTGTCTTCCGAAAGCTGCTGTCCGGTCAGCACGGCAAACAGCTTCTGAATGGTGGAAATGACAATGTCGGCTTTTACATCGTTGTCGTGTTTCAACCGCTTAATCTCATAGAGGGAGCTCATCTCCGCCTGCCCTTCCGTGCGGTCAAACTGGCTGAATTCACTCTCTGTCTGGCGGGCCAGATTGTTCCGATCCACCAGAAACAGGATGCGGCGCACAGGGGTATAATTCAGCAAACGGTAGCTGGCCAGGCAGGCCAGATAGGTTTTGCCGCTGCCAGTGGCAAGCACGGCCAGGCTTTTCTTTTTTCCGTTCTTGATGGCGTTTTCAAACTCCATCTCGGCGCGATACTGGCAATCGCGCAGACCGCGCTTCTCCAAGCGGGGCAACGCGCCATAGGCAGAGGTTTGATGGATCAGCTGGAGCATTTTCTTGGGAGAATGCATTTCAGCCAATTCCACATAATCCGTTTCAGGGAAGAGCAGATTCTTGAAATATATATTGTTGCCGTTGGCCAGATAGACCAGCGAGATCAGTCCTTCATACCAGAGACCATACCAGATTTGCGGATGAGTGGCATACCCCTCGGCCTGGGACTGCACGTCTTCCTCCAGCGGGTTTTCCTCTCGCTTGGCTTCCACCACAGCAATGGCTTTATCATCCACAAAAAGCAGGTAATCGCTTTCCGTGTTTCCCTGCATCAGCGCTTCTTTCACGGCGGAAGCGCTGCGAGGGATATACTCTTCACGGGGCACGATATCCCAACCGGCTTTTTTCAGCTGCCGGTCGATCTTCTCCCGTGCTCGTTCTTCAGGAAGCATGGTGCTCCTCCTTTGGTCTTACGATGGAATTACTCCTGCTGCGCGATTCTTTTTCTCAGGTCATCCAGCTTTTCCCCGTTGTAAGAAAACCAGATGGTTTCCTGTACGGGATGAGTGAAACCTTTCAGCTTCTGCGCCAAAGCGGACAGCGAAGTGGTTTCGCCGTTATACTCAATATGCCGGTCGTCAACCACCGTGGGACGCACAGTCTCGTCATCAACGAAAACAATCTCTGCACCGAAAGGAATCCGGCATTCGCTGAAACGGAAGGGGCCGCGCCGGGCTTCCTCCCGCACCTCTTCGGCAATCTGCTCGTCGATGATCTCATGCCCTTCCGGTTGAACCCGCTTCAGGCGCTCCTGTGTGCCGCTGATTTTTGCGATGCTCTCCAGCAGGCTGTATGCGTCCTCTGCGGACATGGCATAAAACTCTTTCACCCGCTCACGGCCATCGAAGGTTTCGATGGACCGAAGGTCAGGATTCAGCCGGTCAATCAGTTTGTGCAGCTCTTTATCAGTCAGAGCGCTGTCCACTTCATAGACGGCATAGGCCCGAAAAGCAAAGGGAATCGTTTCGCTGCGGTTCAGCTGCTGCAGCCTCCGTTCCAGATTCTTTGCATAGCCGATCTTGATATAATCAGGAAAAGACGGGTTAGTCAGTATATAGATAACGCCTTTCGACATGGGGAATACCTCCATCATGTAAAATCACTGAGAATCCTGGATCAGCTCCATAATATCATCCATGGTACAACCCAGCGCGCCGCAGATTTTGACCAGCGTTTCCACGCGCACGTCTTCATTTTTGCCCAGCTTGGCCATGGCGTTGGTGCTGATCTTGGCCGCTTTGATGAGCTGCGTTTTGCTCATGCCCTTGTCGATAAGCAGTTTCCATAATTTATTGTAGGATACAGCCATTGTGTTGTACCTCCCATA
>SVGS01000038.1 GCA_015056205.1 Clostridiales bacterium | reverse complement strand
ATATCACTGTCTGAGTATCGGGGGAAGGTCATCATGGTGGTCAACACAGCCACCGGCTGCGGCTTCACACCCCAGTATGCGCCCATTGAGCAGATGTACAGGGATTATCATGATCAGGGGCTGGAAATCCTGGATATCCCCTGCAATCAGTTTGGCGGACAGGCGCCGGGTACAGACGATGAAATTCATGAATTCTGCACCTTGCACTTCAATACCACATTTCCTCAGATGAAGAAAGCCGATGTTAACGGGGAAAACGAGCTTCCGCTGTACACGTATCTGAAATCGCAGAAGGGTTTTGCCGGTTTTGACGAACACCAGTACCGGGACCTGCTGGAGAAGATGTTTGCCCAGGCGGATCCGGACTGGGATAAGAAGCCTGACATCAAGTGGAATTTCACCAAGTTCATCATTGACCGTGAAGGAAACGTTGTCGCCCGGTTTGAGCCGACGGCGGATATGGCAGATGTGGAAGCCTGTGTAAAGGCATTGCTGTAAAATCTTCCCGGGGAGGAAAACCATCATGAAGTATGGCGAATCCGCTTTTGATATCCTCTATCTGCTGTTTGCCGTCATCAGCGGATTCGTGATCCTGCGCAGTGCCAAGCGGAAGGACGAAAAACAGATGGGACTCGCAGTGCTGATCCTGGGTTTCGGTGACGCCTTTCATCTCGTTCCGCGGGTGCTTAATTATTTCGTCAGGGCAGATTTCACGGCTGCCCTGGGAATCGGCAAACTGATTACCTCCGTCACCATGACTGTTTTCTATCTGCTGCTGTATCACATCTGGCAGGGGCATTATCAGACCCGGGGAAAGCGCAGCCTGACCGTTTCGCTGTGGGCGCTTACGCTCCTGCGTGTTGCCCTGTGTCTGTTGCCGCAGAATGGATGGCTGGAAAACAGCAGTGACATGGTGTGGGGGATTCTTCAGCAACATTCCCTTCGTGTTGCTCGGCGGTGTGGTTTGTTGGCTGTATTTCCGAAAAAAAGCAGAGGATCCTGTCTGCCGGAATGTATGGCTGTATATTCTGCTTTCGTTTCTGTTCTATATTCCGGTCGCTGTTGGCGCAGGAGCCGTTCCCATGCTGGGAATGCTGATGCTGCCCAAAACAGTCTGCTATATCCTTCTGATCGTTGTTTTCCTGCGTTCTGTCAAAGGAAAGAAAAACTCCCCTCTGTGAAGATTCAGAATGCAGTTGCCGCAGAATAAACATTTCACACCCGGGAAGATAAAGCGCCCATGCCGGAAAACGCAATGAGCGTCATGGACTTCCCGGGAACTTGAAAGCTGCGGTACAGAAGGTCCGCATAATGATAAACCAGGCGGAAGCCTGATATGAATTATGCCCTGCTCAAAACAGAGCAGGGCACATTTTAACACTTTCTGGCGGTTCTGTCATGAAAACATACGCCGGTGTTTATCCGATATGATCCTTTCCGCCCATGTACATCCGAAGTGCTTCCGGAATCGCAACCGTTCCGTTTTCCTTCAGATTGTTTTCCAGGAAGGCGATCAGCATCCGGGGCGGCGCCACACAGGTGTTGTTCAGCGTGTGCGCGAAGTATTTCTTTCCGTCCTTGGTCTTTACGCGGATCTGCAGCCGCCTGGCTTGAGCGTCTCCCAGGTTGCTGCAGCTGCCGACTTCGAAGTATTTCTGCTGCCGGGGGCTCCAGGCTTCGACGTCCAGGCTCTTCACCTTCAGGTCTGCCAGATCACCGCTGCAGCATTCCAGCGTCCGGACCGGGATATCCAGCGTCCGGAAGAAATCCACCGTGTTCTGCCACAGCCGGTCGAACCACATCATGCTGTCTTCCGGCTTGCAGACCACGATCATTTCCTGTTTCTCGAACTGGTGAATCCGGTATACGCCGCGCTCCTCGATGCCATGAGCGCCGACTTCCTTGCGGAAGCAGGGGCTGTAGCTGGTCAGGGTCTTCGGCAGGCTTTCCTCATCCAGGATGGAATCAATGAATTTACCAATCATGCTGTGCTCGGAGGTACCGATCAGATAAAGATCCTCCCCCTCGATTTTGTACATCATGTTTTCCATCTCGGCAAAGCTCATGACGCCCGTCACCACGTCCCCATGAATCATGAACGGCGGCACCACGTAGGTGAAACCCCGGTCAATCATGAAATCACGGGCATAGCTCAGGATAGCGCTGTGAAGGCGGGCAATATCTCCCATGAGATAGTAGAATCCGTTCCCGCTGGTTGCCCGGGCTGCGTCCAGATCAATACCCTGCAGGCGTTCCATGATGTCCACGTGGTAGGGAATTTCCCACGCCGGGACCACAGGCTCGCCATACCGCTGGATTTCAACGTTTTCGCTGTCATCCTTCCCGATCGGCACGCTGTCATCGATGATGTTCGGGATAACCAGCATCCGCTTCCGGATCTCAGCTTTCAGCTCTTCTTCTTTCTTCTCCAGGTTCTCAAGGTCCTCTGCCATCGCAGCGACCTCAGCCTTCATCTGCTCGGCTTCCTCTTTCTGGCCCTTTGCCATCAGTCCGCCAATCATCTTGCTCTTCTGCTTCCGCTGGTTGCGCAGAGCGTCTGCCTGCTGCTGAGCCGCGCGGTATTCCTTGTCGAACTGGATCACCTCGTCCACCATCGGCAGCTTCGCATCCTGGAATTTCTTCCGGATGTTTTCCCTGACCTTCTCCGGTTCATTTCGAAGCAGATTGATATCCAGCATGGATCTTTCGCCTCCTGTTATTTCTTCACCGTAATTACCACATGCCGGTTCGGCTCATCGCCTTCGCTGTGGGTTGTCACATTTTCATTCCCCTGCAGGGCGAAGTGGATAATCCGCCGCTCATAGGGGTTCATGGGCTCCAGACTTACCCGGCGTCCGGTGCGGGTCGCCCGGTTCGCCATCCGGTTCGCCAGCCGCACCAGGGTATCCTCCCGACGGGCGCGGTAATTCTCCGTATCCAGCGTCACCCGGGTATATCCTTCCCGTCCGCGGTTCACCTTCAGGCTGGTCAGATACTGCAGCGCATCCAGGGTTTCCCCGCGACGGCCGATCAGGATACCCAGCGTATCCCCGCTCATGCTGCCATAGACGTTGCCTTCGGCGTCGGTACCCATCTCGATTTCCACATTCACGCCCATCAGCTTCGTCACTTCCCGCAGGAAGGCCTTCGCTGTACCAGCCGGGCTTTCCGGATCAATCTGATCCGCAGGGATCACGGAGATCTCAGGCTTTTCCAGCGTTCTCAGCTCTGCAGCTTCCTTCGGTTCTTCCCCGTTTTCCGCTTCTGTACTTTCCACCGGAGCTTCCAGGGGCTTCTTCTCGGGCTTCTCCGTCTTTTCTGCCTTCTTGGGCGCGACCCGGCGGACAGGCTCAGGCCGCCGTTCTTCCTTCTTCTCCGGTTCAGGCTTCTTCTCGGCGGGCTCGGTCTGTTTTTCTTCGGTCCGGGCGGGCTTCTCGGATTTCTGCGCCGCAGGCTTTTGCGCGTTCATGGCAGGTTTTTCTTCACTGATCAGATCGTCCAGCAGGTCTTCTTCCTTGACGGTCAGACTCACTTTCGCAAGACGGCTGCCAAACAGTCCGAACAGTCCCTTGCTGCCTTCCTCCAGAACCTGGACCTCGACGTCTCCGATACCGACGCCCAGCTCCTGCAGGCCCTGCTCAATCGCTTCTTCCACCGTCTTGGCGGATGCTTCGAATTTCCTCATTTTTTATTTCACCGTACCCTCTCCGGCGATCTTCGCCTTCTGTTCCTTTGTGTCCAGGTATTTGTTGATCAGGAGTGTCTGTGCCATCATGACCAGGTTCCCCGTCACCCAGTACAGAGCAAACGCGCTGCTGTATCCGAAGCAGATCACGAGCGAGAAAATCGGGAAGAACCAGTTCATCATCTTGCTGGTCTGGGCCGCCTGGTCATTGGCGGCAGGCTGGTTCTGCTGTCCCGCCGTAACCTTGGTCATAATGATCTGGGTCACCGCGCTCAGAATCGGCAGAATCATGTATCCGTTGTATTCATTGACCAGCGTCAGCTTGGTAATGAGCAGGTTGAAGGTCCATCCGCCGTTGGCGGCAATTGCGTGCGCATAAGCCGAGTTTCCATTGGCCATGGCATCTGTCAGGGTCTTGATGGTCGCCTGAAGATTGGCGTTGTCAAAGCTTTCCGCTGTCAGCCCCAGATCCTGCATCAGAGCCGGCAGGTTTTCACCCAGTCCGGCGTACCAGGTCTTCCAAAGATCCGATGAGATCATACGCAGAGTATCCGCATTCGGCCAGGCCGGGCTGAACAGGCTGTCCGGCATCCACAGGTTCTTGATCCACAGGAACGGCTCCATTGTGGGAGTTTCGTTGTTCATGATCTGGGTCAGCTGGCCCAGGATCTCCTGATTCGCGGCCATCCGCATCGCATTGAAGATGATGATCAGGATCGGCCAGGTCAGCAGCAGCGGCAGGCAGCTGCTCATTGGGTTGACCCCTTCCTTTTTGTACAGTTCTGCGGTCTTCTGGTTCAGTTTTTCCTTGTCGTTGGCGTACTTTTTCTGCAGTTCCGCCAGCTTGGGCTGCAGCAGCGTGGTCTTCCGCATGCCGACCCGGCTCTTGATGTCCAGCGGAGTCAGCACCAGGCGGATCAGGATCGTGAAGATCACCATCGACCATCCCCAGCTGCCAACCCAGCTGTTGATCCAGCTCAGAAAGTTAAAGAGCGCCTCATTCATGCTTGGTTATTCCCTCCTTATGAGTGTATATAGATCCACGGGCACCGGGTCGTATCCACCCCTGCTGAAAGGATTGCACCGCAGCAGACGCCAGGCCGCCATCCATCCGCCCCGCCAGGCGCCGTATCGCTCAATTGCGTCTCTGGCATACTGGCTGCAGCTGGGAATGTACCGGCAGGCAGGCTTTCCTTTTCGGGGGCTGATCGCCCTCTGGTAAAATCGGATCAGGGCCAGAAACAGCTTTTTCATTCGGCGCGATTCCCTTCCTTCAGTGCATCCTGTTTTTTCAGCAGGTAGCGCACATCCTTCTGAAGGCTCTGGAAGGTGGCCTTCGCGGCTGATGGTCTGGCGACGATGACGTACAGGCCGGTTTTCACGTCCCCGAGATAGGGCCGAAAGCATTCCCGCAGGCGGCGTTTCACCTTGTTCCGGATCACCGCGTTGCCGACTTTTTTGCTGACGGAAAAACCGACCTTCAGCTCCCGCCCCCTGGCGAAAAGCATGACCAGATCACGGCAGGCGGCAGAATGTCCACGCCGGTAGACATACTGGAACGCCCGATTCTTTTTCAGCCGATACTGCCTCTCCATATTTCCCTTCTCCGGTTCACCCGGGGTCTTATTTACCACAAAAGCCCGCCTTAATCAATGAAGGCGGGCCTGATCCACTGTCAAGCGTTTCGCTGGACGGCACCGGTCACACCGTCAGCTCCTTGCGGCCACGGCGACGGCGGGCTGCCAGAACACGGCGGCCGTTCTTGGTGGCCATGCGGGCACGGAATCCATGAACCTTGCTGCGCTGACGCTTTTTGGGCTGATACGTACGGAACATCTTCTCAACACTCCTCTGCTTCGAAATCTTTCAAAAGGGGTCATCCCCTCCGGGGATACCCCGGATCCGCTGAAAACAGCTTTCTAAGTATAAGGAAGTCATTTCCAAAAGTCAAGAAATTTTTTTGTTATGGATGGATGTCTCTGCCGGCCCTCTTCTCGAATATCCTCTTTTCATTTTTCTGATCCCCATTTTATGAAAAGGCGGGTATGAGAAAAGAAAATGAAAAACAGGATTATCCCTTTCTCATCCGGATTCTTACTTGCCTTTTTTTCTCCCTGTTGAACAGGATTTGCATACTTTTAAGCACTATTTGCATGGAAGTAGAGAATTCTTGTGTTGTATAATGG
>SVGS01000026.1 GCA_015056205.1 Clostridiales bacterium | reverse complement strand
TCTCTTCCGGCGCCTTGTCGATTTCGTCATACCGCATGGCCTGGGCTTCGCCCTTCAGAGCCAGCGTCATGGTGATCGCGGCGGTCAGCGTGGTCTTGCCGTGGTCCACGTGTCCGATGGTTCCGATATTAACATGGGGCTTTGTCCGCTCGTAATGTCCTTTCGCCATTGGAATTTCCCTCCTTAGATCGATCCGTTATGATCTGTTTTCTGTCAGTTGCCGCTCCGCTTTCCGATGATCTTCTCGGCAACGCTCTTCGGCACTTCCTCGTAGTGGTCGAACTGCATGGTGAACATGCCGCGGCCCTGAGTGCGTGAACGAAGATCGGTGGTGTAGCCGAACATCTCGCTCAGCGGAACATAAGCATGAATAATCTGATCCTGGCCTCTCATCTCTGTGCCTTCCACCCGGCCGCGGCGGCTGGAGATATTCCCCATCACATCGCCCAGGTACTGGTCCGGCACGATGACCTCGACCTTCATCATGGGTTCCATCAGGCAGGGATCCGCTTTACGGACCGCTTCCTTGAACGCCATGCTGGCCGCGATCTTGTAGGCCATTTCAGAGCTGTCCACATCGTGGTACGAACCGTCCGTAACCGCGGCCTTGAAGTTGACCACTTCGTAGCCGGCGATCGCGCCGCTCTTGGCGGCTTCCTGAATCCCCTGATCGATGGGGTTGATGAATTCCTTCGGAATCACGCCGCCCACGATCCGGCTCTCGAACTCGTATCCCTTGCCGGGCTCCTGAGGTTCGATCTCGATCCAGCAGTGACCGTACTGGCCGTGGCCGCCGGTCTGCCGCACATAGCGTCCTTCCGCCTTCGCGGGCTTCCGGATGGTTTCCTTGTAGGTAACCTGGGGCTTGCCGACGGTTGCCTCAACCTTGAACTCACGCAGCAGCCGGTCCACGATAATCTCCAGATGGAGCTCGCCCATGCCGGCGATAATCGTCTGTCCGGTCTCCTGGTTCGTGTAGGTCTTGAAGGTCGGATCTTCTTCCGCCAGGCGCTGCAGCGCGTAGGTCATCTTCTCCTGGCCCGCGCGGGTCTTGGGCTCGATGGCCACCTCGATCACCGGATCCGGGAAGACCATGCTCTCCAGAATGATCTGGTGATTCTCGTCGCACAGGGTATCGCCGGTGGTTGTATCCTTCAGTCCGACGGCTCCGGCGATCTCGCCGGTATAAATCATATCGACCTCTTCCCGGTGATTCGCGTGCATCAGCATAATGCGGCTCAGTCTTTCCCGCTTCTGCTTGGTGCTGTTCATCACGTAGTTTCCGGCGGCCAGAGTGCCGGAATAAACGCGGAAGAAGGCCAGTTTTCCCACAAAGGGGTCCACCATGATCTTGAAGGCCAGGGCGGAGAAGGGCTCGTCATCGCTGGGGTGACGCACCATCTTCTTTTCCGGATCATCCGGATCCGTGCCGTCGATCGCGGGAATGTCCAGTGGGCTGGGCATATAGTCGATCACGGCGTCCAGCAGGGGCTGTACGCCCTTGTTGCGGTAGCTCGTGCCGCACAGCACCGGATTCATGGTGCAGGCGATCGTGCACTTGCGGATCGCGCTCCGGATTTCCTCTTCGGTCAGCTCTTCCCCTTCCAGGAATTTCTCCATCAGGGTATCGTCTGTCTCCGCAACCTTCTCGATCAGATTGGCGCGGTACTCGTTCGCCATGTCCATCAGCTCGGCGGGGATTTCCTCATCCCGGACGTCCTGTCCGAGATCGTCGTAGTAAATCTCCGCGCGCATCCGCACCAGGTCGATGATCCCACGGAAATCGTTTTCCTTCCCGATGGGAAGCTGAATCGGTACGGCATTCGCGCCGAGGCGGTCCTTCATCATATCCACAACGCGGAAGAAATCCGCGCCGGTGATGTCCATCTTGTTGACGTACGCCATCCGGGGAACATGATAGGTCTCCGCCTGCTTCCACACGGTTTCACTCTGGGGCTCCACGCCGCCCTTGGCGCAGAAGACGCTGACCGCGCCGTCCAGCACGCGAAGGCTGCGTTCCACCTCGACCGTGAAATCCACGTGGCCGGGAGTGTCAATGATGTTGATCCGGTATTGTTTCTGGGCGTTGTTGGGATCATGGGGATCGTGCCAGAAGCAGGTGGTGGCGGCGGAAGTAATGGTAATGCCGCGCTCCTGTTCCTGGGCCATCCAGTCCATGGTCGCCGTGCCCTCGTGCGTCTCGCCGATCCGATGGTTCTTTCCGGTGTAGAAAAGGATCCGCTCGGTGGTGGTCGTCTTTCCGGCATCGATATGCGCCATGATACCGATGTTCCGGACTCTTTCAAGGGGATGGCTTCTGGGCATGTTCGGTTATTGCTCCTTTCAGCTGCTGCTTTGGTTTCACAGGTGAAACGTTTCTTACCAGCGGTAGTGAGCGAATGCCTTGTTGGCCTCAGCCATACGGTGCATTTCTTCCTTGCGCTTCACGGCGTTGCCGGTATTGTTGGAAGCATCCATCAGTTCAGCGGCCAGCCGTTCTGCCATGGTCTTCTCTCCGCGTTTCCGGGCGAAATCGACGATCCAGCGCAGGGCCAGCGTCTGACGGCGCTCGGGGCGGATCTCGATCGGGACCTGATAGGTCGCGCCGCCGACCCGGCGGGCCTTGACTTCCAGCTGCGGAGCCACGTTGTTCAGGGCTTCCTGGAACACGTCGTTGGCTTCCTTGCCGGTCTTCTGGGCTACGGTCTGAAACGCCTGATAGCAGACGTTCTGCGCAACTCCGCGCTTTCCGTCCAGCATGATCTGATTGATCAGTTTGGTCACAACCGTGGTCCCGTATACGGGATCCGGCAGTACTTCACGTTTGGGTACAAAACCGCGACGGGGCATAGGTTTCCCTCCTCAAATTTTTTCCTGATGTAAGTAATCTGTCTGCCTCTTCTTCCCGTTCCGGGTCAGCATCCCGGAACCCTGATCACGATCAGATCAGCCGAAGCCTCTTCTGTCTTCCGCCCCTCCCGGTTCCTGTTCCGAAGAACCGGACGGCCTGAAGCTTCCGTAAAACTCCGTTTCAGACTGCGGCGGCAGCGCTGCTCCTTACTTCTTCGGGCGCTTGGCGCCATACAGGGAACGCGCCTGCATCCGCTTGGCCACACCGGCGGTATCAAGAGCGCCGCGGATGATGTGGTAACGAACACCGGGCAGATCCCGCACACGGCCGCCGCGGATCAGCACAACGCTGTGTTCCTGCAGGTTGTGGCCGATACCGGGGATGTAGCAGGTACCTTCGATGGAGTTCGTCAGGCGGATTCTCGCGATTTTCCGCAGGGCGGAGTTCGGCTTCTTGGGCGTCTGCGTTTTAACGCTCAGGCACACACCGCGCTTCTGCGGGCAACCCTGCAGAATAGGAGCGGTCGGCTTTTTGGCAGCCCGTTCACGGCCCTTACGGACAAGCTGATTAATAGTGGGCATGAGTGCACCTCCTGAATAATATCCTCAAGATCCTGCAACCCTCAGGATCTCTAAGGCGAAATAAGAACCGAAGTTACCGGAGAACCCCGGCGGCCGCCGCGGGAACCGCCACGCCGCAGAGCATTCCCAGCTCCTTCATGGTTGCCACCCTCACGCAGGGAACCCCGGCTTCCTCCGCCGCGCGGACCACCTGCTGATAGATGTAGGTATCCGCATCGTTCCCAACGTAAGCCCTGGAAAGACGGCCGGCCTTCAGCGCCCGAAGAACCTGCCTGGTTCCCACCACTTTGGAAGCTCCGCTTTTCAGCATTTCCATCCGGTCATCCGTCCTCCTTTCTCCTCCCGAAAAGCGCGCCTTAAAGAAGCACACCTCTCCCGGGAGCATGCTGCAACTTGGCTATCATATCATCGTTCCATTGGCTTGTCAACGGAATTTTCAGGTTTTCAAGCCATTTTGGTTCTCTTCCATCTGCCCCCAGCGTTTACGGAAATAATGCGCGGCCATTTTCGGCCGGCGGTCCCGGGAAAAGAGCCCTTTCCGGTTTCCGCCCGCCCGCATCGGGCCCTGTTCGGTGCTGAAGTCGGCGAAATTCCAGGGCATCTCTCCCGCGATAAAATCCCGCTCGTCCAGGCATTCGCTCACGGCTTCATAGAACGCCACCTGGAATTCTTCCGTGAACATTTCCGCCGCGGCGCCGTGCAGGCCGGAAATCGTATCCGCTCCGTATTCGGAGAGCACGACGGGTTTGCCCCGGTCCTCCCACCAGTCCAGCTCCATCCGCAGGGCATACTTCGCCGCCTCCAGATCGCCGGACAGATTGTACCAGCCGTAATACCGGTTGATAAAGACGATATCCATCGCCGGAATGGTCAGATCCTTCTCGTAGATATTCTGGCATCCCACGAGGGTCACCGGCCGGTTCTGGGGATCCGCCTCATGCGCCAGGCGGTACAGCGGCATCCAGTAATCCCTGGCCTTTTCGGGATAGACATCGGTGGAGGGCTCGTTTCCGAGGCTCCACACCACCACGCAGGGATGGTTTTTGTCCCGCCGGATCATCTCCCGCAGCACTTCGGCGTGATACTCCGCCAGGTTCCATCCGTAATGCTCGTCCGCCCACATGCCCACGGCCGGGGTTTCGTCCACGATCACAATCCCCTCCCGGTCGCAGAGGGAATACATTTCCTCCGCGTAGGGATAGTGGCTGGTTCGGAAGCAGTTGGCGTGCAGCCAGTGAAACAGATTGATATCCGTCAGGTTGACCACGGCGTCCGTTCCCCGTCCGCGGAAGGGGCTGTCCTCGTGCTTGCACGGGCCGTGAAAGCGGAAGGGCTTCCCGTTGATCAGGAAGCGGTTCCCCTCCACCCGCGCCTCCCGGATTCCGAGCGGCAGCGAATACTCGTCCCCGCCGGCCCGGAAGACCGCGGTATAGAGATAGGGGGTACCGGGCCGCGGCTCCCAGAGATGCGGATTCGCGATCCGGATTTCTCCGGAGACCCCGCGCCCCTCGGCCGCCGTCCGGCCCTCCGCGTCCAGAATCGTCAGGGAAATCCGCTCCGGATCGATTCCCGGCGCGTCCGCCTCGAATTTCACTGTCCCGTCCAGGGAGGGAATCAGCGTCACGTCCCGGATATACTCCTTCGGCGTCGTATAGATCCGCACCGGGCGGTTGATGCCGGCGTAATTAAAGAAATCGAAGGCGGGCCGGTTGATCCCCTTCTCCTCCTGCAGGCGCTTGCCGGCTTCGACCGCGGTGATCCCCTGGTTGTCGGAGCCGAAAAAGGCAATGCCGTTTTCCACGCCAATGGGCAGGGTATCGTGGTTGATCCGGTTATCCACCTCGACGGTCAGCTCCGCGGTTTCTCCCGGAGCCATGAGGCCAGTCAGCTCCGTCTCAAAGGGCAGGAAGCCGCCCCGGTGGGAGCAGATCTGCTCTCCGTTCAGAAAAACCCGGCAGGAATGCGTCACCGCGTCGAAGCGGAGAACCACCCGCTGTCCCGCAAAAAAGGAAGGAAGCGTAATCCGGGTCCTGTACCAGGCGAGCCCGCAGTGCTTCCGGAAAGCCGGGTCCGGGCTCAGATCGTTATAGGAAGCGGGAACGGCGATGGTCTGCCACGGATCCGTCTCGCGCAGCCGGAAGGACCAGAATCCGGAAAGATCCATCACGGCGCGGGCGGTATTGGCCTGGGGATAAAGCATAGCGGAAACCTCCTTTGAATTCCTTTTCTTCAGGACTTCTTTTTCTTCAGAACCGTTCTCTCCAGCCCAGCTTCGCTCCGCAGCTCTCCCGGACGATCAGCGTTGCGTCGCGGACGATGGTGGCGGAATGGTTTTCGGAAGCGGAAAGCAGCTCCCGGATGGCGCTGCGGGCATGCTCCTCCGCCTGCATATCGATGGAGGTCAGCGGAGGATCGGTATAGGGGCAGAAAAACTGGTTGTCACATCCGATGACCGCCACATCCTCTGGCAGGCGGAATCCCATCTGCCGCAGCTGATGCAGCGCGCCGAGCGCCACCAGATCGTTGTAGGCGAGAATGGCAGTAGGCCGTTCGGCGCCCGGAAGCCCGGTCATCAGGCGGAAGCTTTCCCGCATGCCGTCCTCCGGCGTGCCGCCTCCCATATGTCCGTAATCCGGCGGATCCGGAAGCCCCAGCGTCTTCAGCTCGTCGAGAAAGGAAAGGGCCCGGATCCCGGAATCCTGCAGACGCGGCGCCCCGCCGATCATGGCGAATCTCCGGTGCCCCAGCAGGTACAGATGGCGAACCGCCTGGCGCATCGCGTTGTCCAGATTGTTGAACATGCAGATGAAGCCCAGATCCTTCCGGGGCGGGCAGATCGCCACGATGGGCATGTATTTTCCCAGCCGCTCCAGCATCTCCCGCAGATCCTGCCGGTCCACGTCGTCCATGCCGCCGATAAAGAAGGCGCCGCTGAGCCGGCGGGCAATCAGGCTCTCCACCACCTGCGCGGTAATCTCCCCCGCCCTCGGCAGCTGATACAGCGATATGGAATAGCCGCGGGTCCGGGCTTCATCCTCCGCGGCGGAAACCAGCACGTCAAAATAGGGATTCCGCAGGCTCGGAAGAATCACGCCGATCGTTTTCGTGTTCCCGCTGCCCAGATCCTGTGCCACCGAGCTGGGCGAGTATCCGTAGGCGTCGATCACCTCGCGCACCTTTTTCCGGGTATCCTCCCGCACGCTGGGGGAATCCTTCAGCACGCGGGTGACCGTAGCGGCGGAAACCCCCGCCTCCCGGGCGATATCATAAATGGTCATGCGTTTCTGAGCCAGAGGTCTTCCCCTCCTTCCTGCTGCAATGACCGTATCTTAACATAGAAAAATCCGCTTTGCAAGACATGTTCGGGGAAACACTTACCAGATTGTACATCTTTCAGGCCAAATGTTCCTGAAAAAGTTCAAAAAAAGCCGTTGACAACCCTCCTCAGGGGGCGTATAATGCGCCCATAAGGATCGGGATTCGGATATTTGTTTTGATGTAACGGTTTTTGTTACCGATAACATTTTCTGAAACATCCGGTCAAAAAGAATGAGGAGGATTTTCCCATGAAAAAGTTCCTGGCTCTGATCCTGTCCGCGATCATGGCGCTGTCCATGGTCAGTCTCGCCTCGGCGGAAGGCGGCACGGTCCTGAAGATCGTTGCGTGGGATGTGAACACCACCACCTATTACGCGGCCCAGAAGGAAGCGTTCGAGGCTTCCCATCCCGGGATCACCATTGAGTACATCGACGTGGCTTCCCAAGGATTACGGCACCAAGGCCAGCACCATGCTGGCCGGCAGCGACACCTCTGACATCTTCATGGTCAAGGCTGTCCCGGATATCCTGAACTGGTACAACGCCGGCTACGCCGAGCCCCTGAACCCCTACATGGAGAAGGACAACTACGATGTGTCCGGCTTCGTGGGCATGGAGAAGGGCTACTGCTACGACGGTGTGCAGGCTGCCCTGCCCTTCCGTTCCGACTTCTGGGTGCTGTTCTACAACAAGACCCTGTTCGATGAAGCGGGCGTGGCTTACCCCACCAACGACATGACCTGGGAGCAGTACAAGGATCTGGCCATCAAGATGACCGACCCTGCCAAGAACATCTATGGCTGCCACTATCACACCTGGCTGTCCGCCGTTGTGAACTGGGCGGTGGATGACGGCGTCAACACCCTGGTCGACGGCAACTATGAAGATCTGAAGTACTTCTACGATCTCTACTTCGCGCTGGAAGAAGCGGGCGCCTGCATGGCGTATCCGGAAGTTCAGGCTGCCGGCCTGCACTACAGCGGCGCCTTCGGCAACGGCAACATCGCCATGCTGCCCATGGGCTACTGGTACGTCGCGACCCTGATCAACAACATCAAGGACGGCACCTACAATGTGAAGGACTGGGGCATCACCGCCGTTCCGCATAAGGAAGACGTGCCCGCCGGTTCCTCCTTCGGCAACCTGACCGGCGCCATGATCAACAGCAAGTCCGCGAACAAGGACGCCGCCTGGACCTATGTGGCCTGGCTGTGCGGACCGGAAGGCGCCGCTGTGACCGCCTCCACCGGCAACCGTCCTGCCTGGGTTTCCGAGAACGTTGCTGAAGTGATGTCTTCCGTGGAAGGCTTCCCCACCGACGAAGCCTCCAAGGCCGCTCTGCTGCCCAGCATGGTTTCCATCGAACTGCCCGGCCATCCCAAGGCTTCCGAAATCAGCACCATCCTGGGTGAAGAGCATTCCGCGATCATTACCCGTGAAATCTCCGTCGATGACGGTATCGCGAACATGAATGACCGGGTAGCCGAAGTGCTGGCTAAGTAATCCCTCTCCGCAGGCAACTGCACAGGCGGGATGGGCGATCCGCTCGCCCATCCCGCTTTTTGTCTCTTTCTCCCTCCGCCGGCCGCGGCCGGTTTCCCGATTTTTCCGGTATTCCATGCTGAAAGGAGATTTCTCCCATGTCGCAGTACACGCTTACCAAGGAGGAAAAAAAGCACAGGGGCAGGCTGGAGCGTAAAAAAACGCTCGTCGCGCTCAGCTTCATCGCTCCCAACTTCATCGGCTTCGCGCTCTTCACGCTGATCCCGGTGGTTATCGCCGTGTTCATGTCCATGACGGAATGGAACGGCGGAAAGCTGAGCGATATGAAGTGGGTCGGCCTGCAGAACTATGCGCAGCTTTTCGCCGTGCCCCAGCGGTACATTGACCGGCTGGAGAACCCGAATTTCTTTGCGGTTCTGGGTCTGTTTTTTGATAAGGTGGATATCGGCATCGCCCTCAAAAACACAGTGACCTACACGCTGATCACGGTTCCCCTGACCCTGGTCTGCTCCATCGCGCTGGCGCTGGTGCTGAACAAGGCGGTCAGGGGCGCGGTCGCTTTCCGGGCGATCCTGTTCTTCCCCTACGTATCCTCCACCGTCGCCATCTGCGTCTGCTGGAATTTCATGATGATGAAAAACGGGCCGGTCAATCAGCTGCTGATGCTGTTCGGCTCCACCTTCAACAAAACCTGGACGGCCGATTCCGGAATGGCCATCTGGGCCGTCATCATCGTCAGCGTCTGGAAGAGCATGGGATACTATATGGTTATCTATCTGGCGGCGCTGCAGGGCATTCCGCGGGAGCTGTATGAAGCGGCGACGGTGGACGGCGCCAACAAGCGCCAGCAGTTCTTCCACATCACCCTTCCCCAGCTGAGCCCCACCACCTTCTTTGTTTCCGTCATGCTGGTGATCGGCTGCTTCAAGGTCTACGATACGGTCGCCCTGATGACCGGCGGCGGACCGGGCCGCGCGACCAAGATGCTGGTCACCTATATCATCGATGAATTCAACGCCTTTAAGTACGGCTCCGCCTGCGCCATCGCCATGGTGCTGCTGGTGCTGGTGCTGACGGTCACCCTGCTTCAGTTCCGGATGGAAAAGAAGTTCTCAGCGGATTAAGATAGGGAGGATGAACGGAAATGGCAACGAAAACCGCCGGGCGGGCCATTCGGCCGACAAACCAGAAGGCAGGCGTCATTGGCAGAATTCTCCTTTATATTGCCCTGATTCTGCTGTCCTGCGTTACGCTGATCCCCTTCGTATGGATGCTCTCTTCCTCCCTGAAGCTGGACCGGGAGGTGTTCGAGTTCCCGATCCGCTGGATTCCCCAGACCTTCCACTGGGAAAACTACAGCCTGATCTGGACCAAGGCGCCGATGCTGATGTACTTTAAAAACACCGCCATCGTGGCCGTCTGCGTCACCTTCATTCAGACGCTGACATCCTCCTTCGCGGCCTATGCCTTCGCGAAGCTGAATTTCAGAGGCCGGGACACGCTGTTCATGTGCTATATCGCGACCATCGCGGTGCCGTGGCAGGCCTATATGATTCCCCAGTTTATGGAGTTCCGCTCCATCGGTCTGTATGACAATCTGGGGGCCATCATGGTGCTGCAGGCTTTCTCCGCCTTCGGTGTGTTCCTGATGCGGCAGTTCTACCGCGGCATTCCCACGGAGCTCTGTGAAGCCGCCCGCATCGACGGTCTGAGTGAGTACGGAATCTGGGCCCGGATTATGCTGCCCCTGTCCAAGGCGGCCGTGGCGACCCTGGTCATCTTCACCTTCATCGGCACCTGGAATGACTATATGGGCCCCATGATTTATCTGACCACCGAGAGCGTCAAGACCGTTCAGGTCGGTCTGCGCCGCTTTATTCAGGAAAACTCCAGCGATTATCATCTGATCATGGCCGCCTCCATGGTGTCCCTGATTCCGGTATCGGTGGTCTTCCTGTGCCTGCAGCGCTATTTCATTGAAGGCATCGCCACCAGCGGCCTGAAGGGGTAAGCGGCGGTGAAAAATATGCTTTCGGAATCCTGGAAAGAAGCGGTTCTCGCGGAATCCCTTCCCCCGCTCGTTCCCCCGGCGGAAGACCGGGCAGCCTGGGACGGGATCGCCTCCGCGGACCGGGAGGAGCTGCTGAACCGGGCGGCGGAATACGCGCTTCAGCCCTGGCCCATGCGGCTGGCCACGGATTTTCTGGCCTTCACCCGGAACGGCAGCCGGAAAGCGGATGAAAACCCCTATTTCTTCCGCCGGCGGAAGCTGTGCCTGTCGGCCCTGGCCTGCTGTCTGGGCCGGACGGAAATGCTGGATGACGTGATTGACGGCATCTGGTGCATCTGCGAGGAAAGCTCCTGGGTCATCAGTGCCCACCGGATCAATCCAATCCCAGGAGCGCCCTCGCAGAAGGAGCATCCGCTGCCGGACCCGGAGGATCCCTATATTGATCTGTTCGCCGCCCAGACCGGCATGATCCTGACCCTGGTCAAAGGCATGCTGGAAGGGCTGCTCCGGCTGTCCGCCCCGGGGCTGATCGAGCGTCTGAACCGGGAAACAGACCGCCGTCTGCTTTCCCCGTTTATGAAAAATGACGACTGCTGGTGGATGGGGTTTCGCCGCCGGGATCTGAATAACTGGACCCCCTGGATCGTTTCCAATATCATGATCTGCGCGCTGGGATCCGGCATGAGCCGCCCGGCCCTTTCCGCGCTGCTGGAGCGCGGCTGCGGAATGCTGGACCGCTGGCTGGCGGTCGTGCCCGAGGACGGCGGCTGCGATGAGGGCGCCGGATACTGGAATATGGCCGGCGGCGCACTGCTGGACTGCCTGCAGCTGCTGGAGGAAGCCACCGGCGGAACCATGGCCCTCTGGGAGGAAGAGAAGATCCGGAATATTCTTTCCTTCCCGCTGAAGGCGGAAATCGGAAACGGTTATTTCCTGAATTTCGCGGACTGCGACGCCCGGCCCGTTCTTTCGGGCGAGCGGATTCAGACGGCCGGAGAAAAAACCGGAAACGCGGCCCTCGCCCGGCTGGGCCTGAGGCATCGGGGCTCTCTTCTGGCGGAGCTGGACGATGTGCCCCATCTGTCCCGGCTTCTGCGAAAGCTGTTTCATCCGGCGGAGCCTGTTCCGGATCCGGCTGTACCGCCCCGGGGTTCTTCCCCCGCGGCCGGCTGGGATGGCTGGCTGCCGGATCTGCAGGTCCGGATGGTCCGGCGGGGCGGCTGGACCCTGGGCTGCAAAGGCGGCCATAACGGTGAAAACCACAATCACAACGACGTGGGCACCTTCCTGCTCTTCCTGGACGGAGAGCCGGAAATCGTGGATGCCGGAAACATGGTGTATACGGCCAAAACCTTCTCCGGGGAACGCTATACGCTGTGGAATACCCGCTCCGCTTATCATAACGTGCCGCTGATCGGCGATGCCGAGCAGGCGCCCGGAGCGGAGTACCGGGCCGGCGGCGTCACCTGTCTCCCGGACGGACTGGCCCTGGAGCTGGCGGGCGCCTATCCCGCGGAAGCCCGGCTTTCCTCCTGCCACCGGACCCTTTCCCTGACGGCGGACGGCCTGACCGTAACGGACCGGATTGAAACCGCCGTACCCTGCGTCCCCTCCTGGGTCTTTCTTTTCCGGAACCGGCCGGTCCTCTCCGGCTCCCGGCTGGAAACGGAACGGCTCCGGCTGGCGCTTCCCGCCGGCTGGAACGCGGAATGTCAGGAAATCCCTGTTACGGATTCCCGGATGGCCCGCAGCTGGCCCGGAAGCCTCTGGCGCGTCCGGATCGCGCCGCCCGGACCCTCCTCCGCCCTTCAGACCGTCTGGCAGTTCCGGCGCAGAGAACCGGAAACCCGGGATCCGGATCAAACTTCAGAAAAAGGAGCATTGTCATGAATCCTGTCATGAATCAACCCCTGATGACCCGTCAGGATCTGGTTCAGGCGGCGGTGCGGCTGCTGGAGCCGCTGACGGACTGCCTGACCCCGGCCCACGCGCGCATGATCGTGGGAGAAGGATCCGCCCATTACAGCGAGGATGTGGCGGGCATGGAAGGCTGGAGCCGGGCGCTCTGGGCGCTGGTTCCCATGCTGATCGGAAAATGTCCGGAAGCGGAACCCTTCTGGGCGCTGTGGAAGGACGGCCTGATCCACGGAACGGATCCGGATCATCCCGAATACTGGGGGGATCTCTTTGACTACGATCAGCGCATGGTCGAAATGGCGGTGATCGGCGTCGGTCTCTCCCTGGCGCCGGAGCGCTTCTGGCAGGAGCTGGAGGAAGATCAGCGGCAAAATCTGTTCCGGTGGCTGAATCAAATCAATGTCTATGATATGCCGAAGAACAACTGGCGCTTCTTCCGGATCCTCGTCAATATCGGTTTCTGGAAGGTCGGCTGTCCGGTGGACGAAAACCGGCTGAAGGAAGACCTGGATATGATGGAAAGCCATTATGTCGGCGACGGATGGTATTTCGATTATCCCACCAAGCGGGATTATTACACCATCTGGGGCTTTCATTTTTACAGTCTGGTTTACTGCGCGGTCATGGACCGGGAAGATCCGGAGCGCTGTGCCCGGATGAAGGAGCGGGCCCGTCTGATGGCGCCCCGCTTCGCCTGCTGGTTTGACCGGGAAGGGCGGGCTCTCCCCTATGGCCGCAGCCTGACCTACCGCTTCTGCCAGAGCAGCTTCTGGGCGGCCATGGCGCTGGCGGACGTGGATTGCGAAGCCGTCCGCTGGGGGCAGATGAAGCATCTGCTTCTGTCCAATCTGCGCTGGTGGCTGAATATGCCCATCTTTGACCGGGGCGGATGCCTGACGGTGGGCTACGGCTATCCGAATCTCTGTGCCGCCGAGGGCTATAACGCGCCCGGTTCTCCCTACTGGGGGCTGAAGACCTTCTTCGCCCTGGCGGTGCCGGAGAATCATCCCTTCTGGCAGGCGGAGGAAGAACCCTGGGCGGCGCCGCGGGTCTTTCTGGATGAACAGGTCCGGCTGCTGCTGACCCGGGATCGGGAAAACCGCCAGGTGGTCGCCTATACGGCGGGCAATCATGCCTGGGAGCATATGCACGAGGATGAGAAATACGAGAAATTCGCTTATTCCACCCACTTCGCTTTTTCGGTGACCAAGGAATCCACCACTCTGGCCAAGGGCGCCTATGATTCCATGCTGGCCGTCCGCCGCAGGGGAAAGGATCTCTGGCACGCGCGCAGCGGGTGCGAGGATTTCCATCTGACGGAACGGGATGTCCGCTTTACCTGGTCGCCGATGGAGGGCGTCCGGATTGAATCCGTCATCCTCCCGCTGGATTCCTGGCATCTGCGGATGCATGTGATCCATTCGGAACTTCCCCTGGAGCTGGCGGAAGGCGCGTTCTCCGTCCGCAAGGACTGGGCCGGAATCCGTCCCTGCGACCGGATTGCCTCCGAACGGATTCAGGATCAGGAGAAAGCGGCCGCTCACGGGGCCTGCGGTTCCTCCGCGATTTTCGCGCTGAAAGGATATACCCGGGGCGAAGTGGTGCATACGGAACCCAATACGAATCTGATCTGGCCCCGCTGCGTGCTCCCCATGCTGCTGGGAGAGGCGGATCCGGGGGAAACCGTTCTGCTCTGCGCCGTCTTTTCCGACCCGGAGGACCGGATGCCGGAAAACATACCGGAGTCTGTACGGGCCGCGGCCGCTGCCCTGGAAAAACAGATACTGGGAGGTAAACACGCATGACACGTTACGAAGAAGCCTTTGAGAAAGCCAAAGCCAAGTTCCGCGTGAGCGCCGTGAAGGCCGCGGAAGCCGGCATCATCCCCTATAAAAGCGAAAACGGCGAATGGATTTCCTCCCCCTATGACGGAAACGGCTGGTGGACCGGCGGATTCTGGCCCGGACTGATGTGGCAGTTCTACGCGGAAAGCAAAGAGGAATCCTTCCTGGCCGAAGCCCGCAGAACCGAGCGCCTCCTGACGGATGAATTCCGCGTGTTTAAAAATCTGAATCACGATGTCGGATTCATGTATCTGCTTTCCTGCGGCGCGGATGATAAGCTGACCGGCGATCCGCAGGCCCGGACCGATACGCTGCACGCGGCCAGCCTGCTGATGGGCCGGCTGAATCCCGCCGGTTTTATCCGCGCGTGGAATCATCCCTCCCAGGCCGGCTTCGCCATTATCGACTGTATGATGAATCTTTCCCTTCTCTTCCGGGCTTCCCGGGATACGGGGGATCCCCGTTTCCGGAATGCCGCCGTGATTCACGCGGATACCACGCTCCGGGAATTCCTGCGTCCGGACGGTTCCGTCAGCCATATTATCGAATTCGATCCGGCGGACGGCAAACGGGTCCGGGAGCACGCCGGCCAGGGCTATACCCTGGGAAGCAGCTGGAGCCGTGGCCAGGCCTGGGGGCTCTACGGATTTACCCTGGCTTTCATGAACACCGGTGACGAACGCTATCTGAAAGCGGCGCAGCGCATTGCGGCGTATTTTGTTTCCCACATCCGGCCGGACGGTCTGACGGATTCCGATTTCTGCCAGCCGCCGGAAGAGGAGCGCGTGGATAATATGGCGGGCGCCATCGCGGCCTGCGGTCTGCTGGAACTGGCGAAAGCGGACGGCGGTCATCGCTGGAAGGAGGCCGCGGAAAAGCTGATCAACGGCCTCCTGGATCACTGCGCGGACTGGACGGAGAACCGCTGCGGAATCCTGACCCGCTGCACGGCCAGCTATCATGACGACGGCGCCGGCCGGCATACCAATATCACCTACGGAGATTATTTCCTGACGGAAGCGCTGGCCAAACTGAACGGCACCGATCCCATGCTCTGGCTGTGAGCGTTCCCCGGCGAAATCCTCTCCCCTGCCCAGGCGTAAAGAAAACCGGCCGTATTCGCGGCCGGTTCTTCGTTTTTACCGGATCGGGACATATTCGCAAAGCCAGCGGCGGCCGTCCGTCGCCAGATGCGTGTAGACCCCCTTCACGTTGGTATAAATCGTGGGAAAATGCTTGTATCCCAGGTAGGACGAGGCTTTTTCAATCTTCTGATGGTTGGTCACCACGGCGAGGCTCGCGTCCATGGCCTGGAAGAAGGATTCCTTCAGCGCCTGTTTTCCGTGGTGCGGATATTTGAACAGATCGCACTTCAGCGCCTCCGCCCCGACCAGGTCTTCCAGCTCCTGTTCGCCCCGGTATTCGAGATCGGCCAGCAACAGCATGGACCGGTCCCCGTAAACAATCTTCGTGCAGGCGCTCCGGTTGTTGATGCTCAGATCGGATCCCTCGTTCTGCCAGAAAATCAGCTTCACGTTCCCGTCTCCCATGGTGAATTCATCGCCATGGCTGTAATGGGATACGGTGATCTGCCGCTCCTCGCAGAGGGGAAGCACCTTTTCCATGTGCTCCGTGCTGTCCTCCGGAAAGCACAGCAGCAGCTCGTCCACCCCGGCGGCCTCCAGAATATTGCTCAGTCCGAGAATGTGGTCGTGATGCGGGTGGGAATTGAACATCTTCTGAATATGGGTGATTCCCAGCTTGCGCAGCATCGCCGCCGTCCGCAGAGCCATCTTCTGATCCGCGCAGTCGATCATCCAGGCCTGGCCTTCGTACAGAATCAGGGTGGCGTCCGCGTCCCGGATATTGGCGATCCAGATTTCCAGCAGCGGCCGGTCTTTCGGGAATCGGAAATCGGACCAGGTTTCCGAATCGTTTACCTCGTCGATCACCGTCGGAAAAGCCATGGGAGCCGGCGGCGGCGTCATGGGCGTCGGCACGGGGGTCGGAACCGGCGTCGGTTCCGGGGTTTCTGTCGGCTCCGGGGTTTCCGTCGGCTCCGGGCTCGCGGCCGGCGTCGCGGTAGGCGCCGGGGTCGGAGCTCCGGCTGTTTCCTCCGCCGGGGCCGTCGTTTCGCCGCCCGGCCGGATGACTGCCGGATGGACGGTGATGACCGGCCGGGGCGTCGCGGTCGGTTCCGGGGTTTCCGTCGGTTTCGGCGTTCCCGTCGGTTTCGGCGTTTCCGTCGGTTTCGGCGTGCCCGTCGGTTCCGGTGTAACCGTCGGTTCCGGTGCAGCCGTCGTTTCCGGCAGCAGCCGGATGGTGATCCGGGTTCCGCCGCCGCTCCCGGTCTCTCCCGCGGAAAGCGCCGGAGAAAGGATCATCATCCCCGCGAGAATGACGGTCAGGATCTGTTTCAGACGATTCAAATCAGATTGCTCCAAGTCCGTATTCTGGATTTCAGCCTGCTCTGCGGAGGCTGATACCCGGCTATTATAGCAGGAATTTCATTTTTCGGCCATCTTTTCTTTCAGGTCGCCGGAACCAGCAGAAACGCCTTCGCGCCGTGCGGCGGTACCTGAACGGTGATCCTGCGGGAGACCTCCGTGCCGGCGCCGCTCCAAAGCTCCGTCATCTTCGCTCCGGCGCCGTCGATCTCCAGATCGTCCAGGGAGAACTCGATCTCCGCTGCTTCCCCGTTCCCCGGATCATCGGACAGGTTGAACACGGCGGCATACTGGCCTCCGGCAGCGTTCACGGCCGTCCAGAGCACGTATTCCGTCTTCCGCTGCTCATTCTTTTTCCGCCAGACCTGGTGCGCGTGGCGGGCGTTCTGATGCATTGCCAGAATCTCCGTCCGGGTCACCAGCGACCGGGTGAATTCGTCAAATCCGGTCAGATCTCCTCCGATCATCAGCGGCGACCGGAAAATGCACCACAGGGTCATCATGGTCACCTGTTCGTCCGGGGTGAACCGGGTGCGGTTTTTCGGATCGTAATCCTGCAGAATCGGCCCGATCGGAAGCATGTCGGCATCCGGCCAGTGCCCCGCGCCGGTATGTCCCGCCCATCTTTCCGCGCGGGCAAACATATCGTACAAAAGCTCCCACCGATCCCAGAAATCGTCGGTGATCCGCCACATATTGCTGGTCTCCCGGTAAAGGCCCGCGTATTCAGGCAGCGCGGGGCCGGGGCTGATCGACAGCACCATTTCCCTTCCGCAGCTTCGGAGCGATTCGCTGATCATCTTCAGCTCGCCCGCCTGCCGGGGCATTTCCCGGCAGATATCGTCCAGCTTGATAAAGTCGACTCCCCATTCGGCGTACAGCGCGAAAATGCTGTCGTAGTAGGCTCTGCTGCCCGGATGCTCCGGATTCAGCCCGTACATGTCCGGGTTCCACTCGCAGATGTTGGAGGCCTGCGCGATCTGAGCGGCGGTATACTCGCTTCCGTAAACCGGAAGATTCCGGTGCACCGCGAGTCTCGGAATCCCGCGCATGATATGGATGCCGAATTTCAGGCCGAGCGAGTGGATATATTCGGCGAGCGGCCTGAATCCCTGTCCGCCCGCGGCGGAGGGAAAACGGTTGACGGCGGGAATCAGCCGCCCGTATTCGTCCATGGCTAGTTCCTGAAACGGAATATAGTCATGGGTTTTGGCATCCGGTCCGGACCACTGGATATCGACCACAATATATTCCCAGCCGTACGGCTTCAGGTTTTCCGCCATCCATTCGGCGTTCTTCCGGACGGTGTCCTCCGTCACTCCCGCGCCGTAGCAGTCCCAGCTGTTCCATCCCATCGGCGCCCTTCGGATCACGGATTGTTCTGCGCTGTGCATCATTCTGTCTCCCTTCCTCTCCGGGGTTTCTGTAAGCCGGCGGCTCCTTCGTTCCGCGCCGCCCGCGGTTTTTCCGTTCGGTCAGTATGGTATCACAGGCCTGCCTCTTTCTCAAGAGACCGCCCGCGTTTTTTGCGCGGAAAATCAAAACGGAATGCCCGTACGCAAAGGCATTCCGCTTTTTGGAGGTAAAGGTCTGGTATATCATTCGGGATGGCTTGGCCCGATTGATACCTGCTTCAGCGGTTAGTTTTCTCTAACCATCTTCATTCTACCAGATCTCCCGCCCCGCGTCAATACTCTTGAAATATTTTTTTGTTTAAAGTTTTTCCCGTCTTACTCTTGACAGGCGGAGAAGCCGCGGGTATCATCGGGAGCGTTGGTAATTGTCTTCCAGTTTTGGAATGGATCGCACGGACCCGGAAAGGATGAATCGGATGACACTGAATGAACTGAAAACAGGGCAGACCGCCAGAATCGACGCCGTCGGCGGAGAAGGCGCCTTGCGGCAGCATTTTCTGGATATGGGGATGCTGCCCGGGGTCGAGGTGACGGTCACCCGGCTGGCGCCTCTCGGGGATCCGATGGAGCTGCGCATTCACGGATATGAGCTGACGCTGCGCCTGGCCGACGCCGGACAGATCCGGATCACGCCGGTCCCGCCCAGACAGACGGAACGGAATCCGAAAGTGCGGAAAAAAGCGTCGGAGCATCCGGGTCTCGGTGAAGAAGGCCGTTTTCATCCCAAGGGCAGCGGCGATCCTCTTCCGGAAGGAACGAAACTGACCTTCGCGCTCGTCGGCAATCAGAACAGCGGGAAAACCACCCTGTTCAATCAGCTGACCGGCGCCAATCAGCATGTGGGCAATTTCCCCGGCGTGACGGTGGACCGCAAGGACGGCATGATTCGCGGATACAGCAACACCTGGATCACGGATCTGCCCGGAATCTATTCGATGTCTCCCTATTCCAGCGAGGAGCTGGTATCCCGGGATTTTGTGCTGACGGAAAAGCCGAAGGCGATCATCAATATTGTGGATGTCACCAGCATCGAGCGCAGCCTGTATCTGACCATGCAGCTGCTGGAAATGGGCATCCCCATGGTCATCGCGCTGAACATGATGGATGAGATGACCGGGAACGGCGGCAGCGTGGATGTCAACGCGATGGAGGCCATCCTGGGGGTGCCGGTGGTTCCCATCTCGGCCGCGAAGAATCAGGGGATCGACGAACTGGTTCGTCATGCCATCCATATCGCGAAATATCAGGAAAAGCCGCTCCGTCAGGATTTCTGCGATCCGGAGGATCACGGCGGCGCCGTGCACCGCTGCATCCATGCCGTCATTCATCTGATCGAGGATCATGCGGAAAGCGCGGATCTGCCCGTACGCTTCGCTGCCGGAAAAGCCATCGAGGGCGATGAGCAGATCATCAGCCGGCTGAATCTGGATCAGAATGAGCTGGAAACCCTGGAGCATATCGTCCTGCAGATGGAAAAGGAGCGGGGGCTGGACCGCAGCGCCGACATGGCGGATATGCGGTATTCCTATATTCTCCGGGAGTGCGACGCCTGCGTCACGAAGCCCCACGCAAGCCGTGAATATCTCCGCAGCCAGCGGATCGACCGGGGGCTGACCGGCAAATGGACGGCGATTCCGTGCTTCGCGCTGATCATGGGCCTGGTCTTTTATCTGACCTTCTTCCTGATCGGCCCCTTCCTGCAGGATCTGCTGCAGCAGGGAATCGACGCGCTGGCCGGCGTCGTGGAAAACGCGATGGTTTCCGGAAATGTGAATCCGGCGATTCAGAGCCTGGTGCTGCAGGGGCTCTTCGAAGGCGTGGGCAGCGTACTCAGCTTTCTGCCCATCGTAGTGACCATGTTTTTCTTCCTCTCTCTGCTGGAGGACAGCGGCTACATCGCCCGGGTCGCCTTCTTTATGGATAAGATTCTGCGCCGGATGGGGCTTTCCGGCCGGAGTATCGTCCCCTTGCTGATCGGTTTCGGCTGCACGGTGCCCGCGGTCATGTCCACCCGGACGCTGCCGAGCGAGCGGGACCGGAAAATGACCATCCTGCTGACCCCCTTCATGAGCTGTACCGCCAAGGTGCCGATTTACGGCTTCTTCGTCGCGGCCTTTTTCCCGCGGCACAGCTGGCTGATCATCACCTGCATCTATCTGCTGGGGATTGTGGTCGGCGTTCTGGTCGCCTTTCTTTTTAAGCGGGTTCTCTTCAAAGGAGATCCGGCTCCCTTCGTCATGGAGCTGCCCAACTACCGGCTGCCCAGTCCCCGTTCGGTGCTGCAGCTGCTCTGGGAGAAAACGAAGGACTTTCTCCAGCGGGCTTTCTCCATTATCCTGATCGCCACCCTGGTCGTCTGGTTCCTGAAGAGCTTTGACTTCCGTTACAACCTGGTCGAGGAGGGCTCTCCGAACAGCATTCTGGCCTCCATTTCGGGGCTTCTGGTTCCGGTGATGCGGCCCGCCGGCCTGGGAGACTGGCGGATTATCACCTCCCTGATCACGGGCTTCATGGCCAAGGAAAACGTCGTTTCCACCCTGGAGATTCTCTTCCCGGGCGGCGTAGCGAATCTGGGAATGCTGACCGGTATCATTATGCTGGTGTTCAGCCTGCTGTATACCCCCTGCGTGGCGGCCATCGGTTCAGTCCGCCGGGAGCTCGGCCGGAAGTGGGCCTACGGGCTGATCTTCTGGCAGTGTGCCCTCGCCTGGATTGCCGCCGTTCTGGTCCGCCTGATCGGAACGGCCCTGGGGCTGGGCTGAAGGAGGAGGAAAGATGAGTATCGGAGACGGAATCGTTCTGGCCGCGGTGGCCGTGATCGTCGTCCTGGCGGTCGTCCGGATCAGGAAAAACAAGAAATCCGGCCGGACCTGCTCCTCCTGCTCTTCCTGCGGAGGAGGGTCATGCCGCTGCTGTGAGCAGCGGAATGACCCTCCCGCGGGTTAGCGCGTCCCGGCGTTCAGCTTCTCCAGCAGGGCCAGCAGCTCTTCCCGGCTGGCGCCCGCTTCCTGTTGGAAGCTGAAGGCTCCGCGAAGCGGCATATAATTGAGCATGGCCATGCTCATATCCTCCGTCACCGCCGGATCGTCGTCCGGCTCCCGGTTCTCTCCCTCTCCGGGGCCGAAGGTCTTCACCGTCTGCTCCAGCATCGGGAGAACGGCCTCCCGGGCGGCGGGATCCTTCATGATATCCATAAAGATGCTGTCCAGCGTCCAGGTCTGCGGAATCCGGACGGTGGATTCAATCTGCACGGTTCCCTTCAGCGGCAGATCCCGGCTGGAGGCTCCGATTTCGATCGTATAGGCTCCGGTCTCCACATGCCAGTCATGAATCTTCTGATTCCAGTAGGCAAAGCTGCGCTTGTCCAGCGTGAAGCGGACTTCCCGGCTCTCGCCGGGCTCCAGCATCACCTTGGCAAAGCCCTTCAGTTCCCGTACCGGCCGGATCACGTCGCCGCCGGCCGCCCCCGCATAGAGCTGGGCCACCGCCTTGCCGCGGACGCTGCCGGTGTTCGTCACCTTCGCCGTCACGGTCAGGCTGTCCGTATCCTTCATGCTCTCCGCGCTCAGCTTCAGATCGCTGTACGCGAAGGTGGTGTAGCTCAGGCCGTGCCCGAAGGGGAACAGCACGTCCATCTTTTTCTTATCGTAATACCGGTATCCGACAAAAACGCCCTCCCGGTATTCGGTCACGTTTCCTTCTCCGCCGTAGAACAGGAAGGAGGGATTGTCCTCCAGCTTCAGCGGGAAGGTTTCCGGCAGATGGCCGCAGGGATTCACCTCGCCGTAGAGCACCCGGATCTCGGCCCGGCCGACCGCCTGTCCGCCCAGATAGGCCTCCAGAACGGCCTTCACTTTTCCGATCCAGGGCATTTCCACAGGGGATCCGTTATGCAGGACCACCACGGTGTTGGGATTAGCCTCCGCCACCGCTTCGATCAGCCGGTTCTGGCATTCCGGCATCCGCATATGCGTTCTGTCATATCCCTCTGATTCGTAGGAATCCGGCAGGCCGGCAAACACGACCGCCGTTTTCGCCTTTTTCGCCGCCGCCACGGCCTCCGCGATCATCTCCTCCGTCGCCGCATCCTCCGCGACGGAATAGCCCCGCGCGTAGGTCACCGGCAGGCCTTCCGCCGCCTCCAGCGCGCCGGTCACCCGGACGCAGTTGATGTGGGAGCTTCCGCCGCCCTGGAAGCGGGGAACCCTGGCAAACTCGCCGATAAACGCGACGGGCTCTTCTTTCTTCAGCGGCAGGATCCCGTCCTCGTTCTTCAGCAGAACCATGCATTCCGCGGCGATCTCCGCGGCCTGCTCATGCTGCGCTTCCAGATCCCACGGGGTTTCCGGCTTCGCGTTTTCCAGGTACCGGTACACGATGGTCAGAATTCGCTCGCAGGCCAGATCCACGGCCTTCTCATCCAGCTTTCCCTCCCGGACGGCCTTCACGATCAGCGCGTCGTTGATTCCGCCGGAAGCGGGCATTTCCAGATCCAGGCCGGCCGCCACGCCTGCCGCCCGGTCGCTGACCGCGCCCCAGTCGGACATCACATATCCCTTGAATCCCCATTCCTTCCGCAGTACTTCCGTCAGCAGCCAGGGATTCTCGGAGGCGTATACGCCGTTGATCCGGTTGTAGGAGCACATCACGGTCCAGGGCTGCGCTTCCTTCACCGCCATCTCGAAGGCGGGGAAATAGATTTCCCGGAGTGTTCTTTCATCCGCGTCGGAGGAGGAACTCATCCGGCGGTGTTCCTGGTTGTTCGCCGCGAAATGCTTGATGCTGGTACCCACGTTCCGGCTCTGCACGCCCTGAATCATGGCGGTGGCCATTTTCCCGGCCAGGTAGGGATCCTCCGAGAAATACTCGAAATTCCGTCCGCACAGCGGGGACCTCTTGATGTTGACCGCCGGCCCCAGCAGCACGCACAGCTCCTCGTGCTGGCAGCTGTCCCCCAGCGCCTCGCCCATCTCCCGGATCATGTCCGGATCAAAGGAAGCCGCCGTCGCGCTGGCCGCCGGAAAGCAGACCGCCTTGATGCTGTCGTTGACGCCCAGATGGTCCGCTTTCTGATCCTGTTTCCGCAGTCCGTGAGGGCCGTCGCTGACCATGGTCCGCGGAATCCCGAGCCGCTCCACGGCCTTGGTATGCCAGAAATCGTCCCCCGAACAGAGTCCTGCCTTCTCCTCCAGTGTCATTTGGGAAACCAGTTCCTTGATATTCATCTTTTTCCTCGTTTCTCCGGGCGGATCTTGTCCGTCTCAGTCCCGGTCTCTGTTGTATATTGTATAGTATTATTCTCTGTCCTCCGGGGCTTCCCTGCCTGTTTACATCCGGCCTTTCACCATGGTCAGCGCGATCCGCTTTTTCTTCTCATCCACGCTGACCACCCAGACCTTGACCACGTCGCCGACCCGGACGATCTCGCTGGGATGCCGGATAAACTTCGTCGCCATCCGGGAGATATGCACCAGGCCGTCCTGATGCACGCCGATATCCACAAACGCGCCGAAATCGATCACGTTCCGGACCGTTCCGGTCAGTTCCATTCCGGGGGTCAGATCCTTCATGTCCAGCACGTCCCGCCGGAGCACCGGAGCCGGAAGCTCGTCGCGCGGATCCCGGCCGGGCTTCTGCAGCTCCGACAGAATGTCCTTCAGGGTGGGCAGGCCGATTTCCAGCTCTTCGGCCAGCTTTTCCATGCCGTAGTCCTCCGCCCGCTTTCCCGCGTCCGGAAGCCCGCCCTTCTTCAGCTCCTTCAGGTCGTATCCCAGCTTCCCGATCAGCGCCTTCGCGGCGTCATAGCTTTCCGGGTGAACGGCCGTGGCGTCCAGCGGGTTCCGGCTGTCCGCCACCCGCAGGAAGCCCGCGCACTGCTCGAAGGCCTTCGGCCCGAGCTTGGGCACCTTCTTCAGCGCCGCCCGGGAGGTCAGTCCGTTCTCTTCCCGGTAGGCCACGATGCTCCTGGCCAGGGTCGGCCCGATCCCCGCCACATGGCTGAGCAGTTCCGCGGACGCGGTGGACACCTCCACGCCGACCTGGTTCACGCACTGCTCCACCACGCCGTCCAGGGCCTCTGTCAGCTCCTTCTGCTTCAGATCGTGCTGATACTGTCCCACGCCGATCGCCTTCGGATCGATCTTCACCAGCTCCGCCAGCGGATCCTGCATCCGCCGGGCGATGGAAACCGCGCTGCGCTGGGTGACGTCGAAGTCGGGAAACTCCTCCGCGGCCAGCTTGCTGGCGGAATAGACGGAAGCCCCCGCCTCGCTGACGATCATATAGGCCGCCCCGGGCAGCTCCGGCAGAAGGCCGGCGATGAACTGCTCGCTTTCCCGGCTGGCGGTTCCGTTTCCGATCGCGATGGCGGTAATCCCGTATTTGGCGGCAAAGCCCTTGATCAGTCTGGCCGCCGCCGCCTTTCTGTTCTCGTCCCCGGGCAGCGTGAAATAGCCGACCCCGGTATCCAGCACCTTGCCGTTCTCATCGATCACCGCCAGCTTGCAGCCCGTACGGAAGCCCGGATCCACCCCCAGGGTAACCTTGCCCTTGATGGGCGGCTGCATCAGCAGCTGATGCAGATTCTGGCTGAAAACCCGGATGGCGGACTCGTTGGCCCGGTCGGTCAGCTCGCTGCGGATCTCCCGCTCCAGGGAGGGAAAAATCAGCCGCTCCCAGGCATCCCGGCAGGCCTCCTCCACCTGCGCGGAGGAAGGGGAATTCCCCCGCACGCAGGACCGGCAGACCGCGGCCGCCGCTTTTTCCTCCGGCGCTTCCAGCGTGACCTTCAGGAATTCTTCCCTCTCTCCCCGGTTGACCGCCAGAATCCGGTGCGCCGCAATCGTCCGCACCGGTTCGCGGAAGTCGTAATACATGCTGTAAACGCTGTCCTCGTCTTTGGCGGCGGCGGTGCAGAGCATGCTTTCCCGCGTCAGCAGCTCCCGCAGCTCCTTGCGGAGGGCGGCGTCGTCGCTGACGGATTCTGCCAGAATATCCCGGGCTCCCGCCAGCGCGGTTTCGGCGTCCGGCACCTCTTTTTCCGGATCGATATATTTTTCGGCTTCCTTCACCGGATCCCCGTGCGGCTGCTGGATCATCAGCCACAGCGCCAGCGGCTCCAGCCCCCGTTCCTTCGCCACGGTGGCCCGGGTTCTCCGCTTCGGCCGGAAAGGACGGTACAGATCCTCCAGTTCGCTAAGGGTCGCAGCGGCCGCCAGCTGCTGCCGCAGCTCGTCCGTCAGCACCTCCTGCTCCGCCAGCGTTTTCTCAATTTCCTGCCGGCGTTTATCCATATTCCGCAGATATTCCAGCCGCTCCGCCATCTCCCGCAGCACCTGATCGTCCATGGATCCGGTGGCTTCCTTCCGGTACCGGGCAATAAAGGGAATGGTATTCCCCGCGTCCAGCAGCTCGACCGCCGCCTGAATCCTTGCCGGCTGCAGCGAAAACTCCCGGGACAGAATCTCAACATGACTGGCCAAATCGTTTCCCTCCGTTTTTCGATCTTCTCCGCGCCGTTCCCCGGCGCGTCCTGTCTACTATATCGAAAGCCGGAAAGCCTGTCAAACCGTCTTTCCGCGGCGGATGATCAGTACACCTTCCGGTCCGTCGCCACGTAGTCCATGGCGATATCCTCCGGCTCCGCGGGAACCTCCTCCGCTCGCTGTTCCTCAAAGGCGGCCAGGATCACCGCCGCCTTCCGGCAGAGCGGCAGAAAGCGGTCGTAGTATCCGCCGCCCATGCCCAGGCGGCGCTTTTCCCGGTCAAAGGCGACGCCGGGGCAGATCACCAGATCGATCTCCTCCGGAGCCGTTTCCTCCGACCGTTCCGGATCCGGTTCCAAAATGCCGAAAGCGCCCCTCCGCCAGGCCCCGGGGCGCATCGCCTTCATCCCGCCGCCGCTCACGCATACGGGATACGCGAACCGTTTTCCGGCGGAAGCTCCCCGCCGGATCAGCGGTTCCAGGCTCAGCTCCTCGGGCAGGCTCTGATAAACCAGGATGTTTTCCGCTTCCTGCCAGACCGCCAGCGCGGCGATCCGTTCCGCGGCCCGGGCGGATTTTTCCGCCCGTTCTTCCGCCGTCATCGCCCGCCGGATCTGCCTTACGCGCTTCCGAAGCGCGTCCTTGGCAGCCCGGACCGCCTGTCTCTCCTCCCCGGTCATGGATTCCGGTTCCCTCCTGTCTCCGGTTCAGGTCCGGATTTTCAGCTGTTCCGCCACGTTCTCCCCGCTGAATACCCGGAAGCCGCGGACGGTCACGCTGACTTCCTCCCCTTCCCGGAAGCGGTGATAGGCAAACCCGTCGCTGACCACCCGGATCTCGGTCTCCCCGACCCGTACCCGGCAGTCCGTGCTGTCGCCCAGGTAATACATCCGGGTCATCACGCCCGGAATGCCCTCTCCCGGCCCGCCGAGCAGAATGTTTTCCGGCCGGACCGCCACCTGCACCGGGCCGGATGCCTGTCCTTCCGGATCCGGCAGATCCGCGTGCCACGTGGCCAGATGGATTTTTCCCCTCTCCGCCGTCCCCTCAAAGAAGTCCACCTTCCCCAGGAAATCCGCCGCGAAGGGATTGGCAGGATGATTGTAGATTTCCTCCGGGGTGCCCGACTGTTGCACGATCGCGTTATTGATCAGGAAGATCCGGTCGCTCATGGCCATCGCTTCCGTCTGGTCGTGGGTCACATAGACCACGGTAATCCCGAGCTTCCGTGTCAGCTCCTTGATCTCGAACCGCATGCTCTCCCGCAGCTTCGCGTCCAGATTGGACAGCGGCTCGTCGAGCAGCAGCAGCTCCGGTTCCGCCACCAGCGCCCGGGCCAGCGCGATCCGCTGCTGCTGTCCTCCGGACAGCTGATTCGGCAGGCGCTTCGCGTACTGGCTCAGGTGAACCACCTCCAGAATCCGGTTCACCCGATCCTCGGTCTCCTTCCGGGCCATGCGGCGGATCTGCAGCGGATAGGCCACGTTGTTGAAAACGTTCATATGCGGCCATACCGCATAGGACTGGAACACCATTCCGATCCCCCGCTGCTCCGGCGGCACAAAGGTTTTCTCCCCGGAGACCAGCGTCTCCCCGATCCGGATCTCTCCGGTCGTCGGCCGTTCAAACCCGGCGATCATCCGGAGCATGGTGGTTTTTCCGCAGCCGGAAGGTCCCAGCAGCGTCACAAACTCCCCGTCCCGGAAAACCTCGTTAAAATCCTGCAGCACGGTCGTCGTTCCGAACTGCTTGGTCACATGCTGAATCGTTACGGAAGCCATGGTCTCTTCGCTCCTTTCGGCGGTATCAGATGGAGAACTCGCCCTTCGTCAGGCGGTGCAGAATAAAGTTCAGCAGCACGATCATCAGCAGAATGCCGGAGGCCATGGCGCAGGCCTGCGGCTGGCTGGTGTAGGTCCAGTACTGATACAGCTGAAATCCGATGGTCTTGGTATCCGGCGAGTACAGAAGCGTGGTCATGGATAGCTCATAGAAGCTGGGAATAAAGATCAGGAACCAGCCCGCCGCGATGGAGGGAAAGATCAGGGGCCCGGTAATCCGCAGCATGGTCTTCAGCCAGCTGGCTCCGGAAATCTGGGAGCTTTCCTCCAGCGAAACGTGAATCTGCGACATGGCGGAGGAAACCGTCCGCATGCCCATCATCAGGTATTTGATCAGATAGGCAATGATCAGAATCGCGGCCGTATAGTACAGGTCGATGCCGAACTGGCCGCGCATGGTCATGATCAGTCCCAGCGCGATCACGACGGAAGGCGTTCCGGAGCCCAGCGTGATCAGGAAGTCCGGCAGCTTTCGTCCCCGGATCCGGGTGCGCTGGGTCAGATATCCCATCGTACAGGAGACGATAATCCCGACGGTCGCCGTAATGGCGCCGAAAATCAGGGAGTTTTTCAGGCAGTCGAGGGTTTCTCCCCGGAAAAGCGACTGCCACTGGCTGAAGGTGAAATTGCCCGCCTCGAACAGGCTCTTCCCCACGTCTGTCTTGAAGGAAGTGACCAGCACCGTGGCAAAGGGAATCCCCACCGCGGTCAGGCAGAAAAGGGAGACCAGCACGGTCAGCGGAATCCGCCAGCGGCGCAGATCCACCCGGGCCGGCCGGGTCGATTTTCCGGAAACAGTAATGTATTGTTTCTTGGCCAGAATCAGGTCGGATATGAAAAGCACCAGCAGCGCCATGGCGATCAGGAACACGGCCAGCCCGGTCGCGTCGTTGATTCCCTTCACGCCCATGCCGTAGTATTCCACGATTCTCGTCGTCACCGTGTGCACGTTTCCGGGCGCCCCGATAATGGAAGGAATCCCGTAGCAGCTGGCCGCGCAGATAAACACCAGCAGCGCCCCCGCGATCAGGGAGGGCGTCATCATGGGCAGCGTCACGCGGATCACCGTGGTCAGCGGATTCGCCCCGGAAGCCCGGGAGGCCTCCTCCAGCGTGGGATCCATCTTTTCCATGGCCCGGGAAATCGTGATGAACGCGTAGGGAAAGTAAAAGGTCGTCAGAACCCAGATCAGGCCGGCCAGGGAATAGATGTTCAGCGGTCCCTCCGTGATCTGCAGCCCGAACAGGCCCCGCAGCGCCAGGTTCACCGTGCCCACGTTCCGGTTCAGAAGCCGCAGCCAGGCCATCGCGCCGACATAGGGCGGCACCATATAGGTCATCACGAACAGAAACCGGAAAAACTTCCGGCCGTACAGATTGCTTCGCCCCACCAGCCAGGCCAGCGGAAAAGCGATCAGCGTGCCCAGCGCCATGGTGCAGGCGGAAGCGATCAGCGTGTTGGTCAGCGCCTGCCAGTTCATCCGGTAGGTATACAGTCTTGTGAAGGTGTCCAGAGAAAAACTTCCGTCCGGGAAAAACGCCTTGACGCACAGATAGACCAGTGGCAGCAGCTGGAACAGCAGCAGGAAATCCAGCATCACCAGGATCAGGATCCACTTGAAATCCATTTTCCAGCTGCGGTCCGATCGCAGGAAAAGGAAAAGCAGCAGGGTATCCAGCGTCATCAGGATCCCCGCCAGCAGCACGGTGCGCGCGTGCTGAATCACCCAGGCGCTGACGGCCGAGATCCGGCCGGCCGTAACCTCCCGGATCGCCTCGGCGGCGTTCGCGTCGCTTCCCGCCGCCCGGCTGAAAGCCATGGCCGTTTCCCGGTTCAGCACCGCCCAGTCCTTCTGGCCGGCGGCCAGAAAGACCTGCGTCAGTTTGGCCTGATCCGCCTTCTCCAGGGCGGCGTTTCCGGCCAGAGCGGCCTCCGAGGAGACCGGTTCTCCCGAAGCGATCAGCCGCAGCAGCCGGTCCTGAAGGGCGTTCCGGTCTCCCAGCGTATCCAGGGCTTTCCGGTCCGCGGAGGACAGCTTCCTCCGGGAATAGGACCAGGTCATGGAAAGCATCTTCCATACCTGCTCCTCCGGGAAGCCTGCCAGATTTTCCTCCGGCAGGCTCCAGCTTTCCGCCAGCATCTTCCGGGCCGCGGCGGTACATGCGGTCCGCGTCCCCTCCTCCTGCCGCTCCAGGGCGGGAGCAACGGATTCACGGTACAGATTCCCCGCCGCTCCGCTCAGCGCCAGCGTCTGGGACCAGATATCGTCCCCGGCGTAGGCGGAGCTGTTCTGATCATGAATGCCGTTGATCCCTGCCGCTGTCAGCAGCAGGGATCCCAGCATTACCAGGCTCAGGATACCAATCAGGATTTTCTTTGAACGGCTCCCGGGCCGCTTTGTTTCCGTCATGCCGTCTCCTTATTTGGACAGTGTCACCGCTTCCTGGAATTTCGTGCGGATTTCTTCCCGGTCATGATAGCAACGCTCCCAGTCCACGCCCATGTCCTTCTTGGCCAGCTCGTCCGTGTCGATGGAGTCGTAGGGGCAGGGCATTCCCTTGAGCACGCTGTGCATATATCCGTCCAGAATGTGCTGCTGGCCCGCTTCGCTCAGAAGCCACTTCGTCACCGCTTCGCAGGCATCCAGATTGGCGTTCGCGCTCTTGTTCTCCGCGATCGTCATCACCGTGCTGGGAATCAGAATCACGCCGTCTTCCGGATAGACCACGCTGATCTTCGATCCGTCTTCCTTTCGGGTCCGCAGAACGGATTCCTCCAGAATCATGATCATTTTGCATTCGCCGGTCTGCAGCTTCGCCAGGGCGGTGGAGCCGGATTCGATCATGACCTTGTTCTTTCCCAGCGCGTCGAAATACTCGTATCCGTACTTGTCGGACAGCGCGACGATGGCCGCCATGGCCGTTCCGGAGGTCAGCGGATTGCTCATGGAAATCTGGCCCTGCATGTCCGCGCTCTCCGCGAAGTCCTTATAGGTCTTCGGCAGCTCCTCCGCCTTGTATTTCTCGGGGTTGTAGGCCAGCACCATGTTCAGCGTCCGCACGGGATACCAGTATCCTTCGGGGTCAAAGCTCAGGCCGTCCCGGAACAGGGTTTCCGGAGCGTCCACCGGCATTTTTTCCAGATATCCGTAGTCCTTCAGCTCCAGGGAATAGGCGGGTTCCGCCACCATCAGCATGTCGCAGCTGAGCACGCCGTTATGCTGATCGCCCATTTCTCCGGCGATCTTGGTCTGCAGATCCCCCGTCCCGCCGTAGAAGAAGGATACATCCAGGTTCGGGAATTCCTGCTTCAGCGCTGCCGTCATCTTGTCGATCTCAAACTGGTACATGGAGGTATAGATCACGATCTTTCCGTCGATATCCTCGTTCACCGCCAGGGCGCCGGAAAACACGGAAAGCATCAGTACCAGGGAAAGAACAGCCGCCAGCATCTTTTTCATAAAATCCATTCTCCTTTTCTTTTCTGTTTATTTGTATCCTGAATTCCTTCCCCCGTCCCCCTTCCGGGCGGCCGGAGAGAAGGAAAGGAAACCCGTTTATTCGCAGGGCAGCCGCTCCGCGGTCTCCCCCAGCAGTCCCAGATCCCACAGCAGGCTGGAAGTCAGGTATTTGTCCCGGATTTCCCGGCTTCCTTTCAGCGCGGCGACGGTATCCTCCCGGCTGATGCCCAGATCCTTCGGCGTCAGCGGCATCCCGCAGTCCGCCATCAGCCGGCGGACCGTTTCCCGGGAAGGCAGCTCCTCCCGGATAATCCTCCGGATGGCCTCCCAGTTGTTCAGGATCCGCTCCAGATGCTCTTCCTGGGTCTTCGCCGTGTTCTTCCCCACCCGGTCCTCGATCGCCAGAATGGAAGGCGTCATGGGGCCGAAGATGGCGTTCATGGACCGCACCCACTTCTCCCGGGAGAACCCGGCCATCATCCTCCGGGCTTTTTCCGCGTCCGGCCGGTCCATGTTCAGCACGTTCTCATAGATCCACAGGGTCAGCAGCGTCCCCACGCCGACCTGGATGCCGTGCAGATCGGAGGGCACGCCCCGCTGCAGCGCCTGCATCTCCCACAGATGGCTGAAATAATGCTCCAGCCCGCTGGCCGGACGGGAAATCTCGGCGAAAGCCATGGACATGCCGGAGATCACCAGTCCCTCGATCACCGCCTCCAGCGCCGCGTCCTCCCGTCTCATCAGGCCCGGAGCGTGATCCACGATCTTTTTCAGGCTGGCCCGCACCATCCCGGCGATTTCCTCGCAGTAGGGATCCCCGTGGATCAGATGGGCGATCCGCCATTCGCAGACGGAAACATACTTGGCCAGCATATCGCCCAGCCCGGCCTGCAGCATCCGGTCCGGCGCGGTTTTCAGAATGTCGGTGTCCGCCAGGATCGCCCGGGGGCACGCGTTGTACAGGCTGACCTTGATGTGGTTTTCAATCATGGAAGCCGAATTGGAACAGTATCCGTCCATGGAAGGCGCGGTGCATACCACCATGGAGGGCAGGCGGCAGGCATGGGCCAGCACCTTGCAGCAGTCGTTGATCACGCCGCTGCCGACCGCCAGAATCCCGTCGCAGTTGGGGTCAAAGGCCATTGTCAGGGAACCGACGGCATATTCATCCGGTTCGATCTTCCCCTCCATGGGAAACAGATAATCCGTATGCGGAATCCCCTCCGCGTCCAGGATCTCCGTCACCCGTTCCCCGGCGGCCTTCCGTGTGTTCCGGTCCGCCACCACGAAGGGATGCCGGCAGTTCAGCGCCTTGAGCGCCTCCGGAAGCAGCCGGATCACCCCGGCTCCGGTTCTGAACCAGCTCAGCCCGCACCGGTGCGTCTTGCCGCAGCTGCAGGGAATCCCCTCCGGAGCGGTCAGCTCCTCCAGCGTCATTTCACTCAGATGTTTTTCCATCCCGCTTTTCTCCTTGCCACGCCTGTTTCCCCAGTAGTATAATACCCCCGCTGGATTTCTGTCCAGTTTCGGGGCAGTTTTTTTTCGCTCCCAGCCGGAAAAAACAGGAGGTTTTCATGAAAGATACCCTGATTCTTTTTGATCTGGACGGTACCCTCTGGGATTCCGCCGAGAAGGTGGCGGAATCCTGGAATATCATTTTCGCTCGCGAGGATCCCACCCTTCCCCCGGTCACGACGGAGGATGTGCACCGCGTCATGGGGTTGACCATGCGTGAAATCCAGGATGCCCTGCAGCCGGCCCTGGCCGAATCCCGCCGGGATGAAGTCTTCCGGATCGCAAATGAGTTCGAAGTGGAATACCTGTATGATCACTGCGGCATGCTCTATCCCCGCCTTCGGGAAACCCTGGAGGAGCTCCGGTCCGCGGGCTATTCCCTGGCCATCGTCAGCAACTGCCAGTGCGGCTATATCAACGCTTTCCTGGCTTCCTCCGGCGTCGGCGATCTGATTCTCGACTGGGAGGAATGGGGCCGCACGCTGAAATCCAAGGCGGAAAATATCCGCCTGGTGATGGAAAGGAATCACTTCAAAAAAGGGATTTATGTCGGGGATACCCTCCGCGATCAGGAATCCGCCCAGGGCGCCGGTATTCCCTTTATTCATGCCGCTTACGGGTTCGGCCGCGCGGTGAATCCGGAAGGAGTCATCGATCGTCTCAGCGATCTGCCGGCCGCTGTTCGGGCGCTGGATTCGTAACAGGCGCCCCCTCCACCCGGATCGGCGTCAGAATCCGGGGAATGACGGTTTCCGTCTTCCCCGGATATTTTATGTCCAGATAACGGCGGAAAGCCTCCGGATCTCCCGGATTGTCCGCGAACATGTCCCAGTGCCCCGGGATCGCCAGCCGCGGTCCCAGCTCGCCGGTCAGATCCACGGCCTCCTGAAAGGTCATGTTCCCGATGCAATTGCGCCCGTACCGCTCCGCGTCCCGTCCGTTGATGGGCAGCATCACCGCGTCCGGCCGCCCGATCTGCTTCAGTTTGGGCACCATTCCCTCATACCGCAGCGTATCCCCGGCGTGGTAAATGCGCACGCCGTTTCCTTCAAGGATGTACTGCAGGCAGGGATACAGTCCGGTTTCCGGATCGGGGTTCAGGAATTCGTGGGCCGCGGCCACCGCGCGGATCGTCACATCGCCCACCCGGCAGCTCTCCCCGTCCGTCAGTCCCAGGCACCGTTCCTCCCCGATGCCGTCCGCGATCACGCTCTCCCGGTGCAGCGCGGGAAACACGAACCGGGCCTCCGGGCAGGTCCTGGCCCAGATGCGCCAGGCGTCATGGTCCATATGATCCAGATGGTTATGCGTGCCGAGAAAGGCGTCGACCCCCGTCAGCTCCTCCGCCGGGATGGGCGGCGGAACCTGCCGCTCCGGAATCACGGTCGCGAAGTAATCCACGCAAAGCAGGGTTTCTCCCATTTTGACCAGCAGCCCCATCTGCCCCAGCCACCACATCACGACGCTTCCGTAGGGAACCGGCTGATCCAGGCCCGGTATCCGGTCTTGTTTCATCTGCTTGCCTCCTGTCACAGGTTCTTTGTCGCCTCTTCCATCTTCCGCACGGTCTCCCGGAAGACCTCCATCGCCCTGCGGATGGGTTCGGGAGAGGACATGTCGATCCCCGCCAGCTTCAGGGCGTCGATCGGCGGCACACTGCATCCCGCGCAGAGGAACTTCCGGTAGTCCGCGACCGCGGACTCCCCTTCCGTCAGGATTTTCTCACTCAGCGAAACAGCGGCACACAGGCCCGTCGCGTAAACATATACATAGAACGCCCGGTAGAAATGCGGAATCCGCATCCATTCCGACGCAATTTCGGGATCCATGAAGCAGGTCTCCCCGTAATAGGTTTCGTTCAGCCGGAAATAGGCTTCCGACAGGCTTTCCTTCGTCAGCGGAATCCCCTGCTGCGCCATCTCGTGGCTGATCTTCTCGAATTCGGCGAACATGGTCTGCCGGAAAACCGTCGTCCGGAACTGCTCCAGGAAATAGTTCAGCAGATAAGCCTGGGCCGCCGGCTCCTTCATCGTCTCCGTCAGATACCGCATCATCACGGATTCGTTGCAGGTGGAAGCCACCTCCGCCACAAACAGGCTGTAGTCGCTCTTCGGCGCCGGCTGGTGCGTGTTGCTGTAGAAGGAATGCATGCTGTGGCCCAGCTCGTGGGCGATGGTAAAGGCGCTCTCCAGGTTGTCGTTATGATTCAGAAGCACATAGGGGTGTACCTCCCGCAGATCTCCCGCGGAAAAGGCTCCGCTGGATTTCCCGGTGCTGGGATACACGTCGATCCATCCGCCCGTCCGGGCCTCCCGCAGCTTGTCCAGATAGTCCTCTCCCATGGGGCTGAGTCCTTCCAGCACCAGGTCAAAGGCCTTCTCATAGGGCAGCTTCATTTGGTAGCCCTTCACCATCGGCGCGTACAGATCGTACAGATGGAGCTCATCCAGCCCCAGCAGTTTTTTCCGCAGGCGCAGATATTCCTGCAGCACCGGAATGTACTCGTGAATCACGTCGATCAGGTTGTCATACACGGCTTCCGGAATCTCCAGGGGCTTCATTGCCGACTGGCGCGCGCTGTCGAAGTGATGCGCCTCCGCCATGAACTGATCCTTCTTCACGCTGGCCGCGTAGGTGGACGCGATCGTGTTGCCGAAGGCTTCGTAGGTGGTCATCAGATGCTGAAACGCCTGCCGCCGGATCTCCCGGTCCTCGGAATGGATAAAGGTGGAGTAGTTTCCCTCGGTCAGTTCCTGCATGCTGCCGTCCGCCAGCCGGATCGGCGGCAGCTTCATGTCTGCCGTGGTGAGCGAGGTGAAAATGGCGTCGGGAGCGTCCGCCACCTCCCCCATCATGGCGATCAGCTTCTCCTCCTCCTTGGGCAGCGTGTGCGGCTTCATCAGCAGCACGTTTCTCAGCATCGCGTCGTAATCCTTCATCTCCGGATCGGCCATCAGCGCCTCCAACGTCTCCCCCGGCAGCTCCAGCAGCTCGGGCTGGAGAAAGGCCGTGGCGGCCCCGGCGGTTACGTACAGACGGAGCGCCTTGTCCTTCAGCCCCTGCGCCACCGGATCGGCGTTATCCGTTTCCTTCCGGAGAAACGCGTATTCATAAACCGGCATAATCCGTTCCGACAGCTTCTGCACCGCCCGGATCGCGGCCTTCGGATCCTCCGCCACCCGTCCGTCCCAGGCCGCCGCCTCCGCAATCCCGTCCATCACCTGATCATAGTCCGCCTGCCACGCCTCATCGTCCGCATAAATATGTGTCAGATCCCATTTGTACTTCGCTTTGATTTCTTCCCGTTTTCTGATTGCCTCTGCCATTCTGTTTTTCTCTCCTTTTCTTATGTCTTGCTGTCCGGTTGGTTCACTTGTTTATGATTTTGGATTGCCTGAAGCTTCTATCTCACTGTTTCGGAAAATCTACATCCCTGGTCTCATCAAAGCGCCTGACGGCAGCGGCAGATCGTCAGGATTGATTCCATTGATCTCACAGAAACCTGGGCATGTGCATCCGTGGATATCTCCGTTCGGTTGAACTTTGCCCTTTGGACCCCAGGTTTCCTTAAAGCAATAATCCAATGCCATAAGCAGCGGCCAATATCATGAGAATTAGCGCAATGAATCCACCTATAATATAAATGAAGTTCATCAGTGTATTATGTGTTTTTGTTTTTCGTTCTTCAGTCCGGGATAATTTTATAGACTGAACATAGCGTTCGTAAATATCATTTGCAGTCTGCCTTCTTACTTCAGCTATCTTTTCTTTAGCATCTGCATTGATGCGCGCCTCTTTCACATAGTCGCTCTCTGTCAATAGTTCTTTAGCCCCACAATAAGGGCAAAATAAAATCGGTTTGTTCTTATCAAGTTCCATTGATGAGCCACATTTTTGACAGCTTAATCTGATTCTTCCCCCTGAACTTCTCTTGGTTTGATCGCATGCTGATATATTTTTGTTGTTCGCTGTATCATCAATGTTTAAGTTGACTGTGCTGATGATCCGATCAAGGATTTCTTTCTCTTTCTCTTTTTCAATACGATATTTTTTAACTTTGAACAGATGATGTAAGTAGAGAGCAGCAATAATAACCATAGCGACCATCAGAAAGAAAAGAAGTCCTACAACATCATCTGGATGCATTTCCAGACCACCCCATTTTATATTTCTCACAGGCGGTCAGGTTCCTTCCCTGATCATCGTGATTCAATTCCGCCGTTTGTCGCATGGGTTAAGCAGCGTCAGATCATATCCTCATATCTGAAGAAATTCAACAAGGCTATCTGCCACTTTAACCGGAGATTCACCTGGGAAAGTTCTATATACATTACCATCCTCGTCTTGCCAGTAAAGCAAACAATCTATGTGTGTATCACAAATCACATACCATGACGGAGCTGCTTCAGGCGTTCCCTCTCTGGCAAATTCAGTAATTGAAACAACATCCAGATCAGGAGCCGGGTTTACTCCCGTTATTTGCCTGCCATCAATGTTTATGGCTCCGAATTCCCTGGTATATTCCCTGTATTCTTCAGCGAACTTTACTGAAAGTCTGCTTTCTGCTGCTTCAATACTTTTCGGATCAGCACCTTCCAGACAAAGCATATCAGATTGTTCTCTGAGCTTTTGTACAATTTCACTCATAATCAGATTCCTCCTTGCAATTGTTTTGCCAGTTCCATCCAGAATTTCTTCTTTGCCGCTTCAAATGCTGCCCCGTGATCAACATCTGATGATCGTAAATTCCCATGGACTTTGGCAAAGTTTCCTTGACCCCTGTGTTCATTTCTGGTTAGAACAGCAAAAATAGAATCATTTTTTTGACCGACATGATGCACTTCGAATGATATTCCTTCACTGTCAAGGGCTGGATTGCCATTAGCCATCCGCTCAAGATTGGTTTTTCCATATGCATCCGTTTTGTTAAGATCAATCTCTCTGATAAGCGCGGTTCTCCCATCGATAAGCTTGGGTGTTAATCCTGCCTTTCTGTAAATATTATATTCTTCGAGAGAATGGAATTCTTTTATAATAGATAGCGGATAGCCTGATTCCTTTTGTATAATCGCTGCCTGATTCATTGTTAAACCGTTTAGTGTAGCGCCTTTCAAAGCAACAGCTTCATTGACTCCACCTGAAACCGCCCCGCAGATCGCTCCCCATTTAAAGCTTTCGCTCCCTGCAAGGGCTGCAGATTTAAGTGCTTCCTCCATATTACCAGTCTCGATACCCTTAACAATTCCGGCTGAAACGCCTCCAAAGGCCGCACCGGAAAGAGCTCCAATAGCACCACCTTTTGCAGCCATAGCAAAAATCATACTGCAGGCAGGCGCTCCCGCTCCCCCTGTTACTACAGAAACAGTCACGCACACTAAGATAAGACCTGTTCCAACTGCTACATTATGTATAATTCGATCATAGGTGTCATCGTAATCAGTCCACGGTTCAACAGTGGTTTCATTGTTTTTCCCAAGAGTAAAGATATATTTCTCGCCTTGAAACTGTTGGTCCAGTTCTGCCAAAGTATATCCAAAGAAAACATTGGCCTGCGAATTATATGCAAGTTCGTCAATATATTCCTGTGATATATAGACAGCACTGACATTCTCCACAAAGAAACCATCGCCTTCCAGCTTCTGAACAAGCTCCTGATAGAGAGTGTCTTCGATATATCCGGGAAGAGACGGATCACTCAAGCTTCGAAATTCCGGCGTGGATTCCGCCAATACTGTGTTTACATGGCCATAGGCTACAAACATAACAACCGCAAGAAAAACTGAGATTATCTTCTTCATTTCACTTTCACCTCACTCACTTTAAACGATCGGGCGAGAACCCATGTGCAATATATTCCTGCAGTAAAGCATCTGAACCAACAAAAATAGTCTTTGTTGTTGATTCGCCCGTATACCGATTGCTGACAGATATTGTATAAATACCTTCTGCAGTATACTGGTCACCATCTTTGGCCGGACGATTAAAGCGTTCATCCTCTATCATACCTGCCGGTCCTTCTACGATAACTGAACGCTTCACATTAATATCCAGATATCTGGAACGTGCGAGGTCAAGGGAAAACCCGTTTTCAGTAATGGACGTATTTTGAAGTTCCGCCCCGGTCAGCACATCAAACGGATAGACCATGCAATTACCATTTCGTACAGAGAATGCAACTGAAATTTGATAGTTTCCATATTTGTTCGTAAAATGTGTGATATCGTTATCAGCTATTTCATAATCCAGAACGACTTCATAATCTCCTTCTTCGTGCAAAACAACCTTCGTATCCGCGCCTGAAGTTCCCTTTGCCAGGAGATAGTCCGTATAAATCTGCGGAGCGCCTTTGTTATTCTGATAATTCGTGTGACGAACAATTAACGTGCCGCGTCCGAAATTTGTCTTTTTAACACCGAAGTACTGGTTATAACCATTTGCATCGCCATTAATGACAAGATTTGTATTATTGTTCAATGCATCAATGTTCTGCTCTATATCAAACCATAACGTAACAGAATCCCCTAATGTTTTGATAAATACAGGCTGCCCCGCATCATTTGTGGTTACCCGTGTAAAGCCGCTGGTAAAAAACTGCCCAAGTCTCCATCCGAAATGCCTGTCATTCCCGTTTATCACTTCCGATTTTGAATATCCCGTGTCAACACCAGTGCTGACAGCTTCAGTACCGAAATAATAGATCGGAATACCGAGCTTCTCATAACACTGCTTCAGCCTGCTCATGCTATCCTTGTACTGTCCTGCTTTTTCAAACATTTTCGCCGCCGTTTCATATTCGCCTGCATCCTGTTTCTCAACAGCTAATGCATAGCGGCACGCTCTTGCCTGAATGAAGCTATCCTCATAATCTCCGATCAGTTCATACAGTCGCAGGGCTGTATTATAGTCATTCTCTGCTGTAGCTTTCTGAGCATGCAAATATCGGACTCTTCTTGTACATTCCACACTGCCGTTATATGTTCCGAGTGTTTCAAAAATGTTGGCAGCATCTTCGTATTTCCCTTCAGCCTCAAATTGAGACGCTTTGACATATTGTTCATATTGAAAGAATGAACGATCCACAGAAGCATCAAGCCATATTGCCGGACGTATCCCAACTTTATCAGAAACACCTTTTGTATTGATATCCCGGACCACTCCTACATAAGCAGCTTCATTCGCTGCGGCACCGGGAGAACGCAGCCACCAGTCTGTCTCCCCATAACCTATTGTTGTGAATCCCAGAAACTTTGCACCTTTTGATCTGGCATACTCAGTTCCGCTAGTCTTGCGATCATTCGTCCCCGGGAAGTAGGAATTTACCTCCCGATAACTGAGAAGGAAAACACGGTCAATTGTATCCTCCGTTATTCTGCCTGTCCATGCTGGATTCTGCTCATTCGCCCCATTACTGACAGTCGTGGGAAGAACCGCAGTTTGCTCTTCACCCGTAAAGGCCGCGTTGAAAAAAGCATCATTTAACCATGTCCGTATGCTGCTTGACTTCCAGTCAGTATCCTCTTTTACTGTATTGAACCCCTGGCAGTCAAGCGCATACTTGCTGATAAGCAAGGTTTTTCCTTCGGAATAATCAATTGGAATCCATTCGATTGGTTCCCCTCCATTGTCCGGATTATTGTCTTGCTCGTAGCTCCCAAGGAAAACGTGTTCCTTTGTATTTACGGCAACAGAAGATGATTCTTCTGCCGTAACTGCAGAAGCAAGGAATAATAAACCAAGTAAAAGAACAAGAAGACGTTTCATGATTCAAACCTCCCGTTTTTTTGATGGCAGCAGATTGCTCAAATCTACCGCTCATAATTATCTTCGTGCTTTCTGATTCGCCTGTTTATAAACTACCATCCGACAACAATGGCGTGTCAGTTACTGACTACACCTATACCGCAATGCTTGCGCAAGAAGCAATAAACTTCCTGTAATATAATATGGGCAATGGTAATCTATCACTTGAAGCACCCGATTTGGATTTGCTGATGCATCCATCGTGAATTCGACAAATCCTGTTCAATTTCTACCTGCACAGCAGTCGATTTATATTACCACAGCATAGATCCTTAATCAAGTCATGTAACCGTTTCTGGCTTTTTCCCCCCCTTGCATAATTTTCAACTTCTGTCAGGCCAATTCTTTCGAATATAGTGGCGATAAAGTCATGGAATCGATGAATATTCTCCCTTTCCACCAAATCCAGTATAGAATCTGCCTGATTCGATTTCAATGATGCCTTTGAATACCATTACAAAAGATTGCTCAGGTGAATCAGAGAGCATATAAAAAGCAAGCAAATTGGGCGGCTGTCCTTGAAGATCTCAGCTGACATTTCAACGCGATTATGCTGTTCGATGGGGCTATCATCTCCGATTTTCAGCAGGTTATCTCTGACCAAGGCACACTTGTGCGTGGGGCACATATTCCGATGTTGATTCATTGTTCGTCCTTGCATAGAATAAAGGTGAGTATCATAACCAAAGGAGGTTAATCCCATGTCGAAGAAAAATCTGTGTCTGCTTGCAAGTGTGATTGTCGGTATCAGTGCTTTCCTTCCATATATATCTGTTTCATTCTTGGGTTCATCTCTGTCCAAGAGCCTCTTCGACGGTGGTGATGGAATATTCATCATTATTATAGCTGCCATTGCACTCATATGTTCGTTATCTGAAAAGTATGTTCCAGTGATTCTCATGGGCGCTGCTTCGTTTGTCTTATTCTTCGTTGAAAACAGCAGTGTGACATCAAGCCTGAGCAAAGTAGACCGGGCGTCTGCCGCTATTGCTAAATCCATGATACAGAACGGCGCTGGTTACTATTGTCTCCTTATTGGTTCCATTGCCCTCATCCTGTTTGGTTATCTTGCTAACAACGAGAAAAAAGCAGGATGAAAAGAATAGAATGGAGGCCATTGAAGTTTGTCCCTGTTTCTGTCCCCTGAGTTTATTGCAGGAAAACTCCACGCAGATGAAGAATTATAATAAAAACAAAGGATAAATAATTACAGGGGGAGTTCTAATGGCAGGCTTGTTTAATTCCTTAAAAAAGAATGTTGGCGGGGCTATTTCAAACATAGCCAGTGCAGCAAGCGAAGCGGGAAAGACCATATCTGAAAAAGCGAGTCAGGCCGGAGAATATCTGACCAAGGTTGCAAATGATTCTGGCGTAGATATATCCGCTGTTTCTGCCAGCGTACATAAGAGACTTAATAACGCCGGGAGTTCAGTACTGAGTGCTATTGATCAGAATGGAAATGGTCAAATTGATATCGAGGATATTGTGATCCTGGTATTGAAAACCCCCGGAATGAAAATCAACAGAGCAGAGTATCTGGAAACGCAGCTGAAAACCAAATACCCACAGGACACGGTGGATCAGGCTATTGCTTTATCGCCAATCAAGGCAGGGGTTCCGCTGGAAGAACTGGATCAGCTGGCTGCTGCCTGCATCGCAGCCGAAGCAGACAAAGCGTACAGGGTTTCAAAAGACCGCAGTATACCGGAAGGCGTTGCCATCGTGTCAACATATGGATTTATGCTCCGAACTGTTCAGGAACTGCTTTATTTATACGGGTTTCCAGATCTCGGATTGTCCCATGAGAGTGAAACAATCGATGCAGGAGTACAGAATATTCTGATTCTTTGCATTGGCTCTATCTATGGAATAGAAGGTGCAAATGACGCAATCAGGGCTGTTGCCAAGGCTATGGGAACAGGTGTAGAAAAATTCCTGCTGCAGAAAGCACTTACGCAAGGTGCCATTCATCCTTTTGTCGTCAATGTTGGCAAATGGTTCGCCAAAAAGATGGCCAAGGAAGTTGGTGCCGGCTTGTTGAAAAAGATCCCGTTTGCCGGTGGATTACTTGCAGACTCATTGCTGGGCACTGGACTGACGAAGTTTTCTTTCGTTACTTCCTGCAGCCAGCTAAAGGACGTATTGAGAGATACATATTTCACCCGTGGAGATATTCCGGGCAAACAGGAAGAAGATGTTCTGGTTGAAATGGTGGAAGCCGGAAAGAAAGCCATTGAAGAACATACATAAAACAAGGTAATGCAATAGGGATGCCCTGCTGTACGAACCATTGAACCACAAAGGGCGTTTCATCTTCACGGCGGCCTAAGCGGTCGAACATAAAAACGAGCAGCACATCGAACTGATGCTGTGCTGCTCGTCTCTTTATTTCCACGATCGCGTCTCGGGCGTTGGTGCTGACCTTGTACCCGGAAATCCCCTTCTCGGCGATGGTGAGTTCCCGGTGCTGAAGCCCGGCGCGAATGCCATCAGCTGGACAGGAACGGTGACGAAGGTGGTCGTCAGGCCGAATTGGCGGTATCTGTAAGTATCTTCAAAGATACCAGGTATCATGAAAAATCGTACTTGTGCTGTTCATTTGACGGTCGTATAATAAGACCGGTTCAAGAAAATGACTATTAAAAGCAGCCAAAGGAAGAATCGAATGAGGTGATATCGTCAGATGGATAAACCAACGACTATGGAGGAACGCTTCGGCGAATGCCCTTACGCGACGGCGCAGACGCTGATCTCCGGGAAATGGGCCGTGCTGATCCTGCTCTATCTGGAGGAAGGCCCGATCCGTTTTAATGAGCTGCTTCGCAAGATGCCGAAGATGACACATGCCACGCTGTCCGTGCAGCTGAAGTCTCTTGAAGAATATGGGCTGATCAGGCGGGTGCAGTATGAGGCCATTCCGCCACATGTAGAGTATTCGCTGACGGAAATTGGAAAGAAGTTTCACCCTGTTGTCGCTGCTATGGAAACCTGGGGAAACGAATATATCGCACAAATGCAGGGAGAAACTATAGTATGAATATGACCGGTATTGTCTACAGACCGCCCTACGAGGCCAACTCGCTGCTGCTTCAGGTGACCCTTGGCTGCAGCCATAACAAATGCACCTTCTGCTATATGTACCCGGATGTGCAGTTCAAGGTCTGCCCGATGGAAGAGGTGGAAGCGGATATTGAGGAAGCCACGCGCTATTGCCCCAACGTGAAACGGGTTTTTCTGGAGCACGGCGATGCTTTCGTGCTCTCGGCGGAGAAACTTCTGAAGATTGCGGATGCCATTCACCGGAAACTTCCCAAGGTGGAGACCATCGCCATGTACGCCTCCATCCAGAACATCAAAACCAAAACCGATGAGGAGCTTCAACTGCTCCGGGCAGCGGGTATCCATGGCCTGGACATCGGTGTGGAAAGCGGTCTGGACGCCGCGCTGACCTACATGAACAAAGGCCATACGTCAGCGGAAGCGCGGGAGCAGCTGCTCAGGCTGACCAAGGCAGGTATGGACTACAGCTTTAACGCGATTCTGGGCTGCGGCGGCGCAGAACTGTGGAAAGAGAACGCAGACGCCACAGCCGACCTGATCAACGCGGTACAGCCGCACCTATTGTTCATCGGCAGCCTGCACGCCCAGCCAGGGTGCCGCCTGTATCAGGATATGAAAAGCGGCGCATTCAAGGAATGCACCATCGGTCAGCTGCTGGACGAGCAGGAGCGGCTCATCCGTCGTCTGGATCTGAAGGGCACATATTACTTTGGCTCGCATCCGTCCAATCTTGTACCTATGCAGGCCAGGCTGCCGGATCAGAAGCAGGACATGATCGAGGCAGTTCAGGAAACACGTGAACAACTCCGTGCGCATCTGAATGAATTTCCAGCCCGCGGCGGAGAGGGTTCAGTACTGAACCGATAAATAGAAGGAGGACACCATCATGTCAGACACCATCACCACCCTGAAGACCCGCCGCAGCTGCCGTGCCTACAAGCCGGAACATGTCGAAGAAGAAAAGCTCCAAGCCATCCTGGAAGCCGGAACCTATGCCCCCACCGGTATGGGCAAGCAGTCACCCATCATCCTGGTGATCAAAGATCAGGAAACCCGTCAGAAGCTGGCAAAGCTGAATGCCGCCGCGATGGGCATGGATATCGATCCGTTCTACGGTGCGCCGGATCTGGTCGTCGTGCTGGCAAACAAGGACATGCCGACCTATGTGTATGACGGAAGCCTGGTTATGGGCAACATGATGAACGCTGCCGCCGACCTGGGCGTTGCCAGCTGCTGGGTGCACCGCGCCAAGGAAGAGTTTGAGAGCGAAGAAGGAAAGGCCATCCTGAAGAAGCTGGGCATCGAAGGCAACTATGAGGGCATCGGCAATCTGATCCTCGGCTATGCCGCCAAGCCCGCCGGGCAGGCCACGCCGAGAAAAGCGGATTACGTGTACACGCTGTAATCCGATCTCATATATCCTATTGGCGTCGTTCAGTCACGAACGGCGCTTTCTTTTTACCCTTCTGGGACTCTTATTTTGATACAATTGCAACCCGGTTCCAGTCCTGTATCCTGCAACCGGTTGCATCACCCGGAGGGGGTTGCAGGGGGTTGCATCATCCGGGCAGGGGGTTGCATTGACCTTTCAATAAGAAAAGGGACTCACCACGGTTGGTGATGAGCCCCTCGATTGGTTCAGTTTGCTTGGAATGCGCGTCTTTATTATCCTTCGATAGCAATCAGCTTCTTTTCAGGAAGCTTCTTCTCTGCCTTCTTCGGGATGTTCAGGCTTAGCACACCATGCTCCAGCTTTGCGGTGATATCTTCCTCCGTAA
>SVGS01000025.1 GCA_015056205.1 Clostridiales bacterium | reverse complement strand
CCCTTCGATCTGCATTTGGGGTATTGTGACTTTTACTTTCCCCATACTTGTCGCGTGGGCGGTTTAGTCCAACGGCAATTAAACGCACTCCGCCGGGTTCAGCAGGTCTCGTACCTGCTGCTTTTTTGTCGGCGGAGTACGTTTAATTCACTAACCGGTTATCGGTTCACCTGTCATTTTGCAGCAAAGCGAAAAACGTATTTGTTTCAACTGAGCTTACCGGCTCAGTTCATGGCCGAAGCGCTTCTTATATTCTTCCAAAGTAATGATTTCCGGTTCGACTTTGAGGGCCTTCGCCAGATCGACCGCACATGCCTTATTGGGAGCGGGAAAAACGACCACACCGTCGTCCTTTGTGACCCAGTATTTGTTCGTCGCTGCATCTTTCACAATAAGACCGCCGTTTACGTTATCAAGTTCGTTGAGAGTCAGTTCTTTTTTCCCCATCTTCATTCACTCCTGTTCCTGGTAAGGTCACTATTTGATGCCTTCCACTTTTTTATACGGATGATTTTTCCACCTGGCACCGATACCGGAGAACGAGAAAATTTTTTTCACTTATTTGTTTTACTCAAAGAGCCGTTTCATAAGCAGTCCTGGTTAAGAAACTTCAGTTTTCCATTTATTCACTGGACGTTAGACTTCTTTTCTTGCTGGCTTTACGATCGAGACATATACATTCGCTTCCATGATTTACGCCACAGCTTCGCAGCAATCAGCCTTCAGAACGGCGATGACATTAAGACGGTTTCTGAGAATCTGGGTCATGCTACAGTCGCATTCACGCTGGATGTGTACGGACATGTGACTGATAAGATGAAAAAAGACTCTGCTGATCGGATGCAGGCTTACATCAGCAGCCTGTGATTTTTTTATTTTTGGTGTTGGTTTTTTTCTGTTTTTGGGCTTCATTCTCGTCTGAGAGTGGAGCCTTTTTTTCCTCCCGTTGGGGTACGGTTGGGGTACAGGGCAAAATGAAAACCCTAGGAACGTTGATTTTCCTAGGGTCTCTAAGCGGAGAAGCCGGGATTTGAACCCGGGCGCGGTTTAACCCGCCTACTCCCTTAGCAGGGGAGCCCCTTCGGCCACTTGGGTACTTCTCCAAGCCGGCAACGGAGCGAGAGGGATTCGAACCCCCGGTACCTTTCGGTATCACTGGTTTTCAAGACCAGCGCCTTCAACCGCTCGGCCATCGCTCCAGAACGAACCAGCTCGATTAGAATATCACAAATTCCGGCCGGCGTCAAGACAAATCTTTTCCATTTAGGGCGGTTTTCAGGGCGAAACGGGTTCCAGATCCGTGACAGTCAGGACGCCGTCCTGAACGCGGAAGCGGACCTCCCGGGAACCAAAGCGGAAGCCGTAGATGCGGTCCGGGTCATCCTGATAGGCGGGGCGGGGATCTTCCTGCAGCACGGCGGTCAAGGCCCGGCGCTCCCCGGGGCTGAGCCGCGCGGCGAGGGGCTCCGGAAGGAAAACGGAGACCCGGCGCTTTCCGACACTTTCCGTAAATCCGCCGGCTGCCTCCGGATGACAGTCGGCGTAAGGGAGGTAGGGCTTGATATCCAGAATGGGGGTTCCATTCATCAGATCGGCGCCGGCCACCTTCAGCACCGTTCCGTCCCGCGTTTTTTCCACGGCCGTCAGGCGGACGCAGCTCAGGCCGATGGGGTTGGGCCGGAAGGGGGAGCGGGTCGCGAAGACGCCCACGCGGGTGTTGCCCCCCAGCCGGGGAGGCCGCACCGTCGGCGACCAGGTGTCCCGCTCCGTCCGGCTGAAGCGCCAGATCAGCCACAGATGGGAAAACGCTTCGATTCCCCGAAGCGCTTCCTCCACCCGGTATTCCTCCTCAAAGACGATGGTGGAGACAACTTCTTCCACCAGACCGCTCTGACGGGGAATACCGAATTTATCTGTATAATCGTTATAGATTTTCGCGATGGTTTTCATGGTCTTACATAACCACCGTGATCACGTTCTCATCCTGCAGATCTTCCGCCGGGATGACGCCGGGTTCCCGTTCCACGCCGTTCAGGACGATCATCCGGGGACCGGCTTCCCGGTGGGCCAGATTATCCACGGTGATGCGGAGCTTTTTGCCGCGGAACTTCTTTTCAATCATCATGCCGTCCCAGTCGGCGGGAATGGCCGGAGAGATCTCGATGCCTTCCGGCGTGGGCCGCAGGCCCAGAATGCCTTCCACACAGCCGACCATGACGGTGCTGGCCGTACCCGTCAGCCAGTGCACATGGCTCCGGCCGGCGAAGGGGCTCTCATGGCCTTCGATGAACTGGCCATGCACATAGGGCTCAATGACCCGGCGGTCCGCGTCCTCATTGAAGGAGGCGGGGCTGCTTTCCTGATAGTATTTGAAGGCACGGTTTCCGTGGCCGGCCAGCGCTTCCGCCAGAATCGCCCAGCCCTGCGGCTGGCAGAAGATGCCGCCGTTTTCCTTCGTGCCGGGGTTAAAGAGGCGCATCCGGGCGCCTTCGAAATACTCGTAACGGTAGCTGGGCTGCATCAGCTCCAGACCGTAGGGCGTGTTCAGCTTCTCAAAGGCGGTATTCAGGATGGTTTCCGCCTGCTCCGGCGTGGCAGCCCGGCTGATGACGGCCCAGGTCTGGGGATTGAGCCACATATTGGCTTCCTTGTCCTTCGCGCTTCCGATCACATCGCCGGTATCCCGGAAGCCCCGGATAAACCGGTCGCCCTCGAAGCACTTTTCGTTCAGGATCTTCAACAGGTTATCGGCGGTTTCGGTCAGATACTGCACATATTCCGGCTCGTCCTTACAGAATTCCTTCATGATATTCAGGGCATAGTAGAGCTGGAAGGCGACGAAGGTGCTTTCGCCCTGGGCGCCCAGCACCAGGCAGTCGTTCCAGTCCGCGTGCAGGCCGGCGGGCATGCCGTGGGGGCCCAGATGCGTCATGCTGAAATTGATGGCCCGCTTCAGATGCTCCCGCACCGTGCCGCTGTCCTGATCCGCGAAGGGGATTTCCTCATCCAGATAGGCGGTGTTGCCGGTTTCCGCGACATATTTATACACCGTCGGGAAGAGCCACAGGGCATCGTCCGCCCGGTAGCTGGGATGCCCGGTTTCTTTCACATAGCTGTCCTGCTCCGGCGTATCCTCATGACCCGCGTTATGCGTATACTTGACCAGGGGGAGGCCGGCGCCGTGATGCACCTGGGCGCTGAGCATGAAGGTCAGCTGCTTCCGGGCCAGCTCCGGATCCAGATGCATGATGCCCTGAATATCCTGCACGGTATCGCGGTAGCCGTAGCCGTTCCGCTCGCCGCAGTAGACCAGGCTGGCGGCCCGGCTCCAGACGAAGGTCGTGAAGCACTGGAAGGCGTTCCAGGTATTGATCATGGCGTTAAACTTCTGATCCGGCGTATAGATCTTCAGGTTTTCCAGCTCGCCGTGCCAGTAGCGGATCAACTCCTCTTTCTCCTGATCCGTCACCTTTTTCACATTCTGATACCGCTTCAGGATTTCCCGGGCCTCAAAGACGGTCTTCTGACCCAGAAGGAAGGCGGCACAGGATTCCTGACCGGGCTCCAGCGAAACGCTGAACTGCAGGGCGCCGCAGGGGTTCGCGTTATAATTCAGGCTGTCATCGCAGCGGCCGTCCACCACCGCCTGGGGAGCGTCAAAGCGGTTCCGGCCCAGGAACTGCTCCCGGCGGCCGGTATAGCTGGCGACTTTGGCGCCGGCCAGACCGAAGAAACGCTCCCGGCCGGTGGTACCGTCCGGACGGGGATAATTGAACTCATTGATCTGCTCCAGGATAAAATCATCATGGAACTCGGTCTTCGTGATAAACTGGGTATACTGCATGTTCACCAGATCCTGGGTATAGAAGCTTTCGGTCGTCAGCTCGGCATAGCCGAAGACGCTGATCTTCCGGGGACGATCCGTCCGGTTTTCCACGGTGATCCGCCAGACTTCATGGGTGGCTCCCATGGGAACGTAATACAGGGCCCGGCTGCGGATCCCTTTGTATTCGCTGACGAACTCCGTATAGCTGGTGCCGTGGTGGCATTCCGTATGATACTCATCCAGGGGCTTTTTCACTGGCTTCCAGCTGGCGGACCAGAAATCCCCGGATTCCTCATCCCGCAGATAGATATAGCGGCCCGGCTCGTCAAACTGATTGAATGTATAACGCAGAATCCGCCCCGCGGCACCGCTTTTGACAAAGCTGTAACCACCGGCGTTGACGGTAATGATGGCGCCGTAATCGGGAGAACCCAGATAGTTGGCCCAGGGCGCCGGCGTGTCCGGATTGGTGATCACATATTCCCTGGCTTTTTCGTCAAAATACCCGTACCGCATCCGAATTGTTCCTCCTCTGTCCGCGGATTCCGCCCCCGACCCCCGGGGAGACCGCGGATGGTTTTTCTTTGCTTCCATCTTAACACGTCAGGCTCTTTGACGCAATATGTAATCGTTTACATTTTTCGGCAGAAGGGGGGCGAAAGCGCGGAAGGGAAGAAGGCAGGGAAAACGGCGGGAAAAGGCCGGGGGAAAGCCCGAACTGCACAAGAAATTTTGCATAACGATCTTGAAATGCAAAATAAGATTGTGCTATACTGAAGGCAGAATCCATCAGGAGGCCTTCGGGAACGGCGGCAGGAGCGCCGGGCCGGGGGGAACGGGACGGGAGGGGTACGGAATGACGCAGAAGAATCCGGAAAGGGAAGAGTTTCGGCTGGGAAAGGTGCTGCGGGAATACCGGAAAAAGGCAGCGCTGTCCCAGCAGGATCTGGCGGAACGGCTTTCCGTTACGCGGAACACCGTGGTCAACTGGGAAAACGACCGCAGCCGGCCGGATTACACGACGATTCCCGCGCTCTGCGCGCTTCTGGGGGTTCCGGTACAGGAGCTTTTCCGGGGAGCGGGAGAGCCAGCGGATCCGCTGGAGGGCCGCGTGATGCGGCATTTCCGCCTGCTGAGCCCCGGTGGGCGGCGGGTGGTGGATCAGATGATTTCCGCCCTGCTGCGGGAGGAGGAGAGCCGCCAGAGCGCCGCCCTGCGGGAGAACTTTCTGCTGGTGCCCGTGCGGCCCGGAACCGTGGCCGCCGGCCTGGGGGACGAGGTGCCGGCGGAGGGTCCCGGCTACGCCTTTCTGCGGCGGAACAGCCTCAGCGAAAGGGCGGACGGCGTGGTCCGCGTGCGGGGGGAGAGCATGGAGCCCGTTTACCATGATCAGGAGTATGTTTATTTCCGCAACGCGGCCGACGCCCGGCCGGGGGAGGACGTGATTGTGGATACGGACGGAGGCGCGGTGATCAAGCGCGTGTCGCCGGAGCACACCCTGTTTTCCGTCAATCCCGCGCTGCCGTATCCGGAGCCGGCGGAGGACGCGTATCTGGTGATCCGGGGCGTGGTGCTCGGCACCGTTCCGGCCTCCGACCGGGCGGCCGCGAAGGACGCCGCCCTGCTGGAAGAACTGTTCGCGGATGAGATCCGGGCGCTGACGGGAGCCTGAGGCCCGGATCCCGCCGGGAAAGAACCCCGATGAGAAGAAAACACGCAGAGACGGAAAGGAGACGGCTTCCGTGAATACCGCTGTCCGCAGACCGAAGCGCATCTATGTCAAAGTCACCTCGGATTTTGACGCCACCGGCTATATGCAGCCGCGCACCATTACCTGGAAGGACGGGCGCACCTTCCGGATTGACTCGGTGAAGGACTTCCGTCCCGCCTCCTCGGTGGAGCGGGGGCTTCCCGGCGACTGCTATACCATCGTGATTCAGGGGGAGACCCGGCATCTGTTCTTCGAACGGGGCGACCGGCGCTTTGCCAGCTGCTTCGGCCGCTGGTTTGTGGAGAGCCTGTCGCCGGAGGAATGAGAGAGGGAGGCCTTCCATGCCGGAAAAGACCAGAGTCTATATTGCCATCGACCTGAAATCCTTTTACGCCAGCGTGGAGCTGGCCGACCGGAAATACGATCCGCTGAGCACGAACCTGGTGGTGGCGGACGACAGCCGGACGGAGAAGACCATCTGCCTGGCGGTATCCCCGTCGCTGAAGGCCTACGGGATTTCAGGCCGGGCGCGGCTTTTCGAAGTGATTCAGCGGGTGAAGGAGGTCAACGCGGAGCGCTTCCGGAAGGCCCGGGCGATGGGGCTTTTGCCGAAGGACGAGAAGGGCCGGTACCATTTCGCCTCCTCTTCCTTCAGCGCGGAGGCGCTGGCGGAGGATCCCTCGCTGGAGCTGGCATATATCGTGGCGCCGCCCCGGATGAAGCTGTACGAGAAGATCAGCACCCACATCTTTTCCATCTATCTGAAATACGTCAGTTCGGAAGACATTCATGTTTATTCCATCGACGAATGCTTCATCGACGTGACCGGCTACCTGAAAACCTACGGCCTGACGCCGCACGAGCTGGCCATCATGATGATCCGGGAGGTGCTTCACGATACGGGCATCACCGCCACCGCCGGCATCGGCACCAACCTGTATCTGGCCAAGATCGCCATGGACATCGTGGCCAAGCACGTCAAACCGGACCGGGACGGCGTGCGCATCGCCGAGCTGAACGAACAAAGCTACCGGGAACAGCTCTGGTGCCATGTGCCGATCACCGACTTCTGGCGCGTGGGGGCGGGGATCGCCCGGCGGCTGGAGGCACTGAACTGCCATACCATGGGGGACGTGGCCCGGCTCAGCACGGCAAACGAGGATCTGCTTTACGCCGCTCTGGGCATCAACGCGGAGCTGCTGATCGACCACGCCTGGGGATGGGAGCCGACTGAGATTCAGACCATCCATGCCTATCAGCCGGAGACGACATCGCTTTCTTCCGGCCAGGTGCTGGCGGAGCCCTATGACGCGGAAAAAACCCGTATCATCGTGCGGGAGATGACGGAGCTGCTGGTGCTGGATCTGGTGCGAAAGGGGCTGGTCACCCGCCAGGTGACGCTGACGCTGAGCTATGACCGGGCCAGCCTGACGGAGAAGATTCACGGGAGAACCCTGCGGGAATCGGTTTTTCTGGTTTCCCGGACCGGCCGGCCGTACGCGGGAAAGGTGAAGCTGGATTACTACGGCCGGCCCGCGCCCGAGCATGCCCACGGAACCGGCAACCTGGACCGGTGGACCAGCTCCACGCGGCGGATTATGGAGACCATGATGGCGCTTTATGACCGGATCACCGATCCGGATCTGCTGGTCCGGCGGATCAATGTCGTGGCCTGCAATCTGATTCCGGAGAAGGAGATCCCCGAGGAGGGCCCCGTTCAGCTGGACTTTTTTACGGATTACGGGGCGCTTCAGGAAAAGCAGGCCGCGGAGACGGCCGCCGACGAGAAGGAGAAAAAGCTGCAGCGCGCGGCCCTTCGCCTGCAGGAGCGATTCGGGAAAAACGCGGTGCTGAAGGGAACCAATCTGCAGCAGGGAGCGACCACGATTCAGCGCAACACGCAGATCGGCGGACACCGTTCGGGAGAGGAAAAACCGGGGAAACGGTAGGCGGGTTGTACTTGCACTGTATTTATGCTTGCAAAAAAGATCAAAATGAGGCATACTATATCCCGTGGTTCGAATATAACCCAGTGGGACAAAAATGACCCGCTCAAGAAAAAGGAGGATTTCTCAATGGAACGCGTTTATAACTTCTCTCCGGGACCTTCCCAGCTGGCTCTGCCGGTGCTGGAAAAGGCTCAGAAGGATCTGGTCTGCTACGGGGATACCGGGATGAGCGTCATGGAAATGAGCCATCGCAGTAAAATGTATACCGATATTTATGATCAGACCGTGGCGGATATCCGGGATCTGATGAACATCGGAGAGGATTATGAGGTTCTGTTCCTGCAGGGAGGCGCAACGCAGCAGTTTTCCGCCATTCCGCTGAACCTGATGGTGAACCGGAAGGCTGACTATATCGACAGCGGCAATTTCGCCCATCTGGCGGCGGAGGAAGGCAAGCGCTACGGCGAGGTCAGCGTGGTGGCTTCCAGCCGGGAAGATACCTATACCTATGTGCCGGACGTGAACGCCATCGAGTACCATGACGACGCGGACTATCTGCACATCACCCAAAACAACACGATTTACGGCACCCGCTATGTGGAGCTTCCGCAGTGCAAGGCTCCGCTGGTCTGCGACGCCAGCAGCATGATCCTGTCCGAGGAGATGGACGTCAGCAAGTACGGCGTGATCTACGCCGGCGCGCAGAAGAACATCGGACCCAGCGGCCTGTGCCTGCTGATCGTCCGGAAGGATCTGATCGGAAAAGCGATGGACATCTGCCCGAAGCTGCTGAACTGGGAGGTTCAGGCGAAGGCCGGCAGCATGTACAACACGCCCAACACCTGGGGCATCTATCTGGCGGGGCTGACCTTCCAGTGGCTCAAGAGCATCGGCGGCGTGAAGGCCATCGAGGCGGTCAATATTGAAAAGGCGAAGCTTCTGTACGACTTCCTGGACGAAAGCAAACTGTTCAAGGCGACCGCGCAGAAGAAATACCGCAGCCGCATGAACGTGACCTTCGTGACCGGGGAGGCGGAAAAGGACGCCGCGTTCGTGAAAGCCGCGGCAGCGGAAGGCCTGGTCAACCTGAAGGGCCACCGGTCCGTCGGCGGCATGCGCGCCAGCATCTATAACGCCATGCCCATCGAAGGGGTGCAGAAGCTGGTTGCCTTTATGAAGAAGTTTGAAGCCGCCAATGCCTGATGAAGGAGAAGCGAAAGCCGATGTATAAGATTCAGACACTGAATGCCATTTCCGATATCATTCATACGCAGCTGAGCGCGGACCAGTATACCGTCAGCAAGGACGAGCCGGTGCCGGATGCCATTCTGGTCCGCAGCGCCGCCATGCACGAGATGACCTTCAACAAGGAGCTGAAGGCCATCGGCCGCGCGGGCGCCGGGGTGAACAATATTCCGCTGGACCGGTGCTCCAAAGAGGGAATCGTGGTTTTCAACACGCCCGGAGCCAACGCCAACGCGGTGGCGGAGCTGGTGATCTGCGGCCTTCTGATGAGCGGGCGGAAGATCGCCGACGGCATTACCTGGGCCAAAACACTGAAGGGCAAGGGCGACGAGGTGGCCAAGCTGGTGGAGAAAGGGAAGAGCCAGTTTGTCGGCGCGGAGCTGCGCGGGAAAACCCTGGGCGTGATCGGCCTGGGCGCTATCGGCGCGATCGTGGCGAACGCGGCCAGCCGGGGACTGGGGATGCACGTGATCGGATACGATCCCTTCATCTCCGTGGAGAGCGCATGGAGCCTGAGCACTTCCGTGCACCGCGCGGCCAGCGCCGATGACGTCATTGCCCAGGCGGACTTCATTACCTTCCATGTGCCGCTGAACGATCAGACGCGGGGGTCCCTGAACGCCGATATGATCGGCAGGATGAAGGACGGGGTATGCATCCTGAACTTCAGCCGCGGAGAGCTGGCGGATATCGAAGCAATGAAGGCAGCCCTGGCCGAGGGCAAGGTAGGGCGCTATGTGACGGATTTTCCGAACGACGCGCTGCTGGATACGGAGAACGTGGTATGCATTCCGCATCTGGGCGCCAGCACGCCGGAGAGCGAGGAAAACTGCGCCCGCATGGCGGCGGCGGAAATCCGGGACTATCTGGAATACGGCAGCATTCACAACAGCGTGAACTATCCGGAGGTGCAGCTGGCTCCGCCGGAAGCGGTCCGGGTGCTGGTGCTGCATGAGAACATTCCGAATATGATCTCCAACATTACCGCGGCGGCCTCCCGGGAGGGCATCAACATCGAGAACATGGTCAACAAGAGCCGGAAGGATATGTCCGTGACCGTCATGGAGATGAAGGAGCTTCCTTCCAGCCACGCGCTGGAAACCCTGTCGGAGCTTCCCGGCATCATCCGGATCCGTACTTTTTCCTCCCAGAACTTCTGAGGCGGAACAGGAAACAGACCGAAGTCCGGAATTGGAGAGGGCACAGACAGAACCTATAATAAAAGGGGCGGCACGATTTGAAATCGTGCCGCCCTTCAGCTTTTTCCGGCCCTTCAGCTATCTCCGGCGGAAGCCCGCCGCAGAATTTCCTCCGTGGTTTCCGCCCGGTACCAGCCGGTGAAGGTGATCACAGAGGGGCGGGGCTGGCCGCCTTCCGCCTTCCGCCAGCGGCTGGGCACCATACCCATGACCCGCAGGAAATGGCGGTTAAAACAGCTCAGGGATTCATAGCCGACCTGACCGGCGATGGAAGCCACGCTGTCCTTGGTGTTCAGCAGAAGACCGCAGCTGGCCGAGATCCGGACCTGATGGAGATAGTCCAGCGGGGTGGTGCCGAGCTGGCTCCGGAAAAGCCGCCGGAAATGGGTGGGGCTCAGATGGCACCGGTCCGCCAGATCCTCCATGGTGAACTCGGCGGCGTAATGTTCCTGAATCCAGGAGAGGGCCGGCATGAGCGCCGTAAAGGTGGCGGGCATTTCCCGCGAGGGCTGATAGAAACGGAGAATTCTGGAGAACAGCGTCATCAGCATGCCCCGGACGCAGTCCCGGTACCCCGGCTCTTTTTCCTGCATCTCCCGGATGATTTCGGAGACCAGGGCGGAGGCCCAGGGCGCGCTTTGCAGCTGAAAGGTCAGAAAGCCGGAGGTGACCAGATCCCGGAAGGCCAAAGGCAGATCGTTCATGACGATCAGCTTTTCCGCATCCAGGAAGAGGTAGCTCCAGAGGCTGATGGAATCGGGATCGGACCAGGTGGTATGATGAACCTGGGGCGCGATAAAGGTGACATCCCCGGCGTGACAGGTATATTCCTGCCGGTTGGCGGAGATTTTTCCGCAGCCCTCCCGGCAGAGGCCGATTTCCACACAGTTATGAAAATGCAGATTGGCGCTGCGGGCCGGGCTGATTTTCCAGGATTCCCCGTCCAGCACGAGGAGAGGAAAATCCGGAGGTAGCTCATAGCTCCGGTATTCGGAAATCATCATTCTGTTTCTTGGCATGGCCGTATCCCCCTCGGAAGGATTGAAGGAACAATCAGAAGCAGTATACCGCAAATGGCGAAAACTGACAAGAACATCTTTCAATTTGGCATTTTATCCTTAATAATACACCAATTAAAACCATATTCGCGACAAATGAAAAATCAAAATGGTTGAAATGAGCCATCTTTTGGTTCAATAAGAGTAGGTTTTTCATCCGGGGGGATTTATCCTATGAGGGAAGGATGATCAGAAAGCTGGATAGCGAATGGAGGTGCAAGGGTGGAAGCGCGCGTAATCCGCAAGCACAGACGGAGCTGGAAGCTCTACTTTCAGGAAAACTGGCATCTGTACGCGATGCTCCTGATTCCGGTGGCGTTTGTTATTATCTTCAAATACGCTGCTTATCCCGGTCTTCGGATCGCGTTTATGAACTACAAGCCGGCCAAGGGATATGCCGGCAGCGAATATGTCGGATTCCAGATCTTCGAGAAGATCTTCAAGGACAAGGATTTCATCCGGGCGCTGAAGAACTCGCTGGCTTTCAACTTCCTGGATCTGGCGATCGGCTTCCCGGTTCCGATTATTCTGGCACTGCTGCTCAACGAGCTCCGGTTCCAGCGCTACAAGAAGTTTTCCCAGACCGTGCTTTACCTGCCGCATTTCCTTTCCTGGGTGATCGTGGCGAACGTGGCGCTGAACCTTTTCAAGCCGGAGACGGGCCTGGTGAATATCCTGATGCGAAACGCCGGGTGGATCGACAAGGGGATCCCCTTCCTGACGGAAAAATGGCACTGGGCGGTCAGCTATCTGCTGATCGGCGTATGGCAGAACATGGGATGGGGTTCCATCATCTACCTGGCGGCCATTACGGGGATCAGCCCCGACCTGTACGAGGCGGCCACCATCGACGGCGCCGGCCGCTGGCGGAAGATCTGGAATGTGACCCTGCCCTGCATCCGGGGAACCATGGTGACCCTGCTGATCATGAACCTGGGCCGGGTGATGGGATCCAACTTTGAACGGCTGGATTCCTTCGGCAACGTTCAGGTCAAGGAATTCCAGTATCAGCTGGCCATTTACATTTACGAAAAGGGACTGTCCGGCGGGAACTTCAGCCGGGCGACGGCTGTCGGCCTTTTCCAGTCCCTGGTGGGCCTGATTCTGGTATTGGCTTCCGACCGGGTGTCCAAGTCCCTGGGTGAAAACGGACTGCTGTAAGGGAGGGAAGAACGGTGCAAAAGGAATCCATGTTTCACGGAGTGAAGCGCGTCCGCGTCAGCGATTTCGTGATCGCCTTCATTATCCTGCTTCTGTCCCTGACCTGCATTATTCCGTTTATTCACATCGCGGCGAAGAGCATCTCCTCCAATACGGCGGTGCTTTCCAAATCGGTTTATCTCTGGCCCAAGGGGGTCAATTTAGAAGCCTACGCCTCCGTGTTCCGGGACGGACAGCTGACCCATTCCATGATCTATACCATCTGGATGACCTTCCTGTTCACGGTGATCGGCATGATCGTGACCATCCTGGCGGCTTATCCGCTGGCCCGGAAGGAACTGAAGGGAAGAGCCTTCTTCGCCTTCCTGCTGATGTTTACCATGTACTTCAGCGCCGGCCTGATTCCGGAATACCTGCTGTACAAGGATCTGGGGCTGCTGAATTCCATGTGGGTGCTGGTGCTGCCGCTGTGCTTCTCCCCCTACAACATGCTGATCATGCGGTCCTTTATCCGCTCCACGATTCCGGACAGCCTGTACGAAGCGGCCAACCTGGACGGAGCCAACCATTTTCAGATCCTGCTTCAGGTGGTGCTCCCGCTGTCCAAGCCGATTCTGGCCACCCTGTCGCTGTTCTACGCGGTGGGCCGCTGGAACGCCTACGCGGACGCCAAATACTATATCACGACCAAGGCGCTGCAGCCGCTGCAGTACCTGCTGAGCAACATGGTGCTGAACAGCGGGCAGGACGCGGTCAGCCTTTCCGAGGCGGCGGCCGTGGAATCCACGCCGGAAGTACTGCAGGCGGCGGTCGTCATGTTCGCCACGCTGCCCATCATCATGATTTATCCCTTCGTGCAGAAATACTTCGTCCAGGGGACGATGATCGGCGCCGTGAAGGGATAAGCGGAGGACCCAACTTTGTACCATCAGGGCGGAGTCCCTGAAAAATAAATAAGGAGGAACCCAACCATGAAGAAACTCATTTCTCTGCTGCTGACGGTTTGCCTGATGCTGGGCATCGTCAACATCGCCGCCGCGGACGTTCCCGCCGACTGGCAACCCTTCGCCGAGCGCGTGAAGATCACCGTGCCGGTGTATGACCGCTCCAAGGAAGGCTATCCGGCCGTGGACGACAACTACTGGACCAAGTGGATTCAGACCAACTTCGGCGACAAGTACAACATCGACGTGCAGTATGTCGCGATTCCCCGCGGCGACGTGATGACCAAGTACTCCCTGCTGATCGCGGCGGGCGATACCCCCACGATCATGATGGAGTATGACTATCCGAAGGTTGCGCAGTGGGCCAACGACGGCGCCATGGCGGAGATCAACCTGGACGAGTTCAAGGCGGTTGCCCCCACCTTCTATCAGGCGATGGTGGATCACAACCAGCTGGGCTACACCGACATCAACGGAAAGACCTATTTCGTGCTGACCGAGCGGCCCTACTATGACACGACCTTCACCTACGCCACCTTCGTCCGGATGGACTGGCTGCGCAAGGTGGGCTACGATCATGTGCCGACCAACTACGCGGAGCATAAGGACGCCCTGAACAAGATGATCGAGGCGGGCCTGACCACCAATCCGCTGAGCACCGGTATCCCGACCGCCGCCTATATCGCCAACTTCGGCTACCGTGATTTCCCCGTCAGCGAAGAAGGCGAGAAGGAATGGGCGATGCATTCCTCCCTCGGCACCCCCAGCTTTGCCTGGTATCCCACCCAGCGGATGCTGAAGCGGATGAACGACGAATATCACATGGGCTGGTATTCCAGCGAATTCGATCTGGAGAAGAACAGCGGCGGCGCCGCCACGGACCAGACCCAGACCGACTTCATCAACGGCAAGACCTATCAGTACGGCGGCTATATCGCCCCCAACATGGCCTGGCTGACCGCCTTCTATGAGAACAATCCCGACGCCGAGCTGGCTATCGCGAGCCCCTATGCCGGCGTGGAAGAGGGCGTATGCACCGGCGCGATCCGCGCGGACAACCCCTTCGGCATGATCGTCGGCTTCTCCAGCCTGGCGACCCCGGATCAGCTGAAGGCTGCCTGGATGCTGATGGAGTGGATGATTCAGGAAGAGAACCTGTTCGTCCTGGAGAACGGCGTGGAAGGCAAGACCTATGAGATGCAGGAAAACGGCCTGCCCAAGCCGCTGGACTACACCGGCGAAGAAATGCTGAACCACAACAGCAACATCGATATGACCTGCCTGGTGCACGCCTCCAAGAAGGTCGGTACCATCGAGCAGACCATCACCCAGATGAGCCCCCAGGGCCTGCCCCAGGACTTCACCCAGGCCCTGATCGACAACTACTACGAGCTGCGGAAGCTGGCCGATTCCGGCAAGGCTTATTCCGATCCGGTGTTCGCGGTCGCCATCGAGAGCGAGAGCGAATACAGCGCGACGCTGCTGAGCCTGTGGCAGGAAGACTTCGCCAAGCTGATCAAGTGCGATCCCGCCGAGTTTGACGCTCTGTTCGCCCAGCTGAGCCAGGAATACCTGGATGCCGGCTATCAGGAAATCATCAACGAGCGGCTGGCGGCCTATGAAGCCGGCAACACCACCAAGCTGCCCGACACGGCGAAAGCCAAGTAATCCGAGGTCCATTCAGGGAACCGGGATCCCTCCCGGTTCCCTTTTTCAAAAGACCGACTGAAGCATTATCAGAAAAACAATTCCGGGAGGCGCAGCCATGAACAGCAATCTTCGCGGAGACTTTACCCTGCCGGGGGAGGCGGGATACGAGGCGCTGACGCTGCGCCTGACCGAAAAATGGGGAGCGGACGTGATCCGCGATAGCGACGGAACCAAACTGTCCCCCGAGATCACGCAGGCGGGATACCGGATTTATTCCACGATCTGCATCATCCGGGAGCATAACGCCTTCGCGGAGCAGCATCCGGAGACGCAGCAGCAGACCTTCCTCTGTTCCGATCCGGTGACCGCGGAGGGGGAGACGGTGCGGATCCGCCCCCTGGACGGCTACTATACCGAGCAGTTTCAGCTCAATGACGGTCCGGACGCGATGCCTTACTGGGAGGTATGGGACCGGACGGCCGGGGAGCTCGTTTCCCGGGAAAAGTGGCAGTGGGACGGAGAAACGGTCACCGTGGCCGGCTGCGAAAGGTGGCATCGCTATACCGTATCTTTTCTCGTATGGCGGATCTGGGAAGAGATCAACATGTATAACCATACCACCAACCACTGGACCAGCGAGCATCTGCGCCAGCTGGATCCCCGGCATCCGTTGGCCTGGGAATACCTGACCGGATGGCTGGAGAACTGGTGCAGGGAGAATCCGCAGACGAATGTTATCCGGCTGACCTCGCTGTTCTACAATTTCGTGTGGATCTTCGGAGAGGATCCGCGGCGGCGGACCCGGTTTACGGACTGGGCAAGCTATGATTTTACCGTCAGCCCGGCGGCGCTGAAGGCCTTTGCGGAGGAATACGGCTACGAGCTGACGGCGGAGGACTTTATCCGGAAGGGAAAGCTGCAGGCGACCCACCGGCCTCCGACCCCCGCCAAGCGGGACTACATGGCGATGATCCAGCGGTTCGTGGCGGAAAAAGCCAGGGCGCTGGTGGAGATCATTCACCGTTACGGAAAACAGGCCTATGTTTTCTATGACGACAGCTGGGTCGGCATGGAGCCCTACGGCGCGTATTTTTCCTCCGTCGGATTCGACGGGCTGATCAAATGCGTTTTTTCCGGCTTTGAATGCCGCCTGTGCGCCGGCGCGGAGGTGCCGGTTCACGAGCTGCGCTTTCATCCCTACCTGTTCCCGGTGGGACTGGGCGGGCTGCCGACCTTCATGGAGGGCGGACATCCGGAAAAGGACGCCATGGATTACTGGCTGCATGTCCGGCGGGCGCTTCTGCGCCAGACGGTGGACCGGATCGGCCTGGGCGGATATCTGCATCTGACGGAAGGCTATCCGGCCTTTACGGAAACCATTGCCGAGATGGCCGGCCAGTTCCGGAGGATCAAGGAACTGCACCGGCAGGGAGCTCCCGCGACGCTTCCGCTGCGGGTCTGCGTGGTTCACACCTGGGGGCGGCTGCGGAGCTGGACCCTCAGCGGGCATTTCCACGAGACCTGCGATCATGTGCTGATTCATATCAACGAGGCGCTGGCCGGGCTGCCGGTCGACGTCCGGTTCATCAGCTTCGAGGATATCCTGGCAGGAGAACTGAAGAACTGCGATGTGCTGATCAACGCCGGACAGGCGGGAGACGCCTGGAGCGGCGGAGACGCGTGGAAGAATCCGGCGCTGACGGCCGAGGTGACCCGCTTCGTCTATGAGGGCGGCAGCTTCCTCGGGGTGGGAGAACCTTCGGCCCGGGACGGGGGAGACACCTTCCTGGCCCTTTCTCCGATCCTGGGTGTGGATCTGGACGACGGATCCTATGCCTGCCACGGCGCGTGGGCCTTTGAGACGGTTCAGCCGCCGTTCGCGCTGTGCCGGGAGGCGCTGCGGACGGACGGGCGGGCCCGGCTGACGTCCGGCGACGTTCAGGTCTGGGCGGCGGACGGGAACGTTCCCCAGATGACCTTCAGGGCCTGCGGAAAAGGGAAGGCCGCCTGGCTCAGCGGGTTCAGCTACAGCCCGGCCGCGGCATCCATGATGATGCGGCTGCTGCTGGCGCTGAGCGGACAGACGGCGGAAGCCGTCCCCCTGGCCGACCATCCGATGGTCGAGGCCGCCTGGTATCCCGCGAGCGGGACGCTGGTGGTGCTGAACAACGCGGAGTCCGACACGGAGACAGAGATCCGGTGGCCGGGCGGAAAGGAAAATTTCCGGCTGAAGCCGCTGGAAACCCGGTTTTTTACGGTCAGACAGGAGGAAAAATGAATGTACATACCGAATGATAAGAGATATGACATGATTCCATACCGCCGGTGCGGACGAAGCGGCGTGCTGCTTCCGGCGCTGAGCCTCGGGCTCTGGCATAATTTCGGGGATACGACGCCTTTCGGCGTGCAGCAGAGCCTGCTGAGAACCGCTTTTGATCATGGGATCACGCATTTTGACCTGGCGAACAATTACGGACCGCCCTACGGCGCGGCCGAGCGAAACTTCGGCGCGCACATGGAGACGGACTGGCGGCCCCACCGGGACGAGCTCTTCCTGTCCACCAAGGCGGGATACGATATGTGGGCCGGCCCCTACGGAAACTGGGGAAGCCGGAAATATCTGATCTCCAGCATCGATCAGAGCCTGAAGCGGATGCGGGTCGACTATGTGGATCTGTTTTATCATCACCGGCCGGATCCGCAGACGCCCATCGCGGAGACCATGGGCGCGCTGGATCAGATCGTGCGAAGCGGGAAAGCCCTGTATGTCGGGCTGTCCAACTACAACCCGGAGCAGACCCTGGAGGCGGTGGCGGAACTGGACCGGCTGGGCACGCCCTGCCTGATTCATCAGCCCCGGTATTCCATGCTGGACCGGCATATCGAGAACGGGCTGACCCGGGTGCTGAAGGAGAAGGAAATCGGGTGCATCGTGTTTCAGCCGCTGGCGGGCGGCCTCCTGACCGGAAAGTACCTGAACGGGATTCCGGAGGATTCCCGGATGAAACGGGACAACCGCTTCCTGAAACCGGAGAACCTGACGGAAGATACCCTGCGGAAGCTGAACGCCCTGAAGGAGATCGCGGACGCCCGGGGCCAGAAAATGCATCATCTGGCGCTGCAGTGGGCCCTCCGCGACGAGGTGATCACTTCCGCACTGATCGGAGCGAGCCGCCCCGAGCAGATTACGGACAACCTGGAAGCCCTGCAGGCCCCGCCGCTGACCGCAGAGGAGCTGGAAAAGATCGAAACCATTCTGCAAGACTGAGACAGACAGCAAAACAGAAGGAGTGAAAGAAATGCCGGAGACCTATCGGGAAACAGCACAGCGCGTACTGGCCATGCTGCAGCGGGCGGACGGAAACGATCCTTCCCGGGGACACCTGACCATGAACAACTGGGAGTGGCCTACCGGGGTGGCTCTTTACGGAATCTACAAAACCTGGCAGCAGGACGGGGATCCGGCCGTGCTGGCGTATCTGAAGGGCTGGTACGACGACATGCTTTCCCGGCCGGAGCAGCCGCACCGGAACGTGAACACCGTCGCGCCGGTGCTGACCCTGACCTGCCTGTATCAGGAAACGAAGAATCCCGCGTACCTGCCCGTCATCGAAAGCTGGATCGATTGGGTGATGAAGGAGATGCCGCGGACCGAGTACGAAGGACTGCAGCACTGCACGGTATGGAACAAGCACTATCAGCAGCTGTGGTGCGATACGCTGTTCATGGTGTGCCTGTTCCTGGCCAAGGCCGGCGTCGTGCTGGAGCGGCCGGAGCTGATCGACGAAGCGGAATACCAGTTCCTGATGCACATCCGTTATCTGCAGAACAAGGTGAACGGCCTGTTCTATCACGGATGGACCTTTGACCGCCGGCACAATTTCGCGGAGGCCTTCTGGGCCCGCGGAAACGCCTGGTTCACCGCCGCGGCGATCGAGCTGTACGACATCACAAAGAGAGAGAACGCGGCCATGCGGATGATCCGGTCCGCGTGGAAGGATCAGGCGCTGGCCCTATGGAAGTATCAGCGGGTCAACGGGCTCTATACCACCCTGATCAACGTGGAGGAAACCTACTGCGAAACCAGCGCCACGGCGGCCATCGCCTACGGCATTCTGAAGGGGATCCGGCTGGGGTGGCTGCCCCAGGAGCCCTATCAGCAGATGGGCATGCTTTCCGCGGAGGCGGTGCTCGGCCAGATTGACGAAACCGGCGCCGTGCAGGGCGTATCCGGCGGAACCGGCATGGGCCACAACCTGCAGCACTACAAGGATATTATCGTGACGCCCACCGCCTACGGGCAGGGACTGACCTTCCTGATGATCACCGAACTGATGATCCGGGAGTAAGATGGCGTTTTTTTCCTCAGAAAGAAGAAGGGGTGAAGCTAATGGGCAAGAGAGCCGCGGAACGGAGAGCGGTTCACGGAACCGGAAAACAGTACTGGATGCACCTCAGATCCGAAGTGAAGCGGGACCGATGGCTGTACCTGCTGCTGATTCCCGGGTTTATCTACTTCATCGTTTTCAAGTATCTGCCCATGTTCGGCATCGTCATCGCCTTTGAGAACTACGTTCCTTACTCGGGCGTACTGGGAAGCCAGTGGGTCGGCCTGAAATGGTTCGAATACTTCTTCAAATTCCCGGCCTGGATCGATTATCTGAAGAACACGCTGATTCTGTCCCTGATGAACATTCTGCTGTTCTTCCCGGCTCCCATCATCCTGGCCCTGCTGCTGAACGAAATGATGAACCTGCGGTACAAGAAGCTGCTGCAGACGCTGCTGTACGTGCCCCACTTCATCTCCATCGTGATCGTGGTTTCCATCACCTTCGTGATGTTCGGACCCAGCGGCATCGTTTACAAGCTGACGGAGCAGATTCTGGGACATCCGATCAACTATATGGGCAGCCCGGATACCTTCCGCTGGATGATCATCGGTCAGACGATCTGGAAGGAAACCGGATGGGGAACCATCATCTTCCTGGCCGCCCTGACCAACGTGGATACCCAGCTGTATGAAGCGGCTATGGTGGACGGCGCCGGACGGCTCCGCCGCCTGTGGCACATCACGCTGCCGGCCATCCGGTCCACCATCGTGCTGATGCTGATCCTGCGGATGGGCAGCGTGCTGGATACCGGCTACGACCATCTGATCCTGATGGCTAACCCGCTGAACCGGAAGGTTTCCCAGACCCTGGACGTGTTCGTGTATCAGCAGGGTATTCAGTCCGGCCAGTTCAGCTACGCTTCCGCCATCGGCCTGATGAAGTCCGTCATCAGCGTGACCCTGGTGCTTCTGTCCAACAAGATCGCGCACATGCTCGGCGAGCAGGGCCTGTACTGAGAAAGGAGGAAGAAACATGAGCGAAAAAGCAATCCTTTCCCCCAGAACCAAAAAGCCCATGAAGATTTCCTCCGGGCCGGTGGGACAGAACAGAACCCCCGGGAGCATCGCCTTCAACATTTTCAACTATACCTTCGTGACCCTGGTGGCCATTATCACCATCATTCCGTTCATCTACCTGCTGGGCGCGTCCTTTGCCACGGAATATGAAATCGCCACCCGCCCGATGTTCTTCATTCCGCAGGATGTTTCGACGGGGGCCTATGAGTATATCTTCTCCTCGAGCAAGATTCTGCGGGGCTTCGGAAACAGCCTGCTGATCACCGCGGCGGGCACGCTGATCAACCTGTTCTTCACGGTGACGATGGCCTACGCCCTGAGCAAAACCCGCCTGCGGGGCCGGAATTTCTTCCTGAACATGGTGATCTTCAGCATGTTCTTCTCCGGCGGCATGATTCCCGGATACATCGTGGTGGCCAACGTGCTGAACCTGAAGAATACCTACTGGTCCGTGCTGCTGCCGGGCGCCATCAGCGCCTACAACATGATGATCGTGAAGAACTTCTTCCAGGGGATTCCCCAGGAGCTGGAAGAATCCGCGTCCATTGACGGGTGCAACGATCTGGGCATCCTGTGGAAGATCGTGCTTCCCCTGAGCCTGCCGGTGCTGGCCACCTTCGGCCTGTTCTACGCCGTCGGCCACTGGAACGCCTACTTCGGCGCGATGATCTACATGACCGGCGCCAAGGAAAAATGGCCTCTGCAGGTGCTGCTGCGCGAGCTGATCATCATGAGCAACGGCACGGCGGGCGACCTGACCAACATGGCGGACGACTTTGTGCAGCCGCCGGAACAGTCCGTCAAGATGGCGGTCATCGTGGTTTCCACCGTTCCGATCATGTGCGTGTACCCGTTCCTGCAGAAGTACTTCGTGAAGGGCGTCATGGTCGGCGCCCTGAAGGGATAAGGATTTTCGCGGCGGAAAGCCGCTGAATCAAATTTATGAAGGAGGCTACCCAAATGAAGAAACTCGTTTCCCTGTTCCTGGCGCTGGCACTGGCTCTCGGCATGATGAGCTTTGCCGCGGCGGAAGAACCCTTCGAAATCAGCATTCTGCTGCCGGAGTTCCCCGCTGACATCGATTTCGTCATGGAAGACAACCCCGTCCTGAACAAGATTCAGGAGCTGTCCGGCGTGAAGCTGAACATCCAGTGGGGCCCCAACTCCACCTACGGTGATATCCTGAATACCACCCTGGCGGACAAGAATCCCCCCATGCTGATCGCGGCCACCGACGCCCGCGCTCCCATCATCGTGAACTCCGCCCGGGCCGGCGCGTTCTGGGATCTGACCGAGCTGGTGAAGGATGCGGCCAACTATCCGAACCTGGCTGCCGGTAACGAAGCTGTGTACAACAACATCGCCGTGGACGGCCACATCTTCGGTATTTACCGCAGCCGGGCGTTCCCCCGCGGCGGCATCTACTATCGCTGCGACATCGCGAAGGAAGCCGGAATCGAAAAGACCCCCGAGACCCTGGAAGAGCTGACCGCCCTGGCGGAAGCCCTGGCTGCCTACGGCAAAGAGCATGACGCGTACGCGCTGAATATGTGCTCCTACACCGCCGGTACCGTCAGCGTGATCACCGTAGCCTTCGGCGCTCCCAACGTATGGGGCGTGGACGAGAACGGCGACATCTATCCCGCTCACAAGTCTCCCGCTTACCTGGAAGGCCTGAACTGGCTGCGCCATCTGTATGAAATCGGCGGCATCGATCCCAACTTCGTACAGATCTCCACCTCCGACTGGGATACCATCGAACGGAACAACAAGGGCTACATGCGGTTTGACTGCCTGGACAACGCCCATCGGCAGCAGGAATGGTTCGAGAACAATGCCGGCGTGACCGAGCAGATGTTCCAGACCGTCGGCGGCCTGAAGAAGGCGGACGGCAGCATCACCGTGTGGCCGCAGAACGCCGGCTTCAACGGCGAAATCCTCGTGACCAAGAGCGTATCCGAAGCGGATCTGCCCAAGGTTATGAAGTTCCTCGACTGGTGCAACGGCCCCGAAGGCCAGACCATCATCAACGCCGGCCTGGAAGGCCTGACCTACGATGTGAACGAAGAGGGATTCCGCTATGTGCCCGCGGAGAAATCCGAGGAGTACACCAAGAATTCCCAGATGTATCACAACAACATCAACCAGATGGGTATGGGCGTTCCCGGCAACCTGGAGAACCCCAAGCAGGCTTCCGACCGCGGCTATACCAAGCTGCGTTCCCGCTATGACGCTCTGAACGCCGAGCTGGCCCAGTACGCCGTGATGAATCCCTGCTATCCCTTCGTGAGCGAGACCTACACGGCCTTCGGCTCCGATCTGGATACCCGGATCAACGACGCCGCCGCGCAGTACATCGCGGGCATGATCGACGAAGCCGGCCTGAAGGCTGCCTGGGAAGAGTGGGCGGCCATGGGCGGAGACGCGATGACCGCCGAGTACAACGAAGCGTATCACGCGGCCCAGAAGTAAGATCTGACATCAACAAATTATCTGGCAATCCGGGGGCTGCCGCGGGAAAGCGGCAGCCCCTGATTCTGAAAGAGGGCTTTTTTCGATGAACAGAGTCTATTGCTGCTTTCCGGGCGGAAAGCATAAAGCGCTGACCATGAGCTATGACGACGGACGGACGCAGGACCGCCGCCTGATCGAGATCTTCAACAAAAACGGAATCAAGGGAACCTTTCATCTGAACAGCGGCCTGTTCGAACGGGGAGACCGGATCCTGCCGGAGGAAATCAAAACGCTGTATGCCGGACACGAGGTGGCCTGCCATACGGTAACCCATCCCACCATTGCCCGGTGCCCGCTGCCGGAGGTGGCGCAGGAGGTGCTGGAAGACCGAAAATTTCTGGAGAGCTGCACGGGATATCCCGTCCGCGGCCTGAGTTATCCCAACGGATCCGTGAGCCGCGAGATTGAAGCCCTGCTGCCGGCCTGCGGCATCCGCTATTCCCGGGTGGTCGGCTCCTCGGACACTTTCGCCCTGCCGGAGAATCCGTACCGCTGGCAGGCGACCTGCCACCACAACCACAACCTGCTGGAGCTGGGAGACCAGTTCCTGAGCCTGTTCAAGAAACAGTATCTGTACCTGATGTACGTATGGGGCCACAGCTATGAATTCGACGATAAGAACAACTGGGACCTGATGGAAGCCTTCTGCGAAAAGATGGGCGGTAAGGACGACATCTGGTACTGCACCAACATCGAGTTCATGGACTGCATGGACGATTACGCCCGCCTGCAGTTCGCGGCGGACAACCGCTTTGTTCATAATCCCAACGCGCGGGACTGCTATATTTCCGTCAACGACGGCACGCCGGTCCGGATCCCCGCCGGGGAAACGGTTCAGCTCTGAACCTGTCTGAATTCGGAGGAAACATTATGGAAATTTACCGCGACGCGGTGACCGGATACGAGGTACGCCGCTATACCAACGGACCTGAACGAAACGCCAAGCTTTACTTTACCTGCGAGAATTTTTCCACGGACGACCGGTATTTCTTCTTCATGAAGCAGGGGCTCCAGGACGGCATGAAGGAGCTGGGCGGCGGATGCTTCCGGGCGAATGTGGAAACCGGCGAGATTGAGCAGGTGACGGACAATTCCTTCCGGGGCTTCGCGACCGACCGGGAGAAGAACATCGGATACACCTGCCGGAACGAGACGGAGGTTTTTGCCGTCAACCTGGACGACAACTCCATGACGAAAATCGGCGACCTGCCGAAGGGCGGCCGGATTACCGGGCATCTGACGGCGGCGAATACCGGGCGGATCGCCTGCAGCTATCACCTAGTTAACAAGTATTACGGTCTGGTGATCATGGATCCGGGCAAAGAGGCGGAAGTGGTTTACCAGAGCGATTACCGGCTGGGCCACGCCCAGATCTGCCCCAGCGACGAGAACCTGATTTTCTACATTCACGAGACGGAAGGGGACGCCTTCCAGCGGACCTGGATGTTCGACGTGAAGGAGCGCTACGTGCGGCCGTACTATGTGGAGCATCCCAGCGAATGGATTACCCACGAGGTTTGGTCCGCGGACGGCACGGAGATGGCGCTGATGAAGCTGGATCCGGCCGGCCCCGTGGACGGGGCGAAGGGCGAAATCCATACCGGCAACATCATCATCGGGGATAAGGACGGAAGGCATTTCGACGTGGCGGCCAGCAGCACCCAGCTGCTTCACCCCTGCATCAGCCGGGATCACCGGTGGCTGTGCGCGGACCGGATCAGCTATCTCGGAACCAGCGTGCAGGAGGGCGTGGTGCTGATCGAGCGGGCGACAAAGAAGGCGAAGCTCATCGCCACCACCGGCAACTGCAAAACCGGCGCGGATCATCAGCATCCCTCCTTCAACCGGAAGGGGAACCGGATCCTGTTTTCCAATCCGGACGAAAACGGAAACGCGCAGGTTTGCGTGATCGACCTGAACCAGGTATGGAAGGACTGGTAACGAAAAAACAGCCCGGGGTACGCGGGCCGGGGAAGAAGGACAGGGCATGAGAATTTATATCTGCGGAGATTCCACGGCGGCCGATTACGATCCGGCAAAAACCGTGCAGACCGGATGGGGACAGGCGCTGAGGGAACTGATGCCGGAAGCGGAAATCCGGAACCACGCGATGGCGGGACGGAGCACGCGCACCTTCCTCGGGGAAGGCCGGCTGGACCGGGTCATGGAAGAAATCGGGCCCGGGGACCTGATGCTGATTCAGTTTGCCCACAATGACGAGAACCGGGAGAAACCGGAGCGGTTTACGGAGCCCCGGGGGGCTTATCAGGAAAACCTGCAGATTTTCATCGAAGCCGCGCGGAGCCGGAACGCGGCGCCGGTTCTGCTCACTCCCATCTGCCTGCGGATCTGGAAGGACGGCGCGCTGACAGACACGCACGGAGAATACCGGGCCGCCATGGAGGCGGTGGCCGAATCCTGCGACGTTCCGCTGATCGACGCCTACCGGGAAAGCTTCCGGATCGTTCAGGAGGCCGGCGAGGAAGGCAGCAGGGAGCTGTTTATGCCGGAGGATATCGCCCATACCGGAAGGGAAGGAGCGGCCCGGTTTGCCCAGGCGATCGCGAAAGCGATCCGGGAGCTGAGGATGCCGGAAAAGGCGTAAACGGGAAAAAAAAGGACCGGACTGCAACGACGCAATCCGGTCCTTTTTCTTTGCATTCATTCCCAGGGGTTCTGAAGCTGATCTTTTTCTGAAGATCAGAAGCTGTAGGAATCCCTGATTTCGATATCCTTGTAGCGCTTCATGCCGGTTCCGGCCGGGATCAGCTTGCCGAGGATGACATTTTCCTTCAGGCCGATCAGCGGATCCACCTTGCCGCGGATCGCGGCTTCGGTCAGCACGCGAGTCGTCTCCTGGAAGGAGGCGGCGGAGAGGAAGCTCTCGGTAGCCAGGGAAGCCTTGGTGATTCCCAGCAGGATCCGCTTCGCGACGGCGGGCATTCCGCCTTCCATGATCGCCTTACGGTTGGCTTCCTCAAACCGGAAGATATCCACGAGAGAGCCGGTCAGCAGATCGGTATCTCCGCAATCCTCCACGCGGACTTTGCGCAGCATCTGGCGGATAATGATCTCGATATGCTTGTCGCTCACGCCCACGCCCTGGAGCCGGTAAACGGACAGAACTTCCTTCAGCAGGTATTCCTGCACGGCCTTCACGCCCAGGATTCTGAGCAGATCATGGGGATTGATGGAACCTTCGGTCAGCTCGTCACCGGCTTCCACATGATCGCCTTCCTCCACCTTCAGGCGGGAACCGTAGGTGATCTGATAGGCCTTGTGATCCTGCGGATCCTCGTCGGAGGTGATGACCAGCTCCTGACGCTTTTTGGTATCCTGTTTGGAAACCGTACCGGAGATCTCCGCCAGGATCGCGTCCCGCTTGGGCTTCCGGGCTTCGAAAAGCTCTTCCACGCGGGGAAGACCCTGGGTAATATCTTCCGCGCCGGCGATACCGCCGGTATGGAAGGTACGCATGGTCAGCTGGGTACCGGGCTCACCGATCGCCTGGGCGGCGATGATGCCGACGGCCTCGCCGACATCCACCTTGCCGCCGTGCGCCATGTTTTCACCATAGCAGCGGGCGCAGACGCCGTTTTCGGTCCGGCAGGTGAGCACGGAACGCACCAGGCATTCCGTAATGCCGCGGGAAACGATGGTACGCGCCATCTGATAATCGATGGGCTCATTGATCCGCACCAGCACCTCGCCGGTTTCCGGATCGAGGATATCCTCGGCGGCGGTACGGCCGCGGAGACGATCCTCCAGGGACTCGATGGACTGCTTGCCGCTCATCAGCTCGGACACGGTAATGCCGCGCACTTTCTCTCCGCGGGAGGCAAAGCAGTCTTCCTCGCGAACGATGACTTCCTGGGAGACATCCACCAGACGGCGGGTCAGATAACCCGAGTCGGCGGTACGCAGAGCGGTATCGGCCAGGGACTTCCGGGAACCGTGGGAGGAAAGGAAGAACTCCAGCACGGTCAGACCCTCACGGAAGTTCGCGCGAATGGGCAGCTCGATGGTTTTACCGGTCGGGGAGGCCATCAGGCCGCGCATACCGGCCAGCTGGGATACCTGAGCGGAAGAACCGCGGGCGCCGGAATCGGTCATCATGCGGATCGGATTGAATTTCTCCAGATTGGGAAGGATCTGATCCCGCAGATTGTGCGTGCAGTCATTCCAGACGGTGATAACCCGGTTATAGCGTTCGTCCTCGGACAGAAGACCGCGGCGGTAGAGGTTATTGATCTTCCGGACTTCCTCATCCGCTTCAGCCAGCATGGTCTCCTTGACGGCGGGCACCTTGATATCCGCAACGGATACGGTGACGGCGCCGCGGGTGGAATACTTGAAACCGAGGGCCTTGATGTTATCCAGCACCTGGGCGGTCTTATGCTCGCCCTGGGTATGGAAGCACATATCCACGATCTGGGAAAGCTGCTTTTTGCCGACCAGCTCATCGACTTCGAGAGCGAACATATCGTCCAGGCATTCCCGCTTCTTGAATCCGAGGTTCTGCGGCAGGGCGTCATTGAAAATCAGGCGGCCCAGCGAGGTATCGATGATCTTCGATCCGGTTTCGCCCTTGAAGGTCCGGGTAATGCGGACCTTGATGGGGGACTGCAGCGTGATCTGGCCGAGAGAATAGGCCATCTGCGCCTCGTCCTCGGAGGAGAAGATCCGTCCGGATCCCTTGGCTCCCTCGTGAATAATGGTCAGATAATAGCAGCCGATTACCATGTCCTGGGAGGGGGAGATAACCGGACGCCCATCCTGAGGCTTCAGGATATTGTTATGCGCCAGCATCAGGAAGCGGGCTTCGGCCTGGGCTTCCATGGAAAGCGGAACGTGAACGGCCATCTGGTCGCCGTCGAAGTCGGCGTTGAAGGCGGTACAGGCCAGCGGATGCAGCTTGATGGCCTTGCCTTCCACCAGGATCGGCTCAAAGGCCTGAATTCCCAGACGGTGCAGGGTGGGGGCGCGGTTCAGCAGCACCGGATGATCCCGGATCACTTCCTCCAGAATGTCCCAGACTTCCGGACGCACCTTTTCCACGGCGCGCTTGGCGGACTTGACATTATGGGAATACTTCAGATTAACCAGCCGCTCCATGACGAAGGGCTTGAACAGCTCCAGCGCCATTTCCTTGGGCAGGCCGCACTGATAGAGCTTCAGTTCGGGACCGACGACGATAACGCTACGGCCGGAATAGTCGACGCGCTTACCGAGCAGGTTCTGACGGAAACGGCCCTGTTTGCCCCGCAGCAGATCGGAAAGGGACTTCAGCGCACGGTTTCCGGGACCGGTGACCGGACGGCCGCGGCGGCCGTTATCGATCAGGGCATCCACGGATTCCTGCAGCATGCGCTTTTCATTCCGGACGATGATATCCGGGGCGCCCAGCTCCAGCAGCCTCTTCAGACGGTTGTTCCGGTTAATCACACGGCGGTAAAGATCATTCAGGTCGGAGGTGGCGAAACGGCCGCCGTCCAGCTGAATCAGGGGACGGAGATCCGGGGGAATGACGGGCACCACCGTCAGAATCATCCATTCGGGGCGGTTGTGGCTGGTACGGAAGGATTCGACGACCTCCAGGCGCTTGACGGCGCGGGCGCGCTTCTGGCCTTCGGTCTCCCGGTCTCTTTCCTTTTCCGTCAGCTGGGCGATTTCAGCCTTCAGGGTTTCGGACATTTTGTCCAGATCCAGCTCCAGGAGCAGATCCCGGATGGCTTCGGCGCCCATCTTGGCCACGAAGGAACCCTTGCCGCAGCGGGCTTCGATTTCCCGGTAGCGGGCATCATTGATCAGTTCCAGCTTCTTCAGGCCGGTTTCATCCGCGTTACCGGGATCCAGCACGATGAAGTTGGCGAAATAAAGCACTTTTTCCAGATTCCTGGGGGAGATATCCAGCAGCATACCCATCCGGCTGGGAATCCCCTTGAAATACCAGATATGGCTGACGGGGGCAGCCAGCTGGATATGGCCCATCCGTTCACGGCGGACTTTCGCCCGGGTGACCTGAACGCCACACTTGTCGCAGATCTTGTCCTTATCCTTGAACTTGATGCGCTTGTATTTCCCGCAGTTGCATTCCCAGTCCTTGGTGGGTCCGAAAATACGCTCGCAGTAAAGACCGTCCTTTTCCGGCTTCAGCGTACGGTAGTTAATGGTTTCCGGCTTGGTAACCTCACCGTGGGACCAGGCCAGAATCTGTTCCGGAGAAGCCATACCGATCTGAATGGAATCCAAATTTGAAAGTTCAAACAAAGGGGCACACTCCCTTTCATATAATCGTCGGGGGAATCAACGGGCGGCGTCGCAGATTACACATCATCATCCAGGCCGAGGTCGGTCAGATCATCCACATTAAAGTCATCCAGATCTTCCAGATCCTCTTCCTTCAGATCGAAAGCATCATCCTCATCCGAGCTGAGGGACAGGTCATCATCCGAACCGAGGGTCAGATCATCATCGGACATGTTGAAGGCTTCATCGGCGGCCTGGGCCAGTTCCTCATCTTCCTCAGCGGCGGCGACGATTTCAGCGGGCGCCATGGGCTGAGCGGAGGGACGGATCGCCGGCTGCTCTCTGGGCAGATCTTCCGGATCCAGCTCGGGAATTTCAATTTCGTTCTTCGCGGCATCCAGCACGCGGACATCCAGGCTCAGCGCCTGCATTTCCTTCAGCAGCACCTTGAAGCTTTCCGGAACGCCGGGGGTGGGAATATTCTGTCCCTTGATAATCGCCTCATAGGTTTTCACCCGGCCGACGGTATCATCGGATTTCACCGTCAGGATTTCCTGCAGGGTATTGGCGGCTCCGTAAGCTTCCAGCGCCCAGACTTCCATTTCACCGAAACGCTGACCGCCGAACTGCGCCTTACCGCCCAGAGGCTGCTGGGTAACCAGGGAGTAGGGACCGGTGGACCGGGCATGCATCTTGTCATCCACCAGGTGATGCAGCTTCAGGAAGTACATGATTCCGACCGTCACGGGGTTTTCGAAATAGTCTCCCGTGCGTCCGTCACGCACCTGAATCTTACCCTGGCGGAAGAGCTCCTTGCCTTTCTCATCCAGCTTCAGGCGGAGCGGGCTGCCATTATGGAAGTGATTCTCCGTCATATGGGGATCGGAAAGATCCAGCGGAGCATCCATCTTCTGAACCGCCTTGTCCAGGTGTTCCAGAATTTCCTCATAGGTCGCGCCGTCGAAGACCGGGGTGGCGATGTGCCAGCCCAGCGCGCGGCAGGCCAGACCCAGGTGCACTTCCAGCACCTGCCCCAGATTCATCCGGGACGGGACGCCCAGCGGATTCAGCACGATCTGCAGCGGGGTGCCGTCGGGGAGGAAGGGCATATCCTCCTCACGCAGGATCCGGGAAACAACGCCCTTGTTTCCGTGACGGCCGGCCATCTTATCGCCGACGGAGATCTTTCTCTTCTGGGCGATATAGATCCGGACCATTTCGTTGACACCGGGGGAGAGCTCATCCTTGTTCGCGCGGGTGAAGACCTTGACATCCACCACGATGCCGCCTTCGCCGTGCGGCACCCGCAGGGAGGTATCCCGGACTTCACGGGCCTTTTCACCGAAGATAGCCCGGAGGAGCCGCTCTTCGGCGGTCAGCTCGGTTTCGCCCTTGGGGGTGACCTTACCGACCAGAATATCGCCGGCGTGCACTTCGGCGCCGATCCGGATGATGCCTCCCTCATCCAGATCCTTGATCGCGTCATCGGAGATATTGGGGATATCCCGGGTAATCTCTTCCGGCCCCAGCTTCGTTTCACGGGCTTCGGATTCGAATTCCTCAATATGAATGGAGGTATAGATGTCCTCTTTCACGAGCTTTTCGGAAAGCAGGACGGCATCCTCGTAGTTATAGCCTTCCCAGGTCATGAAACCGATCAGCGCGTTGCGCCCCAGACCGATTTCACCCTTCTCCGTGGAAGGACCGTCCGCCAGCAGATCGCCCTTTTCAATCTTCTGTCCGGCGGAAACAACGGGACGCTGATTGATGCAGGTGGACTGGTTCGAACGGGCGAACTTGGTCAGAATATATTCATGGCGCTCGCCCAGGGCATCGCGGATAATAATGTGATCGGAATCCACCTTTTCGACCACGCCGTCTTCCTTCGCCAGCAGGACGACGCCGGAATCGTGCGCCGCGCGGTATTCCATACCGGTGGCGACCACGGGGGCTTCCGGCACCAGCAGCGGAACCGCCTGGCGCTGCATGTTGGAGCCCATCAGAGCGCGGGTCGCGTCATCGTTCTCCAGGAAGGGAACCATGGCGGTGGCCACAGAAACAACCTGGCGGGGGCTGACGTCGATAAAGTCCACCTGGGAGACGGGAACGGCGACGATTTCCACCTTGTCGCGGACGGTGATCCGGTCATGAACAAAGGTGCCGTCCTCATTCAGGGGCTCGTTGGCGGTGGCGACCTTGTAAAGGTCTTCCTCATCCGCCGTCATATAGACGATTTCATCCAGGACCCGGCCGTGCTCCTTATCGACCCGGCGGTAGGGCGCTTCGATGAAGCCGTACTCATTGATCCGGGCGTAGGTCGCCAGAGAGCCGATCAGACCGATGTTCGGACCTTCAGGCGTCTCAATGGGGCAGATCCGGGCGTAATGGCTGTAATGCACGTCCCGCACTTCGAAGGAAGCGCGGTCCCGGTTCAGACCGCCGGGGCCCAGGGCGCTCAGACGGCGCTTATGGGTCAGCTCGGCCAGCGGGTTCGGCTGATCCATGAACTGGGACAGCTGGGAGGAACCGAAGAATTCCTTGATCGCGGCGCTGACCGGACGGATGTTGATCAGATCGCCGGGCTTGATATCGCCGCTGTCCTGAATGGACATGCGCTCCCGGACGACGCGCTCCAGACGGGAGAGGCCGATCCGGATCTGATTCTGCAGCAGTTCGCCGACGCTGCGCAGGCGGCGGTTCCCCAGATGGTCGATATCATCGGTGGAGCCGATGCCGTAGGGGAGACCCAGCATATAGTTCACAGAGGAAACGATATCATCGGGGATGATGTGCTTCGGCACCAGGGCCGCGGCGTTTTCACGGACCGCATCCATCAGCTGATCCGGCTCCACGTTCGCCATGATTTCCCGCAGGGTGGGCAGGTGAACCATTTCCAGAATGCCGGCTTCCTTCGGATCGAAGGGGAGGTAGCAGGAAGCATCCACGAAATTGTTGCCGACGACCTTGCGGGTCAGGCCTTCGCAGTTCAGCCAGACGGCGTTGACGCCGGCGTTCTGCACTTCGCGGGCGGTTTCCAGGGAGATGGTATCGCCCTTTTTCACCATGATTTCACCGGTCTGCGGGTTGACGATATCCTCCGCCGCTTCATGCCCGTGAATCCGGGTTGCGATGGAAAGCTTCTTATTATATTTATAACGACCCACGCGCATGAGGTCATACCGCTTGGGATCAAAGAAGAGCGAATTGAACAGGTTGGTCGCGCTTTCGACGCTGGCAGGCTCGCCGGGCTTCTGGCGCTTATAGATTTCCACCAGGCCTTCCTCACGGGATTTGGCGTTGTCCCCCTTCTGCAGGGTGGCCATGAGGCGGTCGTCCTCCCCCATGAGGTCAATGATCTCCGCGTCGGTCCCGTAGCCCAGGGCGCGCAGGATCACCGTGATCGGCAGCTTCCGGGCCCGGTCGATCCGCACCCAGAGCACGTCGTTGGAATCCGTCTCATATTCCAGCCAGGCGCCCCGGTTGGGGATGATCTGGGAGGAGTAGAGCTCCTTGCCGGCCTTGTCCCTGGCGACATCGAAATAGACGCCCGGGGAACGGACGAGCTGGCTGACGATGACGCGCTCGGCTCCGTTGATGATGAAGGTGCCGTGCTCGGTCATCAGGGGGAAATCACCCATGAAAACGTCGGACTCCTTGATCTCGCCGGTTTCCTTGTTTTTCAGGCGCACAAACACCTTTAAGGGGGCGGCGTAGGTCATATCCCGTTCCCGGCAGCGGGCGACGGAGTTTTTCGGCTCATCCAGAGAATAGTCCACGAATTCCAGCACCAGATTCCCGTTATAATCCGTTACGGGAGAAACATCGGCCAGTACTTCACGAAGATCGGTATCGAGAAAGCGCTGATAGGAATTCTTCTGCACCTCAATCAGGTTAGGCATCTCCAGAACTTCATCAATGCGGGAGAAACTCATCCGTTCCCGGAGCTTTCCCATGTGAACCTCATGTACCATGTTTCGCAATCACCCCTTATTCAGATCGACCAGCCATCCTTTGCCAAAGCCCGAGATTTCGTACTTGCCAAACTTCCCAAACCTGTGTAAAATAAGGAAGCCGAAATCAAGCCAACAACAGTAAGACGATACTGATGCAATTGTAAAGTTTATCATGATGAATGAAAATTGTCAATTGCTTTTTTTTGGCTTTTTTCTGAACCATCCTATTTTATATTGTACGCGGGCTCCTCGGGAAAGCGAAAAAAAGCTTGACAGGACAAGGCTGTCGTGATATCTTGTTTCGGTAAGCCGCTCGGGAGAGGTCTGTAACAATGCGCCTGGCGCAACCTCAGTTTTCCCGGCGAGTATGAAATCAGGAGGTGCTGTCCCATGTATGCTGTTATCGCAGCGGGCGGCCGGCAATACCGTGTATCCCAGGGTGATGTGATCTACATCGACAAAGTCAACCAGGAAGCTGATTCCAAGATCTCCTTCGACGTGCTGATGATCGGCGGCGAGGGGGACATGAAGGTCGGGACCCCCGTTCTGGCGGGCGCGAAGGTGGAAGGCAAGATTCTCGGTCAGGTAAAGGGTGAGAAGGTCACCGTTTACAAGTACAAGAGCAAGAAGGATTCCCATCGGAAGGTCGGCCATCGTCAGCCCTACACCAAGGTGGAAATCACCGCAATTCAGGCGTAATGATCACCGTTTCGCTGGAGCAGGGGAATGAAGGCCTGACCGGGTGCCGGATTCAGGGGCACAGCGGTCTGGCGGAGACGGGGCGGGACATTGTATGCGCCGCGGTTTCCATTCTCGGATGCACCTGCGTGAACGCGCTGGAGAGCGTATGCGGAATCATTCCGGTCGTAACGGAAAACCGGGACGGCATGCTCTCCTTTCATCTGCCGGAGATGACCCCGGATGAAAATGATCGGGCGCAGATTCTGATGGGAGCCCTGAAGCAGGGCCTGTCGGATCTGTCGCAAGCTTATCCGAAAAACGTAAAGCTGTCCATCAAAGAACGGAGGGAAAAACATGATTAAGCTTAATCTGCAGCAATTCGCTCATAAAAAGGGAATGGGCTCCACCCGGAACGGCCGGGACAGCGAGTCCAAGCGCCTCGGACCGAAGCGGGCGGACGGCCAGCTGGCTCTCGCCGGCAACATTCTGGTCCGCCAGCGGGGAACCCGGATCCATCCCGGCCTGAACGTCGGGATCGGCAAGGACGATACCCTGTTTGCCAAGGCGACGGGTGTGGTTCGCTTTGAGCGGCTGGGCAAGGATCGCAAGCAGGTTTCCGTTTATCCTGTGGAAACCGCGGCCGAAGCTCAGTAAGGACCGGTCAGGCATCACGGGCTGTTGCGTCGCAACAGCCTTTTTTTCAAAACAATTCAAATTCCAGGAGGGACGAAGCCATGAACGAGGGGAAGAAAACCTTTTATATCACAACGCCGATTTATTATCCTTCCGGCAATATGACCATCGGGCATACCTATACGACCGTGGCGGCGGACACGATGACCCGCTTCAAAAAGATGCAGGGTTACGACACCTATTTTCTGACCGGAACGGATGAGCACGGGCAGAAGCTGGAGAAGAAAGCGGCGGAGGAAGGACTGACCCCGATTCAGTACATCGACCGGATCGTGGCGGAGACGAAGGACCTCTGGAAGCTGATGAATATTCAGTACGATGATTTTATCCGCACCACCGAGGAGCGGCATACCCGGATCGTGCAGCAGATCTTCCGGAAATTCTATGAGCAGGGCGATATCTACAAAGCGGAATACGAAGGGATGTACTGCACGCCCTGCGAAAGCTTCTGGACGCCGACCCAGCTGGTGGACAAGGACGGCGTAAAGGTCTGCCCGGACTGCGGCCGCCCCTGCCAGCCCATGAAGGAGGAGAGCTATTTCTTCCGCATGAGCAAATATCAGGACTGGCTGATCGATTATATCGAAACCCATCCGGATTTCATTCAGCCGGCGAAGCGGGCCAACGAGATGCTGACCAACTTCCTCCGGCCCGGACTGCAGGATCTGGCCGTCAGCCGTACGAGCGTGAAATGGGGCATTCCCGTGGATTTCGACCCCCGGCACACGATCTATGTCTGGATCGACGCGCTGAGCAACTATATCACCGCCCTGGGCTACGGTACGGATCACGACGAGCTTTACCGGAAGTTCTGGCCGGCGAATATTCACCTGGTGGGCAAGGAGATCGTCCGGTTCCATACCATCTACTGGCCGATCATGCTTCACGCCCTGGGGCTGCCGCTGCCCAAACAGGTTTTCGGCCACGGATGGCTGCTGTTCGGAGCGGACCGGATGAGCAAATCCAAGGGGAACGTGGTCTATCCCCAGCCCATCGTCGCCCGGTACGGCGTGGATTCCCTGCGCTATTATCTGATGCGGGAAATGCCCTTCGGAGCGGACGGAAACTATACCAACGAATCCTTCCTGATCCGGATGAACGCCGATCTGGCGAACGATCTGGGCAATCTGGTCAGCCGCACCGTGGCCATGATCGAAAAGTATTTCGACGGCAAAATGCCCGCGTGGGATGAAAATGCCCCCGATGAAACGGGCGAGAGCCTGCGGGCGCACTGTGCCGCTCTGCCGGGCCTGGTGGAGGAGCAGATGGACAAACTGCAGTTCTCCCAGGCGCTGTCCGAAATCTGGAAGGTGATCGGCGAATGCAACAAATACATCGACCTGACCCAGCCCTGGGTGCTCGGAAAGGATCCGGAGAAGAAGGGTCTGCTGGGCAACGTGCTGCGGACGCTGGCGGAATGCGTGCGCTATACCGCCGTGCTGACCGAGCCCTTCATGCCCTCCACCCCCGCGCGGATCTATGAGCAGATCGGCCTCACGGATCCGGAGCTGAAGACCTGGGATTCGCTGAAAACCTTCGGCGCGATTCCCGCCGGCGTTCAGGTACATAAGGGAGAAGCGCTTTTCCCGCGGATCGACGTGGAGAAAGAGCTGAAAGCCCTGAGCGGCGGGAAAGCGGAAAAAGAAGAAGCGAAGGCCGAAAAGAAGGAAGAAAAAGCCCGGAGCAAGCAGGAAAAGAAAGCTGAAAAGAAACACGACGAACCGGAATATCCCGCGGAAATCGGCATCGACGATTTCGCGAAATGCAAGATTCAGGTCGCCCGGGTGACGGCCTGCGAAAAGGTGGAAAAGAGCAGCAAGCTGCTGAAATTCACCCTGAATCTGGGCGCCGACGGAGAGAGAACCGTGGTCAGCGGCATTCAGAAGTACTATGATCCCGCGGCGCTGGTGGGCCGCCAGGTGGCGGTGATCACCAACCTGAAGCCGGCGAAGCTGGCCGGAATCGAGAGCCAGGGCATGATTCTCAGCGCGCTGGACGATGCGGGGAACCTGAAGCTGGTGACCGTGGAAGAGGGCGTCGCGGACGGAGCGCTGATCGGATGACGGAATGGTTTGACTCCCACTGCCATGTGAATGAGGAACGGTTCGACGGGGACCGGGAAGAGGTTCTGGCCCGGATGGCGGCCAACGGGGTAACCCGGTATGCCGTGATCGGATCGGACATGGCCTCTTCCCGGGCAGCGATCGCCTATGCCGAAACCCACGAAGGGGCCGTCGCCGTGGGAGGGATTCATCCGCATGAGGCCAAGGGATTCCGGGAGCAGGATCCGGAGGAGATCCGGCGCTGGTATCAGGAGGGAAAGATCCGGGCGATCGGAGAAATCGGACTGGATTACTACTACGACCTGAGCCCCCGGGAAACCCAGCGGGACGTGCTGCAAAAGCAGATGGCGCTGGCCTGGGAAATCGGGGCGCCGGTGGCCTGGCATATCCGGGACGCTCACGGCGAGATCCTGGAAATCATGAAGGCGTGGAAAAACCGGCTGACCGGCGGGATTATCCACTGCTTTTCCGGCAGCCCGGAGATCGCCAGGGAGTACCTGAAGCTGGGATATTACATTTCCTTCGCCGGGCCGCTGACCTTCAAAAAAGCGCCCCGGCTGCAGGAAGCCGCCCGGCTGATTCCCCGGGACCGGCTGCTGATCGAGACGGACAGCCCCTATCTGGCTCCGGAACCCGTGCGCGGAAGAAGGAACGAGCCGGCGAACGTACGCTATGTCGGCATGAAGCTGGCGGAGCTGCGGGGCGAGACGCCGGAAGAAGTGGCCGCGTATACGACTGAAAACGCGAAAAAGGTTTACAATCTGTAAAGAGAGGAACACCATGGGAAAGATCGTGGTGCTGGCGGAAAAGCCCAGCGTCGCCAGGGATATTGCCCGGGTGATCGGATGCGGCGGCCGGGGAGACGGATGTCTGACCGGCGACCGGTATATCGTGACCTGGGCGATCGGCCATCTGGTCAGCCTGCAGGAACCGGACGAGATGGATCCGGGGCTGAAGCGGTGGACCTTTGACACCCTTCCCATTCTTCCGGACGAGATTCCGCTGAAGGTGCTGCCCAAAACCCGGGCGCAATTCGAAACGGTAAAAAAACTGATGAACGATCCGGAAACGGACTCCCTGATCTGCGCTACGGACGCCGGGCGGGAAGGGGAGCTGATTTTCCGCTATATCTATGAAAAAGCCGGATGCAAAAAGCCTTTTCAGCGGCTCTGGATTTCTTCCATGACGGACGAAGCCATTACAGAAGGATTCCGGAATATTCAGCCGGGAGAAAGATACGACGGCCTGTACGCCAGCGCAAGATGCCGCAGCAGGGCCGACTGGCTGGTGGGGATGAACGCGAGCCGGGCTTTTACCCTGAAATACGATACGCTGCTGAGCGTGGGCCGGGTACAGACGCCGACGCTGGCGATCCTGGTCCGGCGGCGAAAGGAAATCGAGCAGTTCAGGCCCGAAGGCTACAGCACGGTGACAGCCGATTTCGGAGACTACCGGGGAATCTACTTTTCCGAAAAGCTGGACCCGGATACCCATCTGAAAAACAAGGCCGACGCCGAGCAGATCGCCGTGGCGGTGCGGGGAAAAACGGGACGGGTCACCTCGGCGGAAACCACGCGGAAGCATGAGCTGCCGCCGCAGCTTTATGATCTGACCAGCCTGCAGCGGGACGCGAACAGAATGCTGGGATTCACGGCGGACAAAACACTGAAAACGGCCCAGAGCCTGTATGAAACCCATAAGGCGCTGACCTATCCCCGGACGGACAGCCGGTATCTGCCGCCGGATATGATCCCGCGGGTGGTTCAGACCATGAAGCTGCTGCCGGAGGAATACCAGGCCTATGTGCCCGGCGCTCTGCGGGAAGGCCGGCTCCCGGCCAGCAAGCGGACGGTGGACGCCTCTAAAGTGACGGACCACCATGCCATCATCCCGACGGCCAAGCGGGCGAACCCGGAGAAATTCAGCGAGGACGAGCGAAAGCTTTATGACCTGGTCGCGCGGCGGCTGCTGGCGGCTTTCTATCCGGCCTGCGATTACGACGCGACCCGGGTGATCACCGAGGCGGAGGGATATTCTTTCCGGACGACCGGAAAAACCATTCTCGTCAACGGATGGCACGACGTACCGCCGATGAAGGATCCGCCGCGAAAGCGGAAAACCGCGAAGGATGAAGAGGAAAACGAGACCGCGCTGCCGCCTCTTCAGGTGGGGGATCAGCGGACGGTGAAAGGGGCGAAGGTGAAGGAGGACATGACCAAGCCGCCGCCTCCTCATACGGACGCCAGCCTGCTGGCGGCCATGGAAACCGCCGGGAAGGAGCTGGACGACGAGGAACTGGCGCGGCAGATGAAAGGCAGCGGGATCGGAACCCCGGCGACGCGGGCCGCCATCATCGAACGCCTGCTGCAGGTGGGGTATGCCCAGCGAAAGGGGAAAACGCTGGCGGCCACCGACAAAGGAACCACGCTGATCGAGCTGATGCCGAAGGAGATCGCGAGTCCGGAGCTGACGGGGCGATGGGAGCTGGCGCTGCACGAGATTACCGACGGGAAGCAGGATGAGGCCCGCTTTATGGACGGGATCCGGAAAATGAGCGCTTTTCTGGTAGACTATGCCCGGAACAACCGGTCTCCGAACCGGTTTCCGGCGGATGAAAAACGGAAAAGCCGCGCCGGGATCCGAAGCAAGGCGCTGAAAGGGAGCGTCTGCCCCCTGTGCGGAAAGGGAACGCTGCGGGAAAGCGACCGGGCGTTCAGCTGTTCGGAAAGCGGCTGCCGCTGCACCATCTGGAAGGACTGCCTCGAAAAAGGAGGCGGCCCCACACTGAACGATAAGCTGATGACGATGCTGCTGGAAAAAAAGCAGCTGCAGGGATCCACCGGAATCCTGATGCTCCGGGAAGGGCGGATTCTGTTTTATCCCAACGGAAGCGAGACTCCCTCGGTCAACCGATCCCTGATCTATGAACGGAAAGGAAGGTAAGCAACCATGATGAGAGGATATGACAAGGCTGAAGCACTGGAATTCATTCTGCAGCGGATTCATGCCAAGGATCATCCGGAGCTGGCGGAGATGATCCCGGAGCTGATCAACCAGACCATCGACGCGGACATGGATTATATGCACAGCCATCACGTGCTGGACGAAGAGGGCAATGCCGGCACCGAGTATTACGAGGACGACGAAGCCTTTGAATACATGGTGGAAACGCTGGCGAACAACAACCATCTGGATCCGGTCCGGGCGGTGAAGCTCGCCTCCCTGGTGGATGATTACATGGATTATCAGCAAGCTTATCTTGAATCCAAAGGACTGGTGGACTGGGAATGAAAAAGGTTATGCTGGTTTTCGGCACGCGGCCGGAAGCGATCAAAATGTGCCCGCTGGCGGCGGAGCTGGGAAAGAGACCGTCGATCGAGACCGTGGTCTGCGTGACCGGGCAGCACCGGGATATGCTGCGCCAGGTGCTGGACGCTTTTCAGATTCAGCCCCAATACAACCTGGATATCATGAAGGAACGGCAAACGCTGTTTGACATCACGACAGAGGTTCTGACGGGCATCCGGACGGTGCTGGACCGGGAAAAGCCGGATGTGGTGCTGGTGCACGGGGATACGAGCACGACTTTTTCCACGGCGCTGGCCTGCTACTACCTGCAGATTCCCGTCGGCCACGTGGAAGCCGGGCTGAGAACCTACGATATCTACTCCCCCTATCCCGAGGAATTCAACCGGGAAGCGGTTTCCATCATCAGCCGGTATCATTTCGCGCCCACCGGAATGAGCCGGGATAATCTGATCCGGGAAGGGAAGAAGCCGGAGGATATCTATGTGACCGGCAACACGGTGATCGACGCGCTGAAGACCACCGTGCGGCAGGACTGGCATCATCCCGACCTGGAATGGGCGGAAGGAAGCCGGCTGATCCTGCTGACGGCGCACCGCCGGGAGAATCTGGGAGCGCCGATGCACGCCATGTTCCGGGCGATCCGGCGGGTCACGAAGGAGCATGAGGACGTGAAGGTGCTTTATCCCATCCACCTGAATCCCGTTGTGCGGGAAGCGGCGGATCAGGAACTGGCCGGTTGCGGCCGGATCCGGCTGATTGAGCCCATCGACGTGCTGGACTGCCACAATATCATGGCCCGCAGCGAGCTGATTCTGACGGACAGCGGCGGCATTCAGGAGGAGGCGCCCAGCCTCGGAAAGCCTGTGCTCGTGATGCGCAACACGACGGAAAGACCCGAGGGGATCCGTGCCGGAACGCTGAAGCTGGTGGGAACCGAAGAGGAAACCATTTACCGGGAGTTTACCCGGCTGCTGGACGACCGGGCCGCTTATGACCGGATGGCCCATGCCGTGAATCCCTACGGAGACGGACACGCATGCGAACGGATTGCCGATATTCTGGAAACGGGACGCATGCGGTCGGAATTCAGAGGAGAGTGAAAACCATGGCCCGGGTGGGAGTCATCACTTTTCTGCACAACCATAATTACGGCTCCTCGCTGCAGGCCTACGCGCTGCAGCGGGTGATCCGGAAAATGGGACATGACTGCGTTCATCTGGACTACGACCCGGACCGGCGGGAAAAGGTTCTGAATCTGATCCGGACCCGGAATCATCCAAAGCTGATTCTGGAAGGGCTGCGCAAAAAACAGGTCCTGACGGATCAGGCCGGCGCCCGCCGGAAGCGAGAGCTTTTTTCCGCATTCTACCGGGATCATCTGCGGCTGACGGAACGCTGCCGGAATCAGAAAGAACTGCGCGCTCAGAGCCGGGACCGGGAGATCCTGATCTGCGGAAGCGATCAGATCTGGAACCCGGTATGGCTGAATCCCGCCTATTTTCTCACTTTCGCGCCGAAGGGAACCGTGAAGGCGGCCTACGCGGCGAGCCTCGGGATCCGGCGGAGGCCGGCGGAGGAAAAGGTCCGGCAGATCCGCCGGTGGACGGCGGATTTTCAGAACATTTCCGTCCGGGAGGAAGAAGGGGCGGACTTGCTGAAGGAAATGACGGGCCGGCAGGCGGACGTGATGCCGGATCCCGTGTGCCTGCTGACCGCGGAGGAATGGAGCGGCCTTGCCGGCCCGCCTCCGGCGGGGGAGCCGTATCTGCTCTGCTATTTTATCGGAGAAAACCGGCAGTACTGGGAAAAGGCGGAGGCGCTGCGGAAAGAGACCGGCTGCCGGGTGATCGTTCTGCCGGTCACGGCGGAAAGCTACGCGGAGGCCGATCAGCGGCATTATTCCCTGATGGACGGAGCCGGCCCCGAGGCCTTTCTCGGCGCGGTTCAGAACGCCGCCCTCCTGTGCACAGACAGCTTTCACGGACTCGCGTTCGCCACGATCTTCGGCACGGAGACCCGGGTTCTGAGGCGATACCGGGAGGAGGATCCGGAAAGCAAGAACAGCCGGATCGATCATTTTCTGCGCCGGCTGGACGCACGGCCGCTGCCGGTCCAGCGGGAAGAGGGCCTGCGGTGGCTGCGGTCCTGTCTCTCTGAAACTGAAAAAGAATAAAGAAAACCCGCCTGTCGCACAAACAGGCGGGAAATCATATGTACGCCCGGAGTTACGCTTCTTCATGAAGCTTGGGCAGCGCACGCTGCACATTGCCGCTGCGCAGGCAGCGGGTGCACACGTTCATCCGCTTCGCCGCGCCATTGACCATCACACGGACGCTCTGCACATTGGGCGCCCAGATCCGGTGGCTCTTGCGGTTGGAATGGCTGACGTTATTCCCGTTCAGCGTGCCCTTCTCGCAGATCTCACAAAACTTACCCATGGAAATATCCCCCCTCTTGGAGCGTTACACATCAAGCCTGACTATACTATCACGAGATGAACGAAAATGCAAGGATTTTTTCAGCGGAATTTCATCCGGAAACGCAAAAGTTTCCGATGCCCGACCCGCAGACCGCCGGGGAGCTTATTTTATCACGTTCATACTTCGGATTTTCCACTGGCCGGCCTCCCGGGACAGCAGAATCCGATACCGCATATCCGGCCATGCCGGCGGATAGACCGCGCCCGGACCGTCCCGGGCAATCACTTCATCCGCTTTCAGGCCTTTCACCCGGCCGTCAATCCGGGGAATGCTTTCCGAAACGTTGATCCAGACGGAGGAATCCCAGGGCCAGGTCCAGAAAAAGCCCAGATCCAGCCGGTGATCCAGCCCGCGGACATTATAATCCACATAAGGGGAATTCCCCAGCGATACGGCTTTCAGATCCGAATCGTTTGAAAGGGCCGCGTTCTGAAAAAACTTCCGAAGCTCGTCCCGGTTGTCGGTGATTCCCATAATCACCTTGGCCCGGGCCGCCAGGCCGTCCTTCAGGACCACCTGGATATTGGTCAGATTCATGGCGTAATAGAAAACGGAAATCGCCAGCCCCACGAGGACACAGAGAAGCAGCAGCCGGGAAGCAAAATACCAGATGGTTCTACGTAAAAAGCGCACGGCACACAGCCCTCCTTTCCGAAAACGTCATCGGAGACCGTCCGGATGGTCCGCTTTTACAGCAGCTTGATCAGCATGGTTTTCTGTTCATCCATCTCGACGACGACCAGCCCGTCCTTCTCCAGCTGTTTCATCACATCGGAAAAGCGCTTGAACCCGATGGTTCTCTCATTGAAATCCGGATAGGCCGTGATGATATCCGCCTTCAGGATGGAAGGATTGACCCGGTCGAAACCGCCATCCTTATAGGCTTTGATCTGCGCGGCGAAGGCTTCCTTCCAGTTGTCCCGGGTCAGCTGCGGGATGGATTCTCCGCTGTCGGGCGTATTGGTCAGCCCCACCATGACGTCAAAATTGTCATTATGGACCCGCAGATCGCCGAACCGGTTGCTCAGCTTCAGCAGGAGCTTATAGAAGGTCGGACAGCCGTAGGCTTTTTCATTGAAGTCCGGACGCAGACGAAGCAGGGTGCCCTTCAGCTCGCTGGCGTAGATTTCATCCCGGTCGGTCTGCTCTTCCAGCACGGTGGTCAGCAGCTTGTTCAGCTCGCTTTCATCCGCCATCTCCTCGCTGTTCACCGTGGAGCGGGGACGCTTCGGCTTCTCCACATTCCGCTTGCCCACGGATTCAAGGAACTGAAACTCGTTGCACGCATTGATAAAAATATTGCTGGCCGCCTCGCTCCGGCTGATTCCCAGGACAAACTTGCCCATGCTCTTCAGCCGGCCGACCAGCGGAACATAATCGCTGTCGCCGCTGACGATGCAGAAGCTGTCAATCAGATCGTTGTTATAGGCGACCTCCAGCGCGTCGATTACCAGCTGGATATCCGCGTTGTTCTTCTGGCTGATCCCGTAGCGGATGCTGGGAACCACCGTAAAGGTGTTGCTCAGCAGCACTTCCTTCAGGTCGTCATACTTATCCGTATATCCATATACTTTTCCCAGCAGAATATCTCCCCGGATTTTCACTTTCTCCAGAATGCTATTCAGCATGGCGGCCTTGGCGCCGCAGTTCTCCAGATCCACAAATACAGCAAACTTACTCAGAGACAAAACCTTCTTCCTGACAATCCCTTGTTATTCTGTTTCCGTTCACGGAGCCGTGAACAGTTCTATTAGTATAGCATCCATTGAATGAAATTTCCACTGTTTTATGGACAAAGGGGTATTCAAACGCTACAATAGAAAGGAAACAGGATCCGGAGAGGAGGGGTGAGGATGCCGTCCATGCTTTCAGCCTGCATTGTGCTGTACCACTGCGGGGATGAAGTGATTGATGCGCTCGAAAGTCTTCAGCGGGCGGATCAGGAGGTGGCGGTGTATCTTTGCGATAACTCGCCGGAGGAGATCATGGCCGAGAAGCTGGCCTGGGCGTATCCCGGCATCACCGTGCTGCCCCAGCGCGGAAACATCGGGTTCGGGAGAGCGAACAACGCGGTTCTGCCCTACCTGAGAAGCAAATACCATCTGATTATGAATCCGGATATTACCTTTGATCCCGGGCTGCTCACCCGGATGATCCGCTATATGGAGGTTCATCCGAATATCGCGGTGCTGACGCCCCGGGTTTTGAATACGGACGGGAGCGAACAGTATCTGCCCAAGAAACAGGTGGCGGTGCATTATCTGCTGAGCGGACTGTTTGAGGAAGCGGGCGGCATTTTTCGGCGCTGGCGGAACGAATATACCCTGGCCGACCTGGACGTCCGCCGCCCCATGCCCGTGGAGTTTGCCACCGGCTGTTTCCTGCTGATCCGGACCAGCGTTTTTCAGGAGCTGAAAGGCTTCGATCCGCGCTTCTTCCTGTATCAGGAAGACTCGGATCTGAGCCGGCGCATTCTGCACCAGCATCTGGGCAGCATCGTCTATCATCCGGACATGACGGTGACCCACCGCTGGTCCAGAGAAAATACGAGAACGTTCAAAGGTCGGTTCCGCCAAATGCGCTCCGTGTTCAAGTATTTCATGAAATGGGGGATTTCCTGGTGAGATCCGTGATCCTGCTGGCAGCCTACAACGGGGAACGCCATCTTCCGGCGCTGACCGAATCCATTCGGCAGCAGACGGATTCCGATTTTTCCGTCCTGATGCAGGACGACGGATCCACGGATCAGACCGTTCCGATACTGGAAAAGCTCTGCGTGGAGGATTCCCGGTTCACCATGGGCAGCGAATCCGGCAGACATCTGGGAGCCGCGGGAAATTTTCTTTCCCTGATCCGCCAGGCGGAGGGAGACTGCTTTCTGCTGTGCGATCAGGACGATCTGTGGGAACCGGAAAAGACAGCCCGCCTCAAAACAGCGATGCGGGAAGCCGAGCGGCAATACGGAAAGGACTGCCCCCTGCTGGTTCATTCGGACTGCCGGCTGATCAGCGAGCAGGGCGAGCCGGTCGCGGACAGCTTTTTCCGGCATCAGGGGTGGGACCCGAAAGCCGTCACGCTTCCGCCGCTGCTGGTGCAGAACAATGTGACCGGATGCACCCTGATCATGAACAGGGCTCTGGCCGGGCTGATTGCCGCGCACGGTCAGGCGAAGGATCTGTTTATGCACGACTGGTTTATCGCCCTGACGGCGGCCGCCTTCGGGCATGTGATCTTTCTGAATGAACCGCTGACACGCTACCGGCAGCACGGGGACAACGCCATCGGCGCCAGCAGAAAGGGACTGATTTCCCGGGGCTTCGCGGCGCTGAGGCAGCGAAAGCAGGCGAAAAGACGCATTCTGCTGACCTATACCCATACCCTGGTTTTCCGGAAATTATATGAAGGAATGCTGCCGGCGGAGGCCGACCGGATCACCGCGGCTTATCTGGAGACGCGCCGGATGCCCAAGATGAAGCGGATCCGCGCCGTGCGCGCGCTGGGCTGCGTGATGCAAAGCCCGGTCACGCGCTTGGGGCAGACGCTTTTCGGATAATCTCCGAAGGCTTCGGCGGGGGGGATCGTAACGGAGATCCTGGATCCGGGCGAACAAAATTGTGGTTGAGGAAGAAGCGAACCACAAGGGACGGAGAAAAAGACGAACGATTTTGGAGACGAGGAGATCAATGTCCGGAAACGTTGATTTTCCTCAATTTTTTTAAAATTTTTCTTCAAAAAA